>CALDLA010000024.1 GCA_937898415.1 uncultured Prevotellaceae bacterium | reverse complement strand
ACCGGGGACACACGGATTTTCAGTCCGATGCTCTACCAACTGAGCTAAGGCACCATTGTGTCGCTGCATTCCTTTCGTTTGCGGGTGCAAAGGTACAACAATTATTTTGTTCCTCCAAACTTTTTCACATTTATTTTCAAAAAAGCTCGTTTTTTCTTAGGAAAGGAAGCCCAAAAGGGCACCGGCGGCTACTGCGGAGCCGATAACACCGGCCACATTCGGTCCCATGGCATGCATGAGTAGGAAGTTGTGGCGGTCGTATTCCAGTCCAAGATTGTTAGAGATGCGGGCAGCCATAGGTACGGCACTTACACCAGCATTACCAATTAGCGGGTTCAGCTTCTTGTCTTTTGGCAGGAAGAGGTTCATCACCTTGACGAAGCAGACACCCGAAGCCGTAGCGATGGCAAAGGCGAAGGCTCCGATGACGAAGATAAATACGGTGTTCAGCGTCAGGAACTCTGAGGCCTGCGTAGAGCAGCCCACGGTGAGACCCAGCAACATGACGACGATGTCGTTCAGCGCAGCACCGGCTGTCTTGGCCAGACGGGTGGTCTTGCCCGACTCTTTCAGCAGGTTGCCGAAGAACAGCATACCAAGCAGGGGAAGTCCGGAAGGTACGATGAACGTGGTGAGCAGCAGTCCGATGATAGGGAACAGGATACGCTCGGTCTGTGACACGTTGCGGGCAGGCTTCATCTTGATGGTGCGCTCCTTCTGGGTGGTGAGCAGTCGCATGAGGGGCGGCTGAATCAGCGGCACCAGTGCCATATAGGAGTAGGCACAGACGGCGATGGCACCCATGAGGTTTGGAGCGAGCTTACTGCTGAGGAAGATGGCCGTAGGACCGTCGGCACCACCGATGATGGCGATACCGGCTGCCTGTGAAGGTTCGAAGCCTAAGGCCAAGGCCACCATATAGGCACCAAAGATACCGAACTGGGCTGCAGCACCGATGAGCATGAGCTTCGGGTTGGCCAACAGGGCCGTGAAGTCAGTCATGGCACCGATGCCGAGGAAGATGAGCGGCGGATACCAACCCTGTCGCACACCCTGATAGAAGATGTTCAGCACGGAGTTATCCTCATAGAGTCCGATCTCCAGTCCGGCGTCAGCACGGAAGGGAATGTTTCCGAGGATGATGCCCAGTCCGATGGGGACAAGCAGCAGCGGTTCGAAGTCCTTCTTGATAGCCAGATAGATGAAGAAGGCGCCTACCGCAATCATAATGAGGTTGCCCACCGTAGCGTTGGCGAACGCCGTGTAGGTCAGGAACTCATTGAAGTTCTGTATGATAAACTGTCCTAAATCCATAATTATCCGATGGTTAAGAGTACGGAACCTTCCATGACGGTCTCACCCTGTTTGACAGTGATGCTGGTGACGGTGCCGGCATATTCGGCCTCGATGTTGTTCTGCATCTTCATAGCCTCAAGCACGAGTACGACGTCGCCGATATTGACCTGCTGACCAACCTGAACCTTGATTTCTGTAACCGTACCAGGCAGCGGAGCCTTGACGGGTGTGCCTGCTCCAACAGGTGCAGCGGGTTGTGCCGGGGCGGCTGCTGCAGCGGGAACTGGGGTGGGGGCAACCGGTTTCGGAGCCTCAACCTTTGGACGGGTCATAGTGGGATGCTTGGCGGCGTTGATGGGCTTCTGCAGCTCGACTTCGAACGGGATACCGTTGACGTTTACTTTTGCGATGTTGCCTTCTACTTCTTCAATCTCTACTTCGTAGTCGACACCTTGTACTTTATATTGATACTTGTTCATTGCTTTATAAGATTACTGGTGAAACTGTGTCATTTGGTGGAATTCGTCGTTCCAGGGTGATGAGGACTTCTGCTTGATGGTGATGACACCCGACTCCACGTCGTGTACGTCGTCCTCATACTGCTTCAGGGCCATGCCGATGACGGCCATGTAGACCTCCTTGTCAATCCCTTTCGTTTTGAGACCCTCCTGCAGGATGACGCCCGTCTTATGGCCAATCTCAGCCGTCTTCTCAACGGTCTTGGTGATGGGCTTGATGGGCTGTGTGTTAGCCACCTTCTTGGCGGTCTCCATGTGGCGCATGATTATGCCGAACAGCGAGAAGAAGATGAAGAGCACGGCCAGACAGGTGAAGACGATGCCCATAGCCAGCAGGGTGATGCCGAATCCGTGGGGGTCTTCGCGCTTTAGTTTGGAGTCCTTCGTCTCGTCGGTCTTGATGAAGTTCTCGGTGCCCGGCGTCACGTTCTGGGCTGCCTTGACGATCCATTTCTTTCCTTGGCGGGCGTACGACTGGTCGGCATTGAGGGCAGGAACGGTGACGGAGTCTATCAGCTCTACGGCATTACCATTGTAGAGGGCAATCCATATAGGCTCCGACACAGGAACCTTGAGCGAGAGGTGCAACTTTCCCTGGGCGGGGTTGGAGTTGCCGAAGAATACTACGTGCTGTCGGCCTCCCAAGTTGGTACGGGCGTCACCTGAGGGGATAACGCTCATTCGCTTGATGCGGTCGGGCACACTCATCTTGGAGTCGAGCACACTACGGTCGGTAGTGAGGTACATGCCGCGGATGTTGTAAGTCGTGAACGAGGTGTTCTCCAACTCTATCCATGCCTCATGTGCTCCAAATTCGTCCTGGATGCTGGCGGTGTTGTTGGTCAGTACCTCGTTGATGACGATGTTCTTGGCTCCCTGGCCGAAGACCGTCGAGGCTCCTGACAGCAACAGCGCGCCGCAGAGTAATCCGAATTTATTCATTGTCGTGTATTATTATATAGTTGTTTTCTTGTCAAATCAGCCGCAGAAGAAGAGTACTACTATCTGGGCGGTAAAGATGCGCAAGAACATTGCGAGCGGATAGACCGTCGAATAGCCCAGGGCAGGCGCCTCCTTCGAGCAAATGCTGTTAGAGTAGGCTAGCGCCGGGGGGTCGGTGTAGGTACCGGCTATCATACCTGCAATCATGAAGTAGTTGAACTTGAACTTCAGTCGAGCTATCGGGCCGACTATCAGGATAGGGATGATAGTGATGAGGAAACCCGTCAGCACGTAGAGCAGACCGTCACCCTCAACTACTGTCTCAAAGAATCCTGCTCCGGCCTTGATACCTACGGAGGCAAGGAAGAGCACTAGACCTATCTCGCGCAACATCATATTGGCAGACGTGGTGGTGTAGGTCACCAGATGTATCTTGTAGCCATAGCGGCCGATAAGGATGGCGATGATCAGCGGGCCGCCGGCCAGACCGAGTTTCACGGGAACAGGCATGCCGGGGATGGCCAGCGGGAACGAACCGAAGATGAGTCCCAGGAAGATACCCACGAAGATGGTAGCAATGTTGGGTGCGTTCAGTCGGCGAACCGAGTTACCCATTTGGTTGGCTACGCGGTCAACGGCGTCTTCAGGTCCCACGACCATAATCTTGTCGCCAACCTGCATCGGTAGGGAGGCAGAGGCAAAGAGGTCCATGCCGTGACGGGTGACGCGGGTGACGTTCACACCATGGACACTCGAGAAGTGCATGGAGGCCAGCGTCTTGCCGTTCACCTTCGGGTTGGTAATCAGGATGCGCTTCGATACCAATGGCTGGTCCTGCTGTTCAAAGTCGATGTCGAGTTTCGGGCCGATGAAAGCCATGATGGCCTCCTGGTCGGCTTCTGCACAGACGATGAGCATCTGGTCGCCGAGGTGGAACACCGTGTCACGATTGGGGATGCACAGGTCGCCTTCATGGACGAGTCGTGACACTACGAAGTCGCGATTCAGGAAATCGTGAACCTGAAGTAGGGTCTTGCCTTCCAAGTATTTGTTGGTGACTTCCAGGTGCATCTTGTAGGGCTTCTTGGCAGCGTTGGTCTCGTCCATCGCCTTCAGCTGGTCTTCTTCTTTCTCCAGTTTGATGCCACAGATATACCTTACTAATATAATAGCGCCGATGATGCCTAACACACCAAGAGGATAGGCACAGGCATAGGCCGAGGCTATCTGGGGGGCGTTCTGTCCGAAGACCGTACCCAATGCTTCGTTGGCAGCACCAAGACCAGGCGTATTGGTGACAGCACCATACAGCGTACCCACCATCATCGGTAGGTTCATTTTGTCGCTAGTGTCGAAGAAGATGTAGTAGCAGGCAAACATGACGATGATGTTCAGCAGGATGGCCGTCGCTGCCAGTCCGTTGAGTTTGATGCCGGCCGTACCGAAACTCTCAAAGAAACCGGGTCCCACCTGCATACCGATCATGAAGACGAACAGAATGAGACCGAAATCCTGGACGAACGTCAGGATGGGTGCCGGGGCGGTGAAGCCAATGTGGCCTGCCACGATGCCGGCAAACAACACGAACGTGACGCCGAGCGAGATACCGAAAACCTTGATTTTACCAAGGTAAACGCCGACGGCAATGACCACGGCGTAAAGCAGGGCAATATGGGCGACTGAGTCAGTCGTCGTGAACAATTCCCTTAGCCAATGAAATGATTCCATAAAAAACTATCGTAATTTGGCTGCAAAGGTAGCAAGAAAATGGCACAAATCCGCCAACTATGTGCAAGTATTTTCGGCCTTTTAACTTCTTTAACGTTCAAAGTGCTGGTAGTCTTTGACCGAACGCCATGAACCGCCCCATTGGAATCCGTGGCTGACGAACAGGCGGTAGCACAGGTCGTTCTTGTCAATCTTGTAGGGCCATTGCCGCTGGCGGTTGGCGTAGCGGCGCCCCGTCTTCGGCTGTATGCTGGTGCTACCATCCTTGTTCACCTTGACGCAGGGATTGTACAGAGGGTTGATGTCGATGGCCATCCCCAGCGAGTGTTTTGATAGTTTTTTCGTTCCGGCAATGGCGCGGAAGTTGAAGCAGCTGGTGTTATTAACCTGCATAGACCGTTCGTCGTCGGCATCGTAGTCGTCAATCAACTGCATCCGTTCGATAGGGTAGTGGTGCTTATAAAGTTCTTGAAAGATTTCTTTTAAATCGTTGGCTATAAGTTTATTACAAACTAATTCGCCGACCATCTTCTTGCCGTCGACCGTATAGTGCGACAGCCGCAGGTAGCGCAGTTCGGAGCGGGGCACCGTACAGTTCTCCTTATAGGATTTTCCTTGCATCCGCTGGAACACGGCGTCGCTGATGGTGTCGATGGTAAACGTCTGGGCGTTGGCCGTCAGAACGGTGAACCATAGTAGAAAGGTGATAAATCTCTTCATTTCGGTGGCAAAGATACAAAGAATTCTTGTATAAATCTATAATATTTACTAAAAACTTCTTTTGTTCGGAAAAAGTTTGTAACTTTGCACGTCAATTGTAATAACACAACTTATATAATAATTAAAAACACAACTATGTCTAACAACAAAGAGAAACTCTTTACCGAGTTTACCGCGCCGACCACTCAGGAGTGGCTCGACAAAATCGAGGTCGACCTGAAAGGTGCCGACTTCCAGAAGCGCTTGGTATGGAGAACCAACGAAGGTTTTAACGTGCAGCCCTTCTATCGCCGCGAGGACTTGGCGAACCTGAAGGTTGTTGATTCGCTGCCCGGCGAGTTCCCGTTCGTCCGCGGCAACAAGAAGGACAACAACCTGTGGTTTGTCCGTCAGGACATCAAGGTGGAGGATGCCAAGGCTGCCAACGCCAAGGCGCTCGACATCCTGAACAAGGGTGTCGACTCGCTCGGCTTCCAGATTCCCGGCAAGGACTTGAGCCGTGAACTGATTGCCACCTTGCTCGATGGCATCCTGCCGCAGTATGTCGAGCTGAACTTCAAGACCTGTCAGCGTCATTGCGTGGAGCTGGCTGAAATCTTAGTGGCTTACTTCAAGGAGAAGGATTACCCGCTGGCCGAGCTGAAGGGAAGCATCAACTTCGACCCCATCGAGAAGATCCTGAAGAAGGGTAAGGACACTTCCGCCCTGTGTGGCGAGGTCTCTCCTCGCCTGATCGAGGCCCTGAAGGAGCTGCCCGGCTACAAGTGCATCAACGTCAACAGCGTGTCGCTGAACAATGCCGGCTGCTACATCTACCAGGAGTTGGGCTATGCCCTGGCTTGGGGTGCTGAGTACCTGAACATCCTCACCGAGGCTGGTGTCGATGCTACGGAGGCCGCTAAGCGTATCAAGTTCAACATGGGTGTCTCTGAGAACTACTTCATGGAGATAGCCAAGTTCCGTGCTGCCCGCCTGTTGTGGGCTCAGATTGTGAAGCAGTATGAGCCTAAGTGCGACTGCGCCTGTCAGATGCACGTCTGCGCCATCACGTCAGAGTATAATCAGACGCTGTTTGACAGCTATGTCAACCTGCTCCGTTCGCAGACCGAGACGATGTCGGCAGCCATTGCCAACGTCGACTCCATTGTCGTCACTCCGTTCGACAAGCCCTACGAGCAGCCGACGGAGTTTGCCGAGCGCATCGCCCGCAACCAGCAGCTGCTGCTGAAGGAGGAGGCTCACTTCGACAAGCTCGTCGATGTGTCTGGTGGTTCCTACACCATTGAGCACCTGACCGACGCCATCGCACAGGAGGGTTGGAAGCTGTTCCTCGCTGTCGAGGAGGCCGGTGGTTTCCTGGCTGAGGCCCTGAAGGGTAACATCACCAACGCCGTGAATGCCTCTAACGACAAGCGCCACGCTGCTGCCGCCACCCGTCGTGAGTTCATCCTCGGTACCAACCAGTTCCCCAACTTCACCGAGACCAGCGAGGGCAAGCAGCCCTGTACTGTGGCTTGCGGTTGTGCCGCAGGCGAGGCCGAACTGCCCGCCCTCAACACCCAGCGCCTCGCCTCTGAGTTCGAGACCCTGCGCCTCTCTACCGAGAAGGCCCAGAAGCAGCCCATCGCCTTCATGCTGACCATCGGCAACCTCGCTATGCGTCAGGCCCGCGCCCAGTTCTCTTGCAACTTTCTGGCCGCTGCCGGCTACAAGGTGATAGATAACCTCGGCTTCAAGACCGTCGAGGAAGGTGTTGACGCTGCTCTCGAGGCCAAGGCCGACATCGTGGTCATCTGCTCCAGCGACGATGAATATGCTGAGTACGCGATCCCCGCCTTCCAGTACCTCAACGGTCGTGCTATGTTCGTCGTAGCCGGTGCTCCCGCCTGCTCTGAAGACCTGAAGTCCGCCGGTATTGAGAACTTCATTCACGTTAAGTCTAACCAGCTCGAAACGCTCCGTGCGTACAATGCTAAACTCGGAATCTAATTATGGCACGCAAACAATTTAAAGATATCAATATCTACGCTGGCATCCAGCAAAAGGACGGCCAGCAGTGGCAGCAGGAGAATGGCATCAGCGCTAACTGGCGTACGCCCGAGCAGATTGACATTCAGCCCGTTTATACGAAGGAAGACCTCGAAGGCATGGAGCACCTCGACTTCACAGCCGGTATTCCGCCCTACCTCCGTGGTCCGTACTCGATGATGTATCCCTTCCGCCCGTGGACCATCCGTCAGTATGCCGGATTCTCTACCGCTGAGGAATCCAACGCTTTTTATCGTCGTAACCTGGCTTCTGGTCAGAAGGGACTTTCCGTGGCCTTCGACCTCCCCACTCACCGTGGTTACGACCCTGACAACGCACGTGTGGTGGGTGACGTGGGTAAGGCTGGTGTGAGTATCTGTAACGAGGAGAACATGAAGGTGCTCTTCGGCGGCATCCCCTTGAACAAGATGTCTGTCTCGATGACCATGAACGGTGCCGTGTTGCCCATTCTGGCGTTCTACATCGTCGCCGGTCTGGAGCAGGGCGCTCAGTTGGAAGAAATGGCCGGAACCATCCAGAACGATATCCTGAAGGAGTTCATGGTGCGTAACACCTATATCTATCCGCCCGCATTCTCAATGAAGATCATCGCCGACATTTTCGAGTACACCTCGCAGAAGATGCCGAAGTTCAATAGCATCTCTATTTCGGGTTACCACATGCAGGAGGCTGGCGCTACAGCTGACATCGAGCTGGCCTACACCTTGGCCGACGGTATGGACTACTTGCGTACGGGTGTCGATGCCGGTATCGACGTCGATGCTTTCGCACCCCGTCTCAGTTTCTTCTGGGCTATCGGCATGAACCACTTTATGGAAATAGCCAAGATGCGCGCTGGCCGTTTGCTCTGGGCCAAGATTGTGAAGAGCTTCGGTGCCAAGAACCCGAAGTCACTCGCCCTCCGTACCCACTCGCAGACCTCTGGCTGGAGCCTCACCGAGCAGGATCCCTTCAACAACGTGGGCCGTACCTGTATCGAGGCTATGGCAGCCGTGCTGGGTCACACCCAGTCGCTCCACACCAACGCCCTCGACGAGGCCATCGCCCTGCCGACCGACTTCTCGGCCCGTATCGCCCGTAACACCCAGATCTACATCCAGAACGAGACGAAGGTCTGCAAGCAGATTGACCCGTGGGCAGGCTCTTACTACGTAGAGACGCTCACCAACGAACTTGTTCATAAAGCTTGGGAGCACATCCAGGAGATTGAGAAACTCGGCGGTATGGCCAAGGCTATCGAGACCGGTCTGCCTAAGATGCGCATTGAGGAGGCTGCCGCCCGTACCCAGGCTCGTATAGACTCTGGCGTTCAGACCATCGTTGGCACCAACAAGTATCGTCTGGAGCACGAAGACCCCATCGACATCCTCGAGGTGGACAACACCGCCGTGCGCAAGCAGCAGGAGGAGAGTCTTAAAGAGGTACGTGCGAGCCGCGACGAGGCTGCCTGTCAGGCTGCCCTCAAGGCCATCACCGACTGCGTGCGCGACTTCAACGAAGGTCGCAAGAGCGAAAACAACCTGCTGGACCTCGCTGTCAAGGCCGCCCAGTTGCGTTGTACCCTTGGTGAAATTTCGGATGCCTGCGAAGAGATCGTGGGCCGTTACAAAGCAGTAATCAGAACAATTTCAGGCGTGTATAGTTCAGAATCAAAGAACGACAGCGACTTCGAGTTAGCCAAGAAGCTGACCGACGAGTTCGCACAGAAGGAGGGTCGTCGTCCGCGTATCTTCATCGCCAAGATGGGGCAGGACGGCCACGACCGGGGTGCAAAGGTAGTAGCGACGGGTTATGCCGACTGCGGTTTCGACGTCGATATGGGTCCGCTGTTCCAGACGCCCGCCGAGGCAGCCCGTGAGGCCGTCGAGAATGACGTCCACGTGGTGGGTGCCTCGTCGCTGGCTGCTGGTCACAAGACCCTCATTCCGCAGCTAATCGAGGAGCTGAAGAAACTGGGTCGTGAGGACATCATGGTTATTGCCGGTGGTGTCATCCCCGCCCAAGATTACGACTTCCTCTACCAGGCCGGCGTCGCCGCCATCTTCGGTCCCGGCACCAGCGTAGCGAAGGCCGCCGTCGAGATGATGAAAATCCTGCTCGACGAGGAGTAATAGAAACAATAACCAAAGCGGCGCATCCGAGAAGTACGGATGCGCCGCTTTCTCTTTTTCTACAAGCTTCATGTATCAAGGCAGAACCTTTCTGGACGGGAGGCGGCGGTGGGCCTTAGAAGTTGTAGCTCAGGCCGATGGACGTGTATTCCTTGAACTGCCAGTAGCCGAGGTCGTCGTCGTAGGTGTTGGCATCATCGAAGCGCGGGAAGAGGAAGATGTTGGCCGAGATATACTTCGATACCTTTAGCTGGAAGGTATGCTCCCATTCCACCTGTGCACGATGGAAGGAGGTGAAGGCGTAGAGGCGCGACTTCCACGTAACGTTGTCCGAGAGTTTCCACGTCAGGTCGGCGGTGACCTGCGAACCGAGGTCGAGCAGGTGGCGGTCACCCTCGTCGATACCGTGACGCTTGGGGAACCAGCTGTAGCTGGTCGGCGTGGCGGAGTTCTGATCGGGGAAAATGGTGCGATCGACATAGCGGTAGTTGGCGGCGAGGGGCGAGAGGTTGACGGTACCGGTCAGCTTCTTGTTGCAGGCTTCCACCTTATAATCCATACCGAGACCGACGTTGAGGTTGAAGGGTGAGAGGAAGTCGGAGTAGGTGCGGTGGTCGTTGGACTTCAGACCGCGTGCGAACTGGGTGTAGGCCAAGAACTGCAGGGTATAGTACCAGCGCTTGGTGGCCTGCAGGCCGACTTTCGAGGTCAGGCGGAAGAGGTCTTCGTTGGACTTCCACTTGTGGAGGGAGTCAGAGCGGGCGGTGAGGAAGCCGAGCTTGGCCTCCAGCTTGTTGTCCCACTTCCACTTGCCCTTGTTGTCGTAGTTGGCCTCGATGGTCAGGCTTCCCAGCAGCGAGTAGTTGGACTCGCCGCCCTTGTACCAGTTGTCGCTGACGTAGTTCTGCATGAACTGCAGGAAGCCGTCGCCCTTCAACGTCCAGAACTTGGGCTTGGTGACGACGACCTCGGTCTGCTCCACCTGCGGCTCGGCAGGCTTCGACTCGACCATCTCAACCAGTTCTACCTTTTGCTCGATGGGCTGGTCGATGTCGTGACGCAGGCTGCCCGACTCGTTCAGTTGGGTCTCAGTAGCGAGAACCAGGTCAGGACGGTTGAGGTAGATGTTCATCAAGGCGCGATCAATCAATTCTTCAGCGTCGTTTGTTTGATTACTGGTTGTCAGTATGTTACCGGCAACATTGTGATAGAACGTCAGTGGTGTAAACAGACGATAGAGGTTCGCGTTTACCGTGTCGTTAGGCTGTGCGGCGCTGGCGCTGAGCGTCATGACTGCCGCGAGTGATAATAGCAGTTTTTTCATAATTCTGCGGCAAAGTTACGATTTTTAGCTACAGTTTGCAAATATTCGGCAGATTTTTTGTAATTTTGCACCTTGATTTATTATGTCAATAAAAAAACAGTATAAAAAATGAACAGAGACACAGTCATTGGATTTGTATTGATTGCCTTGGTGCTCATTGGCTTCAGCTGGTGGAACCAGCCGTCGGCCGAGCAGATTGAGGCTCAGCGCAAGGAGGATAGCATAGCAGCTGTCATGAAGGATAACGCACGGAAACAGCAGGCCAAGGAGGCCGCCCGCAAGGCCAAGGCTGCCGAAGTGGCCAAGGCTGACACCGCCGCCCTCTTCTACCAAGCCCTCAGCGGAGAAAGCAGCGACGTGGTGCTGAAGAACGGCAAGGTGGAGCTGACGCTGAACACCAAAGGCGGCACGCTGACGAAGGTCGTCGTCAAGGACTTTGCCGACAAGGACGGCAACTCCGACGTGACGCTCTACGACCTGAAGGACCAGCAGATGAACTTCCTTATGGCCGGTAAGCAGGAAAACATCATTACACAGGAGCTGTACTTCATCCCGTCGAACCAGAGCGACACGACTGTCACCATGACCGCACAGGCCGCGACTGGCGGCAGCATCGTGCTGGACTACCATCTGGGGCCGGACCACCTGCTGTACTTTACGCTGCAGGCCAACGGACTGGGCGGTCTCTTCGCCCCGACCTATAAGGAGATGGACATCGAGTGGAACGGTCACAGCCGCCAGCAGGAGAAGGGCTTTTATTTTGAGAACCGCTACACGGGTCTGTTCTATAAAGAGGCCAACGACGGTTCGACCGACAACCTGCCCGAGACCGGCAACAAGAGCGAGACGGTAGAGGAGCAGCTGGACTGGGTGGCCTTTCGCAACCAGTTCTTCAGCGTGGCCCTCATCTCCAAGGATAACTTCGCCGGAGGTACCAGCCTCAGCAGCACCGAGGACGAGAAAAACTCGGGCTACCTGAAACAGTTCGACGTCAAGATGAAGACGGCCTTCGACCCCACGGGCCAGAAGCCCTCGGAGTTTGAGATGTACATCGGCCCCAACAACTTCCGACTGATTCAGGACGTCGAGCAACAGAGCCGATTCGGCAAGGACCTCGACCTGGAACAGCTGGTCAACCTGGGCTGGTGGCTCTTCCGCCTCATCAACCGCTGGTTTACCCTCTACGTGTTCGACTGGCTGGCCTCTTGGGGATTCCCGATGGGAATCGTGCTTATCCTTATCACACTGATTCTCAAGGCTATTACCTTCCCAATGGTAAAGAAAAGCTATATGTCGTCGGCCAAGATGCGCGTGTTGAAACCGAAATTCGACGAGGCCACCAAGCAGTATGATAAACCCGAGGATCAGATGAAGAAGCAGCAGGCCATGATGCAGATGTACTCGCAGTACGGCGTATCGCCGCTTAGCGGCTGTCTGCCTATGCTGATACAGATGCCTATTTGGATTGCGATGTTCTGGTTCGTGCCCAACGCTATCCAGCTGCGCGGCCAGTCGTTCCTGTGGATGGAGGACTTGGCCACCTATGACCCCATCGTCTCGTGGGGCAGCCACATCTGGGGCATCGGCGACCACCTGTCGCTGTCGTGCCTGCTGTTTTGCGGCTCCAACATCCTGTACTCCTGGTTCACCATGCGCCAGCAGAAGGATCAGATGGTGGGTGCGCAGGCTGAGCAGATGAAGATGATGCAATGGATGATGTACCTGATGCCGCTGATGTTTTTCTTCATGTTCAACGACTACTCCAGCGGCTTGAACTTCTACTACTTCATCTCGCTTCTCTTCTCGAGCATCATCATGTACGTGCTCCGCAAGACCACCGACGACGCGAAGCTGCTGGCCATCCTCGAGGCGAAATACAAGGAGAACAAGAACAACCCGAAGAAACAGAGCGGACTAGCCGCACGACTGGAAGCTATGCAGAAGCAGGCTGAGGAACTGCAGCGCCAGCGCATGAACCAGAAACGATAATAAAAACTATAGGACGCAGATAGAAGAGCCACCAAGATTTAGACGATTTATGTATAAAGTATCAGTAGTTACACCATTCCACAACGTGGACATGGGTATGTTCCAGAAATGTGTCGACGGCATGCGCTGTCAGACCATCGGTTATGAGAACATAGAGTGGATTATCGTGCTTCATAATTGTCAGCCGCACTACCTGCCGCTGCTGACGGAGCTGTTCAAGGACGACAAGAACGTCATACTCAAGGAATTGAACGACGACACGTACTCGCCGGCTATGCCGCGCAATTACGGTCTGCTTTTCGTGACAGGCCCCTACGTAGGATTCCTCGACGGCGACGACAGCTACACTCCCGACTGCATGGAGGTGGCCAGCCGCGAGATGAAGGATACCGGCTCGCAGGTGGTGACCTTCCGCCGCGAATATGAGTTAGAGAAGGAGAGCCTTCACCCCCATACGGAGAAAGTGGCGTGGAACCAGACTGAATGGCGCATCGTCATGGACCGTGCCGACTATCAGATGGACAAGATGTTCACCGGCTTGTGGGGCTTCACGACGTCGCGACTGTTTGATACGGCATTCCTGCGCAAGCACGACATCAAATGCTCGAAGGATATCCTCTGGCTCGAGGACGTATGGCACACGGGCTTATGCCTGATGAAGGCCGACCGCGTGTGCTACCTGCCGCAGTTCATCGGCTATCACTACTTCATCAACGGCGGCTCCATCGTGCAGGACAAGAAGAAGTCAATGAAGGAGTTGTACGAATGCTTCAAGTCAGCAGCCATCACCATCGACAAGCTCACGGAATTAGGCGTCGACGCTAACGACATCGCCAATCTGTTCTACTTGATGTTAACACAATATTACCTGGCCTCAGACCTGACGCTGGAGCAGCGCCGCACGCTGAGCGACATGGCCCGTCCCTACCTGGAGAGACTGCGCAAACTGACGCCGTCGAAACTTCACACGCCCGAGGAGTGCTACCTCAGCTACCGACTGCCGCGCGAAGTGCTGAGCAATCCGGAGAATCCGACGGACAGTCCCATGCTGAAGGACGCGCTGAACGGATGGATGGCCATGATGAAGATTCTGCGTAGCAATTTGACAACCGACTATGGCTGCAACTACCACTTCGACCAGATAGAAACACTGGCCGACTATCAGCGGCTGGTGCCTATGACCGACTACGACAACTACAAGCGACTGCTTGATTTGCAGACCAACATCGGCGAGAACGGAATACTGACCACAGAACCGACGCGCCACTATCTGGTCAACGCCAAAGGACAGCACGTGCCTTGTACCGAGAGTCATCTGCAGCCCTATATGGAGGCTTTTGCCACCACGCTGAAGAAACACCACAACCTGCTTGTGGCCATCGTTGGC
Source organism: uncultured Prevotellaceae bacterium (assembly GCA_937898415.1). Lineage (GTDB taxonomy): Bacteria > Bacteroidota > Bacteroidia > Bacteroidales > Bacteroidaceae > Prevotella. The sequence continues at coordinate 45,523 of CALDLA010000024.1, read as the reverse complement.
CCGCGCCATCAGCAGACCAACGACGGTTGTACGGTGGAGACGTTGGAAAGCGTGATGGTGAAGAAGTACATGTGGTACTACCACTATGCACGTGGTAAGCGCCGTGCCGACTTCTCGATGCCCGACGACTCGTTCTTCAAGACAGAGCCGCGCGAGGAGATGCGCACGATCTGCCGCTATGCATTGGCCGACCGCGAAGTGGACCAGATTGTGGCACTCGATACACGCCGCGTAGCCGACCTCTTCGACTACATCATGACGCATCGTGACGAACTGGTGGCCGAACTCCGAATGACCGATGTCCAACGGGCCGGCGAGGTGGAATATGCCTTCCACCAGTCAGAACAGCCCTTGGCCAACGCGCTGTGGCCCAAGCTGGAGCGTATCGTGGCCTTCGGAGCCGGCGAGTGTTACGAGGCTACGGCCCACATGAAGGAGTTTACCGGCCAGACACCCCACAACAACGGCTACTACTACACCGAAGAGACCATCTACGGTCGGGCGTTGGCTGACGACAGCGATCTTTTTGAGACCCTCGCCTCAGGCAGTTTCCATGAGTATCTGTCACTGGAGGAACCCAATGCTGCAACCGTTCTGTCTACTGAGACGAAGCCAGACGTTCCCTATCAGTTGGTGGTGACTAACAGCGCTGGGCTGTATCGCTATGTAACTGACCATATTGTCTGCCTAAAGGAGACAACGATGGACAAGATTACATTCACAATCTACTAATACTAAATTAGAAGAATATGAAAAGAATCGTAACCATTGCGACCGCTGCCCTGATGTTAGTGGCATGCGGCACACAGAACGAAAGTGAGAAAGTGAATATCGAGAGACAAACCGTGAAACTGGAAGGTGACCAGATGACGCCCGAGGCACTCTGGGCCATGAGCCGTATCGGCGGCTACCAGGCCTCGCCCGACGGCAGCAAGATTGTCTTCCAGATGGGCTACTACAGCGTGGAGGAGAACAAAAGTCACCAGGTGCTCTGGATGATGAACGCCGACGGCAGCGAGCAGAAGCAGCTGACCCCCGACGCCGACAACGAGACCGATGCTCAGTGGCTTGACGAAGAGACCATCGCCTTCATGAAGGGCGGCGAGATTTGGAAGATGAACGCCGACGGTTCAAGACGCAAGCAGCTGTCGGAGACGGAGGGCAAGGTGGAGGGCTTCATGTTCTCGCCCGACCGCAAGAAGGTCATCATCCTGCAGAGCATCGACTTCAACGAAATCATCAAGAAGAATCCTGAAGACCTACCGAAAGCCACCGGTCGACTGGTGACCGACCTGATGTACCGCCACTGGGACCACTACGTCGAAACCATCCAGCATCCCTTCGTATTCTCAGTAGGCGACGGTTTCGCCATTGCCAGCGAGGGCAAGGACATCCTCGAGGGCGAGCCCTATGAATGCCCCATGGAGCCCTTCGGCGGCATGGAGCAGTTGGCCTGGAGTCCCGACTCGAAGAAGATTGCCTTTACCTGTCGTACAGAGACAGGTCTGTCCTACAGCATATCTACCGACTCCGACATCTTCCTCTACGATGTCGAAGCCGCCGACCTGTTCAACTATGAGTTTACACAGAACCTCTGCAAGCCTGACCACGAATTTGGCAGCAGGCTGGAAGATGCCGTACCTTTCCACGGAGACATCGACCCCACCAAGACGCTCAAGGATCAGCCTATCAACCAGAAGTTCTCGCCCAACGTCGGCTACGACACCAACCCGAAGTTCTCGCCCGACGGCCATTACGTGGCTTGGCTCTCGATGGAGCGCGATGGCTACGAGGCTGACCGCAACCGCCTCTGCGTATATGACCTGAAGGAGGGCACCAAGACGTACGTCACCGAGTCGTTTGACTCGAACGTGGACGACTACTGCTGGGCCCCCGACTCGAAGACTATATATTATATAGGTGTATGGCACGCTACCGAGAACCTCTACCGCACCAACCTGGAAGGTGAGGTTAAGCAGCTGACCAACGACTGGGCTGACTTCGGCTCGCTGCAGATGCTGAACAAGGAGAATCAGATTTTGGCAGAACGTCACAGTTTCACGGCACCCGCCGACCTCTATAACGTCACCCCGGGCGACACCATCGCCGATACGAAGGTGGCTCAGATAACTGAGGTGAACAAGGAGATACTCGACCAGTTGGCCAAGCCCACAGTTGACCAGCGCTGGGTGAAGACCACCGACGGCAAGGACATGCTCTACTGGATTATCCAACCCCCGCACTTCGACCGTGCGAAGGAGTACCCCACCTTACTCTTCTGCGAGGGCGGCCCGCAGAGCCCCGTCTCACAGTTCTGGAGCTACCGCTGGAATTTCTTCATCATGGCCTCGCAGGGTTACGTCATCATCGCCCCCAACCGTCGCGGACTGCCGGGCTTCGGACAAGAGTGGCTGGAGGAAATCAGCGGCGACTGGACGGGACAATGCATGAAGGACTATCTGACGGCCATCGACGATGCAGCCAAGAATCTGCCTTATGTTGATAAAGACAGGATGGGAGCCGTGGGTGCTTCGTTCGGCGGTTTCTCAGTCTATTACTTAGCCGGCCACCACGACAAGCGCTTTAAGTGCTTCATTGCCCACGACGGCGCTTTCAATCTGGAAGCCATGTACACGGAGACTGAGGAGAACTGGTTCTCGAACTGGGAGTACGACGATGCACCTTGGAACAAAGACCAGACGGCCAATGCCCGCCGTACCTATGAGAACTCGCCCCACCGCTTTGTAGATAAGTGGGACACACCCATTCTCTGTATTCACGGCGAAAAGGACTACCGCATCAACGCCACACAGGGAATGTCGGCCTTCAATGCCGCCCGCATGAGGGGTATTGAAGCCGAACTACTGATTTTCCCTGACGAGAACCATTGGGTATTGAAACCCCAGAATGGTATCCTGTGGCAGCGCACCTACTTCAACTGGCTTGATCGCTGGTTGAAGTAGTGTCGGAAGAAGAGGATTGGAGGAAAGGCAGGCGAGCTGCCTGCTCCATGATAATTGCGGCAAGCTGGGCATTCCCGTCCTGCTTGCCGTTAATCATATCGAAGAACATTTGCACGCCGACGCGGCCTATGCCCATCTTCAGCATATAAACGAGACAGAGGTTCTGAATACCGACGCTCTCTGACAGAATATCGAGGTCGGTGACGGCCAGTTGCGAAAGGGCGAGCTGGTAGGCATTCTCAGAGTTCTCTTCGATGAAGTGATGCACGTCTTCGAGCGTCTGCAGATGGAAATTCTCGAGGACGGGAAGGTAAGGCATGAGCGGTACGGGGATGATCTCAGCCTGATTGACGGCGGCAATGCGCTGGTTCAAGCGGTCGAAGGGACGCATTTCAAGATAACTGCGGAACGTATCGGCTGACAGGGGCACCTCGTCAAGACGGCCCGACTTGACCAATGCGAACATCTTGCGGCGATAGTCGCTCATCACCTTGCGCAGTCGGCTGAACTCGTCGTCGATGAGTTCCATCATGCCTGCCAACCGGCTGAACTGACGCTGAAACTCAATCGGCGGCATCACTCCCTTGTAGCCGTTGTCGTGCTGAATAGCCGACCAGACGTGCTGTAAGGCAGTACGTATCTGCATCTCAAAGGGCAAACTACCCTCCTTGAGGTGGCAGATGTAGTGAAGAGAGTTATAGCCGAAGCTGTCGAACTGGTGCGCCTTACGCTTATCGACGGAGTTGTCCCAGTCAATGTCGAACAGGCGCTGGACGATAGCAGCCACCTTGTCTACATCATCAGTATAATAGGTAATAACACGAATGCCGACAAGGTCGGTAATGTCTTCGATACTCTTGTACTTACCGCCCTTGCGTTCCAGCTTGCCAATAAACGACGGCTCCGACTTGACCCGATACTCAATGCTGTTGATGATCACGTCCTTGTTGGACAAACCTTTCTGGAGCAAGTCATAGACCTGCTCAGCCAACTGCTGCAACTGGGGCAATCGCTCACGGTATTGCATCAAGAGCATTTCACCATGAGCGCCAAGCTGACTGATCATTTAAACTCGAACAAGTTGGTGAACCCCGTCATTGCAAATACAGAGCGTAGTTCGTTGTTGATCCCCTGTATATAGACATGCAACCCCTTGGGTTTGGAGTTCTTCAGGATGTTCAGGAATATGCGCAGTCCGCTGGACGAGATATATTCCAGAGCTGAACAGTCGAGAATAATGTCGTGCTCCGTGTTATCGTACAGAGGCTTCACATCCTGCTCCGTCTTAATAGCAGCAGCCGTGTCAAGTCGTCCCTCAAAAAAGGCTATCAGGTTGCCATCCTTCTCCTGGATTGTTGTATTCATCATATCGTTATTATTACTTTTAAATTGTACTTTCTTGTTTTTTGACCGTGCAAAATTAGCAAAAATAACAGAACGCCCTTTTACGTTGGCAAAAGAATTAATCATTTTTAACCCATACAGCAAAACTCCAATCAGAAATATTTCGTAAATTTGCAAGCAAAATTACAAAGACGATGGTTCGTCGGGCATAGAGAAAAGAGATGACAGATATCATATTATCCAGTTTTCTAAGTCTTTTCGCCTTATTTGGCAAGGAAGAACAAGTAGATGAGACACGAGCAAGAAATATGCTCGTAAGCTATTTGCGTCACCACTTTGGCATTAGGAACATTAACGTGTATCTCGACCTGTACAGCGACATGCGTGGCGTCTACGAGATGAGCGACAATCTGGACACCGAGAAGACGGTTGACCTTATATGTACTAACCTTCACGGCAAGATTCGCGCCAACGAGGAGGCGATGCTGCTGCTGCGTATCATGGAGTTCTGCGGTATCGACGAAGACAAGATGCACCCTATGTTCAAGGCGATGGCGCAGTCGTTTCATATCAGCGAACAGCTCTTCGGCGACTTTGTGGACTTCGTGAACAGCAAGCCCACGGAGCACGTGATGCTGCACCAGCCCGAAGGGTTCGACGGTCAGCTGAAGACATTGCTTAACCCCGAGACGGGTACGATGGTGTTCACCTACAACGGAACGGATACCGTACTGCTGAACGATGTACCCGTATTGCCGGGTGCCTATCAGGTGTGGCTGCAGAGCAGCGTGTTGAAAGGCAAGAACGGCAAGCCCGTCTACTATTCCTCCATCCTGTCGGCCTACAACCAAAAGGACAAAGCCGAAGGTGAAGCACGGCGGGTGGAATTCTGCGGACGCGACATCAACTTCCGTTTCCCCAACAGCGACAACGGCATGCACGACCTGAGTTTCACGCTGCACAGCGGCGAACTGCTGGCCATCATGGGCGGTTCCGGAACAGGCAAATCTACACTGCTGTCTATCCTGAACGGCAGTCTGATACCACAGGAGGGACGCATCACCATCAACGGCCACGACATCTCAGAGTCGGCAGCAAAAGATTTGATTGGTTTTGTGCCACAAGACGATTTGCTGATCGAGGAACTGACGGTCTATCAGAACCTGTACTACACCGCACGTCTCTGCTTCGAGGGCATGTCGAAGGAGGAGATTGACCGTCGTGTCATGAAGACACTGAAGGACCTGGGACTGGATGCTGCCAAGGACCTGAAAGTGGGGTCGCCAATCAACAAATACATTTCGGGCGGTCAGCGTAAGCGTCTGAACATAGCTTTAGAGCTGATACGCGAGCCTGCCGTACTCTTCCTTGACGAGCCTACATCGGGACTGTCGTCGGCTGATACCGAGAAAGTCATCAACCTGCTGAAGGAACAGACCTATAAAGGCAAGCTCATCGTGGTGAATATCCACCAGCCTTCAAGCGACGTCTATAAATTGTTCGACCGTCTGTGGCTGCTTGACCGCGGTGGCTATCCTGTCTTCGACGGCAACCCCATCGACGCTATTACCTATTTTAAAGAGGCTGCCTGCTACGCCGACGCCGAGACCAGTGCCTGCCCCACCTGTGGCAACGTCAATCCGGAAATCGTGTTGAACATTATCGACGAGAAGGCACTGAACAACAGTGGCGAATTCTCGGACGAGCGCAAGATGACACCTCAGGAGTGGCATGAGCTCTACCTGAACAACCAGCCCAAGTTGCCCGAGCCAGCGATCAGCGACGTACCGCCGTCGGACCAGAAGAAGCCGGGAGTGCTGAAGCAGTTCCTCATCTTCCTACAGCGCAACATCAAGACGAAGGTGACCAACATACAGTATCTGTGCATCGCGCTGCTCGAAGCTCCCGTGCTGGCAGTTATCTGCTCGCTACTGACCCGCTATGCACCAACTGAGGGCTACACGGTGATGGATAACAAAAACCTGGTGAGCTACTTCTTCATGGCGGTCATCGTGGCCACGTTCATCGGTATGAGCGGCAGCGCCGAGGAAATTATCAAGGACCGCGCCCTGCTGAAACGCGAAAAATTCCTGCAGTTGTCGTATGGCAGTTACATCTGGTCGAAGATTATCTTCATGGCCGGGGTGTCGCTGATACAGACACTGCTGTTCATCGTCATTGGTAACACCATTATGGGACTGGGACTCTTCAGCACGTGGTGGCTCATCCTGTTCATGACAGCCCTGCTGGCCAACCTCACGGGACTCATCCTGTCGCAATGTCTCAACTCGGTGGTAGCTATCTACATCAGCATACCGATGTTGCTGATACCCCAGATTCTGCTCTGCGGACTGGTGGTCAGCTTTAGCGACCTGACGCCCAAGAGCACCACTGGCAACGTACCGTTGATAGGCGACCTCATCCCGTCGAGATGGAGCTACGAGGCGCTGGCCGTCACGTCGTTCACCGATAATGAATACGAGAAGCCTTACTTCGAACTGGACAAGGCCAAGCAGGAGAACCAATTCTACAATGCCGCCTTCCTCTACGAACTGCAGTCGCAGTTGGAGACCATGGAGGACGAGAAGAAACGCGGTAAGGAGGTGGACCCTGCCCACCTGCGGGTGATTCACACCAACCTGCCACGACTGAGTGAGTACTGCGGCATGGAGCCCTACGAGGGCGACGACTCCTACCATTCGCTCTACCAGTATATGAAAGAAGCCGAGAAGGTGCTGGTAAAACGGGGCAACAAGGCCACGATGGAGAAGGATGCTCTGGTGGCTTCCCACATCCGCAAAAACGGCAAGGAAGCCCTGCTCGACCTGAAGCGTAGCAACTACAACATCAAGTTGGAGGACTGCGTCGTCGGTGCTGACCAGCCGCGGATGGTTGAGGTCGTCGACGACTACATTGTCCCCCGGGCTGGTATCATCTACCTGACGCCCCAGAGCCACATAGGGCGGGCCCCTTTCTACAGCAGCGAGAAGATTTTGGGTTCGCACCACATCAAAACGCTGACGTTCAACATGGGTGTCATCGCGCTGATGTGCCTCCTGGCCATCTGTCTGCTATTGGCCGACTGTCCGGGACGTTATCTCAGGAAAGAACAACAATAATTCACTATAACATTAATTAAAAAAAGAAAAGCAATGAAAAAATTAGCAATGTTTGCTGTAGCAATTGCAGCAGTAGCTTTCACCGCATGTGGAGGCAAGAAGAGTACACAAACCGCAGAGGAGACTGACTCTGTCAAGTCGTTTGAGCAGGAGCAGGTAGAAGCAAAGATCAAGATTGAGCTCGACAGTCTGGCTGCCGTACTCGGCCAACTGAAGCAGCTGCCCATCGTGCAGGACGAGAACGGAATCAAGCTGACCGACCAGGAGAAGCAGGTGAAGCCCGACTACCTGTTGGATCCCGCTGTGGCTGAGAACACCACCACCCTGTCTGAGAAGTACCGCATGCTGAGTGCGCTGAGCGTTGACCAGAAGGTTGCCCAGCTGTATGACATGCCTACCGATGGGTACCAGAAAGCTATCTCGAAACTGGCTGCCGACATCAATGACCCCTCGTTCAAGGATCTGCCTGATGCCGCCACTATCTATGAGACCACCCAGGCTCTGTACGAAGCCATGAACCAGAACGGTCGTATCAACTACTTCTGGCAGTTGGCTGCTACCTCTCTGGTAGAAGAGCTGTACGTGTTGTCACAGAACACCGAGAAGTTCATTTCTTCGTTCGACGATGATGCTGCCGCTAACGCTACCTATCGAGTTGTGCTGCTGATTGACGCCATCAACCGTCTGACCGAGTACGATCCCGACATCATTCCCGTTGCCAATGCCATCACTCCGCTGAACGTGCTCAATGCTATCTCTGTTGACCAGCTGAAGTCTCAGCTCGTTGAGGCCAAGGAGCAGATTGAAGGTGCCCGTAGCGCACTTACCAAGTAAGATATCCAACGTTAAAGGATAATAAAAGAGGCTGTAGGAACGTTCCTGCAGCCTCTTTTGCTTTTCATTCAATGGTTTAGCGCTTCTTGCTGAGCCTAAGGAAATTGTGTCCGTCCTTTCGCTCGTATTCTACATGATCCATGATATGCCGTACCAAGTGGATGCCCAGTCCGCCGATCTGCCGTTCCTCGGCACTCAGCGTGGTGTCAACCTCAGCCTTGGCCGTCGGGTCGAAGGGCACACCGCTGTCGCTGATAGTGAACATCAGCTTGTCGGCATCAGCCTTTACCTCAATGTCCACCTCACCCTTCGTCCCGGGCGGGTAGGCATAGTCCATCACGTTGACTACAGCTTCCTCTATGGCCAGGTTCAACTGCATCGTCAGCATCGGGTCAAATTCCATCAATTCGCACACCTCATCGACGAAGGCTGCAAGCTTCGGAACCTCCTGCACATCGTTCGGCAGGACAATTTTTCGCTGTAAGAAAGTGGCGTCCATACTCTAATCTTTCCTTTTCGGCAGCAAAGTTAAAAAATTATTTTGAATTATAAATTACAAATTGCGATTATTTTCGTACCTTTGCACACAAATTAGAACTAAAAATATAATTTAACATGTCACAAGCGATTCAAAAGACCCTTCGCGACTCTGCCGCCATGCGGTGGACCGCACTATTACTGCTGGCACTTGCCATGTTCTGCAGCTACATCTTCATGGACATCCTGTCGCCCATCAAGGACCTGATGCAGGAGACACGTGGCTGGGACAGCACCGCTTTCGGAACCATGCAGGGCTCCGAGGTGTTCCTCAACGTGTTTGCCTTCTTCCTCATCTTTGCCGGTATCATCCTCGACAAGATGGGTGTCCGTTTCACCGCCGTCCTTTCAGCCGCCGTTATGCTGGCGGGTGCCGTCATCAAGTGGTATGCCGTCAGCGACTCGTTCATCGGCAGCGGACTGGAGACCTGGTTCACCAACAACCTGAACTACATTCCCATCTTCGACGAGTTGGGTGTCAGTCCCTTCTACGAGGGTATGCCTGCCTCGGCTAAGTTCGCCGCCTGTGGTTTCATGATTTTCGGCTGCGGTTGCGAGATGGCAGGTATCACGGTGTCACGCGGTATCGTGAAGTGGTTCAAGGGCCGCGAGATGGCCTTGGCTATGGGGTCTGAGATGGCACTGGCCCGTCTGGGTGTGGCCACCTGCATGATATTCTCGCCCTTCTTTGCCCGTCTGGGTGGCCAGATTAGCGTCAGCCGCTCGGTAGCCTTCGGTGTGGTACTGATGTGTATTGCGCTCATCATGACCATCGTCTATTTCGTGATGGATCAGAAGCTGGATGCACAGACGGGTGAGGCCGAAGAGAAGGATGACCCGTTCAAGGTCAGCGACCTGGGAAAGATCCTGACCGACTCTGGTTTCTGGATTGTCGCCCTGCTCTGCGTGCTTTACTACTCGGCCATTTTCCCCTTCCAGAAGTACGCTGTCAACATGCTGCAATGCAACCTCTCGCTGACACCGCCCGCTGCCGACTCGTTCTGGGCACAGCCCGACGTCACCATCGTGCAGTATGTCATCATGCTGATTGTGGCTGCTGCCGGTTTCGCCAGCAACTTCCAGAAAAAGGCCAACCTGAAATACGGACTGTTGGGGCTCTCCATCATAGCCCTCGTCACCTATTGTTATATGGGCTACATGCGCCAGTCGGCAGAGTCCATCTTCGCCGTATTCCCCCTGCTTGCCGTACTCATCACGCCGATTCTCGGTTCCTACGTCGACCATAAGGGCAAGGCTGCCTCGATGCTTGTCCTGGGTTCGCTGCTGCTCATTGCCTGCCACCTGACGTTTGCCTTCGTGCTGCCCATGTTCAAGGATTCTGCCATCGGTGGCATCATCATCGCCTACGTCACCATCCTCGTGCTAGGTTCGTCGTTCTCGCTGGTGCCCGCCTCGCTGTGGCCCTCGGTGCCCAAGCTTGTCGATGCCAAGGTCATCGGTTCGGCTTACGCCCTGATTTTCTGGATTCAGAACATCGGACTGTGGCTCTTCCCGCTGCTCATCGGCAAGGTGCTCGATGCTACCAACCCGGGCGTTACCGACCCCACGAAGTTTGACTATACTGCGCCGCTCATCATGCTGGCCTGCCTCGGTGTGGCTGCATTGATCCTCGGCTTCGTGTTGAAGGCCATCGACAAGAAGAAGGGCATCGGACTGGAACTTCCTAATATCACCGAATAAGCCATGAAAATAGGATTCGACAACGAGAAGTATCTGAAGATACAGTCCGAACACATCAAGGAGCGCATTGCCCAGTTTGACGGCAAACTCTACATGGAACTGGGCGGCAAACTCTTCGACGACCATCACGCCTCGCGTGTGCTGCCCGGCTTCAAGCCTGACTCCAAACTGCGGATGTTAGGACAGTTGCGCGACAGCATTGAGATTATCATCGTGGTCAGTGCCGAAGATATTGAGAAGAACAAGATACGCGCCGATTTGGGCATCACCTACGACGAGGACGTGCTCAGACTGCGCGACGAGTTCATGATCCGCGACTTCATGGTAGGTTCGGTGGTCATTACCCACTATGACGGTCAGCATGCTGCCGACCAGTTCCGCCACCGTTTGGAGCGCATGGGCATCAAGTCCTACATCCATTACCCCATCGACGGCTACCCCCACAACGTGGAACTGATAGCCTCGGACGAAGGTTTCGGCAAAAACGACTACGTGGAGACCACGCGCCCGCTGGTCATCGTCACCGCCCCAGGTCCCGGGAGTGGCAAGATGGCTACCTGCCTCTCGCAGCTCTACAACGAAAACAAGCGAGGCATCCGTGCCGGCTATGCCAAGTTCGAGACCTTCCCAGTATGGAACCTGCCCCTGAAGCACCCCGTCAACATTGCCTACGAGGCAGCCACCGCCGACCTGAACGACGTCAACATGATTGATCCGTTCCACTTGGAGGCTTACGGCAAGACGGCCATCAACTATAACCGCGACATCGAGATCTTCCCCGTGCTCAATGCGCTGTTCGAAGGCATCTACGGCGAGAACCCCTACAAGTCGCCTACGGACATGGGCGTCAACATGGTGGGCTTCTGTATCTGCGACGACGACGTGTGCTGCGAGGCCTCACGCAACGAGATTATCCGCCGCTTCTATGATGCCACCAACAAAATGGCCGACGGAGCCGACAACGAGAACGAGGTGAACAAAATACGCCTGCTGTTCAACCAGGCCAAGATTACCACCGCCTTCCGCCGCACCACGACGGCAGCCTATGAGAAGAAGATTGAGACAGGCCACACGGCAGCCGCCATCGAACTGGAGGACGGTACCATCATCACGGCCAAGTCGAGTCCGCTCTTAGGCTGTAGTGCCGCTCTGCTGCTGAACGCCACGAAGCACCTGGCCGGCATCGACCACGAGGCCAAACTTATTCCGCAGAGCCTCATTGAGCCGGTACAGAAGACCAAGACCGAATACTTAGGTGCCAAGAATCCGCGACTGCATACTGACGAGGTACTGGTGGCTCTGTCGGTACTGTCTGAAAACGACGACGTCTGTCGGCGCGCCCTGGAGCAGCTGCCCCGTCTGCGCAACTGTCAGGTACACTCCACGGTGATGCTTTCCGAGGTTGACCGTAAGATATTCAAGAAGTTAGGCTGCGGACTGACCTGCGACCCTGTGCGCAAGAAGTAGTCAGTCCCACCTGAGGCGCACCACCAACGGCAGGTGGTCGCTATAGCCGGACTGATAACGCATACCGTTATAAGTACGACGAGGACGGTAACCACTGTAAAGGCGTTCCTCCTCTAACAGAAACTGGTGGGCATGGATATAAACCGTGTCCACCTTATTATATATAGAGTGGGAGCCCAGCACATGATCGATACTCTCCCACTCGCCTTTGTATCGGTAGGTTCCCCTGACGCCATGCTGACCACGAGCGTCCTTGGTGAGGTTACGCAGGCGATGCTGACCGATGCGCCGCAAGGCAGGACTGTCGGCACCGTCGTTGAAGTCGCCTGCCACTAAGATATGGGCATCAGGTGAGGCGGCCTGCAGCGAGTCGATGCTCTGACACAGACGGTCGGCAACGGCCAGACGGAAGGGGCGACTATAGCGTTCGCCCCCATAGCGGCTGGGAGCATGGACGACGAAGACGTGGAGGGTGTCACCACCGAGGGTACGTCCTGACACATAGAGGATGTCACGGGTGGGTCGCATCCCTGCTATGGGCTGCACCCGCAGGCTATAGCTACTGATAGGGGCAAATGCCGCAGGGCTGTAGAGCAGGGCGACGTCAATGCCGCGGACATCGGGCGACTGCGTCATCAGGTACTCATAACCGGCATTGCGTAACAACGAACGACGCACCAGCGAGTTGACCACCGAGTCGTTCTCCACTTCGCAGAGGGCTATTAGGTCGGGGATGCCGTCATCACAGGTGGACAGCAGTTCCTGGGCCGTGTTGTTCAGCTTACGCCAGTAGCGCCTCGACGTCCAGTGGCGCGTGGCTTCAGGCAGGTATTCCTCATCCTGCTTCAGCGAGTCGTCTTGACAGTCGAAAAGGTTCTCGCAGTTCAGTTCCACCAGCGTCAGGAATCCCGACAGTAACAGGCTCAGCATCATTTGCGGTGAATCTTCCAGCCGATAGCGGCAACAAGAACACTCGTTATCGGCGACAGGAAGTTAAAGAAACAATAAGGGAGATAGGTCAGCGTGGCTACGCCGAGCACGGTGCTCTGCGTCAGTCCGCAGGTGTTCCAGGGGACGAGCACTGAGGTCACCGTGGCACCGTCTTCGCACGAACGGCTCAGCAGTCGCGGTTCGTAACCCCGCTGCTGATAGGCATCCTTGAACATCTGGCTCGACAGCATGATAGAGAGGTACTGGTCGGCCAGGGCGATGTTGCAGAAGAGGGCCGTACCGACCGTGGAGGCGACAAGCGACGCCGTCCCACGAACAGCCCGCAATACCAGTCGCATCAGGTCCTCCAGTTGGCCCGTAGCCGTGAGTGCGCCGCCGAAGGTCTGGGCGCAGATGATGAGCCAGATGGTAGGCATCATGCCACCCATGCCGCTGGTACGCACAAGGTCGTTGAGCATGGGTACGCCGGTCTCAATGTCCGTCGAACCGTAGCATACCTGCATCATGCCCTTGTAGGCCGGGAGCAGTCCGTCGCCCTCTTCGCCGGAGATACTGCGCACCAAGTCAGGCTGCACCAACAGTCCCATGACAGCCGCCATCAGGATGGCTAGGAACAACACCACCACCGACGGTCTGCGGCGGGCTATCATGACACCCGTCAACACAGGCACCACAAGGAGCCACGGCGTGATGACGAACGTGCGCTCCAGGCCGTCCATGAACTCGGCCACGTTGCCGTGTCCAGAGACGTTCATCGTCAAGCCTGCTATCAGGAACAGGACGAGCGAAACGCAGAAGGTGGGGACGGTGGTGAACATCATGTAACGGATATGCGTGAACAGCGGGGTGCCCGACACGCTGGAGGCCAGCACCGTGGTGTCAGAGAGGGGCGAAAGCTTGTCGCCGAAGTATGCACCCGTGATGATACTTCCCGCTATCCATCCGTCGTCGAAGCCGTGGGCCTTACCAATGCCCATCAGGGCCACGCCGATGGTGGCCACAGTAGTCCATGACGAGCCAATCATCAGGCTGACCAGCGCACAGAGCAGCGAACTGCTGACGAGGAACACCTCGGGTCGCAGTATCTGCATGCCGTAGTAGATCATCGTGGGCACGATGCCCGACACCATCCACGTGCCGCCGAGGGCTCCGATGAGAAACAGGATGATGATGGCAGGCGAGCAATAGGAAATTTTTGCGCTTACCTCCCGTTCTAGGTTCTCCCACGTCAGCCGCTTCGAGAAGTGGCCCACCATCACGCTGACGGCCGATGCCACCAACAGCGACACCTGACTGGCACCATCAAGCGTTGCGTTACCGAAGACGGCAACGCAACACGTGATAAGGGCTATGAGCACCAGGAACGGGACGAAACTCAGCATACTTTCTCCAAGCGCTTCATGATAGCGAACATGAAGACAGCCGAGATGAGGCAGAGGGCGATGAAGACTGTCCAGACTGCCCACAAGGGAATGTTCCCCCACAGGTAGCCACCCACGCCGACCAACTTGTTGCCGATGGCGGTGGCCACAAACCAACCACCCATCATCAAACCCTTGTATTTCGGTGGAGCCACCTTCGAGACGAACGAGATGCCCATCGGCGACAACAGTAGCTCGGCAAACGTCAGGATCAGATAGGTGTAGATGAGCAGCTGAGGCGTCACGTCAGCCATGTGGACAGCCACCTGATCGCCGTCGGGACCAGCTATCGTCTGCGGCATCGGCAGTCCGAAGGAGGCGACAGCCATCAGGCAGTAAGCCAGTCCGGCCACCACCATACCGTAGGCTATCTTACGCGGAGCGGAAGGCTCCTTGCCCTTCTTGGCCAGCGAACCGAAGATAGCCAGCGACACCGGCGTCAGGGCCACCACATAGAAGGGGTTGAACTGCTGGAAGATAGGAGCCGAGACAGCCACAATCTCACCCTTAGCAGCGTCGTACTGCAGGAAGAGGAAGGCCAGAGCAATGACAATAACAACGGCCGAGATGGCTTTACCTTTGCCCGTCTTCGACTGGAACAGCGAGAACAGGGCATAGACAATGAAGATGATGGCCACGAGATTCCACACGTTGAAGGCCATACCCTCGACACCCTCCGAGGTCTTGGCCGTGAACTCGTCGGCGAAGTAAGTCAGTGACAGACCGTTCTGGTGGAAGGCCATCCAGAAGAAGATGACCACGGCGAACACCAGGCATAGGGCCACGATGCGCTGCTTGGTCTCCTCCTTCGACAGTTCCTCGACCTCAGCCTGTACGCCAGCCTTCTTCGTACCACCCTCCACATGGCGGAACGTGCCGCGGAAGATGTAGTAGATGGCAATCGACAGAATCAGCGAGGCACAGGCCACGGCGAAGGCGAAGTGGTAGGAGTCGTTCACCGACGTGCCCAGGTTCTGCTGCGCCCACTCCATAATCTTCACGGCAGCCGTCGGAGCAAACAGCGCACCGATGTTGATAGCCATGTAGAAGATGGAGAAGCCCGAGTCGCGTTGTCCGGCATACTTCGGGTCGTTGTAGAGGTCGCCTACCATCACCTGTAGATTACCCTTAAATAAGCCCGTACCCAGTCCGATGAGCACCAGCGCCGCCAGCATCACCACTAAGGCCAGCGTGTCGCCGCCCAGGGGTACGGACAGCAGCAGGTAGCCCGCAAACATAATCAGGATGCCGATGGTCACCATGCGGCCGAAGCCGAACTTGTCAGCCAGCCAGCCGCCCACGATGGGCAGGAAATAGACTAGCATCAGGAAGTCACTGTAGATCTCGCCCGCCCATCCGGCGTCGAGTCCGTAGTTAGCACGAAGGAAGAGTGCGAAGACGGCGAGCATCGTGTAGTAGCCGAAACGCTCGCCCGTGTTGGCCAGCGCCAACGCATAGAGTCCTTTAGGTTGGTTTTCAAACATTGCTTTTAAGTTATTTGATGATTATTAATTTGTCATAGGTTTTTCTTGCGGCAAAGGTAAGCAAATTATCTCAATCCACCAAACTTTTTGATGACAGATTGTCCGTTTAGGTTTTGACGACGACCTTCCGCCCGCCGATGATGTTGATACCCTTCTGCGGGGTACTGAGGCGCTGACCGTTCAAATTGTAGATGGTTGGCCACTGATGCCCAATGGGGGATTGGCAGTCAATGGTTTTGATGTGGTCGATGCCTAGCAGGTAGAGGAGGCCGCGATAGGCGTCAATCTCGCCGTAGCCGTATTGGTTGTTGGGGTAGGTGAGGGTGGCGTCGGGCTGGCGGCAGGAGTGGCTGAAGGCGTCGATGATTTCCTCGCGGGTGAGGTCGGGCTTGGCCTGTAGCCAGAGGGCGATGACGCCGGCGACGACGGGACAGGCCATCGATGTGCCGGTATTGGCGTTCCAGGAGTAGGTGCGGCCCTCGTATTCGAAGTGCGCGACATCAGAGCTGATGTCGTTGGCATCAGGATTGGCTTCCAGGTAGTAGCTGCTGTAGGAGGAGATGATGTTGTCGCCAGGAGCCACGACATCAGGCTTTAGCAGGCCGTTCATGGAAGGGCCGACGGAGGAATAGGGGCTGCGCCGTCCGACGAGGCGTCCCACAGAGTTGTCCTTGTATTCACCTAAGTAGTTGACGAAGCCCAGGCGATGGGTGGTGGCTCCGACGCAGATGACGGAGGGGAAACAGCCGGGGGCATGGATGTTGTGGCCGACCTCGGCGGCGTTCCATTGCGGGTCGATGTTGGGACGGGCTGCCAGGGCATAGGTGGAGCTGCCGAAGACCTCGGCGCTGCTGTCGGTGCCCTCGACGACGAGTGCCAGCGGCGGAAGGGTGTTGAGCGTCGAGTGCTGCGTGGTGAGCAGGATGTTGTAGACGGTGTCGGCACTGAACGCGGACGGGTAGCGGTCGATGGTGACGGCGCAAGTGTCGTTGGCCAGGAATAGCGTGTCCGTCAGCAGGGAGTCACGGCAGAGACTGTCAGAAACGAAGTGCAGGATGCCGGTAGGCTCCTTGCCGTCGGCGTATGCCAGCACATTGAAGTATAGCGGACCGTCAGCCTTGATACGGTAGAAAGCCTGTTCCTTGTTGGTCTGTATGAAAGCACCGGCGGCCTCCTGTCCTGCGGGCTTGTGCATATATGTCTTGAGGTAGCTCTCGTTGCCCGCTGCGGCTACGATGATGCGGCCCGGGCCGGTGAGGCTGTCGAGGAAGGCTGAGAAGAGGCTGTCCTCCTCGTCGAGGTAGGGTGGGTAGCCCTCGCTGAAGGAGGCGACACAAGGCTTTCCGAGGCTGTCGGCATAGTCGAAGATGTACTTGAAGCCAAGGGCATCGGTAGCACTGGTGTACTTGTAATAGTCAGCCGAGTCTATGAGTTCGATATCGCTGCTGACGGCGTTGCTGACCAGGCAGATGTCTGCATCGTAGGCAATACCCCGGAAAGGCGAGTCATAGCCGCTGCCCGTGGCGATGCCAAGGGTGTGGGTGCCGTGAGTCTGGATGAGCCCGTCGACAGAGTGGCATTGTGCTTTGACGGCCTCGGCCCCCACGAAGTCGCGGCCTACGGGTAATGTGCTGCCAACGGTGTCTTTGGAGAGCTGGTCCCAGAAGGCGCCGATGCGGTAAGCGCCTGTCTGCGGGTCTGAGAAGTTGGGATGTGTCAAGTCGAAGCCCACGTCCATGACGCCTACGACGACTCCTTTGCCGGTGAGGGGTGAGGGGTAAAGGGTGAAGGGTGAAGGATGGAGGGATGAGGCACCGACAATGACGGCGGTGGTGTCCATGCAGAGACTTGCAGAGGGGCTGGCCTCGATGCGATGGACGGCGGGATGCTCAGAGAGCGGGCCAAGGGCACCGATGGGGATGCTGACGATGGCAATGTCACCCTTCTGGGCAAATTTGCGCAGACCGTATTGGCGGCATACGTTTTCTGCCTGTTCCGCATTGACGTTCAGGAAGGCCGTCAGCGTGGGGTCTGTATACTTTCCCGTTCCTCTGGCGAGGCTTGGCCGGGTTGACTGATAAAAAGAAAATTGCTTCACATAGCCCGACAACTTTCGATAGTCAGTTGCCAGACTATGTGAAGCCACTATGAGTAGTGAACTAAGGAATAGGACGATGCCTGTCCGCTTCATTTGTGCGACTGGTAGTACTCCAGTCCTAACTGAACATTCTTGACGATGGCGTCAGACGAGAATGTGGCCCCCGTTACACCATCGACCTTCAGCTTGGCGGCATCCTTCACCTTCTGACCGTCCCACTTGTTGAGCATAGCCTTCTTCACGCGGGCCATGTACTTAGGCGTCTCCTGGTTCTTCAGGAACTCCACTTTCTCCACCTTGTTCTTCTTGATGTAGATCTTGACGGGAGTAGTGGCAACGTAGCCTTGTACATCCTTGCCCAGCGTCGTGGTGTTCACCACATAGGTGTCGCCTTCCTTGGTCATCACATTGTCGTCACCCTTGGGTGCGGCGCTCTGAAATGTGGCTGCCAAAGCGATAAGAGTCATGCAGCCGATGATAGTTTTCTTCATTTTCTGTTATTTCAATATTACTTTCTTGTTGTCTTTGACGTAGATGCCCTTGGAAGGTTTAATCACGCGGCGGCCTTGCAGGTCATAAATTTTGTGAAGGGTGACGGATGAAGGGTGAAGGGACTGGATGCCAGCTGATTGTCCACCATTCCAACTAATCCAGTCCTTGGCATCGGTCTCCCAGGAATAGTTGCCCCAGAAGTTAGCTTCCTGTGTGTTGACCAACAGAAATACTTCGTCCTTGGCTTCAAGTGTCACTGTATAATTCTCGTCGCTGTTGCGCTGGAAACCTGGCTTTGTGGCATCGGAAACGAAGCGGAAGCAGGCACGGTTCTTGGTCGTTCCGGTGTTGACGCCAGCCTGTGTGCCTGGGTTCAGGGAGTTTCCGTTCGAGATGGTCTGTTCGTTGAGGGCGGCAGACAGCACGAAGTCGTGGATGCCCGGGGCTGCCTTCAGGACAAGAGCGCTGTTCTTGGGTGTAATAATGGTGGCGCTGCTACCATCGAAGTCGGTATAATTGACATAGGCACCCTTGCTGGCAGAGTAGCCGGCACTCACCTTGACAGCCACCACGTCGGCGGGAATGAGGTAACTGCTGGCTATGTGGTAGCCGCGCAGTCCGTTCTCGATGTTCAGCGACAAGGCTCCGTGAACCTCTTCCAATGAGAAGTGGTCGCTTTCGGGCTCGTAGTTGCTTGCATATTGAGGATTGGCCGTATTGCCAGATGGGTGGCCTGCAGTACCATAGGTCAGGCTGATGAGCAGGTCTTTGGTATTGGTGAGGTCTGACAACGCCAGCTGGCCAAGAATCTGCCAACTGTAGGCCACGAAATCGCCTGTGGCATCGCCGAAGAGGCCTGCCAGATTGTTCACGTCCTTGTTGTCGCTCCCTGTTTCTGTTAGCGAGCCGTCCTTGCCGAGGCCCTTCAGGTCGGCTTTCACCCAAACCACCTGGCCGCTGGCGGCCAATGCGTCTTTCTGTGCGTTCAGTTCGGCCACGGTGTAGGGGCTTTCCTTGGTGCCATTACCGGCCATTACAGCATTGCTTGTCGTCAGCATGACAGCGATGACGGCCAGCGTTTTCATTGATGTAGAGATTCTCATATTCTTTGATGATTTACGTTAATAATAGATTCCGATGGAGGCACCGACGGTAGACTGGCTGAGCGAGTGGTCGGCACTAAGGTAGTCGCCGTAGGCACGTACAAACCATTCCGCACGCGTACCTTTAATGGTAAGAGGAAACTGGTAGGTGACGGCCAGATGGCCGCGCCAGTAGTTGGCGTCGTAGTATTGCATGTCGGGCAGCAGAACGCCGACGGCGTAGTCGGTCGTAGCGTCTGCCAGCGCGAGGTCTGCCTTCGACGAGACGTGGTAGCCGGCCTCGGCGTCAATCCAGAGGCGGTTCTTCAGCAGCGACTTGCCGCCTTCGAGGGTGAAGTCGATATGGGTGTACTCTAAGGTCGACGTGGGCAGCAGGTGCTTGTTCTCGGCTTGGTTCAGGGCGGCGTTGAGACCAAGGTAACCGGTGATGGCGGAAACGGGGTCGACGAACGAGCAGCGGTAGTGGAGGTCGGCGGACAGTTGCTTTACTTGGTAGCGTTTCTTGAAGGTGATGAGTGTCTCGTAGCGATAGCTGGTGTAGCCCTTCTCGGCGTCGCGCTCCTGGATGAGCTGTTGGCGGTATTCGTCGGCGTAGGCTTGCTGGTAGTCCACGCTGAGGTCAAGCTGGTGCAGGGTTCGGCTGTTGTCGAGGCGGTTATGGCTGTCCAGACCGTAGCGATAGCTGACGTAGTGGCCCGGCTCGTACTTATACTGTCCAAGGACATCCTCGGAACCGCGTTCGATGCTGGCTGTTGTGACGCTTTTGATGCCGTTCCGATTGTAGCCGTAGCTGAGGGCAGCCCCGAAGCGGTGGTCCACCCATTCGCGACTGTAGCCGCTGTAGCCGCCGGTGGTACCCACGGCCTGTTCCATGCCCGACATGAGGTAGTACTTCAGGTTCGGGTCCGTCTGGACGGTGGTGATGCCGGGTATCTTCTCCTTGCGGCGGTTGTAATGTCCGGAGAGTCCGATGGTATGAGGCTCTGTCGTGTAGGTCAGTGACGGTGTCAGCTTGTAGTCGAGCAGCTCAGAGCGTGAACGGGGATCGCGCAGTCGGCTGAGGTCGCCCACCTTGTAGTCCAAGCGCAGACCGCCGGTAAATCCCCACAGCTGGGTGGTTCCCACGGCGGCAGTAAGGTCGAACTGCTGGGTGTCGTACTTGCCGCTGATGCTACTGCCCGAGAAGAAGGGGTCGGCGTTATAGGGGCGCATGACGTCGCACCACGAACGGTCCTTCGTACGGTCCATGTCGAAGCGGAACGAACCGTAGCCGACGAGTAGCTGGTTGATGCGCTGGTAGCGCTCGGTGAAGAACTCCAGCTGGTTCTTCTGCCCGCCTTCCTGCGTGCGGCGGTAGTCGCCTTCGCGGTGCTGCAGGTCGAAGTAGGCCACGCCCCGGTTGTAGCCGGAGTCGAGCGACAGGGCGGCGGCGTTGTCGGTCAGTCGCCACAGTTGGGTGGCGTCGGCGTAGCGGTATTGAGCTTCGTTCTGGGCAGATAAGTCGGATGGCCCTAATAGGACCAATAGAGCCATTAGGGCAGGGAGTATGTGGGTTCTATTCATCGTATTGGCGGGGTTTAATCGTTGAGGAAGCGTGGAAGTCGTTGCACGAGTTGTTGGTGTCGGTCATCATCCTGTGACCGTCGGTACCGCGTTTGTCGGCCGTGTGGCGGTAGACCACTTCGCCGGTATAGCCGCTCTTGGCCTCGATGTTGGCATAGCCGGCGTCGAGGGTGGGGTAGAGGCGCTTGGTATTCACGTCGATGCCCGTCGCCTTGTTGGGCAGGCACTCCACGGCGTCGATGACGGTACGTACGGGGATGAGTTTGAACTGCGAACCGCTGGTCTTGCCGTAGGGGTAGACCAGAGGCCAGTCCGTGACATCCTCGTCAGTACGGAAAAGCACGACTGAGCAGAGACCGTTCTGCACGAGGTTCATGTTTGAGATGGAGGGATACATCGTGTAGATGAGTTCCAAGGCCGGCACGGCGGGGTTGTTCTGCGTCTTGCCGGTATTATCCTTGGCCTCAAAGTCGGCTCCGGTGAGGTTGCTCTCCATGTCGTTGTTCTCAGTATGGTCAGTAGCGCTGTTGACGATGAGCACCGTCCCGCCTGGTTGCACCATGAACGGCTTGTCGGCTGGGATGCGGAACACCTGCTTGGCCACCACTACGGAGTCATCAAAGGCTTCGTGCAGGTTCTCGAGCGTGTAGGCCTGCGTACTCTCTGTCTCTAACAGGGCAATGTAGTAGCCGCTGACATCGACGGCGCTGTTGCCGTTGTTGTAGAGTTCCAAGTACTTGCCCGCCTGGTAGTTCTTACCGTTGTTGTCCTTTGAGCCAGCATAGTATATCTTGCCGATGAGGATGTCGCGGTTGATGCTGAGGTTGGTCGTCAGCTGGACGGTCTGCTCCTCGCTGATGAGGTGGTTGTTCAGCGAACCGGCGATGGTACAGCTGGTACCGCCGTTCAGTTCCTGGCCGGTCTGCTGCCGGTACTGGTCGTCAGTAATCTCCCAGGAACAGAAGATGTCGTAGACATCGGGGACGAGTTTGGCGAATGTCGCCATGCCCTGGGCATCGGTAGTGGCCGCCAGTCGGGTGGTGCCTTGCTGCATCACAATCTCATGACCTTCCATTTCGGCGTTGCCCGTGAACTCCGACGGCAGGACTAACTGGACGCGGGCTGCAATCTCAGTAGTGGCGTCGTCGTAGTCAATGCAGGAGGTGAGGGCTGCAGCTACGCCGCAGTATAGCGAATAGAAGGCGAGGAGGGAGGATATGTTCTTTTTCATTCGTTTACAGGTTTAGTGAGAGCTCGGCACCGAAGGCGAACTTGCCGGTGTTGCGCTGTGTAAGGGTATTGGTGTTGTTGCCTTTCATGTAAGGCTCGTAGAACAGGCAGTTGTCGACATAGAGCGACAGGCCGCCCACCTTGCCCAGCTCCTTGGTGAGGCGGGCCGAGAGGTTCCATGTCCTGGGCGACTTGTTAGGCTCGTTGTCCGTATAGCGCAACTGCAGTTTCTCGTCGTTGGCGGCGAAGCTGCCTCCCGGGAAGTCTATAGTGGGCGACGAGTTGATGTCGTGGTATACGAGGTTGTTGTCAATCCATCCGATGGGGTCTTTGTCGGCCGTGTAGCTCCAGGTGGAGTTGTGCCAGATGACCTGTGCCGTGAACGAAGCCACCATGTGTAGCTGCGGGATGTGGGTGACGGCGCGCAGCGTATTGACAAAGCGGCGCAGTCGCGTATAGTCCAATCCCGAGGGATAGACGATGCGGACGGGCGAGATGTTGCGACCGGCGTAGATAGTACCGCTGAGCAGGGAGGCGGGCACGCCGCTGGTGTTCATGCGGGTGCTCCAGTCAGTCTTCGTCTCATTCCAGGCACCGCTGAAGTACAGGTTCGTCTTCAGCATGGGAATCTCGCCGAGGTCGAAGTCGAACTCCAGCCCTCGGTTCACGGTCTTGTTGGTGTTCTCTAAGAGTCCTGTCGTGGCAAAGCAGTTGAACTGGTAGGCGTAGCCCGTCGAGAAGTCGGTAATGGGCAGCGTGGCCGTGTCGTCGAACAGGTTGTACGTATAGGTGAAGTAGTCGGCAGCCGTCTCGAAACCGTCAGGTGTACGGTCCTGATAGGCCAGCAGGCTCAGCCTGCGTCCCTTGGGCAGTTTGATGTCCAGTCCCGCCTCCACCTTGGTGGTGGTGGCGTTCTTCAGTCCTTCCGAGCGCTGTACGTCGTAGACCTGGGTGTGGACGTAGTAGGCCGGGTGCTCACTCAGGGTGAAGTTGCCCACCACGTCGTCGATGTATTTCTTGTCAGGATAGAGGTGCATGAGTCCGGGCGTCTTGGAGTTCATGCCGATGCCGCCCCGGATGTCGAGCCATTTCGTCACGGAGAATGCCACGTTGAGGCGAGGTGACAGGGCCGTGGTGGCCAGGTCGCTGAAAGGCTGTAATGACGTGAAGCGCAGTCCGAAGTTCACGCGCAGGCGGTTCACCTTATTAATATTGTAGGTGAACTGGTCCTCGGCGAAGGCCGACAGCTGATGCAGTCCGGGAATGTCGCTGAAGGCCCGGGGGCGTCCGTTACTGTTGGGGCGCAGGGGCAGGGCTTCGTCCTCGTTGTAGTAGCCCTTGCCCGAGTTCCAGTCGTAGTGGTAGTCTACACCCACCTTGAAACTCTGTACGGTCTTGCCTTTGCGCAGGAAGAAGTCGTCGGTCACTTTCAGGAATACGTTGCCCGGGCTGCTCTCGGTGCGTCCTGTGGCCTTGTAGCTGGTGGTCTTCCAGGGCACGGAGTAGTAGCCCGTCTCACGGGCCGTCAGGATGGGCAGCAGTCCGCTGCTGACCGTCACGAAGCTGGTATTGGTGTTGTCGGTCTGTGACAGGCTGACGCCTAAGGTGTATTTCAACGAGCGCATCAGCGGCAGGTCCATCTGCAGGCGTCCGTTGTGGGTCAGTCCTACCGTCGTGGTCTTGTCCTTCGATTCCGTACCGTCCTGGATGGCATCGGGGTCTTTACCCGTCCAGTCCTTGGCCTGCAGGAAGCGCAGCTTCGTATCCGTGTGCCAACGGCGGCTGATGTCGTAGCCCCATCCGATGTTGGCCGTGTAGCGGTCGTAGGAGCGCGTCTTCTGTCGGGGGTCGCCCCAGGCTTTGGCGTAGTCGAGGTTGGCGTTGATGATGCCGGCTTTGGCAAGGGAGAAGCCCTTGCCCACACTATAGTTCTGCAGGCCGGGGTTGATTTTGGCCTTCACCTGCCAGGGTGTGACGCCCACCTTGGAGTGGACGACGACCAGTCCCGAGGTCAGGTCGCCATATTCGGCTGAGGGGATGCCGCGGATGACCTCCACCTCGTCAATGTTGTCAGCCGACACCTGGCGCAGGTCGGTGCCCGCGAAGGCCGTGCCCGAGAAGGCTCCCTGGGCGAGGTCGCCGTTGTTAGACATGGGGACACCGTCGACGACGATGCTCGTGCCGAAGGCCATCGTTGAGTTGTTCTGAAGCGTACGCAGTTGCAGTCCCTGTTGCTGGGTCAGGTCGGGACGGTCTATCAGTTGTCCGGGCAGCAACTGCATGACGTCGGCCAGCGAGGTGGCCTGCAGGTGGTCGATAGCCTGGCGCCCGATGACGCTGCTGGTCGAGGCACCGCTCTCGCGGGTCTTGGCCGTCACTGTCACCTCCTTCAGGGCTAACGACGACTCCACGAGCTCGGCTTTCAGGTTGAGGTCGCGGTTGGTGACGTTGACCGCTACCAGGTAAGGCTCGAAGCCCACGTAGCGGACGATGAGCGTGTAGCGGCCTTGGGGCACGTTGTTGATGGTGGCCTGTCCCTTCATGTCGGTCACAGCCGTCTGTCCTGACGGCTGCAGCAGCACGGTACCCATGACGACCGGTTCGCGGGTGCCCCGCTCTGTCACGGTCAACTGTATCTTGTAGTTCTGGGCGACGGCTGTCAGCGTGCAGAGAACGGATAATAGCAGAAGAATTTTTCGCATAACGTTTTATTTGTTTTCCTCGCACTCATGTGCCGGTGGAATGGTGGCCTCGATGCCGGCAGCCTTGATTTGTTCCAGCAGTTTCTCGACCGACGTTTCATTGTTCACGTAAGTGATGGCCAGTGACCCTTGTCTGGGATTGACGTTTACGTCATCAACGCCGTCGAGTGCCAGCACCTCTTCGATGGTGTCCTCGGTACATGCCTCTTTTGGAATGTTGAAGTAGGCGAAGCTGATGACCTTGCTCGTATAATAGGTTACTGGCGTGAAGCCCAGTTCGCCCAGGGCCTGACGGATGTCGGCCTTGCAGGTCTTGTTGGCATCGTAGCGGATAAAGAGGTACTGTTTGTCAAGGTGTGGCGACATGCTGTCGATTCCCTCCATCGTCTCCAGTCGCTTCATGATGCGGTCGGCACACTTCTGGCAATGCATGTCACCCATCTGGAGACCCATGCCGCGGGTGATGACCTCATTCTTGTCGTATGGGCTGGTCTTGTAGCGTCCTCCTATGCGGTCGAGTCTTGCCTTGATGCTGTCGGCACAGGTCAGTGTGCCGTCGTAGGAAATGGTTACTGTGCGTTTCTCCAGGTCGAAGTCTAAGCTCTGGATGCCGTTGAGCTGCTTCACGACAGTGTTCACTTTATGGGCCTCTTCCTCACATCTCATTCCCTTGATGCGTAGTGTAGTCTTTTCGTTGGCAGCTGTCATAGTGATAGCCATGAGAGTGGCTGCCGTCAACATTAGTAGTTTCTTCATATTCGGTGATAGTGTAATTTATGGCTACAAAGTTACAAAAAAATGTATAATACAAATAGATGAATGACAATTGTTTGATGTTTTTTATGATTATTTCGGTAAAAAGTTTGGTAATCTGAGAATTTTGTTGTTATTTTGCAAAAGTTTATAAACAATTACCATTTAAAAAGAAAATCGTTATGAAGAAATTTTTTACAGCTATCGTAGCAATGATGCTGGCCGTGCCTTCGTTTGCACAGTTCGCCAGCGGTGGTTTTTCACTTGACAAGAGCAGCGTTTATTATGGAGCCCGTATGGGTTTGAACCTGGCCAGCCTGTCGGGTGACGGTACGGATGCCAATAGCATGAAAGCTGGCCTGAATCTGGGTGGTGTCGTCGGTCTTCGCGTATCGCCAACTTCGCCCGTATTCTTGGAGAGTGGTTTCTACTACACCCAGCGCGGTGGTAAGGACGGCGACAACAAGATGACCATCAAGTACTTGGAGATTCCCCTGATTCTGAAATATGGTATCAAGGCTACTGACGATATTGCTCTGCTGCCCTTTGCCGGTCCTTATTTCTCCTATGGTATTGGCGGACGCTTTAAAGGAAAGTATGAGGGTGTGAAGTTTGATGAGAGTTCGTTCAACTTTGTCAACCACCCTGACATGGGTCTGAAGGTTGGTTGCGGTGCCGAGTACGATATGCTCTATCTTGAGGTAGGTTATCAGTTCGGTATTGCCAACATTGCTGATGATGATGTAACTGACGAGACCGTCCACGGCAATGCCCTGTTCATCAACTTCGGTGTGAACTTCTAATTCCCTGAAATGAAGAAAATTGCATTATTGGCTATAGCCGCTCTGACGGCTACCATGAGTGCCAACGCTCAGTATTACAACACGAAGCACGAGGTGCAGCTGAGTGTCGGTTCAGCTTCTAACTCTGAGATTATCAGCGGACTCAGCGAGGCTTTCGGTAGCCTCGGTGAAATCATGGTGACGTCCATCATGACGGCCGGGAATGTCTATGCTTTTGACAGTTATGAGAACGAGAAGTACTTGCCAAGTCTCGCTGTCGGCTATTATTACAATGTGAGCAAGATGGTAGCCGTCGGCGGCTATTTTGCCATGAACGGTATGACGCGCGACATCTATGGTCATTTGAAGACAGCATCCAGAGACAGTAAGAAGAAGATTGGTGAGTCTGACCGCTACAATTTCAGCCTCATGCCTTCCGTTAAGCTCCATTGGGTGCGCACCAAGTACTTCGGCTTTTACTCGAAGGTCGGTATCGGTGCCATGCTGATGACCGAGAAAGCTGAGAGTGATAACGACGGCACCAGCAAGAGCGACAGTGACCTGATGTTCGACTTCGACATCACGCCCATCGGTCTGGATGCCGGTACTGAGCATATTCGCGCCTTTGCAGAGTTTGGACTGAGCGAGCAAGGTATGCTCTGCGGCGGTCTGCGCTACAAGTTCTGATACACTTTTGTTTTACAGCCCCAGTTCCTGCTTGAGGAACTGGGGAGTAAATCCCTTCTTACTCTTGGCTACCTGCTCGGGTGTTCCCGTGCTGAGTATCTCGCCGCCGCGACGTCCTCCCTCAGGGCCCATGTCAATAATCCAGTCGGCCTGACGGATGACGTCGAGGTTGTGTTCGATGACGATGACCGTATTTCCACGGGCCACGAGGCGGTGGAGCACCTGCATCAGGATGCGGATGTCCTCGAAGTGCAGGCCCGTGGTGGGCTCGTCGAGGATGTAGACGGTGCTGCCCGTGTCCTTCTTCGACAGTTCCGTGGCCAGTTTCACGCGCTGGCTCTCGCCGCCGCTGAGGGTGGTCGACGACTGCCCCAGCTTGATGTAGCCGAGGCCCACGTCCTGGATGGTTTTTATCTTGCGCAGGATGTCGGGCACGTTTTCAAAGAACTCCACGGCCTGGTTGATGGTCATGTCGAGCACGTCGGCTATCGACTTGCCCTTGTAGCGCACCTCCAGGGTCTCGCGGTTATATCGCTTGCCGTGGCACTCCTCGCAGGGCACCTGTATGTCGGGCAGAAAGTTCATCTCGATGGTCTTGTAGCCGTTGCCGCCACAGGTCTCGCAGCGCCCCCCCTTCACGTTGAACGAGAAGCGCCCCGGCTTGTAGCCTCGTATCTTGGCCTCGGGCAGTCCGACGAACAACGCCCGGATGTCGCTGAACACGCCCGTGTAGGTGGCGGGGTTCGAGCGCGGCGTGCGTCCCAAGGGCGACTGATCGACGTTGACCACCTTATCTATCAGGTTCAGCCCCTCGATGCTCTCGTAGGGCATGGGCCGCTTCAGTGAGCGGTAGAAGTGCTTCGACAGGATGGGCTGCAGCGTCTCGTTGATGAGTGTCGATTTGCCCGACCCCGATACGCCCGTCACGAGGATGAGCTTGCCTAATGGGAACTCCACGTTGACGTTCTTCAGGTTGTTGCCGGTGCAGCCTTTCAGTTTTATCGTGGAGGGTGGAGTGTGAAGTGTGGAGTGAGATGTGTCTGTGGCAGGAGTATTCTCATTCAACCCTCCACACTCCACACTCCTCGAAAGATACTTTGCCGTCAACGTATCCGCCTTCATCAGCTGCTTCGGCGTGCCCTGGAACACCACCTCGCCACCCTTGCGTCCGGCACGGGGGCCGATGTCGATAATCCAGTCGGCTGCCAGCATCATGTCGCGGTCGTGCTCGACCACGATGACCGTGTTGCCCAGGTCACGCAGTTCCTTCAGCGACTTAATCAGTCGCTCATTGTCGCGCTGGTGCAGGCCGATGGAGGGCTCGTCGAGGATGTAGAGCACGTTGACCAGCTGCGAGCCTATCTGTGTGGCCAGTCGGATGCGCTGGCTCTCACCACCCGACAGCGAGGCCGACGGGCGGTTCAGCGACAGGTAGTCGAGCCCCACTTCGAGCAGGAAGTCCAGTCGCGTGCGTATCTCCTTTAATATCTCGGTGGCTATTTGGCGCTGCTGGTTGTCCAGGTGTTCCTCGGCCATGTCTATCCACTCGCGCAGTTCGCCGATGTCCATCGAGGCCAGTTCCGATATGTTCTTGTCCCATATCTTGTAGCTGAGGGCCTCGCGGTTCAGCCGTTGTCCGTGACACTCGGGGCAGACGGCTTCGGCCAGGAACTGGTCGGCCCACTTCTGTCCGGCAGCGGAGTCGTCGTTCTCCATCACCTGGCGCAGGTACTTGATGATGCCGTCGAAGGCCACGAAGTAGTCGCTCGACGTGTGAACCAGTTCCTTGTCTATGCGCACATTCTCCAGCGAGCCGTAGAGCACCTCTTGCAAGGCCTCGGCGGGGATGTCCTCGATAGGCGTCTTCAACGTGCAGTCATACTTCTTGAGGATGGCTTCCACCTGCCAGAATATCATCTGGTTCTTGTACTTGCCCAAGGGCACGATGCCCCCCTCGTGGATGTTCTGCTTGCGGTTGGGGATGACCTTCGCCAGGTCTATCTCGTTGATGTAACCTAGTCCCTTGCAATGCGGGCAGGCCCCTTGGGGAGAGTTGAACGAAAAGTTGTTAGGTGCTGGGTCGCTGTAACTTATGCCCGACGTGGGACACATCAGTCGCTTCGAGAAGAACTTCGCCTTGCCTGTGTCCTTGTCCAAAATCATGATGAGACCCTCGCCCTGTTTCATGGCCAACTCCACCGACTTCTTCAACCTCTCTAAGCCCCCTAAGTTAGGGGATATAGGTATCTTGTCAATCACCACCTCGATGTCGTGGTTCTTGTAGCGGTCCACCTTCATGCCCTGCGTTATCTCCTTCATCTCGCCGTCGACGCGGATGTTCAGGTAGCCCTTGCGGCGCATGGCCTCAAACAGTTCGCGGTAGTGACCCTTGCGGCTGCGCACCAGCGGAGCCAGTATCAGGATGCGGCGCCCGGCGTAGTCCTGCTGTATCATCTCGACCACACGCTCCTCCGTGTACTTCACCATCGGCTCGCCCGTCATGTAGCTGTGGGCACGTCCGGCGCGGGCAAAGAGCAGTCGCAGGTAGTCGTAGATCTCGGTGGTGGTGCCCACGGTCGAGCGCGGGTTCTTATTGGTGGTTTTCTGCTCGATGCTGATGACGGGCGACAGTCCCGTTATCTTGTCCACGTCGGGGCGCTCCATACCCCCCAGGAAGTTGCGGGCGTAGGCCGAGAAGGTCTCAATGTAGCGGCGCTGTCCCTCGGCAAAGATGGTGTCGAAGGCCAGCGACGACTTGCCTGAGCCGCTGAGGCCGGTGATGACGGTCAGCGACTGGCGGGGAATCTCGACGTCGATGTTCTTCAGGTTGTGGACGCGGGCTCCGAAGACTTGTATCTTATCCTTCATTCGTTTCCTGTACTGCTGCCGCCGTTCGTCGTGGTATAGCCGCGCAGCAGGTTGATGTCCTTTTTGATATTGTACACGCGCCCGTCGGCACCCTTGGCCTTCACCAGCACGTAATAGACGCCCTCCTTGACAGGTGTCCCGTTGTGCTTGCCGTCCCAGCCCTTCGATACATCCGTCCACTCAAACAGCTTCTGGCCCCAGCGGTTGAAGATGTAGCCGTGGAACTCGACAATGCTCTTGTAGTGCTCCGTACTGTTCGGGTCGTTCACGCCCTTGGCACCGTAGATGTCATTCTTCTGGTCATCGTTGGGCGAGAAGGCGTTGGGCATCACCAGGCGGCTCTCGCTGATGGTCACCTTGATGACCGCCGAGTCCAGCTCCACGCTGTTGTCCGTCAACCGCGCTTTCAGCGTCACGTTGAATGTGCCCGACTCCACGAACCGGTATTGCGTGTCCTCCTCGTAGCGCACCATCAGGTCCTTCTCGGCACCCTCCTTGCGGAAGTGCCACTCGTAGGCCACGGTGTGCCCCTCGGTGTCCTGGGGGTTGGCCTTGAAGGTGACGTCGAGCGGAGCCTCCGAGGTGAAGTCGCTCTCGCTCTCCACTATGTTCTGGTTCTCATCGATGTAGGTGGCCGTGGGCACCACCTTCTGCGCAGCCGCCGTCAACGGCAGCCAGAGGGCGCAAAGCAGGGGTATGAAAAACTTCAATTTCATGTCTCTTCATCTAATTTTGGTGCAAAGATACTAAATAATTCATAATTCATCGTTCATAATTCACAATTATTTCGTACTTTTGCACCGTAAATCAGAAAAATGACAGAAATGACACAACGATTCAGATACCTAGTCATGGCCCTCGTCGCGCTTTTCATGACGGCCACGGCCATCAGTCAGACAACGAATATCCGCGAGGTTCACCGGGTGAAGAAGAAGGAAACCATCTTCGGCATCGCACGCCAGTACGGCCTCACCGTACAGGAACTTATCAACGCCAACCCCGAGATGAACAAGCCCGGCTACGAGCTGAAGAAGGACACCTACATCATCATCCCCTTTGCCGCCTCCACGCAGCAGCCCGCAGCACCCGTCACCCAGCCCCAGCAGCAACAGCAGCAGACGGCACCCGTCAGCATACTGCCCGAACAGGTGGCCACGGCGCGCGACAACACCATACGGATGGGCGTTATGCTGCCCCTGCATAACATCAACGGCGACGGGCGCCGCATGGTGGAGTACTACCGGGGCGTGCTCATGGCCTGCGACAGCCTCCGGAAACTGGGCTACTCCATCGACGTACACGCCTGGAACACCCCCGATAACCAGGACATCAGCCCCGTCCTGCGCGACAAGGCCGCCCGCCAGTGCGACTTCATCATCGGCCCCCTCTACTCCAGGCAGATGGCACAGCTCTCAGACTTCATCACGCAGTATGACATACGCCTCGTCATACCTTTCTCCATCAATGCCCCCCAGCTGATGACCAACCGCAACATCTTCCAGGTCTATCAGTCGCCCAACAACTTCAACGAACTCGTCATCGAACAGTTCATGCGGCAGTTCCAGGGCTACAACCCTGTCATCATCGACTGCAACGACTCCACCAGCACTAAGGGCACCTTCACCTTCCCCCTACGGCGCCAGCTGGAGGCACAGGGCATCGAGTACGGCATCACCAACCTCAAGTCCTCGGAAGGCAACTTCGCCAAGTCCTTCAGCCGTGTCAAGCCCAACGTTGTCATCCTCAACACGGGACGGGCACCCGAGCTCAATGTCGCCATGGCCAAGCTCAACGGACTGACCAACACCTACCGCGACATCCGCATCACCCTCTTCGGCTATACCGACTGGCTGATGTACACAAGCCAGCAGTTGGTCAACTTCTATAAGTACAACACCTACATCCCCACCTCCTTCTACTACAATCCCTTAGGCTCGCGCACCATTCAAATCGAGCAGAAATACCGCTGGAACTTCCATCAGGACATGATGCAGTCCATGCCACGGTTCGCACTCACAGGCTTCGACCATGCCATGTTCTTCATACAGGGCTTCCGACAGTACGGCAAGAACTTCATCGGAGCACCCGGAACCACCGGCTACGACCCCGTGCAGACACCCCTGAAGTTTGAGCGCATAGGCAACGGAGGACTGCGTAACCGGTGCCTGCAGTTCATCCACTACCTGCCCGAACAGCGCATTGAGTCCATCAGCTTTTAGCGGCCTTCGGCCTAGTGAAGAAGTGAGAAGTGAAGAAGTGAGAAGTGAAAAGTGAGAAGTGAGAAGTGAAGAAGTGAAAAGTGAAAAGTGAAAAGTGAGAAGTGAAAAGTGAAGAAGTGAAAAGTGAGAAGTGAAAAGTATGACAAAAAATAGATGCGATAAGAACAACAGGTGGATATTTCATACGATACTATTCACTATTCTCTGTTCTCTATTCACTAGCCCGGCACGGGCGCAAATAGGCCAATACCGCAACGAACTGGCCATCGGCGTCAACGGCGGCATCACCCTCAGCAGCGTCGGATTTACGCCCACCGTACCCCAGAACCAGCTGCTGGGCAAGACCTTCGGATTCACCGCACGCTACACCGGCGAGAAGTACTTCAACAGCATCTGCGCCATCGTAGCCGAAGTCAACTACGCACAGATAGGATGGGAAGAGCGCATCTGGGACCTCCAGGACAACCCCGTCATCAACAACGAGACAGGACTCGCCGAGGAGTACCGTCGCTTCATCGACTACGTGCAAGTACCACTCTTCGCGCGTCTCGGCTGGGGGCGCGAGCGACGCGGATTCCAGGCCTTCTTCCAGGTAGGCCCCCAGCTCGGCTTCTACCTCAGCGAGAAGACAGAGGCCAACTTCGACCTCGACCACCCCAACATGCACCAGCGAACATCACCCGTATCAGGCCCCGACACCGACGGCAACCACTACTCCAACATGTACCACATGCCCGTCGAGAACAAGCTCGACTACGGCATTGCTGGCGGACTCGGACTCGAATTCTCCAACCCCCACTTCGGCCACTTCATGATCGAGGGTCGCTACTACTTCGGTCTTGGCAACATCTACGGCAACTCCAAGCGCGACTATTTTGCCAAGTCCAACTTCGGCAACATCGTCATCAAGGCCACCTACCTCTTCGACCTCGTCAGGACCAAGAACCCCGCCATCAAATAGTCCCCTCCTGCTAGCCGAGGCTCAGCCCAACGGGGGCACCGAGATGATAATAAACCAATAATTATTAACTCACAGAATATAGATAGCATTCATTATTCTGTATTTAAATTTAAAAAGAAACAATGAAACATTATTTTAAACTGATAGCCTTGGTTATGATGACATTGACAGGCTTTTGTTTTATTTCATGTGGTGATGACGATGAGGACGAACCTCAAGCAACAAGTACTGCACAAAAATTTGTGGGCTTTTGGGAAATAGATGGAATTAAAAATGCAAACCAGAAAAATGGTGTGAGTATAGCATTTATTCTCTTTAAAGAGGGAAAAATGCGTTTAGGAACAAATACGGAATACGAAAATTGGACTTATAATGATAAAACTGGTATATTAGCAACTACATATTATGTGAATAGCGTTAACCTACAATGGGAAATCACATTATCTGTAGATGACCAGTGGACTGGTATTGGACTTTGGGATGCTACAAGATCAACGTCTGTTGCAAAATGGAAAAACAAAGATGGAAGATGTACGAGAATTCTATTAGCAGAAACCAATTGGGTTAATGTAAACAATTCAAACAAAAAGTTCAATATGGTGATAAACAAAGGTGATGAGTTTAAAGTAACAGGGTCAGCTATGCCAGACGGGAAACGTTATCCAAGATATACCTCAGAAGAATACGATGCTAAAACTGATGTACTTACTATTTATGAATCCAAGGCAAAATTCTTAAAAATTCGTCATCCCTTTAGTCTGAATGAATGTAGAATGAGATTGAGTGGCTATAATTATATAGAAGACGGAGAATATAAGCTGGTGCGATGAGCCAATTTAGGGGGGTATTTTTGACTTCGTCGTCATTTATTAATAAATAGCACGCTACTTATTAATAATTTGCATGCTATTTATTAATAAACGCGATTTCAGCCCAATATAGCCCCCGATAATCTTTTTCTTCAAAAATATTTGGAACAATCCGAATTTTTTCTTAATTTTGCCCCACAAAAAGCAAGAAGGTATGGAAGGAAAGAGATATCCGACGTTCGACGAAGAGAGCAGCATCGATAGGTGTTGTGAACCTGCTGTAGCAGAATTGGCAGAGCCTTTAGTAAAGTCTATAGACGGTGTGACGACTGTAGACGACTGGATTGACAATCTTGATTGGGATAGATTCCCCAGTTTTGGTCCGTTCTCTGAAGAAGAAGCCATTGACAGAATCAATAGGTTCGAGGAAGAACTTGCAAGAGGCGAGGTGAAATGGGTTTCTTCCGAGGATGCATGGCAACGTCTATATGAAAAATATCAATGGCTAAGATAGATTGGACTGAGAATTTCCAACAACAGTTAGACCTCTATCTTGGTAATGCTAATATAGAGTTTGGTAGGTCTACGGCTTTAAGATGGGTCCATGAAATTGCTGCATTTGAAGCTCGTGTAAAAAACTGGCCCACATCTTATTCTCCAGAAAGTTTACTTCATGACAGGAAAATCTTGTATCGGCGTTGTCAAGTTATGAATCGTCGTTTCAAACTGATATATTATTATGATGAAGCTGAGGACACTGTCCGTCTTGTTGATATTTGGGACACGAGAATGAATCCCAAGGCATTGATACGACGCATAAAATAACACAACCACTATCTATACATATCGGCCTAGTTCTACATCCATTTCGTACAACAAGCCAAGCATTTCATCACATTCATTTGAAATTTCTTGCATTATTTCTTGGAACTTTCCGGAATATTTCTTATCTTTGCCCCTGTTCCACGCTATGCCACACTTTCATGTGTTGGCGGATGGGTGGGATGACATACTGAAAAAAGGCGTTTGCTAAGCGCTTTGACTTTGACATTCTAAGAATCTCGCAAACTCGAACGGATAGTCAATCTCGAAGCAACGGCAGATGTCCCGTGGGATGATTATATATTATAAGGTATATATCATTCAGCGTGGGGCGTTTGCGTTGCTCGTTTCGACTATCCGGGCAATGCGAGAGCCTTTAGAATGTGGAGCGAGTGACGAAGCATCGGCTCCACGTTCTTTTTATGTGTGTCCGGGACCTAAAACAATCTAAGAACCTCTGCCGAAGGAGCCAAAGTGGATAGTTGCATTTCGCGATGAGCAAAAGACGAAACTTTCTAAAAAGACTAGCAGAACGGAAATCAGACAAGAAGAAATCTGGTTTTGTTGATAAGAATGATTCTAGCAGAACAGATTTGACAGATAATAATCTACCTGCATCAATCGCTATCATTTACAAGAGCGAGATTGACTACATCTCGCGTTGTATATTGGACAGTACAAATATAGAAACTGGTGGTCAATTGTTTGGCTTTTGGACGGCAGATAAGGTACCTGTTGTATTATACGCTATAGGTCCAGGTCCTCACGCAAACCATCAATCAGTTTTTTTTAATCAAGATGTTGATTATTTGACACGCGTAGGACGACCTATTGTTGAGCATTTTGGGCTTCAGCATATTGGCGAATGGCATTCTCATCATCAATTGGGATTGGCACAACCAAGTGGTCATGATGCAAATACGATGCTTTCAACAATTCGAGACAAGCATCTAGTTCAATTCCTATTGTGCATTGGAAATTGTACTAATACCAGTAGTACCTTGAATGCATTCAACTTTTCTGAATTTAGCCAGAATTATGTTAAGGCTCAGTGGTGTATTAAGGAAATTGAGAGTCCTTTCAGGCAACTTATTGATAACGAACTGGCACCGTTTTTATTTCATCCAAGGACTTTACAGGGCAATATGGAGAATGTGTATACAACGGAATCGCAACAGAATCTTCCTCCAGAATATAAAGATTCCTATTGGTTTAGTATCAAGGAAAACCGCCAGATTCTTAAGCAAATAATGGATACCCTTGGTAATTGTACCATTCAACAAGACAAAGAGGGATATGTCTATTTGACTAAGGTAGATAATGGCTGTGTTGACGTTATTTTCTTCCCTGAGGGATTTCCCCATCAATCTCCAAGATTGAAAAGGAGATATCCAAACAATTCAATTTCAGAATTAAACGTTGCATGGAATTACCAAGGTAATCTATATAATGATTTTATTAACTATTATAAACAAACTATTGGCTTATGATGGATAAAGAAAGATTAAGAGCAGAACAGGATGTTCTGAGCCGAAAGTTACCAGGTTATGGTTATCGATTTATGGATATGGAAACCTCTAAACCGTATATCGTTCTGCCTGCAAGAACGAATCGAGGAAACATTTACACTATTCGCATCGAATTGGATGAATTTCCTAATGCGATTCCTAAGGCATTTGTTACCAGGATGTTGAAGACAAAATCAGGAAATCCAATGTCAGGACCAAGTTCTTCCATGCATACCTTGACAAGTGAATATGGATTTACTAGAATATGCCACTACGGATATAGTTCTTGGACTCCAATGGTATCTATCTATAAGATATACGTAAAGTGTCGTCTTTGGCTAGAAATGTATGAACTGCATCTTCAGACAGGGCATGATATGGATTATTATTTGAATCATCAAGAGTAAATATAACGATGAATGAGCAAAATGGTGAACATATTAGTAAATATATAGAGAATCAAGCAATTAGAAATCGACAATTGGTTTTTAACCCAGAAAAGGGGGAGTTTGAATTTGCTCCAGAAGGGAGCAAAATAGAGCCAATAGAAAGTATGATTGCTGAGCTGGTGTGTGATTACGGTATTGATGTAACATGATTAGCTTATTAATATGAACGAGCAAGAATTAGAAAGACATTTGAAAGAAGGCGACTCTTTTGTGTATAATCCAGACACGAATGAGTTTGAGTTAGCGCCGAGAAGAAAAACAAACGAAAATGATATAATCATTGAAATGCCTGTATCTCCTAGTGATAATATTGGAGAGTGGTAGTATTAATTACTAAAGAGAAAAAATATGAACGAACAAGAATTAGAAAGATTTGGAGAACAAATCAAAAGACAGGGAGAAAATCAAGGTGGTACTATGACCCAATTGGTTTATAATCCAGGAACTGGTGAGTTTGAGCAGGTTGCAAGAGGTTCGGCTCATGTAGGTGACGTTGTGACGGAAATGACCGAAAAAGGATTTGCATAAGTTATGGAGAGCTTACCTATTATCTACCTCGATAGAGAAGATTTGAAAGTTTTCCTCTCAAACGGGAATGCAATCGTAGAAGGCGTTTCCTATGAGTGGGAAGACGAACGGGTGATTCATATAAAGATGAAACCGTACTATCATTCTTTTGGCAAAACTGGCAGAGTGCTATTTACTTTAGGAGGAAGTAATGCCGAGAATGATGCAAACCGCCCTCTATGGGAAAGTGGGAAATACTCTTTTATCGTTTATGTAAACAATTTCAAACCAAGAGTATTTGAAGTCGTTAATGGGGAACTTATTGAGAGAGAAGTTAACTACATCCCATCAAAGGATGACCTATATTCTCGAAGTAAAGGCATTTTAGAAGTGAACATTCTCGAATCCAAGAAAGTAATGATCGTTGGCTTAGGCAGCTTTGGCTCACAGATTGCAATAGAATTAGCAAAGGCAGGAGTTGGCAATTTCTCTTTATTCGATTTCGACAGAGTGGAGCTTCACAACCTGGCTAGACACACCTGTACTATCAAGGACTTAGGACGCTTGAAGACAGATGCTATATATGATGCTATTGTTGGAAAGAATCCATATGCTTATGTAGAGAAGTTTCCTATAGATATTAATAAAGACTTGCAACTGCTGAATGATGAGATATCAAAAGCAGATATTGTTATCTGCGCAACAGATAATAATAAAAGCAGATTCAATATTTCAGAAGCGTTGGTAAAACAACAAAAGTTAGGCATCTTTGGACGAGCTGTAACAAGGGCAGAAGGTGGTGATGTATTTCGGTATACTCCTGGAGGGCCCTGTTATTGTTGCCTGATTGGAGCAGGATGGTATGATACCACAGCGGAAGAAATAACCAATGAAGATTCTGCAAGACAAAACGGTCAGATTGCAGCATACACTTCTCCAGAAGATGCAGAGGCAATGGTTCAGGTAGGGCTGTCGTCAGATATTGAACCAATCTGTAACCTGATGGTAAAACTCACATTGGTGGAGTTATCAAGAGGCAAAGATTCTGGTATTTCATGCTTGGAAGACGAACTTGTCTATGATTATTATATGTGGGCCAATCGACGGGAAAGAAGACATGCCAATTGGGCACCGTTGCCTAATGCAGGAAACAGACCAACGATTTTACGTTGGTATGGTGCAAAGATCAAGAAAGTAGATAATTGTCCTCTGTGTTCTAAGCATATAGCCCTTGATGAGGGTGACGAGGACGAAATGTTTCTAAATCAATTAACAGGATTGGATAATGTTGATTAATTCATAATGGACTATTCAAGGTTTACCCCTATAGCAAGGAATGCAATTCAACGGGCTTATTCAATTGCTCAAAGTTGCAGTTATATAGAAGTGACTCCTTCAATACAGATGGTCGCTATCATTCAAGAAGCCCGCGATATGGTTTTCTTCCTATTACAACAAATGGAAGTAGATAAAGTCGCGTTCTGCCAGTCTGTTAGCGATACGTTAGGAACTATCGAGCAAAGACAGAACTGCCAGCCAGAAGTGTCAGATGGATTAAACCAGATTTTACAGAAATCTATTCAGTTAGCTTCTGAAACAGAATCGTCACTTGCTGGGGTTGAACACATCTTTTGGGCGTTTGCAAAAGTTCGGAATGATCTATCAGATGTCCTCTGTCAGTATGATATGACAGAAAGCAAAATCATCCAGGCGGTACGAACATATCGAAACGGGAATATGGATAGTTCATCTGAGACAGAAGAATCACAAAGTAGTCCATCATCTTTGTCAAAGTATGCAAGGAATCTGAATGCTTTAGCCTCAGAAGGAATCATAGAACCATCTATCGGAAGGGATGATGAAGTAAGAAGGGTCTTGCAGATTCTTTCAAGGAAGACGAAAAACAATCCGATTCTTGTTGGTGAGCCAGGAACTGGCAAAACTGCAATTGTTGAAGGAATTGCTCATCGAATCGTTCGAGGGGATGTACCTCAGGATATGCAAGGCTTGAAAATCTATACGTTAGATTTGTCTTTGCTCATTGCTGGGGCAAGTATGCAAGGTGAATTTGAAAATCGTCTGAAATCCATTATTGAGGAAGCAAAATCTGATAAAGATATTGTCTTATTCATTGATGAAATACACTTGCTGATAGGTGCAGGACGCACATCAGGTGCGATGGATGCTGCAAATATAATTAAGCCAGAGCTTGCCAGAGGTGAGATAAGGGTAATTGGTGCAACTACCTTTGAAGAATACAGAAAATACATAGAGTCAGATAAGGCTTTTGCACGTCGTTTACAAAAGATTGTGGTTGACGAGCCAAATGAAGAAGAGTCAATAGCTATACTTCGCGGTATTAAGTCTAGGTTTGAGAGTCATCATCGCATTAAAATTCTAGACGAAGCAGTTGTAGCATCTGTAAAGTTATCCATTAGGTATATTACTGATCGATTCCTCCCAGATAAGGCTATAGACTTACTTGATGAGGCAGCTTCAAGAATGAGAATGGAACGTTCTTCTGTGCCAGAAGCTCTTGATGACCTGACACGAACAATCCGATGCAAAGAAATAGAGAAACAAGCAATCTTGCAAGATGGTTTGTATAATAATCAGCTGCCGGCGTCGATAGATCTTGAAATAGCCGAATTAAGAGAAAAGGAAAATACACTTAATGCGAAATGGAGAAACGAACGTCAGCAATTTGAACTGATCCAGACACTTCAAGATGAACTGGAAAGATATAAAATCAATAGGGAACAAGAAGAGAATCTTAATCATTTTGATCAGGCTGCTCAATTGCAAAGGCGCATTGATGAAGTGGAAAACCGTATAGACGAATTGATCCATGAATTCTCAGAAGAAAACAATCCTCTTCTCAAAATGTCATTGGATGAAAACGACATAAGGAAAGTCATAACTAATTGGACTGGAATTCCTGTTGAGGAACTGGGAGAAGATGAGGCTGACAAACTGCTGCATTTAGAGGCCAATTTACAGAGTTCTGTAATAGGACAAGATGAAGCAATTCACTCTGTGGCTAATATAGTACGTCGAAACAGAATGGGCTTTAGCGACAGTAATAAGCCTATAGGCTCTTTCTTGTTCTTAGGTACAACTGGTGTTGGTAAAACAGAATTGGCAAAAGCTTTGGCTCGATATTTATTCCATAGTCAAGACTTGATTATTCGTATTGATATGAGTGAGTATCAGCAAGAGCACTCTGTCTCTCGATTATTTGGCGCACCTCCAGGATATGTCGGATATGATCAAGGAGGACAACTAACTGAGGCTGTTAGAAGAAAACCATATAGTGTAATTCTACTAGATGAAATAGAAAAGGCACACCCTAAGGTCTTTGAGACATTGCTTCAAGTGCTGGATGATGGTAGAATGACAGATGGCCAAGGGCATGTCGTGGACTTTAAGAACACCATTGTTATTATGACTTCGAATCTTGGTGCGATGTCTATCGTTGAACATATCGGAGAAGACTTATCTGAGATGAAACTAGCAATTATACAACAGATTGTTCAAATGTTTAAGCAAAAAGTTTCATCTGAATTCGTGAATCGAATAGATGAGATCCTCTTGTTCAATCCCCTTACAAAAGACGCAATACGTAAGATTACAATTTTGCAATTAACACGATTAAAGAATAAACTCTCGAAGAATGGTATTAACATCACGATAGATGATACTACAATCAATTATATTGTTGAAATTGGATTTGAACCAGAAATGGGAGCAAGACCCATCAAAAGGACTATAGACAAGCTGTTTGTTGATTCATTGGCGCAGAAATTATTATCAAATGAAATTACAAAGGAAAGGCAGATATATTCTTCAATTATCAATAACTACTTAACATTTTGCAATGAGAGATGAATATGAATGATTTCAAATATAATGAGGTTACAGGAGAGTTTGAGAAAAATAGCTCAGGTCGTAGGCTAAAAAAGATAAGATCCAAAAGATTTTTATTTTGGGGCATTTCGTTAATACTCCTTTTGATTTTCTGTATGTCGTTTTTTACGAATTGTACAGGAAGTTCAGGCATATATATAGGAAATGTAGGGAAATACGGTATTGTTCTCAATATTCAAACGAATGAAAGAGGAACGATTAGTGGATGGTGTTATTATACTCGAATAGGAAGTGTTTTTAAAATACCTATTGAGGGTAATTGTTCTGGAAATCATTATTGTTTTTCTGAAGTTGAAGATGGAAAAAGTATTAGTAACTTCGATTTGCATTATAATAACAATAACAAATCTCTTACTGGTTACCATCACAAATATGATACAGGCAGAAAATTGAAAGTAAATATAAGAAAAGAACAGAATCCGTTATCATTGTTTAAATTACTCGTTTTAAGTCCCTGATTAAGAGTATGTAATTGCAAATGTGTAAAAAGTGATAGTGTTTGGCATTAGAAGATAGCACTTGATTATAATTGTTGTAAGAGATGTATTTAGTATATAATGAACAAACAGGTGACTTTGAGGAGAAACTGTACAAAGATCCTCCTGAGTTATCTTTTAATATGGCCAATAGTGGAAACTCTGTCTTTAAAGGAGACAAAGTTCATCTGACATGGTCTACAAAAGATGCAGAGAAAGTTACTTTGGACGGAGAAGATATACCAGACCAGATATTCTCGCAAGATATAATATGTGAGAATACAGGATTGCGTGATTTTGTGTTGGTCGCTTCAAATCCATGTGGTGAAACGAGAAGGGTAATATCTGTATCCGTTATTGATAAACCCTCTTTCGACATTTCATGTTCTAAGCCCAAACTGAGGCGTGGTAAAAATGAGACCTGTGAGTTGAGATGGAACATTCGCTTTGCTCATTCTGTTACACTTACGACACAAGAAGGGAAATCCAATATAGATTCAAGTGGAATGAGAATACTATCTCCTACTGAAAGTGAGGTTTTGAAGTTTGAAGCGTTAGCCATAGACAACTCCACAACTTTTTCGGAAGAGATTAAGATAGGCGTTTATGATGAAAGTATTGTGCAATTTGCGGCTGACAAGGATTATTCATATCCTCAACTCCCTGTTGTCCTTTCGTGGAAAGTAGAACATGCGCAATCAATAGAACTTGATGGCTATGGAGAACAACCA
Organism: uncultured Prevotellaceae bacterium; assembly: GCA_937898415.1. Taxonomy (GTDB): domain Bacteria; phylum Bacteroidota; class Bacteroidia; order Bacteroidales; family Bacteroidaceae; genus Prevotella. The sequence continues at coordinate 3,015 of CALDLA010000024.1, read as the reverse complement.
GCAGAAGGAATGCTAATTGTCGAGCCAGCAAGAACGACAACATACAAGTTGTTGATCAAGGATGAGTTTGGAGAAAAGGCCTACGAGAAGCTTGTACAGATGCTGCCATTACCATTTATTAAGTCAATAATGGCACCTGTACCTAATTTCGTAAGTAATCTGTCAGTTACAATTAAGCAACCTCGATTTAATATTGATGTGATGTTCCCAACGATTGACATTGACTGGATAAAGGCAGAAGTTCCAAGAGTAAAATCCCTCACAGAATTGGGCCTAAAGGTAGAGTTATCACCTCCTTTGCCAAAATTTAATCTGATGAGTTCGATAAAAAGAGTGTTTAATCATATAATTAGGAAATAACGATGGAAGAGAACAAAGAAACAAAGATAGTGAATGAGAGAAAACCAGGCTGTTACAATAACTTCTTTTGGTGGTGTGCAGGAGTAAATAGAGATGTCTTACGGCAATGTCCGACAGAGTGGGCAAAATATGCAGGAATGGGAGGCACTATCTTCTCAACTGCGTGTATGGCTGCTTTATCTGGTGGCTATGCTATATCAACGGTTTTTGACAATACGATAGTTGCCATTTTATTTGGTTTATTTTGGGGTTTTGTTATTATTTTCAATCTTGATAGATTGATTGTGAATACAATGTATTCAGATGGCGAAGTAACTATAAGTAAAAAAGAGTTCTTTTCAGGTCTTCCCCGTATTATAATGGCGCTATTTCTTGGTATTGTCATATCAACCCCGCTTGAATTAAAGATTTATGAGAAAAGTATCAATACAGAGATAAAATCATTAAAGCAAAAAAAGCTAAAAGAACTATTAGCAGACGATGAAGCTAAATTGGAAGATTTGTATTTGCAAAAAGAACAAATACGTAGTAGAGATATTGTAGATGCTGCCGTTGGAGCTGCTGGAGCTGCGTATAATTCCGCAAACACCGAATTCCAAAAGGTACAATCTGATTATAATCAATGCTTAGCAAAGAGAAACACAGCAATTTCAAGGAGACGATCTGTTTCTCAGATAGACAATCCTGCTCTCTATGATAAACTTACAAATACTATTAATTATTGGTCAAATCAAGCAAACAAATTACGTCCAAGACTAAATGAATTGGCTACAACAAAAGCAAAAGAAGATGATACATATCGAAAGGAAATTGAGATCAACAAAACACAGATAAGTAATGAAATAAAAGAAGTTGACAAGGATATTGCTGAGCTTAAAGTTAAAATTGCAAATGCAGAAAAAGAGTATGAACCTCAATTACGTGATGAATTTGATGGATTTCAGGGACGAATGGATGCTTTTCATAGCTTGAAATATCCTGCTGAAAATTTGAAGTATCCTTGGTATTATCCCCAGAGATATTCTTCCCCTACGTTTTGGGCAGCCTTATTTATATCATTACTTTTTATTATTATTGAATGTGCTCCAACATTTATGAGAATGATGGTTGCCGATGGATCTTACGAAAAGCTATTGGAGGCTGAACAACATAAAATTAAAGTATTAGCTGATAAACGTATATCTGACCTTAATGATGAGATAAATACAGAAATCAAAATCTCTACTGAGAAAAACCTCCAAAGACGACAAGCCGAAGTACTTGCTAACATGGAACTTATGGAGAAGATTGCTAAAACTCAAGCAGAACTTCTGCAAACAGCTATAGACAAATGGCGAGAAGAAGAACTTGCCAAGATTAACGAGAATCCATCTGCGTATATTAAAACAAATACAAATGCATAATTTAGACAGAGTATGACAAATATAATCTTTAGAGTTGATAAAAGGATTTATAAGATTGGTGATATAATATATCCCCAATCCGAATTTGAGAAAGCATTAGAAGGTGAAAAGCTAAGAATGGAGAATATGCTTAATCAAAAAAGGGCATCTGGTATACCTGAAAGAGGTAAGTGCTTATTCCTTTTTCATGATCTTCAAGGAGCATTACGTTTTTATTTAAAATATGGAGGTAATGTTTATGGGGTAAAAGTAATACCTCCCATTTATCATCATGGCGACATGAATAAATTGGATAATATTCTAGATTTGTTCAAGTTTGTCGATGAAGAAGATAAAGAGGGAATTATAGATGCTGCAGTAAATTCATATTGGAAAGAGGGAACTCATACGTTTAATCCTTGTTATGAAATTCTTGCAAATAGTGCAGAAGTAATAGAATTCCTTTGTGATAATAGCAGACATCACCAATTCAAAGAAGAAATGTGTTGTTATGGCTCAATTGAAAAAACTTTGTTATATAAAGAATTAATACAAATCGTATGGGCAAGACAAGAATCCCTGGTCTCAGTTTCTCGCTAAAGCGGGCACTTGGCATTTCACAGGCAAAGCAAAGGCTTGCCAGAAAGATGGGCATTCCGACCTCGAAGGCAGGACTGGAACGGAAGACAGGTAACGTGATATTGAAAACATTGTTTGGTAAAAAGTAAAAATAATAAAATGGCACCATATTTCTTCGCATTTTTTATAAAATGTATTTATTTGGGAATTATTTGGCTTCTTTTGTTTATAGTTGTGCTATTTATGTATCTAATGTCTTCAGGGGTTAATCAAAAAGATTCAGCAACTAAACAGTTGGGTGCAGGGTTGCTTTGGTTGTCTGTTTCAATACTCCTACCTCGCTTCACAAAAAATATAATCTCATTAACAGAAAATGGGTGAGATGGCTTCTCGTCTTTGTTTCACCTGTAGTAATACTTACAATTTACCTTCCTGTCCTTTTCCTTTTTAGTTTGGATCTACCATGTAAATGTACACTTTTGGGGACATTGGGTGAAGATGTAAACAGACAATTGATAAACAGGCATACGGGTGTTGATTTCCCTTCAATGTCTTTTGTCACAGGAAATTTCATTGATTTATTTCCTGATTTCCTAAATTCCGCAGCACTTTAATTTAACCTTTTTTACAAGTTCCTGGGCAACAAAAAGTTCTTGCTGTGGCAAGCGGCAGAGCCGAGCGGCCCAGGATTTTG
>CALDLA010000023.1 GCA_937898415.1 uncultured Prevotellaceae bacterium | reverse complement strand
AGCCGATGTCGGTCAGGGAAGAACAAGCGTCATCTAGGCCTGACGCAACAATCTGTGTAGCACTGTTACTCAGCGTGATCCATTTATTACTTTGGTCCACACCGGTCGAGAAGGTGTAGTCGGCCAAGTTCTGCGCCCATGCCGTCATCGTCGTGAGCATCATCATGAGCAGCATCATGGCTGCCCGCCTCGCTGCGCCGCCCAGCCCCCAGGCCGAGCGCGCGGAAAAGTCGTTGATAGTTTTCATTGCTGTATTTATGTTTTTTATTGTTCTCATGTTTATGGTTGAATTACAGCGCCTCGATGTCCTCGGCGTTAAGGCCAGTGTACTTCGCAATCAGTTCTAATGTCATGCCGTCGTCCTTCATACTCTACTTGGCGTATCTCACGGCTCTGACTTCGTCCATGATTTCGTCTTCACTGATGGCGGGATTGGCGGGGCGGCTGCTGACGAAACGGTCGAGCAGCTGTTCGCGGGTCTCTGCCTGCCAGCCGAACTTGCGGATGAGCTCGCGGAAGAGCGACCAGTCGACGGCCGGCACGTTCACGTAAACGCCTTGTGTTGTTGTTGCAGATGTCATGATAGTATCTTATTTATCTTTATCAGGTGCAAAGATACGATAAGTTTTCCATTCTTCCAAGCTTTTTCAGATAAAAGTGCGGACAGCCGATCGCCATCCGCACCCCTAAGTGTTGATCAATTTTGAGAAGTCGCCTTGCCTCGCGATATAATGGCCTGGGAATAACGTAGCGTTTTCTCCGTTTTTGGCACACTTTTTGCAGAGGCAATGTCGGAAACAAATAAAAACAACGATAAGATTATGCAAAAAGGTAACATCGGGGTTACGACTGAGAACATCTTCCCCGTCATCAAAAAGTTTCTCTATTCAGACCATGAGATTTTCCTGCGTGAGATGGTGTCGAACGCCGTCGATGCCACCCAGAAACTGAAGACGCTGCAGCAGAAGGGCGACTTCAAGGGAGAGGCAGGCGACCTGACGGTGCATATCAGCATGGATGCAGACAAGGGTACGATCACTATCTCAGACCACGGCATCGGCATGACCGAGGAGGAGATTGACAAGTACATCAACCAGATTGCCTTCTCGGGCGTCTCGGACTTCTTGGAGAAGTACAAGGACAATGCCAATAACATCATCGGACACTTCGGACTGGGCTTCTACTCCTCGTTCATGGTGTCGAAGAAGGTGGAGATTATCACCAAGTCGTACAAAGACGACGCGAAGGCCGTGAAATGGAGCTGCGACGGCAGTCCGGCCTATGAGATTGACGAGGCTGACCGCCAGGAACGTGGTACGGACATCATCCTCTATATTGACGATGACTGCAAGGAGTTCCTTGACAAGAACAAACTGGAGGGACTGCTGAACAAATACTGCAAGTTCATGGCCGTGCCTGTGGCCTTCGGCAAGAAGCAGGAGTGGTCGAGCGATGAGAAGAAGATGGTGGACACCCAGGAGGACAACATTATTAATAATGTGGAGCCGCTGTGGACGAAGACGCCCAGCACGCTGAAGGACGAGGACTACAAGTCGTTCTACCGTACGCTCTACCCCATGAGCGACGAGCCGCTGTTCTGGATTCACCTGAACGTGGACTATCCGTTCAACCTGACGGGTATCCTGTACTTCCCGAAGATCAAGTCGAACATCGAACTGCAGCGCAACAAGATTCAGCTGTACTGCAACCAGGTGTTTGTGACGGACCAGGTGGAAGGTATCGTGCCTGAGTTCCTGACGCTGCTGCATGGTGTCATCGACTCGCCGGACATCCCGCTGAACGTGAGCCGCTCGTATCTGCAGAGCGACCGTGAGGTGAAGAAGATTTCGACCTATATCACCAAGAAGGTGGCCGACCGTCTGAAGGCTATCTTCAACGAGAACCGCAAGGAGTACGAGGAGAAGTGGGACGACCTGAAGCTCTTTATTAATTATGGTATATTGAGTGAGGAGGGATTCTACGACCGCGCCAAGGACTTCGCTCTGATGAAAGATGTGGAGGGCAAGTACTTCACCTTCGACGAGTACAAGAAACTGATCGAGGCCTCGCAGAAGGACAAGGACGACACGCTCATCTACCTCTACGCTACGGACAAGGAGGAGCAGTACTCGTACATCAAGGCTGCCCAGGACAAGGGCTACAGCGTGTTGTTGCTTGACGGACAGCTCGACGTTCCGACCATCCAGACGCTGGAGCAGAAGTTTGAGAAGAGCCGCTTCACCCGTGTTGACAGCGACATCATCGACCGCCTCATCCAGAAGAGCGATGCTCCGAAGAACGACCTGAGTACAGACGACTGTGACAATCTGTCAGCCGTATTCAAGTCACAACTGCCAACGATGACGGGTACAGAGTTCATGGTACAGGTGGACGCGCTCGGCGCAGCAGCCCGCCCAGTCATCATCACCCAGAACGAATGGATGCGCCGTATGAAGGAGATGAGCAAGTTCCAGCAGGGCATGAACTTCTACGGTCAGATGCCTGACTCGCTGAACATCGTGCTGAACAGCGACCACCCGCTCATCAAGCAGGTGCTCGACGATGCCAAGTCGGCTACTGAGGAGGCCCTGAAGCCCATCGACGCAGAACTGAAGGGGCAGGAAGCCCGCCTGGCCGTCATCCGTCAGCAGCAGGACAAGAAGAAGTACGACGAGCTGACACAGGAGGATAAGGACCAGAAGGCTGAGGCCGAGAAGGCCGTGCAGGAGCAGAAGGACAAGAAGCAGGCCGTCATTGCCGACTACGCCGCCAAGAACGACATCGTCCACCAGCTCATCGACCTGGCACTGTTACAGAACGGTATGCTGAAGGGAGAAGCGCTCGATAAGTTCCTGAAGCGCTCAGTAGATTTGATTAAGTAACAAGGAAACAGACCTATAGGACTACCGCCGCAACTCAGCAAGCTTGTGGCGGTAGTTTTTTTTCAGGCGGCGGATGGCCCGGTTTCGGATTTGACGGACGCGCTCACGCTTCAGTCCTAAGTCCTCGGCAATCTCAGCCATCGTCTCATGTTCGCGGTCAAGTCCGAAGAAACGGTTGACAACCTCCGTCTCACGCTGGCTGAGCGAGAAGAGGGCAAACTCAATGGCGTTCTCAATGGCCTCGGAATAGACACGCTCGTCGGCCTGCGGCGCATCCTGATTGACAAGGACGGAAAGCAGGCTCATATTGGAACGGGAACCCAGCGGGGCATCAACGGACAAGGGCCGTCCGTTCTGACGAGCCAGCCGGTCGGCATCCTTCGGCACCTTATAGATACCGTTCTGCTGCTCGATAGCCCGTTCTATCTGGCGGCGGACATAAGGGGCAGCATAACTGACGAAGCGGATGCCTCGCGAAGCATCGAACTTGGCGGCAGCCGTCATCATGCCGATGTTGCCCTCGCTGATAAGGTCGTCCAACTGGAGTCCCTGACCCCGATAGAGGGTGGCAATCTTCACCACAAAGCGCAGATTGGCCTCCACCAGACGGCCGACAGCACGCTGGTCGCCATGCAGAATCCGCTCAGAAAGCTGACGTTCCTGTTCGTCAGTAAGCAGTTGTTCACGCCCAATCTCGTCTAAATATTTGTTTAAGCTGTTGTCCGTCATATTAAAAAATGTATTAAGAGGATGCAAAGATACAACTTTTTTCGTATATTTGCCGCTGAAACAAGAATTATTATGATATTTTTCGTGAACAATGATTAGCAAGAACCAGATTAAGCATATCAAGCAGCTGGAGCTCAAGAAGTTCCGGCAGCGGGAAGGACTGTTCGTAGCTGAAGGCCCCAAGGTGGTAGGCGACTTGATGAGAAGATGGAAGCCGACAGCCGTCTTTGCCACTGACGACTACGTAGCACCGCAGCCCATAGAAATACAGCGCATCAGCAATGACGAACTACGCAAGGTGAGTTTCCTGCAACACCCCCAGCAGGTGCTGGCTCTCTTTCCCATCCCCAAGCCTGCCATTCCCCGTCTACAGCCTTCAACCCTCGTCCTGGCACTCGACGGCGTACAGGATCCTGGCAACTTAGGAACCATCATCAGACAAGCCGACTGGTTTGGCATTGAGCACATTATCTGTAGTGAGGAGACAGCAGACGCCTGGAACCCCAAGGTGGTACAGGCCACTATGGGCAGCATAGCAAGGGTCAACCTGATCTACACCTCGCTGCCCGACTTCCTTGACCAGCTGGCTGACGACATTCCCGTCTATGGGACGCTGCTCGACGGCGAGAACCTCTATGAGCAGGAATTGACGCCTGGTGGCATCATCGTCATGGGCAACGAGGGTAACGGACTGACAGAAAAAGTCAGGCGACGGGTGAACCGTCGCCTGCTTATACCTTCATACCGTACAGATGATACGGCAGAGTCGTTGAACGTGGCCATCGCCACGGCTATTGTCTGTGCGGAGTTTAGAAGAAGAGGTAGCGCTTGTCGGTAATATTAGCCTTCTGATACAGCTCCTGCATGAAGCGGCTTGCGGCCTGCATAGCCTGCTGCTTCAGCGTAGCCTCAGTATCCTTCTCCTTGAACTCTCCCTTCGTATCGTTGACGCTCAGCACCTGGAAGACGTATGCGCCACCGTTACCCTTCACCGGAGTAGCATGGAACTCACCAGCCTTAGTGGCGGCCACAGCACCAGCCAGAGCGGGCTCTGAAGTACCAGTAGCCTGAATGAAGGCAGGAGAAGCGAAGGTAATCTGCTTCACAGAGTCAACCTTGGCACCCTTGGCCTTAGCGTCGGCAATGCTCTTGACACCCTCAAACTTGGTCTTCAGCACATCGAACTTCTTGTCGCGGAGAACCTCAGCAGTCACGTCGGCCAGAACCGTCTCCAGTGAGCGATAGCCCACGGGGTGAATCTTGTCGAGCGCTACAACCAGCAGGTGGTCGTTCGAACCGCACTCATAGAGGGGGCTCACAGCACCAGGCTCAGCATCGAAGATCCACTTCATAGCCTCGCGGGTGGCACGGATACCAACTACATTATGTTCAGAGTTGGCAATGTTTGCACGCTCGCTGACCTTGAAGCCGAAGTTCTGGGCATTCTTCTCAAGGCCCTCGATGGTGGTATTCTCGCTGACATACTGGCTGAACTTGTTGTAAGCATCGCTATAGGTCTGCTTCGAGAAGTCAATGGTGTGCTTAATGATAGCTACGTCATACTTGGTCACCATAGCACGACGGTCAGTCACCTGGACAATCACGTTGCCTGAGGGGAACGTCAGATTCTTCAGTTCGCCAGCAGGAAGAGTGTTCAGAGTGGTCAGATACTCCTTGGTGTCAGCGTCGATGCTTGTCTGATTCTGATACTGGGCAGAGGTAAGCCACTGCTTGGTACCCTGCTGACCATACTTCTTGGCAATAGAGTCGAAGGGAGCACCAGCCTTCAGGGCAGTATAGATACTGTCGGCAGTCTTCTGAGCAGCCTCAGCGGTAGCACCACCAACCTGAATCATGCGATACTCAATAGAGTCGGGCAACTGCTGCTTGTTGATGAGCTTCACCACGTTGAAAGTGTTATCATTGGTGGTCTCGAACGGAGCAGTGGTCTGGCCAATAGCCATAGAGTCGACACGAGCGGCAACGTCTGAAGGCAGTGCGCGACTGGTGACGGGCAGTCCCAGATAGGGAATCTGAGACTGAGCCTTGCGGACAATCTCAGCGGCAGCAGCACCACTCTGCAGCTTCTGGCAAGCATCCTTCATGGTCTGCATCAGGGCGTCGCGGTCAGCCTGAGAAGCAACGACCTGGAAGTCCACATACTTGATGTCGCGAGTCTCGACATACTGCTTGTACATATCTTTCTCTTCGTTGTACTTTGCCTTGAGCTCAGCTTCCTCAACCTTCACTTCGCTGTCCTTAATGTTAGAGTAAGGAAGTGATGCGAGCAGGATGTTACGCTCCTGCTGACGACCCTCGAAAGCGGCCTTGGCGCTGATGGGGTTCGACAAAAGGCAATGAGACAACAGCGACTGATACTTCTGAGTAAGGGTCTGCTGACGGAGCGTCTTCTCAATGAAAGTCCAGTAGTCGTAGATGGTCTTGTACTGCTCGGCCAGCTGCGGGTTGTTGTTAGACTTGTAGTCGTTGAGGAACTTCTGCAGGGCGGTCACGTCGAAACGATTGGTCTGCTGGTTCACGAAGGGAGTCTGCATCAGCATGGGGTTCTTACCCTCACGCAGGATGTTCTGCATCTCCTCATCAGTAACGGTGAGACCCAGCTTCTCAGTCTCAGCCTCCACAATCTTGTTGCTCACAAAGGTGTTCCAAACCTGATCCTTAATCTGGTTCATCTCATCCTCGTTCAGGTTGTCACGACCTTGGGTCATCTTAATGACCTGCTGATACTCATCGACAAGGGCCTGGAAGTCCTGAACGTTGATTTTCTCACCTAACACTTCGCCGACCTGCTGACGCTCGTTGTTCTTGGAGGTTTCACAAGAACGGAACATCTCCTCGGCAATGAATGCAAACAGGGCCAGACCAATGACTGTTACAAGGACTGGTCCCCAGCTTCTGATTTTTCCAATTGCTGCCATTTTTTGTTGTTATTTTTATTTGTTATTTATTCTGTTTTCGCAATCAGTCGGCAAAATTACTAAAAATGTCGGACATGACGAAATTTTTCAGCAAAAAACCGCTCATTCATCTACTTTTAATCGCACAAGTTCTATTTTTGTGGCTGTATTTTTAACAATTTTGAACTCGAAGCTGCCAATTCTGACAATTTCGTTCAGTTTCGGGAACGACTGGTATTCATGCAAAATGAGTCCGCCGACGGTCATGTATTCATCACTCTCAGGCAGACGCAATCCGAACATCTCGTTCACCTTCTCAATCTCCAGACGGGCTGACAGGATATACTCTCCGTCCTCCAGTTGCTTGGCCACATAGTTGTTGGAGTCGTGCTCGTCCTCAATCTCGCCGAAAATCTCCTCGACGATGTCCTCCAGAGCGATCAGTCCGCTGGTACCGCCGAACTCGTCGACGACGATGGCCAACGAGCGTTGCTGCTGCATGAATGTCTTCATCAGGCGCGAAGCCTGCATCGTTTCGGGCACAAAGGTCAGTTTGCGGATACCCTTACGCCAGTCCTTAGGATGGTGGAACATCTCGGAAGAATGGATATAGCCCACCACGTGGTCGATATCCTCATGATAGACAATCACCTTGGAATGGCCACTCTCGATAAACATTTGTTTCAGCTGTTCAGTACTGCACGTATCCTCCACGGCGTCAATCTCTGTACGGGGGACCATACAGTCACGGACACGGGTCTCTGTAAACTCCAGGGCGTTCTGGAAAATCTTCACTTCGTCCTCTATCTCCTCCTCGTTCTTGGCATTGTCAATGCTCGACTGAACAAGATAGTCCAGGTCAACACGCGTAAACTCTTTGTCGTCAGGTTCCTTCTTGATATCAATACCCACCATCCGCATTAGTCCTCGTGACAACATGGTAACGAAACGGGAGATGGGATAAAGGATAACGTAGCAGACAAAGGCCGGAACGGCAAAGAACGTCAACAGGGTATTGGGACTCGACTTAAAGATATTCTTAGGCAGAAACTCCCCCGTGAACAGCACCACCAATGTCGATAAGAGCGTATCAGCCGTCACTCGGAATCCGTCGCTCAGTCCACTAAACAGGAGGGAATCAAAGATTCTTGCAAAGAGGATACCATAGATAACCAGGGCGATGTTGTTGCCTACCAACATTGTAGAGACAAAATTATTAGGATGCCGATAGAACACGCCGATGGCCCGCTGCGACAGTCCGTTCTTCTCCCTGTCCATCTCTGCCAGCAGGCGATTGCTGCTGACAAAGGCTATCTCCATGCCTGAGAAAAAGGCAGAGAACACCATCGTAATGAGTAGTCCGATAATCAGTCCTGTCATACCGCGTTCAATTGTCAATTATCAACAGACTTAGCATGCTTCTGAGCAGCAGGACGAACAGGAGCCTGTATCTGCTGTTGAGTGGTGTCAGCCGGCGTCGTACTGCTGTCGTCGCCACTTCCCTCTTCAGGAATGAACGAACCCTTGGAGTTGGAAACCGTATAACGGGTCATGCGCTCGTCACTACGGAAATAGGTTCCTTGTAGTGTGCGTTCTGGGGTGACAACACGGGAAAAGACGTTCGAATATAGTTCGTGGTGCAAACCGTCCCAAAAGAGTTCCTCTGAACGGTAAACCAGACCGTTATTGTTACGAATGCGTACGCGGCCACGCAGTTTCCACAGTTTCAACTTGTCATAGTACCAGGCAGTGTCAGCCTGAATGTAAGCCTGCACATGGAACTGCTCATCAAACTGTTCGAAGAACACACCTTTCATAAATTCCCAGCGGTTAGGCTGGCGAATGGTATTGACATCCCACCGCTCTGTGACAATGCGATACTTGATGACACCCGAATCAGAAATAAGTGTATTGACACCATACGAGGTCATCGTCGACACCGAGTCACTGGGCAGGATGGCCGGAGCCGTGTGCTCCTTGGCCTCTTCGCTACACCCCGACAACAATATCAGGCCAAGCATCAAGCCTGCCCCAATCGAACGCCTTATATAATAACTGATTTCCAATGTACTGCCAAGATATCAATCAACCATCCACTTCATGAACCAGCGCTCGTTGAACGTAATGCCGATATTGATACGGAACGTGTTCTCGGTGATGAAGCCGTCTGCAGCCGAATGCACCCATTGTCCGCTGATGTTCAGCACGGAGCGGGTATTGTGAAGATTCATAATAGGCAAAGCCACACCAGCACTGACGCTCAGTTCCTTGGGGCCTTCCTTGCCGCTTATATTATAATAAGGTGTAGCATAGCCCACGCCCAGCCTGTAATGTACCCGTTGCAAGTAACGGCTGCCCTGTAACACCGGATTGGGGAGCCAGTCGACTCCTAGGTTCACCTTCTTACGGTCTCTCATCGATCCGCTCTGCAGTTCATAGCGTCCATTGACATAGCCGGGAAATTTCGTGCTGCCCCACTTGTCGAGGCTGAAGTCGGCAGCCAGTGTCAGTTTCTTGGCATGCTCATAGGCGACACCGACACCGTAGCTCATAGGCAACTCCATAGCGTCATTCACGCGGAAACTGGTCGTGTCGCTGAGGTTCGACACTGAGTTCTTGCTGACTATCGTCATGTCGGCATCGTTCTTCAGATTGTGCCCCACGCCGACGACAGCGCCCAAGGTCAGGCGATCAGTCTTGCCAATCCACTGCTGCCATTGTAAACCCAGGTCGAGCTTATAGGAACTGATGGATGTCGAATAGTTCTTGGTCAGCGTGTTCGATGCCGAAGAAGAGACGGGTGACACCGAACGGTCAATAGAGCCCCAGAGGTAGGATACATTGGCACCCACAGAGAGGGAAGGCAGCAGCTGGGCACCCACACCAAGCATCAGCTGGTGGAGTCCGCCCTTGCCGAGATAGCTCTCTGTCAGCTTTCCCGTATTCAGGTTCTGTGTTGTCGTCTGATAGTCGTAACCCACACTGGTAAAGGGCAGAACGCCGAAGGACATACCCACGCCCTTCCAAACTCTGAACGAACCTACCACATATTCAATGTTGGCCATCGTGGCATTGCGCTTGACATTACCTTCCTCGAAATGTGTCAGCTGACCTGAAAGCCCCATATCAAACAACATCGTTAGCGAGTCGACACTGGCATACGAGGCGGGGTTCAGCGTATTTACTTGATTGCCCTGGCGCAAAGCATAGCCTACACCGTTCATTCCGCGGCTCGCACTTTGGGACTGGTCTCCCAACAAACCTAATCCAAACTGGCTGTAAGGCGACTTCGTGCCACCCTGTGCCCAGACTCCGCTTACCGCTGCCGTCATCAGCAGACAGCCTATTATCCTTGTTTTAATCATCAGCTTTTTACTTTCAGCCTGCAAAATTATAAAATAATTACCAATTATCAATCAGCAATTATGAATTATTTAGTATCTTTGCACAAAACTTTAAAGATTATGAAGAAAGAAGAGCGTTACAGCGTCGTGTTGGCACACTTCCAGCGTATGATGCCCGAGGTTACGACCGAACTGGAGTTTGGCAGTGTGTTCCAGCTGTTGGTGGCTGTCATCCTGAGTGCGCAGTGTACGGACAAACGGGTCAATCAGGTGACTCCCGACTTATTCCGCCATCTGCCTGATGCCCGCTCAATGGCTGCCGTTGAGCCAGAAGACGTGTTGGAATACATTGCCAGCGTCAGCTACCCCAACTCCAAAGCCCGCCACTTGGTGGAAATGGCACGGATGCTGGTTGAGAAATACGATGGCGAAGTGCCTGAGGATATGGACCAACTGCTGACGCTGCCAGGCGTAGGGCGGAAGACGGCCAATGTCATTCAGGCTGTTGCCTTCGGCAAGTCAACAATGGCTGTTGACACCCACGTCTATCGCGTCAGCCACCGCTTAGGATTAGTATCGAAGCGTGACAACACGCCGTATAAGGTTGAACAGACCCTGATGAAGAATATTCCTAACGAACAGATACCCCTGGCACACCACTGGCTGCTGCTTCACGGACGTTACGTCTGCACCTCTCAACGCCCCAAATGCCAGAAGTGTGAACTGGCCGACATCTGTCCCAAACTGATGGAGGGATCGAAGTTAGAGTAAGACTTTAAGCATCTCGTAATTCACTTTGTCATAGTCGTTTATCTGAATGTCTGAAAGTGTAGCTATAGACTCTTTGGGATTAGTCGTAGCCAGTCCTACGACCTTCATTCCTGCCGCCTTACCTGACTTCAGACCATTGAAACTGTCTTCGAAGACGATGCACTCTTCAGGCTGTGCGCCAAAGCGGGCGGCAGCCTTTAGGTAACAGTCGGGATGGGGCTTGGAGAATTCAAAGTCCTCAGAGGTCAGGATGGCATCAAACAACTGCTTGAATGCCGGCTGTGCCCTATAGACGCTCTCCATTTTCGGCTGGTTGGAACTGGTCACCACAGCCGTCATGACACCATGGGCATGAAGGTCGGCTATCAGAGCCTCGAAGCCACTGATATACTCAAACCGCATCTGCGCTTCAAATTCATCCAAACGGCGGGTGACCGTCTCCCGTACCTGAACCAATTCACCCGTAAACCAGCGGTCATAGATTTGCGTAAGCGTCGAACCTTTTATTTCGTGTTCAAGACCAGGATGTTCCGGATGATACAATCGGCACTGACTGCCCCAGAACTCCGTGTACTGCGGCTCGGTATCAAACACGACGCCGTCCAGATCAAACAATGCTGCTTTCAGTATTTTTTTCATTCCTTCATTTTATCTGGGTGCAAAGTTAATCAATTTCTTTGAGATGCGCATAAAGATTTAAGCATAAATATTTGGAAATTCGCAAAATAATGCCTACCTTTGCACCCGATTTCGCGGGGAGGCATCTGCTGACCGCTGAAGAAATCGGGGTTCCGTAGCTCAGCTGGATAGAGCAACAGCCTTCTAAGCTGTGGGTCTTGGGTTCGAGTCCCAACGGAATCACTTACAGCGCCTCACGCCCCTCGAAGGGAGTGAGGCCTTTTGTTTGACGCTATATGAGAAGATACCTGTTATTCGTGATGCTTAGCTGCTGCCTGACAGCGGTAGCCGGACGTCCCAAGGTGGGACTCGTACTGGGAGGCGGTGGTGCCAAGGGTGCTGCCGAGGTCGGGGTGCTGAAGGTGATTGAGAAGGCGGGAATACCCATCGACTACATTGCCGGCACAAGCATCGGCTCCATCGTGGGCGGCCTTTATGCTGCCGGCTATACGGCCACCGAACTCGACACTATGTTCTGCCGCCAGGAGTGGCTGACGTTACTGACCGACCGACGCAACGACTTGGGCAATGAACCTTATATGGTGAAAGACGGAGTCACCTACATCTTCGGATTCCCGATTATGGGCGAGATAAGGGAGAGCGTCATCGGGGGCTTCGGCATGATGAGGGGCGAACGTGTTGAGAAGGTGGTCGACTCGATGGCCCGTTGCAAGGGCTGTCATGAGTTCGAGTCGCTCCGAATACCTTTCCGCTGTGTCGCTGCCGACTTCCGCAATGCCCGCGAAATCGTACTCAAGAGCGGTACGCTGTCAAGAGCCGTCAGGGCTTCGATGGCCATTCCCGGCATCTTCAAACCCGTGAACCAAGACGGCATGAAACTCGTTGACGGAGGCATGATGAACAACTTCCCCGTTGACGTGGTCAAGAAGATGGGAGCCGACATTGTCATTGCCATCGACCTGCAGCAGAGTGAGCAGAAACCCACGAAGCCTGACTACGACTTGAGCATGGTCAGCGGCATTGCCGAGATGTTAGGCATCGGCGGACTGGTCAACTGGGTTGTCACCCGTCCTGACATTAGCAAGTATCACGAAAATGTCAAGTTGACAGACATCTACATCCACCCGTCCCTGCCCGATGCCGATGCATCAAGCTTTGGCAACAAGAACAGTGCCCGCATGATTAAGATTGGCGAACAGGAAGCCTTGAAGCACTGGGACGAGTTGATGAAGCTGAAAGAACAGCTCGTTAGTCAATAATGTCAAAGCCCGTATAGGGAACGAGTGCTGCGGGAATCTTGATGCCCTCAGCCGTCTGGTTGTTCTCAAGCAGGGCAGCCACGATACGGGGCAGAGCAAGGGCCGAGCCGTTGAGCGTATGGCAGAGCTCGGTCTTCTTGTTGTCAGCACGACGGTAGCGGCACTTCAGACGGTTGGCCTGATAGGTATCGAAATTCGATACTGACGAAACCTCAAGCCAGCGGCCCTGAGCCTCAGAGTAGACTTCGAAGTCATAGCATATAGAACTGGTAAAGCTCTGGTCGCCACCGCATAACAGCAGAATGCGGTAGGGAAGCTCCAGCTTCTTCAGCAGTCCCTCCACGTGCTCCAGCATCTCCTTGTGGCTCTCCTTTGAGTGCTCAGGCTTGTCGATACGGACAATCTCAATCTTCGAGAATTCATGCAGACGGTTCAGGCCGCGCACATCCTTGCCATAGCTACCAGCTTCACGGCGGAAACACTCGGTGTAGGCGCAGTTCTTGATAGGCAGCTGAGCCTCGTCCAGAATGACATCACGATAGATATTGGTCACGGGCACCTCAGCCGTCGGAATCAGGTAGAAGTCGTCAACTTCGCAATGATACATCTGACCTTCCTTATCGGGCAACTGACCCGTACCATAGCCCGATGCAGCATTCACCACCGTCGGCGGCATAATCTCCGTGTAGCCGCTCTTGCGGGCCTCGTCGAGGAAGAAGTTGATGAGGGCGCGCTGCAACCGTGCTCCTTTTCCGATATAGACAGGGAAACCGGCACCTGTAATCTTCACACCCAGGTCAAAGTCAATGAGGTTGTACTTCTTGGCCAGTTCCCAGTGGGGTAGCGGGTTCTCGATGCCTAACTTGGGGTTAACGTCCCAGTTGCCGACGGTGTCGTTGCCGTCGCACTCCTTCAGGTTCGACTTCACCACGTGGTTATCCTCGGCAGCAGCACCCTCGGGCACTTCGTCGTAGGGGATGTTGGGAATCTGGCAGAGCAGGGTGTTCACGTCCTCCTGAGCCTTGTTCATCGTATCTTCCAACTGCTTGTTTGTCTCCTTCGTCTTGGCCACCGTCTCCTTGATGGCATCGGCTTCGGCTCGCTTGCCCTCCTTCATGAGCGCACCAATCTGGGCGGCCATTTTCTTGGCTTCCGACAAGTTCTTGTCAAGTTCCTGCTGAGCCTCGCGGCGTTTCTTGTCAATGGCCAGCACCTGGTCAATAGCCTCACGGGCACCCTTGAAGTGTTTCTTCTCAAGTCCGCGAATCACACGTTCAGTTTCCTCACTGATCAATTTGAGTGTTAACATAACTACGTATACGTTTAATTATTGATTTTTCTGAATTTGGGTGCAAAAGTACAAAAAAGCATACGAATGACAAAGAAAATGCGCTGCAAATTCTCGTCAAACCGTTCTTTTTCTCCTCAGCATGATGTTTTGCTGATTCCTTAGTCAAGCGTGACTTCGTACTCCGTGGGGTCGGCGACACCGGCTTCGAGGAGTGCTTCGTGGCGCTCGACGCAGGTACCGCAGCGGCCACAGTGGCGGTCGCCACCCTTGTAGCACGACCAGGTCTCGGCGTAGTCGATGCCCAGTGCCGCACCACGGGCCGCAATCTCGGCTTTCGTCAGGTTGGTAAACGGACAGAGCAGGGTGATGCCTGGGAAGGTGCCTGTTCGGGCAGCCTCGCTCATGGCGCTGACAAACTCAGGACGGCAGTCGGGATAGATGGTGTGGTCGCCGCTATGGTTGGCCATCATGACGTGTTGCAATCCCCTGCTCTCAGCCAGCCCGATGGCTACGCTGAGCATGATGCCGTTGCGGAAGGGAACGACCGTCGAGCGCATGTTCTCGTCGGCATAATGCCCCTCAGGAATCTCGTCCCCGCCCTTCAGCAGCGAGCTGGTAAAGTACTGTCCCATAAAGCCTAAGGGAATGACCAAGTGCTCGATGCCTAGCCGCTGGCAGTGCAACTGAGCAAAAGGAATCTCGCGTTCGTTGTGCTTCGAGCCATAGTCGAAGGTGACGGCCAGCGCTATCCGCTCCTGCTGGTCGTAGAGCAGCGTTACGGAGTCCATGCCGCCACTCAGTATCAATACGCTATCTTTATACATTGTTATATATTGGAGTTGTCATTTCAGCTGCAAAGTTACACATTTTCTACGATTTCACCAATCTGTTAAACATACTTAACTATTTGCCCTGAAAACAACAAGATAACGGAAAAAAGTATAACTTTGCAGACGGAATGAAGAAGATTTGCCACATCATCCTGTCGGTGCTGCTTTCGCTGATGTTGTTGTTCATCGGAAGCGGTGTCAACGTTATGCACTGCTCACACACGGGATCGGTCAAGGTGATGACCGTGCTCAACAGCGGTGGAATGGGTGATATGAGCTGTGGCATGAACGCTGACTGTATGACGGTTGAGCATGTGGAACTGTCGCCTACAAACATGGCGCAGTCGGTCAGCTATGACTTCCACGTATTCCAGCCGCTTCTGGCCATTCTGCCAAGCCTTGTCGCAGAGTGGATGGTACCTGTGGAGAACAAGGCAGCAACAGAGTTCGTGGACGTGGCGTGGAAGGGTCCGCCCCGCGACTACCTGAACTTCATCCAAGTACTGCTGATTTGATGCTAATGTGATTCCGCTGATTCAGGGGAGGGTTAATTCGTGGCCTTTTCCTGACTACCTATCGTATTCACATTAAAATCAAAACACACTATGAGACTATTACTGACAAGCATCACCATGATGCTATACCTGTCTGCACACGGACAGGTCATCGACTCGCTGCAGGCTGACACCATGAAGTCGCAGAACCTGCAGAACGTCACCGTCACCTCGCGCCGAGCCGGAACACGCCGCGTGGGTGGCCCCGTCAACGCCGTACTCATCAACCGCGAAGAGCTGTTCAAGGCGGCCTGCTGTAATCTGGGCGAAAGTTTCACTACCAATCCGTCTGTTGATGTCAACTACAGCGATGCCGCCACGGGAGCCAAGCAAATCAAGCTCTTAGGACTGAGCGGCACCTACGTACAGATGCTGACCGAGAACCTGCCGAACTTCCGTGGGGCGGCGGCTCCCTATTCCTTAGGCTATGTTCCCGGCCCCTGGATGAAGAGCATCCAGGTGTCGAAGGGGGCATCGTCAGTTCGCAACGGCTATGAGTCGATAACGGGACAAATCAATGTGGACTACCTGAAACCAGAAGACGAGGAGGGCGTTACCGTCAACCTCTACGGCGATACCGACAGCCGTTTAGAGGCAAATGCCGACGGCAATATCCACATAGACGACAAGACAAGTACGGAGTTGTTGGCTCACTACGAGAACGACTGGGGACACCATGATGAAAACGACGACGGATTCCTGGACGAACCCATGGTACAACAATTCAACCTGCAAAACCGCTGGCAATACCGTGGAACCCGCTACATCTTCCACGGCGGTCTCGGCCTGCTCAGCGAACAGCGCGATGGCGGACAGGACCACCACACGGCGCCTGAAGCGCATGACCCGTACGTCATCAACGTGAAGACCAACCGTTACGAGGCCTACATGAAGCACGCCTTCATCATCGACCCTGAGCATGGCACGAACATCGCCATCATGGGTAACGCCTCGCTGCATCAGTTGGATGCGCAGTACGGCAAGAAAGACTACAACGTCGATCAGAAGAACGCCTACGCCCAGCTGATGTTCGAGACCAACCTCACCCAGCAGCACAACCTCTCAGCAGGCCTTTCGCTGAACCACGACTACCTGACCAGGGACGAGAAGGAGACTACCCCCGGTGCCTACGCCCAATACACCTTCAACCTGAACGACAAGGTGGTGGCGATGGCCGGACTCCGAGCCGACCACAGCAGCGTCTACGGTACATTCGTCACGCCCCGCTTCCACCTGAAGCTTACACCCAACGAAGTGGTCAACCTGCGACTGTCGGCGGGTAAGGGCTACCGCACCGTTCACGCACTGGCCGAGAACAACTACCTGCTGTCCAGCGGACGCCAGCTCGTCATCGACGACCTGGAGCAGGAACGCGCATGGAACTACGGTGTCAGCAGTTCGTTCTACATCCCCCTGTTTGGCAAGACGCTGAAGCTGAATGCCGAGTATTACCACACGAACTTCAGCCAGCAGGCCGTCATCGACTACGACAGCGACCCCACACAGATACGCATCACCAACCTCGACGGTAAGTCCTACTCTAACACCGTTCAGATAGATGCCACCTATCCCGTGGTACAGGGTTTGGAACTGACCGCCGCCTGGCGATGGAACGACGTGAAGTGTACCTACGGTGGAGAGTTGATGGAGAAGCCGCTGACCAGCCGCTATAAGGGACTCCTCACCGCCAGTTACAAGACGCCCCTCGGACTCTGGGAGGTGGATGCCACGCTGCAGCTGAACGGTGGTGGACGAATGCCGACACCCGTGAACGGACTCTGGGAAGAACGGTTCCATGCCTACGAGCAGGTGTCGGCACAGATAACCCGCTGGTTCCGCCACTTCTCTGTCTATATCGGCGGTGAGAACCTGACGAACTTCCGCCAGAAACAGACAATCATCGATGCCGAACACCCCTGGAGCAGCACCTTCGACCCCACGATGGTATGGGGTCCCGTTCACGGACGAATGTTCTATGCCGGCATCCGCGTCAACTTCGGAAGACTGTAAATGAAGTGAAAAGTGAAAAGTGAAGAGTGAAAAGTGAAGAGTGAAGAGTGAAGAGTGAAAAGTTTAAAGTTAAAAGTGAAAAGTTAAAATAAAAACAACGATGAAAAAAGCATTTATACTGAGTGCCATGATGCTGACCGCAGTAGTCACACTGGCCAAGGATATCAAAACCGTAGTAGTAACCACCCAGCCGCAGATGCACTGCGAGAGCTGCGAGAAGAAAATCAAGGGCAACCTCCGTTTCGAGAAAGGTGTCAAGACCATCGAGACCAACGTTGAAGAACAGCGCGTCACCATCACCTACGATGCCGACAAGACCACTTCCGAGAAGATCATCCAGAGCTTCGACAAGTTCGGCTATAAAGCCACGGAAGTGAAGCCCGAGGCCAAGCCCGAAGAAAAGAAGAAGTAATCCTATCTTCTTGTATAGTGAACGCGAAAAGGGGGAAGGTTTCCGATGGAGCCCCCCCCTTTTCTTTATTCCGTTTTTCATTTTCAAGTTGTTTTTCTATTGAAGTTTTTTCTGTTTTTTATTTTGTTGTTTCAATTATTCTTTTTATTTTTGCAGCGGGAAATATAAAAAATAGAAGTATGACTGCATTACAATTGAATGCGGAATTATTCCGTGAACTGAGCATCATCGCTGAGGACGAAGGGTTGATGAAGAAAGCCCTAAAAGCCATCAAGAAACTATCCGCCAAGAAGCAGGCGATAGATGAAACTGAGTATCTGATGTCTTCACCAGCTATGGCAGAAATCATACGCCAAGGGCAAGAAGATATTAAGAATGGAAAGGGGCGGATTGTTAAATTGGAAGATTTATGGAAATAATCTTTCTTCCCAAGGCTGACGAGGATCTGGAGTATTGGAAGCAAACCAACAATACCCGGATAATGAAGCGTATATCTTCTCTGCTTGCTGACATTCTTGAACATCCTTTCACAGGTAAAGGTAAACCAGAGCCACTCAAAGGTGAGCAACATGGACTGTGGAGCCGCAGAATTACAGACGAGCATCGTTTGGTGTATTCCGTCAGCAGCGGTATGATTTATGTCTATGTACTTTCCCTTCGTTACCATTACAGCAAGTAATTTGTCTGTTTTTAATCTTCAAACTCCAATGTTCCACCTTAGGTACTCTAATACTCGCCATTGTGGGGCATCGCCTTGTGGGCAAAGCTCACGTACCAATTTAAGTAGTAAGACTTGATTACCCATACGATAAACCGACATCATACGGTGTACTGTTAATCTGAGTCCTTGGCTCTTCCAAATGTAACCTGTAGGTGACACTGACCTGTCCCCGATGTCACCTGTGCAGATTAAAGACCAATTCACAACATGGCACATTTTTACACATCTTTTAATAAAACGTGCAATTTGTGCCAATCGAATTTGTGCAATCTCAGATTTTTTCAGCACGCCGTATCACCGTAACATTTAGTGGGTTTCGGATAGTGGAATACTGCGACCGCCGAAGTCCTTGCCTTGCAAGCGGCCATAGGTCGAGCGAACTCAGATTAAAGTGTGGACAGCCCGTCGCCATCCGAACACGTATAATTCACTGAATTTACAAGCTGAATTCACTGAATTTGCACGGTGAATTCACTGAATTAACTAGCTAAATTCACTGAAATTACTCGGTAAATTCACTGAAATTACAATGTAAATTCACTGAATTTGGTTTGTAAATTCACTGAATTTAGCGTGTAAATACACTGAAATAGGTATTCACTCTTCGTTAGCGTAGCGCATGTTTTCAGTCGGGGTGCAAATAATAGCCCTGCCTTCTTGCGTAAGAAGGCAGGGCTATTTGACAACAACCTCGGGTTATTGTCACAAGAATTCACTTCTTCTAAGGGTGCTGTCAGTCCTCTTTTTCTTTGCGCAGATTGTTCTCCTCGCGTTTGTCGTAGGCTTCGTAGGCGTTGACGATGCGGGTGACCAGGCGGTGACGGACGATGTCGGAGCGGTCGAGGCGGACGATTCCGATGCCGTCAATGCCGTCGAGCAGGTTGAGGGCTTCGATGAGTCCGCTCTTCTGGGTGCGGGGCAGGTCAATCTGGGAGGTGTCGCCCGTGATGATCATCTTGGTGTTCCATCCCATGCGGGTGAGGAACATGCGGAGCTGGGCTGGGGTAGTGTTCTGTGCCTCGTCGAGGATGACGACGGCGTCGCTCAGGGTACGGCCTCGCATGAAGGCGAGGGGGGCAATCTGAATGACGTGCTTCTCCATCATGTCCTGCAGTTTGACTTGCGGCAGCATGTCCTCCAGCGCGTCGTAGAGCGGTTGCAGGTAGGGGTCAATCTTGTCCTTCATGTCACCAGGCAGGAAGCCTAACTTCTCGCCAGCCTCGACGGCGGGTCGCGAGAGGATGACCTTCTTGGCGGTCTTCTCCTTCAGGGCCTTCACGGCGAGGGCTATCGACAGATAGGTCTTTCCCGTTCCGGCTGGTCCTACGGCAAAGAGCATGTCGTTCTGCTTGTAGGCCTCTATCAACCGCTGCTGGTTCTGGGTGCGGGCCTTGATGGGGCGTCCGGACATGGTGTATACGACCACGTCCTCAGGCATTTCCTTGGCCCGTCCGCCTCGGACGATGTCGAGGATGTCCTCTTCGCGTAGGGCGTTGAACTTCAGGATGTGACGGCGCATCTGCTCGATGTGCTCCTCAAAGATGGCCATCTGCTCTTCGTCGCCAAGGACGCGTATGACGTTGTCGCGTGCCACAATGCGCAGCTTGGGGTATAGCGAGCGAATCATTTGCAGGTGGGTGTTGCCGACTCCGTAGAATGTAACGGTGTCGATGTCTTCCAATACGATGTGCTTCTCAGTCAATATTTTTACAATTTTAAGTTTTTGCTTGCAAAGTTACGAATAATATTTGTATCTTTGCACCTTGAAAGGGTTATTTTTTATGAAACTAACGAAAAAGCAATACTTGAAGGGGTTCATAGCCGTCACGTTGTTGTTGGCCTTGGTGCGTCTGGTGTTCCCAGGGGTGGCTGGTCCGGCGATGGCGGCAAAGGCTGAGACGGCGGCTGCCGAGCCGTCTGTCGTATCGGCAAAAGACGCTGTGAAGCCCAGGCCGCACCGCATATTGAGCGTTCCGAGTTACAAGGCTGAGTTCCCTGATACCAACGCCGTCCAGCTGGTGGCGGCCCAGCAGTGGGGCGTGTCGCCTGTGAAGAACCGTGCCGACGCCGAGGCGCGCAAGAAGGAGCTGGTCTATGTCGGCAGTTCGCCCTATTATCATGTGGACCCGCTGCGCCAGAGCATCCCCTACTTGGTGCCGAGGGCTGCCGTGCTGCTGCAGGACATTGGTCAGGCGTTCTTTGACTCTCTATATATAAAAGGTGTACCGCTGCATCGGTTCATCGTGACCAGTGTGCTGCGTACGGAGGAGGATGTAAACCGCCTGCGCCGCTTCAACGGCAATGCGACGGAGAACTCCTGCCACCTCTACGGCACGACGTTCGACATCTGCTACAACCGCTACGAGACGGTGGAGGACCCTGACGGTCCGCGCCGCCGCGAGGTGCGCAACGACACCCTGAAGTACGTCCTCTCGGAAGTGCTTCGCGACATGCGGCAGCAGGGGCGGTGCTACATCAAGTACGAAGTGAAGCAGGGATGCTTCCACATGACGGTCAGGTAGGGTCAGATGTGTTAAATTATCACTTGTTCCGGCAAAAAACTGACAAAATGTTTGTTGGTTTCGGATAAAAGTAGTAATTTTGCCGCCGATTTAAGCAAAACGACTTAGCAATGAGATATCTGAACAGCCTACTGAACGTCATTATTATTATTCGACTGCAACGAGCGGCCGGAAGTGACAAGGTATGTTAGATATTGAAGATTAAACATCGAAGATAGCATATAACGACGAGCCTTTCTCACTTCCGAGTGTGAAAGGCTCGCTTGCATTTGATAGTCAATTAAAAACGTAATGGAAAAAAGAAAGAGATGAACGACAGATTATTTATTTTCGACACGACGCTGCGCGACGGCGAACAGGTGCCCGGCTGCCAACTCAACACGGTTGAGAAGATACAGGTGGCCAAGGCGCTCGAGCAGTTGGGCGTCGACGTGATTGAAGCAGGATTTCCTGTGTCCAGTCCGGGTGACTTCAACTCGGTGATTGAGATTTCGAAGGCCGTCACGTGGCCTACCATCTGTGCGCTGACGCGCGCCGTCGAGCACGACATCGACGTGGCCTTCGAGGCCCTGAAGTATGCCAAGCACAAGCGCATCCACACGGGTATCGGCACCTCAGACGAGCACATCCAGTTCAAGTTCAACTCCACCCGTGAGGAGATCCTGGAACGGGCGGTGGAGGCCACGAAGTATGCCAAGCGCTACGTCGATGACGTGGAGTTCTACTGCGAGGATGCCGGCCGTACGGACAACGAGTACCTGGCAAGGGTGGTGGAGGCCGTCATCAAAGCTGGTGCGACGGTAGTAAACATCCCTGACACGACGGGCTACTGTCTGCCGCAGGAGTACTACGAGAAAATCAAGTACCTGATGGAACATGTCGACGGCATTGATCGTGCCATCATCTCGACCCATTGCCACAACGACCTCGGAATGGCGACGGCCAACTCGCTGAATGGTGTGTTGGCAGGAGCCCGTCAGGTAGAGGTGACGGTCAACGGCATCGGCGAACGGGCTGGCAATACCTCGTTGGAGGAGATAGCCATGATACTGAAGTGTCACAAGTCGATAGGCATCGAGACGAACATCAACACCACGAAGATATACCCCATCAGCCGCATGGTGTCGAGCCTGATGAACATGCCCGTGCAGCCTAACAAGGCCGTCGTAGGCCGCAACGCCTTTGCGCACTCATCGGGCATCCATCAGGACGGCGTCTTGAAGAACGTGCATACCTATGAGATTATGGACCCCAAGGATGTGGGCATCGACGACAACTCCATCCTCTTGACAGCCCGCTCAGGACGTGCTGCCCTGAAGCACCGCCTGCACATGAACGGTGTCGACTTGGATGATAAGAAACTCGACAAGATCTATGAGAAATTCCTGCAGCTGGCCGACCAGAAGAAGGAAGTCTCCGATGCCGACGTGCTGATGCTGGCTGGTGCCGACACCGCCGACCAGCATGCCGTCCGTCTGGACTTCCTGCAGGTGACGACGGGTAAGGGCGTGAAGTCGGTGGCCTCGATAGGTCTCGACATCAGCGGACAGAAGTTTGAGGCCGCCGCCTCGGGCAATGGTCCTGTGGACGCTGCCATCAAGGCGCTGAAGTGTATCATCAGAAAGACGATGACGCTGAAGGAATTTACCATCCAGGCCATCTCGAAAGGCTCCGACGATGTGGGTAAGGTTCACATGCAGGTGGAGTACGACGGCCAGCTCTATTATGGCTTTGGTGCCGATACCGACATCGTGACGGCCTCCGTAGAAGCATATATTGACTGTATCAACAAATTCAAGGTAGAATGAATACGCTGTTTGACAAGATTTGGGACCAGCACGTCGTGCAACAGGTAGCCGACGGCCCCACACAACTGTATATCGACCGTCTGTACTGCCACGAGGTGACGTCGCCGCAGGCCTTCGACGGCCTGAGGGCACGTGGCCTGAAGTGTTTCCGTCCAGAGAAAATCTACTGCATGCCCGACCACAACACGCCGACTCACGATCAGGACCAGCCCATCGCCGACCCCGTCTCGAAGCAGCAGGTGGACGCGTTGGAGCGCAATGCCCGTGAGTTCGGACTGACGCACTACGGTATGGGAACACGCGACAACGGCATTATCCACGTCGTAGGCCCTGAGAAGGGACTGTCGCTGCCTGGTATGACCATCGTCTGTGGCGACTCTCACACCTCGACCCACGGCGCTATGGGTGCTGTCGCCTTCGGCATCGGCACCTCGGAGGTGGAGATGGTGATGGCCTCGCAATGCATCCTGCAGCAGAAGCCTAAGTCAATGCGCATCAACATCAACGGTAAGCTGCAGAAGGGCGTGACCGCCAAGGACGTGGCCCTCTACCTGATGGCGCAGCTGACGACCTCAGGCGCTACAGGTTACTTCGTTGAGTATGCAGGTGATGTCATCACCGCTATGTCGATGGAAGGTCGTCTGACACTCTGCAACCTCTCGATTGAGATGGGTGCCCGTGGTGGCTTCATCGCCCCTGACGACGTGACCTTTAACTATATAAAAGGTCGTGAGTTTGCCCCCAAGGGCGAGGCTTGGGACAAGGCCGTCGACTACTGGCGCACACTCCGTAGTGACGACGATGCCGTATTTGATAAGGAGCTGACATTCAATGCGAAAGATATAGAACCCCGAATAACTTATGGAACCAATCCAGGGATGGGAATTGGGATTACGGAGCGCATACCAGCAGGCGCAGCGTCACGTGCCTTGGAGTATATGGGCTTCACTCCCAATCAGCAACTATTGGGCACAAAGGTCGACTATGTCTTCCTCGGCGCCTGCACCAATGGCCGCATTGAGGACTTCCGTGCCTTCGCCTCTATCGTGAAAGGTCGCAAGAAGGCTGACGACGTGGTGGCTTGGCTGGTGCCGGGTTCGTGGGCTGTCCGTCAGCAGATTGAGGACGAGGGCCTCGATAAGGTGTTGGCAGAAGCGGGCTTCGAGATCCGTCAGCCGGGCTGCTCGGCCTGCTTGGCGATGAACGACGACAAGGTGCCTGCCGGTAAGTTAGCCGTCTCAACCTCGAACCGCAACTTTGAAGGTCGCCAAGGTCCTGGTGCCCGCACCATCTTGGCTTCGCCGCTGACCGCCGCTGCTGCTGCCGTAACAGGCGTGATTACAGATCCACGTAGCCTATGCCCCCTAAGTTAGGGGGCCACAGGGGTCTGAACAGGCGCAGGCTCCAAATAGTAACAAAATGGTCTGATTTACGCTTGTTCAGACCCCCAACCCCCTAACTTAGGGGGCTCGTAATATGAAACAGAAATTCAATGTAATAACCAGTACGTGCGTGCCCCTTCCGATAGAGAATGTGGACACCGACCAGATCATACCTGCCCGATTCCTGAAGGCCACCACCCGCGAGGAACGCTTCTTTGGCGACAACCTGTTTCGCGACTGGCGTTACAGGGCTGACGGCACTGTGGTTGAGGATTTCGTCCTCAACAATCCCCAATACGGCGGCTGCATCCTCGTGGCAGGTAAGAACTTCGGCTCAGGCTCCAGCCGTGAGCATGCTGCATGGGCTATCGCGGGCTACGGCTTCCGTGTGGTCATCTCGTCGTTCTTTGCCGACATCCACAAGAACAACGAACTGAACAACTTCGTGCTGCCCGTGCAGGTCAGCGAGCCGTTCTTGCAGGAATTGTTTACGACCATTCAAAGCAACCCGAAGGCCGAGGTCAGGGTTGACCTGCCCAACCAGACGGTCACCAATCTCGCAACGGGCCACAGCGAGCACTTCGACATCAACGGCTACAAGAAGCATTGCCTGATGAACGGGCTTGACGATATTGACTTCCTGATGCAGAACCAGGACAAAACCGAACAATGGGAACATGGAAACAAAGTTTGTTGAGATATTAGACTCCACGCTGCGCGACGGCGAGCAGACCAACGGTGTGTCGTTCTTGCCGCACGAGAAGCTGATGATTGCCCGTATGCTGCTGCACGACCTCAATGTGGACCGCATTGAAGTGGGGTCGGCACGGGTGAGCGACGGCGAGAAGGACGGCGTGAGGATGATTTGCCGCTATGCCCAGCAGATAGGCTGTCTGGAGCGGGTCGAGGTGCTTGGCTTCGTGGACGGCAACAAGAGCATTGACTGGATTGCCGATTGTGGCTGTAAGGTCATCAACCTGCTGGCCAAGGGCTCGCTGAAGCATTGTCAGCAGCAGTTGGGCAAGACGCCCGAGGAGCATATCAGCGATATCCGTCAGTCGGTGGCCTACGCCCGTCAGCGGGGTATCACCGTGAACCTGTACTTGGAAGACTGGTCGAACGGTGTGAAGGATTCCCCTGAGTATGTCTATCAGCTGATGGATGAATTGGTGGACAGCGGCATACGCCGTTTCATGTTGCCTGACACGTTGGGCATCATGAACCCCCTACAGGTCATCGACTATTTCCGCAAGATGCTGAAACGCTATCCTGACACCCACTTCGACTTCCACGCCCACAACGACTACGACCTGGCTGTGTCGAACTCGCTGGCTGCCGTCTATAGCGGTGCCCGCGGATTGCACGTCACCGTCAACGGACTTGGTGAGCGATGTGGCAATGCCCCGTTGTCGAGTGTGCAGGTCATCCTGAAAGACCAGTTCCACGCCTTTACCAGCATTGTCGAGGACAAACTCAACGCCATCAGCCGGATGGTGGAGAGTTACAGCGGCATTGCCGTTGCCCCCAACCAGCCCATCATCGGTGACAACGTCTTTACACAGGTGGCTGGTATTCATGCCGACGGCGACAAGAAAGACCGCCTCTATCAGAACGACTTGGTGCCTGAGCGCTTCGGACGCAAACGGGAATACGCCTTGGGTAAGACCAGCGGCAAGGCCAACATTGCCAAAAACCTCGAAGAGCTTGGCTTGGAACTGACGCCTGAGCAGCAGCGGCGCGTGACGGAGCGCATCACGGAGCTGGGCGACAAGAAGGAACTCGTGACGCAGGAAGACCTGCCCTACATCGTCAGTGACGTGCTGAAGCACGACACGCCCGATGATAAGGTAAAGTTGGTAAGCTACGTTGTATCAACGGCTTACGGACTGAAGCCTGGAGCAAATATTAAAGTGGAGATCAACGGTCAACAGTACGAGGCCTCAGCAACTGGCGATGGTCAGTATGACGCCTTCGTCAAGTCGTTGCGCTTTATCTATAAGAAGTATCTCGACCGTACGTTCCCCATCCTGGCCAACTACGCCGTCACCATTCCCCCAGGCGGTCGTACTGATGCGTTGGTGCAGACGGTTATTACCTGGGACGACAATGGTCGGCTGCTGCGCACTCGAGGCCTGGATGCCGACCAGACGGAAGCCGCCATCAAGGCCACCTTTAAAATGCTGAACATTATTGAAAACGAAATCAACAACAAGTTATGAAACTGAGAATAGCTATATTGCCGGGCGACGGTATCGGTCCGGAAATCATGAAACAGAGCGTGGCCGTGATGGATGCCATTGCCGCAAAGTGTGGACATGAGTTCGTCTATGAAGAGGCGCTGGTGGGAGCCTGTGCCATTGAGGCTGTCGGCGACCCTTATCCCGAAGCCACCCACGAAGCCTGCATGCGGGCTGACGCCGTCCTTTTTGCGGCCGTCGGCGACCTGAAGTACGATAACGACCCCACGCTAAAGGTACGTCCTGAGACGGGTCTGCTGGCGATGCGTAAGAAGTTAGGACTCTATGCCAACGTGCGTCCTGTGGCCACCTTCGACTGCCTGCTCCATAAGTCGCCGCTGAAGGAGAACCTGCTGCGTGGTGCCGACTTTGTGGTCATCCGCGAACTGACAGGCGGCATGTACTTCGGTGAGAAGTATCAGGATAACGACAAGGCTTATGATACCAACATCTACACCCGTCCGGAAATTGAGCGTATCCTGAAGGTCGCCTTCGAGATGGCGATGACGCGCCGCCGCCACCTGACTGTTGTTGACAAGGCCAACGTGCTGGCTTCCAGTCGTCTATGGCGTCAGGTGGCCAAGGAGATGGAATCACAGTATCCAGAGGTCACTACCGACTATATGTTCATCGACAATGCCTCGATGCGCGTACTCACCGAGCCGCGTTTCTTTGATGTCATTGTGACGGAGAACACCTTCGGCGATATCCTGACTGACGAGACGTCGTGCATCACGGGCTCGATGGGTCTGCAGCCTTCGTCGTCGTTAGGTGAGCATACGCCGCTCTTTGAGCCTGTTCACGGCTCTTGGCCCCAGGCAGCAGGTCAGAACCTGGCCAATCCGCTGGCGCAGATTCTCTCTGCCGCTATGTTGCTGGAGCACTTTGGACTGGAGCGTGAAGGCCGTATGGTCCGCAATGCCGTCAATGCCTCGCTTGATGCCCATGTACGAACCCCAGAGATTCAGGTGGAAGGCAGTCCTCATTACGGTACTGCTGAAGTAGGGCAGTGGATTGTCAATTACATCAAGAACTATTAAACAAAATCCCTGCAGTATGAAGCGGAATCTATTGTTGTCGGTCCTTCTCTCAGTCGTCACCCTGACTTTTGGTCAGACAGGCCAGTACTATCCTTCGGAGCGCTTCTCAAGCGGTCTCATCAATGATGTATGTCAGGACAAGTTCGGATATATTTGGATAGCTACCGAGAACGGTCTGAACAAGTTCGATGGCTATCGCTTCACAACCTACCTGCACCAGTCGGGCAACGAGGCCACGCTGAACAGCAATATCGTGGTCAAGCTCTACAACGACAGCCAAGGGCGCCTGTGGGTTGGCACCCGTCTGGGACTTTCCCGCTTTGACTATGGCTCAGGGCGCTTTGTCGAATATCCCTTTTCCAACAACGAGAAGCCTCGCGTTATCAGCATGATGGAACGTCGCAACGGCGATTTCCTGGTAGGAACCTCCGGCCGCGGACTTCACCTGCTGACAGGCGACTCGCTTCAAAAGATACCGGACGGCTACTCCTCCAGCGGTGGTAAATGGTATTTCAACCAGATGATGGAGGACAGCAAGGGACGTTTCTGGAAGTGCGGATATGGCGAAGAGGTGACGTTCATGGAACACGGCGAGGTTCACCAGTTGTTCGTTGAGAAAGGGATGGTGGTGAAGTTAGTCGAGGTCGGCAATGAGATTCTGATTATCTGTCTGCATGGTATCTACAGCTACAGCAATGGCGAACTCTCGCTGGCGAATATCGATATGTCGGCCTTTGGCGGCAAGGATGTCGTGATGTGCAGCGCTTATCTGGACCATGATGACAATCTCTACATCGGAACGCGAGGCGACGGACTCTTTAAGCTGTCGAAAGGCAGCAGGACGCTGAATCGCGTGGAGTGCAGCCTGCAAGGCATCGACCTGAATACGGCCAAAATCATGGCTATCCAGGAAGACCGTCTGGGGAATATCTGGCTGGGATGTCAGTCGAAGGGACTCGTGATGCTTCCCCGCTTGCAGCCGCAGTTTTCGGCCTGGAGTTTCTCGACTCAGCGTTACAGCGTCAGCTCTACCATCACCTCCGTCTGTGAGGGCAGTCAGGGGATGACGTGGTGTACACTTCAGGGTAATGGCGTCTATGGTTTTGACAATCACGGACGTATCGTTGCCCATCCATCAGCCCCTACGGCTGCCGAGTTCATCTATCGTGACAAGCACAAGAACTACTGGATTGGTACTGACGAGGCTTTGTACGCCTATGACCCGTTGACAGGACGTTCAGAGCGTCATATCTCATTGGTTTGTGAGAAACTGAACGACATGATTGACAACGGTGACGGCAACCTGTATATCTCGACCTATTCGCGCGGATTCTGTATTTACAACACGGTGACTCACGAAGTGCGCAAGTACCTCTCAACAGACGAGAATCCTGTCAAGGGAAAACTGTGGAACAACTGGATACTGGCCATGATGTTCGACCATAACGGCCGTTTGTGGCTGGCCACCTCGTCAGGTGTCTGCACTTACGACCCGAAGGACGACAGTTTCCATCCCTATGGATGGGAGAAACAGTTGGACGGCAGGATGTGTTACTCGCTCTGTGAGACGCGCAAGGGTGAGATACTCATCGGCACTGACCAGGGACTGTACCGTTATGCTGCTGGAGCTGCCGAGGCCCTTCCCTTCGATGATGGCGGTGTCCTTGCCGACAAGGTGGTTGGCTATATCGTCGAGGCCGCCGATGGCGACATCTGGTGCTCTACGTCTATGGGCATCTGGCAGTATGACGTCAGGAAGAAGAAGTTCATCGGCCATGTTAGTGGCAATGGTCTGACGGCCAAGGAGTATATCAACTGCGTGGGAATGCATACGGCTGATGATATGGTGTATCTGGCTAACAACGACGGCCTGACGGTGTTCCTGCCTTCGAAGGTGACAGGTAGCCACAAGGAGCTGCCCGATGTCAAGATGACGGGTTTCTATATTGCCGGCAACAGCACCAACCGCTTGGCTGAGGAGAACCATTACCGTGTTTCCTATCTGGATACAGGAATCTCACTGGAGTTCTCCTTGCTTGACTTCAACAATCCCAGCAGCATTATCTATGAGTACCGCATCAACAATGACAAGTGGATACAGGCGCCTGAGGGACAGAACTCCATCCAATTGAGCCACCTGCAGCCTGGTTCGTATGACATTGAGGTGCGCGCACTTTCTGCTGATGTCTATTCCAAGCCCACCGTCATTACCGTAACCGTAACACCTCCCTGGTATCTTTCTACGTGGGCATACCTTATTTATATATTAGCATTATTGGGTATCATCATCTGGTCAGGATGGGCTTGGCGCCGCCGTACCAAGCGGCAGCTGGCCGAGGAAAAGATGAAGTTCCTCATCAATGCCACCCACGACATCCGCTCGCCGCTGACGCTCATCATGGGACCGCTGGCCAAGCTGAAGGACCTTGTAGGCGAGGATGAAGGCAAGGGCTACATCGACACGATAGACCGCAACGCCCAACGCCTGATGCAGATTGTGAACCAGATACTTGATGAGCGGCGCATAGATAAGAACCAGATGCAGCTGCACTGTCGGGAGACCAACCTGGTGGACTTCATCAGCGGCATCTGTAAGCTCTACCAGTTCAGCGCTGAACAGCGTAACATCACCTTCACCTTCGAGCATGAGAAAGACCACGTGATGGCTTGGGTTGACCGCATCAACTTTGACAAGGTCATCTCCAATCTGTTGTCCAATGCTTTCAAATATACATTTGAGGGTGGTGAGGTGAAAGTGGTGCTCCGCGATACGGAGAATACGGTGGATATACAGGTCGTTGACAACGGCATCGGCTTCAAGGATGAGAACCCTGAACGGCTCTTCGACCGTTTCTACCAAGGACGTAACTCGGGCGATATAGGCATGCAGGGAACAGGCATCGGACTCAACCTCTGCCGCGCCATCACTCAGATGCACGGTGGTCAGATCAAGGCTCAGAACCGTAGTGACGTGCCTCAGGGCGCCTGCTTCACGGTGACCTTGCCTAAGGGCAATAAGCATCTGACGCCTGAGCAGATTCTCACCGATGCGCCGGCTCGCGAGGTGCTTTCTGACAGTACTGGTGGTCGCCAGCCTTTCCGCCAGTTCAAAGTGCTGGTGGTCGATGACGACCGCGAGATTGCCGACTACATTGTCAGCGAGCTCGGCAGCTACTACAAGTTCGAGCATGCACCCAACGGCAAGGAGGCCCTCAAGATGCTGCTGACGGGTAACTTCGACCTCGTCATCAGCGATGTCATGATGCCTGAGATGGACGGCCTGACACTCCTGAAGCGTATCAAGTCGCACCCCCAGATTTCGCAGTTGCCCGTCATTATGCTGACCTCGAAGGTTGAGTTCGAACATAAGCTTGAGGGACTGAAGTCGGGTGCCGACGCCTATCTGGCCAAACCTTTCAATATGGAGGAACTTCACATCCAGATAGACAACCTCATCGACAACATCCGTCGCTTGCGTGGCAAGTTCAGCGGAGCTGTGGCTCAGGAGGAACGTGTGGAGAACATTGAGGTGAAGAGCTATGACGACAGTCTGATGGAGCGCGTTATGAAATCTGTCAATGCCAATATGTCGAACCCAGCCTACAGCGTCGATATGCTGGCCAGCGAGGTGGGCATCAGCCGGGCACAGCTTCACCGCCGTATGAAGGAGATAACCGGTCTTTCGTCTGGAAAGTTCCTGCGCAACCTGCGTATGGAGCAGGCAGCAAGGCTGTTGCGTGAAGGTTCCGTCAATGTGGCCCAGATTGCGTCGCTTGTGGGATATGTTGATCAGGCACACTTTTCGACCGCCTTCAAAGCTCACTTCGGACAGTCGCCTTCAGAGTATGCTGACACTCATAAGACAAATAATTAGCCGAAAGTTTTGCACTTTCGGCTTTTTTATATATCTTTGCAAGCGGTAACTTAAAACAGAGTCTAATAATAGCAAACAAAACAATCAATATGAAACAGACGATTCTTGTCACAGGCGGTACGGGCTTTATTGGCAGCCATACCACCGTTGAATTGCAACAGGCAGGCTATGAGGTGGTTATCATCGACAACCTGTCAAACTCAAATGCCAATGTTATCGACGGTATTGAGAAGATTACTGGTGTACGTCCTGCCTTCGAGCAGGTTGACTGCTGCGACTTCGAGGCATTGGAGGCTGTATTCCAGAAGTACCCCAAGATTGAAGGCATCATCCATTTCGCTGCCTCCAAGGCCGTGGGCGAGTCTGTCGAAAAGCCCTTGCTTTATTATCGTAACAACCTCACCAGTCTCATCAACCTGTTGGAACTGATGCCGAAGTACGATGTGAAGGGTATCATCTTCAGCAGTTCGTGTACCGTCTATGGTCAGCCTTCTCAGGAGAACCTGCCCGTCACGGAGAAGGCTCCCATCCAGAAGGCCCTGTCGCCATACGGCAATACCAAGCAGATTAACGAGGAGATTATTCAGGACTATATCCACTCTGGTGCTCCTATCAAGTCAATCATTTTGCGCTACTTCAACCCCATCGGCGCACACCCCACCGCACTCATCGGCGAGTTGCCCAATGGTGTGCCTATGAACCTCATCCCTTTCGTCACACAGACGGCTATGGGTATCCGCGGCCAGCTGAAGATCTTCGGCAACGACTACAATACCCCCGACCACACTTGTATCCGCGATTACATCTATGTCGTCGATTTGGCCAAGGCCCATGTGAAGGCGATGGAGCGTGTGCTCGATCAGCCCGAAACCGATGCCGTCGAGGTATTCAACATCGGCACGGGTCGCGGACTGTCAACCCTCGAGGTCGTTGAAGGCTTTGAGAAGGCTACGGGCGTGAAGGTGAACTGGACCTATGCTCCCCGTCGTGAAGGCGACATCGAGCAGGTGTGGGGCGACGTCACAAAAGCCAACGAAGTACTGGGCTGGAAGGCCGAGACTCCTACTGAGGATGTGCTCCGCTCGGCCTGGAAGTGGCAGGAGAAACTACGTGAGGACGGAATACAGTAGTATTCCCCCTCGACTACCTATATGGTCGGTTAATTCTGACTATTTTTGTGTTTGTGTTGTTACGGACTCCCGATGTGAATCGGGAGTCCGGTTTTTTTTGTGGTTGCTACAAAAAAAAGAACCTCCACTAAATAGGGTGGAGGCTCCAGGTTTTAACAAAATAAATTAGATCACAAAGCTATGAGCATTGTTATGCTAACAGTTTCTTTACTTGTTCGTAAACGTTCTGACCAGTGAAGCCGAGCTTCTCGTCAAGCACCTTGTAGGGAGCTGAGAAACCGAACGACTCGAGACCCCAGACAGTACCGTCGGCACCTACCAGACCTTCGAGGTTGACGGGCAGACCAGCGGTCAGGCCGAACTTCTT
The DNA here is from genome assembly GCA_937898415.1 of uncultured Prevotellaceae bacterium. GTDB lineage: Bacteria > Bacteroidota > Bacteroidia > Bacteroidales > Bacteroidaceae > Prevotella. The sequence continues at coordinate 28,824 of CALDLA010000023.1, read as the reverse complement.
CTTGCCTGTAGGCAGTACGCTCTGCTGATATTCCTTGCTCTGTGCGCGGAAGAGACCCTCAGAAGGAACGCTCACCACGCGTGTCTTGATACCGTCGGCAGCCAAAAGCTTGGCACCAGCCTCCAGCGTAGAAACCTCAGAACCGGAAGCGAGCAGGATGACATCGTAGTTCTCGTCGGAACCTGCGACAACGTAAGCACCCTTCGTAGCCTGGCTGTAGTCGTTGCCCTCGGGCAGCATCTCGATGTTCTGACGCGAGAAGATGAGAGCGGTCGGGGTATCGACATTTTCCATAGCCATACGCCAGCAGACGGTGGTCTCCTCAGCATCGGCAGGACGAACGACGAGCACAGAGTTCTTGCCGTGGTGGTTCTTCAACTTCTCCATCAGGCGGATCTGTGCCTCTTGCTCAACAGGCTCATGGGTAGGACCATCCTCACCAACGCGGAAGGCATCGTGAGTCCAGATGAACTTCACGGGCAGCTCCATGAGGGCAGCCATACGAACGGCGGGTTTCATGTAGTCAGAGAATACAAAGAACGTACCGCAAGCGGGGATGACACCACCGTGCAGGGCCATACCGATACAGCAGCAAGCCATCGTCAGTTCAGCCACACCAGCCTCGAAGAAGGCACCGCTGAAGTCGCCCTTCACCAGGTCCTTAGTCTTCTTCAGGAAGCCGTTGGTGTTGTCAGAGTTAGAGAGGTCGGCAGAAGCGCAGATCATGTTGGGCACCTGCTCAGCCAACTGACCGAGTACGGCAGCAGAAGCGCTACGGGTAGCCGAGCCAGCCTTCTGTTCCACCTTCGACCAGTCAATCTTCGGAGCCTTGCCGCTGAACCACTCCTCGAGCTGGGCAGCCTTCTCAGGATTAGCCTTTGCCCACTCAGCCTTGGCAGCATAACGCTCAGCCACAATCTTCTTCAGCTCCTCAGCGCGCTTAGCATAGAGCTCCTGCACTTCGGGGAAGATCTGGAAGGGATTCTCGGGATCAGCACCCAGGTTCTTCATCGTGTTGATATAGGCATCACCACCGAGGGGAGCACCGTGAGTAGCGCAGTTGCTCTCGTAGGAAGAGCCGTCTGCCTTACGGGCACCCTTACCCATCACACAGTGACCGATGATGAGTGAAGGACGCTCCTTCTCAGCCTGAGCTTTCTTGATGGCCTCGCGGATCTGGTCAACGTCGTTACCGTCAATCTTCTGAACATACCAGCCCCAAGACTCATACTTCTTGGCAGTGTCCTCGCAGGTCACCACCTCAGTCTTCGTAGACAGTTGGATATCGTTGGCATCGTAGAACATGATAAGGTTGTCAAGTCCCAGGTTACCGGCAATACGGCCAGCACCCTGCGAAATCTCCTCCTGCACACCACCATCGGAGATGTAGGCGTAGATGGTCTGGTTCATGACGTCGCCCAGACGAGCCTTCAGGAACTTGGCGGCGATGGCAGCACCCACGGCGAAGGTGTGACCCTGACCGAGGGGACCAGAGGTGTTTTCGATGCCGCGCTCAATCTCACGCTCGGGGTGACCAGGAGTCACCGAGCCCCACTGACGCAGGTTCTTCAGATCCTCCAGCGAGTACTTGCCGATGAGAGCGAGCTGGCTGTAGAGCATCGGAGCCATGTGGCCGGGGTCGAGGAAGAAACGGTCGCGACCTTCCCAAGCGGGATTCTCGGGGTCGTAAACTAAGAACTCTGAGTACAGGGTGTTGATGAAATCTGCACCACCCATAGCGCCGCCGGGGTGTCCCGACTTAGCCTTTTCAACCATCGAAGCAGCCAGAATACGGATATTGTCGGCTGCCATGTTCATAACTTTGTTGTCGTTCATAATACGTTAATATTAGTATATAAATAGCGATTTGGGCACAAAGATACAAAATAAATTCGAAACGGCAACGCGTTTCTTCATATTTCTTTTCCTAATTATTCTATTTTGTGGTCAGCAGGATGCAAGCCCAGCCATTTTCCTCTTTCTGACTGACGGGTTTTAGCCCGAGTGAAGCAGCCTTTTCGGTGAGCAGTGGTATATCGTCGGTATAGAAGCCGCTGAGGATAAGAAATGCTTCTGGAGCCATCTTCTCACGGAAAACCGGCAGGTCCTGTAGCAGGATGTTGCGGTTGATGTTGGCCATCACGAGGTCGAACGTGCCTTCCACCTTATTTAATATAGTGGCGTCGCCCAACAGCGGTGTCAGTTCCACTTGGTTGATGACGGCATTGTGTCGGGTATTGTCAACACTCCATTCGTCAATGTCGTAGGCAACACACTCGTTGGCGCTGAGCTTCATAGCCGCTATACCCAAAATGCCCGTTCCGCAGCCGCAGTCGAGGACCCTATGAGGTGAGAGGTCGAGTAGGGTAGAGCAGACCATGCGGGTGGTCTCGTGGGTCCCGGTGCCGAAAGCCAGGTGGGCGTCAATCTCGATGTTAACCGTGGAGGGTGGAAGGTGGAGGGTGGAGGGAGGATAGTGTCGTCCGTCGTGAATAAGGATAGAGGGGCACATATCTCCCTCCACACTCCACACTCCACCTTCCACCAGAATAGGCTCGAATCCCTCCTGTTCCCATTGTTCGTTCCAGTCGCGGTCTTCAGCTTCCGTGACAGTGTAGCTGACGTTCACATCAGGAAACGGGAATGACTGTAACAGGAGGTCAAGCTGTTCGCGGTCGAAGAGTTGTTGCTGGACATAGCCTTTCAGGCCATTATCCGTCTCTTCGAAAGTCTCGAAACCGGCCTCTCCGGCAATGGCCGCTAACAGGTCGCAGGCATCGCTACTGGTCGGTGATAGGTTAAAATCTACTTCGTAATACTTCATCAGTTGTTAATTTTTGCCGCAAAATTACAAAAAATAGGGAAAAACCTATCATCGTTTAGGGTTTTTCCCTAATTTTGCACTGAAAATAGTATTAATTTTGTAGCGTGAAACAATAAAAACAAAGGAGAATATGACTATGAACATCAAATTATTAGTTTCGCTCATGCTGGGGGCACTGCCTCTGACGATGATGGCACAGGACGATGACATGTACTTCGTCCCGACAAAAAAAAGCACTCCGAGAGTGGTGACTGCCCGTCCGGCACCGACGTTCTACTCGGGAAGCAGTCGCAGTGTGGACGAATACAACCGGCGTGGCGGAAGCTACTATCAGGTGGTTCCCTCTGACTCTGTTGGCTCTGACATCATCGCTTTCGATGGCCAGAAAGGTGTCTATCCTGACTCTACGATGATGGCCGATGACTATGCGCTGACCCGTCAGATGAGCCGCTGGGACGACTACGAGCCCGATGCCTATGCCGAGGGTTACCGTGACGGTCGCCGCGACTCCTGGAGTTGGCATTCGCCCTGGTTCTATTCATCGTATTATCCCTGGTACGACTCCTATTGGTACTGGAATGATCCCTGGTACTATGGACATTACGGCTGGTACGATCCTTGGTACTATGGTTGGTATGATCCCTGGTATTACGGTTATTATGGCCCCTGGTATCATTCCTATTGGAATGGCTACTATCCTTATTATGGTGGCGGCGTTGCCTATCACAGTGGCCCTGCAGGTACGGAGCATCATGGACGCATCAACTATAACGGTCCCCGAGGCTTCAGTAACGGTCACTCGACCACCTATTCGGCTGGCACCTTCGGCGGTCGCAGCGTAGGGTCAGGAGTACGTTCAGGCAACTTTGGCGGTTCTCGCAGCACGGCATCGCGCTCGACTACTTCTTCATCACGTCCTGCCAGCAGCGGTCGCATCACCAATTCCTATGGAAACTTCGGTGGCAGCCGTTCGTCAAGCTCTTCAACTTACAGCAATAGCAGCAGTGCCTCGCGCAGCTACACTCCCTCTTATTCCAGCAGTAGTAGCAGTAGTAGCAGCAGTAGCTCGTCAGGCAGTTTCGGCGGCGGTGGCAGTTTTGGCGGCAGCCGTTCGTCAGGTGGCGGTGGTGGCGGTCGTAGCGGTGGCGGTGGCTTCGGCGGAAGACGATAAAGAATGAGAAAACTATAAAAACGAATTATTGACGATTATGAAGAAGTTATATATTGCAATCATGGCCATGTCGATGGCGTTGCCGTCGATGGCTCAGGAGACCTACGAGAACATGAAGGTGGCGACGGAAGACCTGAATGGCACGGCCCGCTACGTAGGTATGGGTGGAGCAATGGAGGCTCTGGGTGCCGACATCTCAACCATCAGTTCCAACCCCGCCGGTGTCGGTCTGTTGCGTAAGTCGAGTGTCAGCATGTCGTTTGGTTTGGTTAGTCAGCAGGATGCTAAGGACTTCTCTTCCGGCAATAAGACCAACATGAGCTTCGACCAGGCAGGCTTCGTCTATAGTGGCTTCGACGGTGGGGATTCATGGGTCAATTTCGGCTTCAACTTTCATAAGAGCCGCAACTTCGACTTCATCCTCTCAGCTGTTGACGGCCTGGGGAATGCCTCGCAAAACAAACAGACCTATGCCAAGGCCAAGAACGGACTGCTCTATGAGACGGTGGGCGACGGCGTGCCCGATTTCAACCGCAGTCATGCCTCCTGCAACCAGTTGGACGATATCTATGCTCGTAACCTGAACTACGATACCCGTGACAACACCTGGTACTACTACAACGCCTGGGCTTACACGCTGGATCGTGCCCATAAAGGCTATGTCGGTGAGTACGACATCAACTTGAGCGGTGGCGCTAATGGCAAGGTCTATTGGGGATTGACCATAGGTATCCATGATATCAGATACCGTCACTACGGCGAATATACCGAGCAGTTGGACGGCTACCAGCTCATAGTGTCAGAAGACCGCGAAATCACGGGCACGGGCTACGACATCAAGGCCGGCGTCATTGTGCGTCCCATTGAGCAGTCGGGATTCCGTATTGGTGCATACATTCATACGCCTACCTGGTATTCGCTGACGACATCGAACGACACATACGTGTCAGACTATCCGCAGACAACCACGGTCTATGGTGGTGAGTCCTACGACTTCAAGCTCTACACGCCTTGGAAGTTCGGCCTGAGCTTAGGCCACACCGTCGGCTCGATGCTGGCGCTCGGTGCCACCTATGAGTTCACCGATTACGGTAGCCTCGACACCCGCTACGTCACTGACTCCTATCTGGACTGGTATGGCGACTATCACGACAGGAGCGAGAGCGACAATATCATGAACCGCCACACGGAGAAGACGCTGAAAGGCGTATCGACCCTGAAGCTGGGTGCTGAGCTGAAACCCACTCCCGAGATGGCTTTACGTCTGGGATATAACTACGTGTCGCCCAAATATAATAAGAATGGCTTTAAGGACGGTACGCTTAATACTGACGGCTCCTACTACAGCTCGGCCACTGACTTCACCAACTGGGATGCCACACACCGCATCACTTGCGGACTGGGCTACACCTTGGGGGACGTCAATCTGTCGCTGGCCTATCAGTATAGCACCACCAAAGGCGACTTCTATCCCTTCATGAACTATGAGGATGTTGACTATGCCGCTGAAGACAACCTCTGTAATGCAGTAAAGGTAAACGACAAGCGTCATCAGCTGCTCTTTACCTTAGGATATACTTTCTAAGGGCGAAAAGCAACTTTGCAACCAAGTTGCACGGCGTGTGCCGTAACTTTGCACCCGGAAACAAATAAAACCGGACAAAGTTATGGCACACGTTCATCATCACCATCACCATCACGAAGAGGAGTGCTGCTCACATGAGCATCACCACGAACATCATCACCACCACGAAGGTCATCGCCAGTTGTTGTTGATAGGAGCCGCTGTTGTTCTGCTGTTGGCAGCCGTCTATGTGGAGCATACGTTCAGCCTGTCCACCTGGCAGTTGCTGTTAGTTTATCTCGTACCTTATTTATTAATAGGACACGACACGCTGAAGGAAGCTGTTGAGGGAATTGTTCACGGCGATGCCTTCAATGAGCACTTCCTGATGTCGGTGGCCACCATCGGTGCGCTCTGCATCGGGTTCCTGCCTGGTGCTGAGACGCAGTTTCCAGAAGCCGTCTTCGTCATGCTCTTCTTTCAGGTGGGCGAATTCTTCGAGGGTTATGCTGAGGGCAAGAGCCGTCAGAGCATTGCCCACTTGATGGATATCCGTCCTGATGTGGCGAATGTGGATGGAGTGGGGGAGATGTCGCCTGAAGAGGTGGGCATAGGCTCTATTATCATCATCCGTCCAGGCGAGAAGGTGCCGTTGGACGGCGTCGTCATCGAGGGACGCTCGGCGCTGAACACGGTGGCGCTGACGGGTGAGTCGATGCCGCGCGAGGTCGATGTCGATGATGAGGTCATATCGGGTTGTGTCAACCTTTCGGGTGTTCTTCGCGTCCGTACTACGAAAACTTTCGGCGAGAGTACCGTTTCCAAGATTATCAATCTGGTGGAGAATGCCGGCGACCATAAGTCGCAGAGCGAAGCTTTCATCACCCGCTTTGCCCGCATTTATACCCCCGTTGTCGTTTTCGCCGCCATTGCGCTGGCTGTCGTCCCGACATTGTTCGGCGGCAGTTTCCCCACCTGGTTGTATCGCGCCCTGATGTTCTTGGTCGTTTCGTGCCCCTGTGCATTGGTCATCAGTGTGCCGCTGACGTTCTTTGGCGGCATCGGTGGTGCTTCGCGCCGAGGCATCCTTGTCAAGGGTGCTAACTATATCGACGTGTTGGCAAAGGTCGGCACGGTGGTGTTCGACAAGACGGGCACCCTGACCCACGGTCAGTTTGCTGTCGAGGCTGTTCATCCTGATATCTGCGACGAGCATCAGCTGCTGCACCTGGCTGCCCACGTCGAGCATTTCTCCACCCATCCCATTGGTGCTGCCCTGCGCGATGCCTATCCTGACGAGGCTACTGATGGCTGCGAGGTGACTGACGTGGAAGAGGTGGCCGGTCAGGGCATCCGTGCCCGTGTCGGCAGTCAGGTGGTCTGTGTCGGCAACACGAAGATGATGGATGCCGTAGGTGCCCGTTGGCACGACTGCCATCATGTGGGTACCATCATTCATGTAGCCATCGATGGCGAGTATGCCGGGCACATTGTCATCAACGACCGCATCAAGGACGACAGTGCCGAGGCTATTGCCCAGTTACGTCAGTTGGGTGTCGACCATACCGTCATGCTGACAGGCGACCGCCGCGAGGTGGCTGAGCACGTAGCCCGGCAGCTGAATCTCTCGGAATATCACGCCGAACTCTTGCCTGGCGACAAAGTGACTGCTGTAGAACGTCTCTCCTCTCTCCTCTCTCCTCCCTCCTCTCTCCTCTCTCCTCGTTCCTCCAAATTAGCCTTCGTCGGCGACGGCATTAATGACGCTCCCGTCCTGGCTCGTGCCGATGTGGGTATAGCGATGGGCGGCTTAGGCAGCGATGCTGCCATTGAGGCGGCCGACGTGGTGCTGATGGACGACCGTCCCTCGAAGATAGCCGCCGCTATCCGCATTGCCCGTCGCACCATCCGCATTGCCCGCCAGAACGTGTGGTTCGCCATCGGTGTCAAGGTGGCCGTCTTGGTGCTCGCCACCTTCGGACTGGCTACGATGTGGCTCGCCGTCTTCGCCGATGTGGGTGTCACCGTGCTGGCAGTGCTCAATGCCATGCGGGCCTTGAGGGCTTGATTCGTTTAGACGATGTATAAACAGATAACAAATCCTGCAAAAAACTTGCGGGATTTGTTTTTTCTCCGTATCTTTGCGGAAATAATCTTTTTTATTAACTAAACAAATACTAAGAACCGCGATTATGAAGAAAAAGTTTATCTGCGCCGTTTGTGGATATATCTACGAAGGCGATGCTGCTCCCGAAAAGTGCCCCATCTGTAAGGCTCCCGCCTCTAAATTCTCTGAACTGAAGGATGATGCCGACATGACGTACGCCACCGTTCACAAGATTGGCGACGGCAAGCCCGAGGGTGTGAGCGAAGAGATGATTCAGGACCTGCGTAACCACTTCAATGGTGAGTGTGGCGAGGTGGGTATGTATTTGGCTATGGCTCGTCAGGCCGACCGTGAGGGCTATCCCGAGATTGCCGAGGCCTTCAAGCGCTACGCTTTCGAGGAGGCCGACCACGCCTCTCGTTTCGCTGAGCTGCTGGGTGAGTGCGTCTGGGACACCAAGACCAACCTTGAGAAACGCGCTGCTGCTGAGGCAGGTGCCTGCGAGGATAAGTTCCGTATCGCTAAGAACGCCAAGGCTGCCGGTTTCGACGCCATTCACGACACCGTCCATGAGATGGCTAAGGACGAGGCCCGTCACGGTGCAGGCTTTGCCGGACTGCTGAAGCGCTATTTCGGAAAGTAACTGATTCTGATTCTACAAAAACAAAAAAGAGGTCTCGCGACAAGAGACCTCTTTTTTGTGTTGGGTTATTGATTCATCAGGAAGGCTTTGAAGTCGCTGAACTCCTTCGTCATCGGGACGCTCTGCTTCTCGCCCTTCATGAACGCAGCCAGACGGTCGGGAATCTCGACGTCGATGCCTAAGATCTCGTCCACCTTCTCCTTGAACTTCGCGGGGTGAGCCGTCTCGCAGAAGATGCCGACCTCGCTGGGCTTCAGGCCGTCAACCAGTGCCTGATAGCCGCAGGCACCATGAGGATCCAGTATGTAGCCCGTCTCCTCGTAGCACTGGCGCATCGTCTGGCGAATCTGCTCGTCGCTGTAGGTGGCACCACTGATGAGGCTGCTGATGCGCTCGTGGCTCTTGCCGTAGAGGTCGTAGATACGGGCGAAGTTCGACGGGTCGCCCACGTCCATTGCGTTGGCCAGCGTCTGGACTGACGGCTTCGGCTCGTACTTACCTGTCTGCAGGTAATTATAGAACACGTCGTTGGCGTTGTTGGAAGCTATGAAGCGCTTGATGGGCAGTCCCATCTCGTGGCCGAACAAGGCGGCGCAGATGTTGCCGAAGTTACCTGAGGGAACGCACATCACAAGTTGACGATTTGACGAGTTGACAAGTTGACGAGTTATGCGCGCTACGGCGTTGAAATAGTAGAACGCCTGCGGCAGGAAGCGAGCCACGTTGATGGAGTTGGCCGACGTCAGCTTCATGTGCTCGTTTAGCTCGGCATCCATGAAGGCCGACTTCACCAGTGCCTGACAGTCATCGAACACACCGTCCACCTCGACCGCCGTGATGTTACGTCCTAATGTCGTGAACTGGCACTCCTGGATGGGCGATACCTTGCCCTTCGGATAGAGCACATAGACGTGAATGCCCTCGACGCCCAGGAAGCCGTTGGCCACAGCCGAACCCGTGTCGCCGCTGGTAGCCACCAACACGTTCACCTCGCTCTTCTCGCTCCTCGTTCCTCGTATAAAGTACTGCAGCAGACGGGCCATGAAGCGGGCACCCACATCCTTGAAGGCCAGCGTGGGGCCGTGGAACAGTTCGAGCGAATAGATGTTTTCTTTCACCTTCACCACCGGACAGTCGAACTGCAGGGTGTCGTACACCAGGTCCTTCAGGCTGTCGAGGTCCACGTCCTCGCCAAAGAAGGCACTGGCCACGTTATAGGCAATATCCTGGAACGTCATGTCCGGCATATTGTCGAAGAAGGCCTTCGGCAGTTTGTTGATTCTCTCCGGCATGTAGAGACCGCGGTCTTCCGCCAGTCCCTTCACCACTGCTTTTCTCAAGTCGGCAATGGGAGCATTCCCATTAGTGCTGTAATAATTCATATACTGTGATTCTATCCTTTATTCTAAGACGCTGCAAAAGTACAACAATTATCCGACACCACCAAATCTTAGGGCAGAAAATCCCAATCATCGAGTCATCAGAAGGGACTGAAGTTACCGATTCTCCATCAATCAACCCGATTCAGAAATAATCAGGCTAAAAGTCACATGAAAATATGCCATTTATTTTTGCCTTTTCTCTTCACATTTCTTACTTCCATCTTCATAAAAAAACTACTACGCAGAAAAATTGCGCAGTATACATCTAATTTTGCATCGTGAAAAAAAAGCACGAATTGATAGATTAACTTCGAGGTACTACTCATTATTAAAAAGGCAAATGAATAACAAGTAAAATAGATTCATGAGAGAGGTCAAGACCGGCTTACTTCTATTAGTTTTATTAATTGCAGGTGATAGCTGCTCAATTACCTCTCTCTCTTTGATGAAATAAGTATTAACAAGGTCAAGGCTGACATACTTCTAATAATAGATTATGTCTTTATTCCTGTCAGTCAATTACCTTTTAAATGATTAACGATATGAATAACAAGATTTTGACAAGAGTGGCTTTGCGCTACAGGGCAGTGTTCCTCGACATTAAGCGTGAGGACATTAACATGAGGTCAGAGGCTTCTGCACCAGTCATCGCGTTCACGAAGCGTCTAAAGGAGATAGGTTTCTGCATCAGTGAGGAACTGCTTCGTGCTCTGAATTCGGTTCCTGTCGATCGCCTCGCAGAGATTACCCAGTGCTTCAAAGACGTGATGGGTTATGAGCTCAACTGGGCACCGCTCGTCAAGGGATGGAATGAGCCAACGGGTGAGAGCCATGCTGACCATCTGATTACATGGATTGCCAATATCTTTGGTGAGAAGGCTGGCTTCATGAGAACGAGACTTCCTTGCGGACACCTTATTCCTAGAGGAACCTTCCCCATCGAGCGCTATAATGGTTGCCCGTTTTGCGGTACACCGTTCGAGACAGCTGGCTTAGTCTATAAGGGACAGGGGAGCAAGTTGAAGGAACTGCGCTTGTTCACAGTCAGTGATATGGAGCACGTATTCACGTCACTCTTGGCATCTGCTACTCCTCTGGATGCTACCCAGAAGGATTCTCTGGAGCAGCTGTTGCGTGAGCTCCCGCTGCCTGAGGATGCCGACATCACCATGAAGGAAACGGCCATGCTCGTCATCGATATGTTGGTGGACATGGATAAGGCTGACGAGGCAACAAAACTCTTGAAGACTCCCACCGATGTGCTTCGATTTCTCTGGTACGCGAAGACCGGCTATGTGCAGATTATCGAGCCGAAGACGCTCGTTGCCCATGCCCGTAAGCTGTACTCCCACATGTGGGGGGCCGCTGGATCGTGGCGCAAATGCAGCCGAGGAGATGAGGGAGAATCTGAAATTGAAATACGACCGTAGCGAGTGTTTGATTGCCGCCCGGTGGCTGAATGCAATCCCGATGACCGCTCAGCAGGCTGCTGAGAATATGAACCCCAAGCGTGGTATGTGGGTACGCATGATTCGTGCGCTCCGTCTGGGAGAGTATTCTCGCAAGAATGGCTTCGACCATCTGGCAGAGATTCTGGATGTGTTCTACAAGCAGGATTACTCTACTTGGCAGGGCCGTGTGGACAAGGCTTGCTCAGAGAACGATGCCGATATGACTCTGGCATTGCTGAAGGAGCGCCCAGGTCTCTTTGCTCGCTGTCTGTTCGCCACCATGCTCCGCTTCGGTAGCGATAAGGTACTTGCAACTTTTGAGGAGATTGCCGACAAGTTGCCAGCGCGTCTGCTCCTGTCGTTGGGCAATGCTGCAGAGGCATACTTCGACCCCAATGAGGTTCGTCTGGCTCGTCCAATCACGGGTGTCACTCACACGATAGAGCCCAACAAACTGTTGGCACTCTATGATGATGACGAACGTAAGGCAATGGTGGATGCCATTGATAGCCTGTACAAGGCTTCTATGGCAAGACGTTTTGCCGCCCAGCAGACTGAGGCGAAGACCATTTTCATTGATCCTTCCCTCTACAACATTCCTGTCAGCGTTGGTGACCGTTCAGCCACCATTCAGGATGCGTCCTGTGCCCTGATGGGAACGCACTTCCCGGTAGAGGGTGATGCCGTTCGCCTGTTCCTCCAATGGGGAAAGGGCCTGCACGCCCGGCACCTCGACATGGACTTGAGTGCTCGTGTTGTGTTGCCTAATAATAAGATTGCCGAGTGCGCATACTTCAACCTGACCTGCGTTGGTGCTAAGCACTCAGGCGACATCCGCTCCATCCCGGAGATGGTCGGAACAGCCGAGTATATCGAACTGTCATTGCCGGAACTGGAGGCTGCTGATGCCAAGTATGTCGTTTTCACCTGCAATGCCTACTCAGTCGGTGCTTTGTCACCTAATCTGGTAGTCGGTTGGATGAATTCATCCTATCCGATGAAGATTTCCGAGGAAAAGGGTGTAGCCTACGATCCGTCCTGTGTACAGCACATGGTTCGTATCAGAGAGGGCGACCTCTCCAAGGGTCTGGTATTCGGCGTACTCGACGTGGCAAAGCGTGAAATTATCTGGCTGGAGATGCCATTCACGGCTCAGACCATGAGAGGTGCAGATGGTGCATCCATTGAGGCATTGCTCCACAAGTTGGAGGCCAAGCTCTCCATCGGTCAGCTGCTCGACATGAAGGTCAAGGCTCAGAACCTTACCTTGGTGGAGAATGCAGAGGATGCCGATGAAGCATACACCTATGAGTGGGCGCTTAATCCGGCAGGAGTAACGAAGTTGCTGAACGGATAGACCATCCAGACAACAGGCAATGCAAAAATGACCTTCTAAATTTGGCTCGAGCCAAAACCCTATTTAGCTCGAGCCAAAACCCTTTTTAGCTCGAGCCAACTCCCCAATTGGCTCTAATGGGTGACCCTAGAATGTCCTCGTTGTTGTTTATGATCTCCAAAATCAAGCCCAGATGATACTCTACGATGCCCTCATTATACGTGATATCTTTCACTTGAACCAAGGCGCTTTCTCTGTCTTTGTGATATCCTACAAATAATCTCAGTGCATCATATCTGCGTAGATACCGTTTACCATCAGACTCGTCAAGATAAGTATATCTGTTTAGTGTGGTTTGTTTCAATAATCTTGTTTCAATCTTTTTCTCTCCACTCAAAATCTTATCAAAGTATTGCTTCTTGATGTTGAGCGTCAGAACCTTCATACCTATGGTGTCAAAAGTGGACTTCCCCTTTACTATTCGCTTTTCCAGACATTCTAACTCTGGATTATAGGTGTATCCTATAATACTTCCATCCATGATTTTTTGGATAATGACATCCACAACAGGTAGAGGTACTACGAACCACTCTTGGGGCTGATGTTCAACACCTTTATCGTCGAATACGGACACTTGGAATTGGGCAGGCTTTAACACCTGATGTATCAAGTCTTCAAACTTCTGAGAATTAACATTAATCACCTTATAGCTGGCTTGTATCTTTACTGGTGCCATCAAGTATGTGGGTTCATTCTCTGCATTTGCTATTCTTTGCTCAACACTATTTGTCGAGAATCCAATCTTATAGAGATGATTTACTTCTTTGATAGCAGGGTCTTGCGATAATGAGCTAAGTACATAAATAACCCCCGTCACTTTGTCATCTGCTGTTACATCCGAGTTGCTAAAGAACTTTCCATCTTCCTGCAATTCTGTGACAGCATATCCATCACCCACAACGTTCTTTCGAAGTGTTTGTAACAGGATGTCAGATTCAGTACCATTCTCATAGATACAACGCGTTCTTGCGTCTGGTAAGAAGTTACTACTCTTCTTCAATTCGCCAATCTTTTCCAACAACAGCATCTGGCCACTTACAAAATAGAAGCGACCTTCAGCAAGCGTAGCAGTCTTGGTAATTTTAACCAACGAGCGCTGTCCTTGTTTCAACTCACGATGCACCTTTGCAAATAAGGGTTTGTAGTCATCGAAGTTCTCGCAGAGTTTATGCTGGGCTATATAATCAGCTTTCTTCTTGGCAATTACCCTTCGCATATCCTGAGGAATATCGAAAAGGCTCTTTTCCTCTTCGCTAACATTCAACAATGGGTCATCAAACAATGCCTCCAATTCTTTATCTATGTCCATAATCCCTTTTCTTTCAATGTCGTTAATGATGCATACATTAGTTTCTCTTTCAGGCTACCATCCTTTTGTGGTTCATGACCATTTTGGGCTATCCATTCCTTTATCTCAGCTATCTTCTGCATTATTCTATCATCAGCTGTTATAGCTTTAGTAAAAGGACGTGCACCATCCAACAATGGGTCATCCAGAATATCGAGTAATTCTTTCTTAATATCCATACACTACTCACCTATTTCTAATCCACTCAATTGACGACGTTTCTGATTCCAGATTTTTGCATAAGCCACAGCCAACTCTCTTACTTTAGGATCAGGATCGTCCATTGATGGTATTTTTCCATCATGTGCTGCCACATATTCTTTCAATGGTCCCTTAAACAGAATGATGGCCTGCTCTAAAGTCATGTCATATTTTTGCTCAGCAATAGTGTCTTGAATCAGCTTTAATGTCTTGGCATCTACCGACTTTGATATCACTTCGTATGCACGCTGGAAGGGATTAATCGTATCTATCAAGTTAATATTCAGCTGGTCGATATTGATAAACCTGTTGGCTATCTTGATCAGCCTGTTGCCTTCACTCTTTTCCTCATCATCACCACCGCTTGGTATCGAGGATATTGGCTCACCTTTCTCATTGACAATATCATTGCCTTTTACGATGGTATCGAGAAGCAATCGCTGGCGTACCTCCTCAATTTCTTCATCCGTCAAGTCTGGATAACGCTCACGTATTATCTTGGGAATAATATGTTGGGTGATGGTTTCTGCTGTAGTAGAACCACTCAACGCCTTGACCATCATGTCGTCCTGCAATACAGCGGCCTTCAAATCGTCAAGCTGACTTTCAACAATCGTCTTTGTCTTTTCGCTTGACAGCGGCTTCAGGCCTTCCACAACAATGGTATGTGTCAAGTCGCCTTTACCGTCGTCTTCATCCTTAATGGTTTTAAACTTCCAACTGGGTGCCATCACTTGTTCCATTAGGAGCGATGCCGTAATGGCTTTTAGGAAATCATTCACAGCCACCTTTACTTCTGCCTGCTCAGCATCTGGCATCGCAATCAAGTTCACAAAACGGGCCGTTTCTTTTCCTTCACAGTCGCGCGTACATCTTCCTATAATCTGTATCACCTCAGTCAGCGAACCACGCACGCCTACCGTCAGACACATCTCACACCACTGCCAGTCGAAGCCTTCCTTGGCTGTACCCAGTGCAATGATGATATCAACGTCATCCCGATGCCTGATGTTTTGCAGATAGCCCTGCACCATATTGCGTTCCTTCTGATCATCCTCTACAAGGTCAGCCACCTTCAGCAGTCTGTCATCAGTAGTCCTTACATGATAGATTCCTGTATTATAATCTTTCGATTCGACAGTTCCTATCACTTTCATGATTTCACCAGTTTCAGTATATTTACCAAGCCCCGTTGAACTTCGTGCATTTACACTCGGTATGTGGATTATCGTTTTCTTCGTGGTATCGAGTACCTCGCCAATGTGATCCAGATACGAACCATGATAGAAGTGATAACCCAAAATCAGATTCTTCAGATATTTGTAGCCGTTTAGTTGCTGATAGTAATTATAGGTCACAGGGAAGAATCGAGCCTCATCTTCTGCTCTGAGCACGGGAACACCATCGCCTCTGAAGTAACTCCCTGTCATAGCCACGATATGCCCTGTAGAGTTGTTCATCACTCTGCGTACCACATCGCCAAGATTTGAATTGGCATCAGCACTGGTATGGTGAAACTCGTCGATAGCCAGCAATGTATCGTTAAAAGCCTCATCTTCCAGTTCCTTCATGCCATTTCTCAGGGTCGCATGGGCGCAAACCAGTATCTTCGCACCATTCTGACGGAAGAATTCAATAAAGCGTCCTTTCTTATCCTGCTCGTTTTTGACATCAGTCAGATTGAAATACGTGGGTACGGCCCAATTGGCAAAGAAGCCACCATTCGTCAGATTGGTGTTCTTAAACGAGCGGCCAATGCTCTTTTCAGGCACTGCTACCACAACTCTCTTGAGCCCCTGGTTCTGTAACTTGTCTAATGCAATAAACATCAGCGCACGACTCTTACCTGAGGCTGGTGGTGCCTTAATCAGCAGAAATCGTTTGTCACGATGCTCATAGGCTATTGCCTGCATTTCTCGCATTCCCAACGAGTTCACGGTCGTAGCCGTCCCCGTCTGTTGATAATGGATATCAACAATCGTGTTTTCAGTTTTTAGCATGTCAGAATATCTTTAGTTCAGCGCTTTTCTCTGGAAGATATTCTCTACGTTTGTCTGTCTGCGGCCAAGCTTAAGAGACGTTTCGAAATCTTAGTTATTGTTGCGCTATGTTATTATTTCTGCTTTTTAGAGCCTGCTCTGGGCGATAGACTGCAATAGGTATCGTAGCCGCCCGTATCGGACGGGTAAATAATCGTATCAATAAAGTAAATATACCCATCATCACCCACTAGCACATTACCTTCAACAGCATCAAAGATGTCGTGTTGACCATTGGTATAATATTCGCCATTATCCTCTGGACGGAAGCCTAATCGAATGAATTCATCATGTACTTCTTGTTTCGTGGCAAGACGAACTGAATGTACAAACCTTTGCACTAATACAGCACATACTTTTCCATCGCTGTTTTCCCCAAAGCCAATCATGCGATATGGACATGCGTCAAAGTATTTGTTGTGTGCGTTAATTCGCTCAAAAAAAGAAGTGAGGTTGTCGTCAGAGTAACGGAAATCATTAAGTTTGATAATATTATTTTGGTCTGGTGACAAATAGACCTCATTCTCTGACCCCCGGTCAAAGAACTCACCAAACAGATCGCGATCTTCAAACCAACAGCCCTGCTCCTGTGCCCATTTTTTGAGCCTTACCAGTTGGACTGACTTGCAAGCCGTTGTTCCCGTAAGAGCTTCAATCTCCTCAAGGACTCGGTGCGCGAAAGCGGATGCTCTTTCCAGAATGCCATACTCTTCCTCATCTCGGCATTCACCTTCTTGTGATAATCGTTCAGTATGATTTCCATTCATTGATTCTTTTTGAGTTTAACGCTGCAAAAATAGTAATTATTTTATTAATTTCCAAATTTCCACTCATTTATTTGCCTTCGACAGATGACTGGTGCTCACCGTCATCTTCTCGTAGAGCTTGAAAAGACATTCCAGGCGGGCTTCGTCCGAGGCGAAGGGATAGCCTGGATAGCAGCTCTCTACGATGTCATCCAGTTTGGCATGAGCCTTGCGTAAATCCTGGGGCATCTTGTCTGGGTCATAGAGTTCTGCCAAAGTCTTTTCTGGATAATACTCACGAGTTATCAGCACATTTTCTGCTGCTGATTCTATCTCCTGTTTCTTCTCGGCAGAGATTTTGGGGAAGGGGAAGGAGTTGTAGACAAGTGATGAATAGCGATAACGTGTTTCTAATTTTCCACCAACAGTGCTAAGCCAAACGACATGAATATGAGTGCATAATATTCCCATTATGAATGTATTCGCATCGTATATTGCTTGTGCTGCATCTGATATGATGGTTTCTTTTGTAAGTAATCCAACTGGAACATAATATCGTCTTTCTGATGTAACACGAGGTACAATTATTGAATCTGTTTCTTTATGAGCCCTCTGTTTAAACAAATATGGTTTATCTGCATATAGGACTGTACTCTCTGCTTTACTTTCCAGCCTAAAATCACGTACTTTATCCAATCTTTCTTTTATTGGTGGAATTGAAAATGCCAAATCTACATCATTATCTTTTATCCATAGGCAATAGCGTATTTCACCATACAAAAAACTATCCGCCCCATGATACTGTTTAATTATTTGCCCTGCTTGCGGATATTCACTAATAATTGCATCCCTTTCATCCTTTTCTAAAATCAAATAGCCTCCGTCTGTTGGTTTATTTCCGAACACCATTTCTGGCAATCCAGAAATAGAGCCATTTGTTCTACCAATTATTATATTTGGAGCATCTAAAAGGTAAGCATTGATGTTTTTGCATAGAGCACACTGATTTTTAGAATTGAATAATAGTTTCATATTACTACTACTTGTAGAGAGACCTATTATTACAACCATGACTGTAGCATTATACTTGGCATTGTTTGTCCATTTAAATGATTGGTAAGCAAAGTTGATTTCCACCCCCTTATCAAACACATTGGGCCAAAGTAAAGCAACAGAATCTCCTTGACAGATAGAGTTCGTACTTACAAATGCATATTTAGCTTTTGTTCCCTTTATATACAAAGTTCCAAGGTAGAACCAGTTCGCAATATAATCAAGGTTTTTATAATTTTGGAACTTTCCACAAACATACTCTAAGTCTGCCTTTTGGCTTTCGTCTTGCATACTGCTTCCCAAATACGGCGGATTTCCAAAGATAAACACTTCTTCCTCTTTAGTATGCGGACATACCTCGTTCCAGTCAATGCGACAAGCATTACCACAAACAATTTGAGTGATATTCTTCAGAGGCAGGGCTTTGGTGTTGACTCCAAAGTTCTCGTTGAGTTTGGTGTTCATCTGATGCTCTGCCAACCAAAGTGAAAGCATCGCCACCTCGTGAGGGAAGTCGAGCAACTCGATACCATAGAACTGACTCAGACTGATGACGCTATTGTCGACAAACAAGATTTCACCCTCTGGCGTACACTTGCGCTGCAAAGCGAGGATGTCCATTTCGAGAAAACGCAGGCATTTGTAGGTGATAATCAGAAAGTTGCCGCTACCGCAAGCAGGATCGAAGAACTTCATGCGACTCATGCGACGAAGCAAGTCGTTGCCCTTCTTCTTGATGGTCTTACAGTCGTCGTAGAATTGTCGCTGCGTCAGTCCTCCCACTTTCAGCAATTGCAGCTTCTGTTCGTACTGCTCATTCAGTTTGTTGTACTCCCCACGCAGTTCATCAAGGAAGAGCGGATTAATCACCTTCATGATGTTTGGCACAGAGGTATAGTGCATACCCTGATTGGCACGCTCCTCAGGATTAACCACCGCCTGAATCATCGAACCAAAAATGTCTGGATTGATATCCTTCCAATCCAGTTCGCCACATTCGATGATAATCCTGCGGGCCTTGGCGCCCATCTTTGGTATCTGAATACGTTTTGAGAACAATCCTCCATTTACGTATGGGAACTGCTTGATGATGCTCAGCGTCTCTTGACTGCGCAGCGAGACGTCCATAATGTTAAAGGTACGTGCCAAATAGTCTGAGAGGTCTGAGCCGTCGTCCTTCGTATAGCGTTGGATGCTGGAGGTAAAGAGGTTTTCCTCAAAGATGCCCGTATCTTCTGCAAAGAAGCAAAAGAGCAGGCGGGTAATAAAGATGTTCAGGTCGTGCAGGTCATCATCGCTGCGGAATTCGTTGTAGGCTCGCAGTTCGTCGTGCAGCTTGGCCAGTTTCTCAGCCGCCTTGATGTCAGCGGGACTTTCCTCGACATAGTGAACGCGCTCCACATCCATCAGCGGATAGAAGAACGAAAAGTCAGAGGGCAGACGCTCTAACTGGTTCTCATAGGTGTCCTTCTCGCGTAGGTCGTAGGCCAATATCGATTTGCCATCACTCACAGCGATAATCTTTGGTGCAGCCTTGATAATCTGCGGATTCGTTTTCAACTCTTCTAATTGGCTTGTCAAGCCAAACATGCTGACGGGCTGATAACAAAATAAGCCCTTGATGAGCAGGCCATCAAAGGTTTTAAGCACTCCTTTACCTTCTTTGTAACGCTCAATGTCGCGTTCGCTTTTGCCAAAGGAATAGAGCAGTTTGTAACCCACCTCTGCAGGCTTCACACCACCTGCGAACGAATCGGCTAATCGTTGCTCTATCTCCCTATAGCCAAGTTGCAGTTTCTTTGCCATAGTTTTTTAGTTACTGACCCCACCCCTAACCCCTCCCCTACAAGGGAGGGGAGTACCGGCGGTAGCCACTCCCCGCCCCTTTAAGGGGAGGGGCTGGGGTGAGGTAAAAAGCGAACGGGATTCGTTCAGAAACGTGAGACACCAGCCAAGCGCAAAAAAAGAACGTGGACAGTTTATACTTATCCAACGTCTCAGGCGCTTGGCCGGTGCCTACAGAATGAGATAAGATAAACGTCCACGCCTATCGGCATGAACGTTCACTTAATATCCTCATTCTGTCGTCTATTTCGCGGCCAAGCTTAAGAGACGTTTTGAATAAAAAGCGTACGCTTCAATTGTTTATACCCTCAAAAATCATACCGGCACCTCCACTGAGGCTCAAACTGACCTTGGTCAGCGTCGTGTTACGACGATTAGCCGATACTTGATTGCAAAGATACAAATTATTATCGAGATTATTCACAACACAACTCATTTTTACACATTATTTAATAAAAGGCACCGCAAACTTTGAATCACCCGAAGTCCCAGTCCGTTTCGTAGTGGTCGAACGTAATGCCCTCGGTACTGCCGAAGTGGGACAGGATTTGCATGATTCCCACGGTGGGAGCCTTTTATTCTCGGCGTGGGAACAGGACATTCCCGCCGTGGGAATGTAGAGTCTCCTGCTAAATGGGAGATTCGTGATGGGTGTTTTATGTTTTCTTAACGCTGCGACGGAGAGAAGTGGGGCGGGGCTTTGGCGGTTTCCGTAAAAAGCAGTAACTTTGCAGCCCCAAAAATGAAATGATGAATACACGAGAGATTACAATCAGCGACTATAACTATGAGCTGCCCGATGAGCGCATAGCGAAATATCCCCTGCCGCAGCGCGACAAGTCGAAGCTACTGGTCTACGAACGGGGCGAGGTGAGTGAGGACGTGTTCCGTAACCTGAGCAGCCATCTGCCGCAGGGAGCCTTGATGGTGTTCAACAACACCAGGGTGATTCAGGCCCGTATGCACTTCCGCAAGGGTGTGGCACAGGATGGCGCACTCATCGAGATCTTCCTGCTGGAGCCTTACCTGCCTGCTGACTATGAGCAGATGTTCCAGACGCGGAGCCGTTGTCAGTGGCTTTGTCTGGTGGGTAATCTGAAGAAGTGGAAGGAAGGTGCGCTGGAGCGGAGCGTAGAAGTGAAAAGTGGGGAAGTGAAAAGTGAGCAGCTCGTGGTTAGGGCTACGCGGAGGGGGGAGCATGGGACGAGTCAGATTATTGAGTTTGAGTGGGATAAGACCTTCTCTTTTGCCGAGGTCATCGACGCGATGGGTGAGCTGCCCATTCCGCCGTACTTGAACCGCAAGACGGAGGAGAGCGACAAACGGACGTACCAGACGGTGTACTCGAAGATAAAGGGCAGCGTGGCGGCTCCGACCGCTGGGTTGCACTTCACACCTGAGGTGTTGGCCGACCTCGACACCAAGGGCATCGACCGCGAGGAACTGACGCTGCACGTAGGAGCAGGAACGTTTAAGCCGGTGAAGAGTGAGACCATTGGCGAACACGCTATGCACACGGAGCACGTAGCGGTGCGTCGGCAGACCATCGAAAAACTGCTGAAGCACGACTGTCAGGCGATAGCCGTCGGTACGACCAGCGTACGCACACTGGAGAGCCTGTACTATATGGGACGGAAAGTGCTGCGTAATCCTGATGTGACGGAGGAGGAACTGCACGTGAGCCAGTGGGAACCGTATGGCGAGACTTCGTCTCTAGTGAAGAGTGAAGGAGTGAAGAGTGAAGGAGTGAAAAGTGAGGAAGTGAAGAGTGAAAAGTGTGGGGTGAAGGAGTGTCTTGGGGCGCTGTTGGACTGGATGGACCGTCGGGGACTGAGTGTGCTGCACAGCAGTACGCAGATTATCATTGCGCCGGGTTACGACTATAAGATAGTAAAGATGCTGGTGACGAACTTCCACCAGCCGCAGTCGACGTTGCTGTTGCTGGTCAGCGCCTTTGTTCACGGCGACTGGCGCCGTATCTATGACTATGCGCTGAGTCACGACTTCCGCTTCCTGAGCTATGGCGACTCGTCGCTGCTGATTCCTTAGTCGTCGCTGATGCGCATGAGGTCGCTGATGACCATGTCGCTGACAAAGAGGCCGCTGCGGGTCAGACGAAGGCGGCGGCCGTCGTTGATGAGCAGCCCGTCGGCGATGTATCGCTCGGCCAAGGGCAGAAGATAGTCGCGGTCGGCAGGCATGAGCGACTGGAGGTCGAGTCCCTCGCAGGTACGGAGTGAGAGCATGACGCGATCGTTGTAGTGGGTGGTGTCGTCAATAAGTTCGTAGTCGTAGGCGGGCTCGCCGTTTTCTATACCTTTTATATATGCATTGATATCGTCGATGTTCCATCGGCGCTGCCGTCCGTCGTAGCTATGGGCAGCGGCGCCGAGTCCTATGTAGGGGACGTCCGTCCAGTAGCTGCTGTTATGGCGTGAGCGGAAGCCGGGCTTGGCGAAGTTGGAGATTTCGTAGTGTTCATAGCCGGCAGCGGCGAGACGGTCAATGAGCAGGTAGTACATCTGCCGTTCAGTTTCCTCCTCTCTCCTCTCTTCTCTTTCCTCGTTCCTCATTAGCTCATAGAGCGCTGTGCCCTCTTCGATGCTGAGGCAGTAGGCCGAAAGGTGCTCCACGTCGAGGCTTAGGGCGCTGTCGATATCGCGCTCCCATTGACTGAGGGCCTCGCCAGGGAATCCGTACATCAGGTCGATGCTGATGTTGCGGATGCCGGCTTCCCTCAGTTGGCTGACGGCCTGCTGCACCTGATTAGCGGTGTGACGGCGATGGAGGAATCTGAGGCGCTGGTCGTCGAAGGTCTGCGCACCCATCGAGACGCGGTTGACGGGGAGCTGGGACAGTGCGGCGGCAAGCGCTGGGGAAACGTCGTCGGGGTTGACCTCGATGGTGACTTCGGCCGTTGGCGACACCTTATATATATTATATAGGGAGTCGAACAACTGGCGGAGCTGTGAGGGAGTGAGCTGGCTGGGAGTGCCACCGCCTAAATAGATGGTCTCGATGAGGTCGTCGGTAGGGCGCTGACGGGTTTCCGCGCAGAGTGCATCGACGTAGTGCTGACGCTCGCTGACGGTGGTCGTCGAGTAGAAGGCGCAATAGATGCAGCGGCTTTTGCAGAAGGGTATATGTATGTAGATTCCTGCCATATCGGCTGCAAAATTACTAAAATAGTTTAATATTTTAAAGATTTCGTTGGTGTTTTCACAGAAAATGACTAATTTCGGCGTCGCTTACGGAATATACACCTAAAACATAACCAATATGAAAGTTTATCAAACTAACGAAATCAAAAACATTGCACTCATTGGCAGTGCGGGTAGCGGCAAGACTACTCTTGCCGAATCAATGGTCTACGAAGCTGGCATCATCAAGCGTCGCGGCGCCGTAGAGAGTAAGAACACCATGAGCGACTACTTCCCTGTTGAACAGGAGTACGGCTACTCGGTGTTCTCTACTGTTTTTCATGTAGAGTGGAACAACAAGAAGCTGAACATCATCGACTGTCCGGGTTCTGACGACTTCGTGGGTGGTGCCATCACCGCTCTGAACGTCACCGACCAGGCCGTCATCCTGATCAATGGCCAGTATGGTCCTGAGGTGGGCACGATGAATGCTTTCCGCAACACGGACAAACTGAAGAAGCCCGTCATCTTCCTCGTTAACCAGCTGGATCGCGACAACTGCGACTTCGACCAGATTCTGAATCAGCTGAAAGAGGTCTATGGTCCCAACTGCGTTCCCGTGCAGTATCCCATCCAGACAGGTGCCGGATTCAATGCCGTCATCGACGTGCTGCTGATGAAGAAGTACTCATGGAAGCCCGAGGGTGGTGCTCCCATCATCGAGGATATCCCCGCTGACCAGTTGGAGAAGGCCAAGGAGATGAAGGCCGCCCTGGTAGAGGCTGCTGCCGCTGGTGACGACACGCTGATGGAGAAGTTCTTCGAGAGCGAGGACCTGACTGAGGACGAGATGCGCGAGGGTATCCGCAAGGGTCTGGTTACCCGTTCGATCTTCCCCGTGTTCTGCGTCTGCGCTGGTCGTGATATGGGTGTCCGCCGTCTGATGGAGTTCCTCGGCAATGTGGTTCCCTTCGTCAGCGAGATGCCTGTCATCAAGAATGCTGCCGGCAAGGAAGTTCCCGCCGACGCCTCTGCTCCCACCTCGCTGTATTTCTTCAAGACGGGTGTGGAACCCCACATTGGTGAAGTGCAGTACTTCAAGGTGATGAGCGGTGTCATCAAGAGTGGTGACGACCTGACGAATGCCGACCGTGGTTCGAAGGAGCGCATGGGTACGCTGTATGCTTGTGCCGGAGCCAACCGTATCCAGGTTGACGAGCTGCGTGCTGGTGATATCGGCTGCACCGTGAAGTTGAAGGATGTGAAGACCGGCAATACGCTGAACGGCAAGGACGTTGACAACAAGTTCGACTTCATCAAATATCCTAACTCGAAGTTCTCGCGTGCCATCAAGGCCGTCAACGAGTCGGAGACTGAGAAGATGATGGCTGCCCTGCAGCGCATGCGTCAGGAAGACCCGACATGGGTGGTTGAGCAGTCTAAGGAACTGCGCCAGATTATCGTTCACGGTCAGGGTGAGTTCCACCTGCGTACCTTGAAGTGGCGTATGGAGAACAATGAGAAGATCCAGGTGGAATACCAGGAGCCGAAGATTCCGTATCGTGAGACCATCACCAAGATGGCCCGTGCCGACTATCGTCACAAAAAGCAGTCGGGTGGTGCCGGACAGTTTGGTGAGGTACACCTGATTGTCGAGCCTTACACCGATGGTATGCCCGATCCTACGAGCTTCACCATCAACGGTCAGGAGTTCAAGATGAACATCAAGTCGAAGGAAGAGAAGGACCTGGAGTGGGGCGGCAAGCTCGTCTTCATCAACTCTGTGGTCGGTGGTGCCATTGATATGCGCTTCATGCCCGCTATCCTGAAGGGTGTGATGGAGCGTATGGAGCAGGGCCCGTTGACGGGTTCTTACGCCCGCGACGTCCGCGTCATTGTCTACGACGGTAAGATGCACCCGGTTGACTCTAACGAACTCTCGTTCATGCTGGCAGCCCGTAACGCCTTCTCGGCAGCCTTCAAGGAGGCCGGTCCTAAGGTGCTGGAGCCTATCTACGACCTCGAGGTGCTCGTGCCCGGCGACTACATGGGTGATGTGATGAGTGACCTGCAAGGTCGCCGCGCCATCATCATGGGTATGGACTCTGAGGCTGGCTACCAGAAGCTGAGTGCCAAGATTCCTTTGAAGGAACTGGCCAGCTATTCTATCGCCCTCAGCTCACTGACTGGCGGACGTGCTTCGTTCACGACATCATTCTCGAGCTACGAGCTTGTGCCGAACGACATCCAGCAGGAGCTCATCAAGCTGCATGAGGCTGAGATGAAGGAAGAGGATTAATATCCTTTACTCTTATATGATCATAAGATATGGGGCGAAGTAGTTTTGCTCCATATCTTATTTTTATATGCATAACTAAAATGTGGTGTATTTGTTAATTTCGCTGAAAAACCGCAAAATAATTAACTTAAAATATTGCCGGTTTTAAGAATTGCTGTATCTTTGCAGCATGAAGAAAAGTACAATTTGGTTCATAGCAATAGTGATGGGTCTCTCCTTCCTCGGACTGCTCTACCTGCAAATCTCGTACATCGAACAGATGGCGAAGATGAAGAAAGAGCAGTTTGACGAGTCGGTGAGCCGCAGCCTGTATCAGGCCTCGCACAATCTGGAGATGAACGAGACGCTGCGCTACTTGGAGAAGGATGTCAACGAGACGGAGCGCCGCGCCTTCAGACAGGACTCCATCATGGCCCGCTCTGGTCAGCTGAACGACGTCATCCAGCATACCCACCAGTATTCGGTAGCCGGCAAGGACGGTACAGTCTACTCGTCGTTCGAGCTGAAGACCATTACGACGAAACCCTCGACCGTTCCCAAGGCGATGATCCTGCGCTCGGACAAGAGTTCGATAGACGAAGCCTCGAAGTCGTTGCAGGAGATCGTGCGCAACCGATATATTTACCAGAAGGCATTGCTGGACGAGGTGGTCTACAATATTCTCTATCAGGCCAGTGAGAAGCCGCTGAAGGAGCGCGTGAACTTCAAGCTGCTGGACCAGGAAATCAACACGCAGTTGCTGAATAACGGTATTAACATTGCCTATCACCTAACGGTGTCGACTGCCGACGGTCGCGAAGTCTACCGTTGTCCGGACTACTCGGAAGAGGGACTGCAGTACAGCTATTCACAGGTGCTATTCCGCAACGACCCGTCGTCGAAGATGGGTGTGGTGAAGATTCACTTCCCCGATATGAACAGCTACATCATGTCGAGCGTGAGGTTCATGATACCCGCTATCGTCTTCACCGTCGTGCTGCTGATTACGTTTATCTTTACCATCGTGGTCATCTTCCGGCAGAAGCGCTACACGGAGATCAAGAACGACTTCATCAACAACATGACGCATGAGCTGAAGACCCCCATCTCGAGCATCTCGCTGGCAGCACAGATGCTGAACGACGACGCTGTCACGAAGAGTCCGCAGATGCAGAAGCACTTGGGAGGAGTCATCAACGATGAGTCAAAGCGCCTGCGCTTCCTCGTGGAGAAGGTGCTGCAGATGTCGATGTTCGACCGTAAGACGGTGTCATTCAAGAAGAAGGAACTTGACCTGAACGAACTGCTGGAGCAGATTGCCTCTACGTTCTCGCTGAGAGTGGAGCATACCGGCGGTAAGATCTATACGGAGATTGAGGCGGTCGACTCAGCCATCTATGTGGATGAGGTACACTTCCAGAACGCCATCACCAACCTGATGGACAATGCCGTGAAGTACCGCAAGCCCGACGAGCCGCTTGACCTGTATATCCGGACGTGGAACGAGAAAGACCGTCTGTGCTTCTCAATCCGTGATACCGGACTGGGCATCAAGAAGGAGAACGTGCGCAAGATTTTTGATAAGTTCTACCGTGTGCATACTGGTAATGTCCATGATGTGAAGGGCTTCGGTTTGGGACTGGCCTACGTCAAGCGCATTATCGACCTGCACGAGGGCGAAATCAAGTGTGAGAGTGAACTCGGAAAAGGCACGAAGTTTACCATTTCGCTGCCAGTCCTGAAAGAAGACGAAAATTAAATGTATAACAAAAAAGATAAAAAGACTATGAACAGAGACGAGAAATTTGTGATCACCATCAACCGTGAGTTGGGTAGTGGTGGACGTACTGTCGGTGAGAAGCTGGCCGCCAAGCTGGGTGTGTCGTTCTACGACAAGGCCGTCATTAAGGAACTGCAGAAGAAGTACAACCTTGACGTGGCAGAGATAGAGCAGATGAAGGGAGGCAAGCACCAGTGGCTCGCGGAGCTGAAGAACGCCTTCATCCGCATGAGTCAGTCGGAAAACGAGATGTGGTACTATCAGGCCAAGAACGGTGCCGACGACGGAATTGTCACTACCGACGACATGTTCAAGGTGGAGAAGCAAATCCTCAGGGAGATTGCCGAAAACGAGTCTTGTGTGATTGCCGGTCGCTCGGGTTTCTACGTACTGGGTGACCACCCCAACCATCTGTCCATCATGATTCAGGCCTCATTGCCCAACCGCATCAACCGTCTGGTCAAGAAGCAGGGCATCAGTGCCGAACAGGCAGAAAAGGACATTCATAAAGTCGACGCCATGCGTGAGAGATATGTCAAGAAGTATGCCGGAGTATCGAGATATGACACCCGTAACTATGACTTGGTCATTAACTCCGACGGACTGAGTGAGGACGAGATAGTAGACCTTATTATTAAATATATTGGATAATTAATAATCATTTTAATACAACACTGAATTATGGACGACAAGTTGAAGATTCTACTTTGTGAGGACGACGAGAACCTGGGAATGCTGCTTCGTGAGTATTTGGCCGCCAAAGGTTATGAGGCAGAGTTGTGTGCTGACGGCGAGGCCGGCTTCAAGGCCTTCCTGAAGACGAAGTTCGACATTTGTGTGCTCGATGTGATGATGCCCAAGAAGGACGGCTTCACACTGGCACAGGAAATCCGCCAGGCTAATGCCGAGATTCCCATTATCTTCCTGACCGCCAAGACGCTGAAGGAGGATATCCTGGAGGGATTCAAGCTGGGTGCCGACGACTACATCACCAAGCCCTTCTCGATGGAGGAGCTGGTGTTCCGTATTGAGGCCATTCTGCGCCGTGTCCGTGGCAAGAAGAACAAGGAGTCAACACTTTACCACATCGGTAACTTCACCTTCGACACCCAGAAGCAGTTACTCGCCATCGGTGAGAAGCAGACCAAGCTGACGACGAAGGAGAACGAGCTGCTGGCACTGCTCTGCTCGCATGCCAACGAGATCCTGCAGCGTGACTTCGCCCTGAAGACCATCTGGATTGATGATAACTACTTCAACGCCCGCTCGATGGACGTCTACATTACCAAGCTGCGCAAGCACCTGAAGGAAGACCCGCAGATTGAGATTATCAACATCCACGGTAAGGGCTACAAGCTCATTACGCCCGAAGAGGAATGAGCAGTCTGTTGAAACAATATGGAGGATTGGCGCTGATGGCTATCGGCGCCATCCTTTTGATTGTATTTAAAGTCGCTGGCTGGCAGTCGAACACAGAGCTCCTGATAGGACTTGCGATCGTCGTAGCCGGTTACTTTTTGCATATTTGGCTGCAGAAACGCGACCAGAAGTACTAAATACTGTTAAGAAATGGGTATTTCTCATTTCGCATTTCCTATTTCTCATTAAAAATCAGTACCTTTGCACCCGCTTTAGAGCAAACATAACATTTTATTAATTATTTAACGTAGTATGAATCAATACGAAACCGTTTTCATTTTAACTCCCGTTTTGTCTGATGAACAGATGAAGGAAACGGCCGCAAAATTCAAGAAGGTTCTCACCGATAAGGGTGCAGAGATTATCAACGAAGAGGCCTGGGGATTGAAGAAGATGGCTTATGCTATTCAGAAGAAGTCTACAGGTTTCTACTGCCT
>CALDLA010000022.1 GCA_937898415.1 uncultured Prevotellaceae bacterium | reverse complement strand
GTGAAGGGCTTATGACCAATGTTAATATTTTAAGATCAAATTTACCGAACTATTGTTTAATAATAATACCTTCATAATGTGTATTTGTTTTTTAGTTTTACCGAATATCAGAATTCGGGTACAAAATTACAAAGAAACTTCCAAAGTCGTGTTGCTCTACGGCTCAAAATATGTTGCAGGAGAGAAGATTTGCAGAATAAAAAATAATAATTAGGATTTATACATGGGTAATCACAGCAGGAGTTTAATATGTTGATGCTCTGGCGTTGGTGAACATCCACTGACCGTTACGTTTAACTAACTGGAACGTGAGTTGCAGATGCCAAGTATGACGTCCGCCTCCGAAAACAGCTGCAGTAACTCGGCTGTGACCTGTCAGCGTAGCATGATTACCGCTGACTTTGATTTCCATCTGCTCATGTTCTGCAGAAAAATAGTTTAGTGTACCATTGGTGATCGCCTTGATGTATTCCTGCTTCGACTGGTGCATCCCTGTCATGTGAGTCAGCACAAAATTATCGGCATGGACACGGTTTAGTACCACCGTGTCCTTTGCCACCATAGCCTCGTACATGTCTCGATAGAGAGTTTCTATCTGTTCTTTGTCCGTCTTTGCTTGCATGGTGATTGTTGTTATTCCCAAAAACAATATCGTAATAAGGCGGTTCATTAATGTGTCGCTTTTAGATATTGCAGGTCACCATACCAATAGGAAGCTGTGCAGCCTCCGTCAATCAGGAAGTCGGCACCGCTGATGAAACGTCCGCGCGAGGACATTAGGAACTCAGCCATATCGCCCACTTCGTCTGGCGTTCCTGCACGACGGGCTGGCATGCCCTCTATCATCTTCAGATAACCATCCTTGCGCGGGCCATGCAGTTCATCGTTAGCCAATGGCGTGATGATGATACCTGGTGAGATAGAGTTAATGGTAGCTCCACGACGCCCCCAGCGGGTAGCCTCAAACATCACCCGGAGCACATTGCAACGCTTCGAGTATTGGTATGCTTTCAGCGTGTCGTTGATTTCCTTTAGGAATGGCAAATCTAACAGTTCGTCAACAGGAGTCGTTGCTAAGGCATCGTTTTGCTCTTGTGGTAAGGCTGGCAGACGATGACCGCTTTGTGACGAGATAATCACACCTGAGCCACCCTCTGCAATCACCTTACCGAACTCTTCCAACAGGACACTTGTTCCATAGAGGTCTACGCGTAGTATTTCTTCCACAGGAGCCTGTGACGGCGATACACCAGCAGCATTGACAACATTTGTCACGTCTCCCTTATTGGTGGCAAACTCCACCAACTTCAAAATGTCCTCTTTTGAGCCGAGGTCGCATTGGATAGTCGAGCACTCAAAACCTGAATCCTCCAATGTCTTTGCTGCTCGCTGAGCATTCTCTATGGAGTAGTCTGCCAGCACGATGTGCTTACCAGCCGACACACGACGGATAATAGCCTGTCCGATACTGCCAGCACCCACTAATACTGATACCTGTTTCATCATCCGTATGTCTTTATCAAGTACTTCACAAACTGCGGGTCACCGAAATCTCTGGTGCCTGCATCGTGCTGGTTCATCTTGGCTATCTGAGCCATATCATCCTCACTCAGCGAGAAGTCGAAGACGTCGAAGTTTTGCGCCATACGCTCCTTATGACTCGACTTGGGAATAGCCACGATGCCACGCTGGGTGAGCCAACGGATGGCGACCTGAGCAGCAGTCTTATTATACTTAGCACCTATAGAAGCCAATAATTCACTCTTCACGATGCCATCAGTGCCCTGTCCACCGAGTGGATACCAGGCCATCATCTTGGTGCCAAACTCGCCAAGAATCGGCTCGATGCCTGTCTGTTGAGAGAGGGTGTTACACTCCAACTGGTTCACCATCGGCTTTAGCTCCACATAGTGGGCAAAGTCGAAGAAGCGGCCAGCCTGGAAATTGCTCACACCGATGGCACGCACCTTCCCTGCACGATAAGCCTTCTCCATAGCCCTCCATGTGCCGAACACGTCGCCGTAGGCCTGATGGATGAGCAGCAGGTCGATATACTCCGTCTGCAACTTGCGCAGGCTCTCGTCGATACTCTTGGCGGCCTTTTCCTCACCGTTGTTCGAAATCCAGACCTTCGTAACGAGGAACATATCCTCGCGTTTCAGTCCACTTTTGCGCCATGCATTGCCTACGCCTTCCTCATTCTGGTAGGCCTGTGCCGTATCAATCAGGCGGTAGCCTACACTTAACGCATCGCTGACACAACGTTCACACTCGTCAGGGCTTACCAAAAACACGCCGTAGCCCAATGTCGGCATCTGAACACCATTGTATAATTTTATGTAGTCCATCATCTTCGCTATTAATATCCTAATCCATTAAGCCATTTCTCAACCTTTTTCTTTTCCGTGCGAACTTCGTGACCGTAGATGCTGAAGCCCTTTGTGACATTTGCACCAGGGAATGCATCCTTCACATCCTCCACACAATTGGCCAAACCCGAGCCTTCGTGCGTGGTGAAAGGAATGACGGTCTTGCCCTTCAGGTCGCCCTCATGCTTCTTGAAGAAGGTAAACATCACTTGTGGATAAGTACCCCACCATACTGGACCACCGATGAATACCGTATCGTACTTTGACAAATCAATGTCACCTTCATACGCTGGCAGCTCGCCATTCTTGGTCTCTTCCTTCGCCAGATTGATGAGTGGTGTATAAGCCATGCCGTCATACTTGTGGGTAACAATTTCAAACTGCTCAGCACCAGTTAACTCTGTGATGTAGTCTGCCACAATTTTCGTATTGCCCACCTCGATGTTTCCTACTGCGTAGTTGTCTCCCGCATGAGAGAAGAACACTACTAATGCCTTTCCGTCCTTTGCCATAACTGTCTTTCCTTTTGCATTTGTTTGTTCATTCACACCATTCTCTTTCTTACTGTTCCCACCGCATGCAGTGGAAACCAGCATACACAGAGCCAATGCAAGTATCAGCTTCAATGACTTGCACATATTATCCCAGAGCCTGATTCGTTGACCACTCGAAATATTGCTCACGCTCACTGATCCACCAACGACCGTCAATCTTCACATACTTGTCATAATAGCGTACGGCATGAGTTGTCAGCATATCCTTACCATCCTGCTCAGTTACCAGTGTTGCCAGTGCATAACATGTTCCTGTGGCATGAGTCTCGTCAATGAAGTCCACACTCTGCTGTCCGTTCATATGGAACGACACCTTAGCTGCACCGAATGCCTTGTACTGACGAATCATGTCCTGCACGTCGTTTGCTGTCATGCCCAACTTACCACCGAAATACACGTTCAGTTTGATGTCAGGACGGAAAATCTCAACGTAGCAGTCCTGATTGTTTTTGTCACTCTCTGTTGCATAGAAGTCTACTAATGCCTTCAACTCCATGCGGTCTTGCATTCTGAAATCCATTATCTTATTGTTTTTAAGTTTCACGGTGCAAAGGTACAACGATTTTCCGGCACTTTGGTTTCACAAATTGCCTCACAATTTTCACTTTTTACACAAATCGCACTTTTATGTCGAAAAAAATGTGTATTTTTGCAGCCATGAAGGCAGATTTTCAATATTCAACAGACTTCTATGGGATGAATTCCTATGAGTTGAGCCACACCTGCATGCATCTGCTTTGCACGGCAGGTGAGGCAAGTTTTGTGTTCAACGAGCATTGCTATCACATCGTGAAAAACGACCTAGTTGTGATACCGATGCCCGATCGTATCAGCAACCTGGCGGGACATGCAGACTTGCAGGTGGAGTGGTTTGCTGCCGATTACAAGTTCCTACAGAACCTGCTGCCGTCGAACAACTACAGCATCGGTGGCAGTATCTCGCTGAACCAAGACCCCATCATCAAACTGACAGATGCACAGGCACGACATCTGCTTGATGACTTCCATCGTCTTCACGACCGCATGGACGACCGCCATTTGCAGTTTTATCGCGAACTGATGGGCAGCATGTGCCTGACGATGATGTACGACATCTTCGAGGCTCATGCTGGGCGTGATGCAACAGATTCGCATACTGACCGCACAGCCTACATCGTAAAACAACTGATGGCACTGCTTGCTACGGGCATCAGCCGAACGGAGCGTGATGTGAGCTACTATGCAGAACGACTGAACGTATCGCCAAAGTATCTCTCTGCCACCATCAAACGGGTGACCGGCCACAGCGTCACCTCATACATCGACCGCCACACCGTACCTATACTGAAAGACTATCTGAATGACGAACGCCTGTCCCTCACCCAGATAGCCGATGCGATGAATTTTACATCGCTCTCATACTTCAGCCGTTACTGCACCAAGCATCTTGGCCTGTCGCCCAGCGAGTATCGCCAGAGTCTTCAGCCGAAATAAAGTGAAAAGGTACAAATAAAGGGACTTGCCAAATTGGAATTTACTCGTCAGGCTGTTGACCATCGTGAGCCTGCCAGGCACATTCGGTAATCTTCATATCGGAGAAAATGGCTGTGAATGAGGACTCCTCGGGCGAGCAGGCATAGATGCCGAAGCTGATTTCATCGGCGGCTGCAGGCATGTGGCAGACACGCATCTGGCTGAACGTCTGTCCGTCAGCAGAGCACTCGATACAGTAGTCATCCTCGCGGCGGGAAAAACGATACCACATGGTTTTCACTTCGGCAGGGATGGCTGTGGTGGCCCAGTCGGAGTAGCCATTGTTCGTCACTACACTGCCCAGATGCTGAAACTCCTCGTTCTCGTATTCCACCGAGCCTTTCAGCCAGTTCTCGCTGCCAAGATACATCACGATGCCGCACTGGTCAAAACGATGGTGACTGCCCGTGAAATCGGTCTTCACCACGAAGCTGAAGAACTTCTCGCGGGTCTTCATCTGCAATACGGGCGCATTGTCGTTCTGGAAATGATAGTAAGTGCGCTGCCAAAGGTCGGTCTTTGGTGCGGTGGTGATAAGGATGGTATCACCCTTCACCTCGTAGCCCTTTGGCTCACGTGTCCACTGCAGGCTGTTTAAATCGATGCGCCCGCTGTCGGCGAGAGCCACCTGAACATCATCTGTAAAATCCATAGTTGTTTCATTTTTGTTCTGCTGTCCACACGCTGCCAGCATGAGGACTGCGCAGATAAATCCTACTGTTGACTTAATACTTTTCATATTGTTTTTGTTATTAGAAAGATCTACAAATGCTATTCTATCTTTCATTTTTTTTTAATTTTCGAATTACCCGGCAAGGATTGCCGACAGCCATTGAATCGGAAGGGATGTCTTTCACCACAACACTACCTGCACCGATGATGCAACGGTCGCCGATAGTAACGCCCGGGCATACCGTAACACCGCCTCCAAGCCAGCAGTCCTCACCAATAGTAATCGGAAAGCATCGCTCTACAGGTTTGCGACGTTCAACGTAGTCAATTGGATGGTTCGGAGTCAGGAACTGGCAGTTCGGGCCAACCTGAGTATTGGAACCGATAGAGATTATGCCTCCGTCGAGCATCGTGCCGTTGTAGTTGATGAAGACATTCTCACCAAGTTTGATGCCATGTCCATGATCGCAATGGAATGGTGGTGAGACGGTGGATGACTCGGGAATACCGGGAATCAGGTCTTCAATCGTCTTCCTGTAGTCTTCATCCTCTATAGTCATGGTTTGCAATTTTGCGCAAAGATGCTTGGCTCTATAGTAACTTGCCAAGCATTCCTCGCTTGTAAAGTCATAGAACTTCTCATTGCGCATTTTTTCAAATTCTGTCATGTTCACTTCAAATAGTCGTCATCCCTTACCTATATCTTCTCCATCCCACTTGCTACACGAGTCTCACAGTCCCTCATGGCATCAAGGGTCTTTTGCAGCACCTCATCCAATGGCCATCCCAGCATTTCTGCTCCCTGTTCAATGACCTCACGAGAACAGCCTGCGGCAAATCCCTTTGACTTGTACTTCTTCTTGAGCGACTTCAATTCCATGTCCTGAACGCTCTTCGACGGACGCATCAGGGCGGCTGCCCATATCAGTCCCGTAAGTTCATCGGTAGCGAAGAGCACTTTTTCCATCAGGTGCTCTGGCTTCACATCGACGGTTATGCCATAGCCGTGGCTACAGATGGCATGAATCATTTCTTCGCCAACACCACCTTCACGCAGCAGTTCCGGGGCTTTGATGCAATGCTCCTCGGGATATAGTTCAAAGTCGATGTCGTGCAGCAGCCCGACCATTCCCCAGAAGTCCACTTCACTGGCATACCCAAGTTGCTCGGCATACCAGCGCATGACACCTTCCACTGTCAGCGCATGCTGCAGGTGAAACGGGTCTTTATTATACTTTCTCAGCAGCTCCCACGCTGCCTCTCTCGTGATGATACTTTCCATAATCCTTAATAGTTATTTTATCGATTCAGATATTTCCAGAGCTCGATGGAATCGTCGTGATGCCGTAGTTTCTCGACGATCGAGACGAGTTCCTTCTGAACGGCTTTCTGGGTGGTTCCCATTTGCTGGGAAAGACTCTTTACGGAGCGTTGCTTACAGCCCATGCCGAGCGTCTGGCGAAGCAGCAGGTTCTCATCCTCAGTAAGTGCGTGACTCAGAAGGCTGTCGATCTTCTCAGACAGTTCAAACCTCGGCGCACCTTCAAGGGTGAACGGGTCATGGGTATCGACAATCGCATCCAGACTGCCGTAGTTCTCCCATCTGTCCTGCATCTGCACCAGCAGGTTCTCTTCGTCGTGAAGTTCCGTTATGTTCATCTTCTTTTATCGAATCACCACGTTTATTGGTTCCACCTCAATCTTTTCCCATACATGCTCCTGAACATATGGTTCGTTAGCGAGGTATTCGTCAAGTTCCTGACGGTTTTCGAACTCCATAACGAGCATGGAGCCTTTCATCTTTCCCTCATCGTCGAGTAGGCCACCTGCACAGACTACATGTTGTCTGATTCTCTCCATGCCTTCCAAATGACGAGGGCGCACCTCTAGGCGTTTCTCCAACATACCTTTGCCGTCATAGGCTCTGACTACAAACTGTTCCATATTAGTCATAACTATTAAATCCGAAAAACTCCTTTAATCCCTTTTTCTCCTTCAGGTCATCTACGGTAAATCCATAATGAGTGGCTGCTGCAAGGGTGATGACGCGTTCAAGAAATACATCGTAAGAAAGCCCGAACCACTCCGGCGGGATGTCCACACAGATGGTTCCTCCACCATTGTGACTGCCTTCATTCCATACTTCGTCAAGCTCAGCTTCGTATTTGCCGTCATCCCTCTTGTTGAAGCAATAGTGGCTTGCCCATTCCTCCATCCCCTCAACATAGTGCCCTTCGAAATGCGGAGCAGAGTGGGGCTTGGGTGAATAGGCGGAAGATCCTTTCCTTGCATCCCTTCTGTAGATTATGAATTTCTTTTTTTGCATAAATACATTTAAATATGGTGGCAAAATTACCAATAAACAGTGTAAAATCACTATCTTTGTGCCAAGTTTTGAGAATTATTAGGATTTTAAGATGGGTAACATCAAGATAATCAAAGGTGTATTTGACACCAAACTGGAGCTGGAACATGCGGGTATCAAGGCAGGATTTCCCAGTCCGGCTGTAGATTATAGGCATGAGACATTAGATTTCAACCGTGACTATATCCGTCACCCAGAAGCCTCGTTCTATGGCGATGTGGAGGGTGACTCGATGAGGGATGCAGGACTGCTCGACGGTGACCGTGTGATTATCGACAGGGCAGTGGAGCCACATGACGGCTCTATCGTCGTGGCTTGGTGGGATGGGGGATTCACGATGAAGTTCCTCGATCTGACACATAGGAAAGACGGTTACATCGAACTGCGACCAGCCAACCCTGATTACCCTGTGTTCAAGGTCAATGATCCTGAGAACTTCCAGATTTGGGGAACGGTTATTCACCTGATTCGAACTTTTGAAAAGCTGTAGCAT
This sequence comes from uncultured Prevotellaceae bacterium, assembly GCA_937898415.1. GTDB lineage: Bacteria > Bacteroidota > Bacteroidia > Bacteroidales > Bacteroidaceae > Prevotella. Next base: position 15,663 of record CALDLA010000022.1, on the reverse strand, counting down.
GGATATAGGAAAAGCTTTTGAGGTTGCCTTCAAACGGAAGAAGGAAAAGAACTGGGAGAAGATCTATGTCGTGGTGGATATTCATGACACGATTCTGCGGGCCTGCTATGAGAATGAGGAAACCTTTGACTACTATCCCTATGCCCGTGAGGCCTTGCAGTTGATGACCAGCCGTGATGATATCTGCATGATTCTCTGGAGCGGCTGCTACGATGAGCAGATGGCCATGTACAGGAGCCGTTTTGCGGAGGAGGGCATCCGTTTTGACTATGCAAACGAGAACCCGGAAGTCGGAAAGACGAGTTTCCAGAGCTTTGAGGTGAAACTCTACTTCAACGTGGGTATTGATGACAAGTTCGGCTTCGAGGCAGAGACGGACTGGGTAAAGGTGATTGAGGTTTTAGGGAGGTTCTGATGATGTACGGCATCCTAGACTGTGACAACTGTTACTGTTCATGTGAGAAGGTTTTCCGGCCTGATTTAGAAGGACAGCCAATCGTGGTATTGGGTAATTTATTCAGAATTCCGAATAAGTTGCTTTATTCCTAAATTTTGATTATTCCGAATATTCTTTGTAAGCTATTGGTTTACAGCTATTCTCTATCAGGATATCGGAATAAAGGAATTTATATACCTGTCATCTCATAATCAACAAACTAAAGTTTCTCAGAGATATTATAATGCCGTAAAATATTGTAGATTTGTTATCTTTGTGTCCTGAAAGTACAAATCTACAAAAAATTACGGAAAATGGATTTACAGAAGTTTAATCAAAAGTACCCAGAACTCATGAAGTTGCTGGACGAATACGGTTACAGCAAGAGTTACATCAGGAAGATTAAGGAGGCGAGAAACCTGATTCTGAAGCATAGAGACAATCCAATGGTAGAATCATATGAAGATCTCTACCATAAGGTTGTTGTGCCAAAGTATTCCAAACGAACGAGGGATGAATATAGGTGTACGATAGGACACATATATTCGTATGTTGAAAAGGGAATATTTCTTGGAGAGGCCGGAGGCTGGAGCGGTCTCACAAAAAAGGAATCATCATATGACAAACTTTGCCCAGAGTTTAAAAACTTCATTGATACACTTAGATTTTGCGAAAAAGAAACGGGAAAGCACAAGAATGTGAAAACTATTGTCAGTGCATGCTCGACATTTCTGCGTGACATTCAGGATTCATTCCATATTACCCATATGAAAGACATTACAGAAGAAAGTGTCCTTGGCGTGTTCTCCGGTAAAAACAGGCACGAAAACGCTTGTTCATGTATAAAGGCCGCCCTGCGTCTGTGTGAGGCAGAATATCCTTCTGGATTGTGCCAGAACATATCTTATATGTTGCCAAAGTTTACACGTCGGCACAAATTGTACGACTATCTGAAACCTGACGAAATTGCACCCCTCCAACGAGTGCTGTATAACAGCAAGGAACTCTCAAGCAGAGACAAGGCTATCATGAAAATCGCATACTACACCGGCATTAGGAGAAGTGACATTGCAAACCTGAAATTCGACAATATTGACGAAGAAAAGGAAGAATTGCATTTCGTCCAGCAAAAGACGGGCGTTGAACATTCAATACCTTTCAATTCTGTAGTTGGGAATGCCATCCTTGAGTACATGCTGAAAGAACGCCCTGTAAGTGAAAATATGACTCATGTATTCCTTCAGGCACATCGGCCATTTAGTAAACTTACTCCTGATACAGTCACGGCAATTGCTGCCAGATTCTTCAAAAAAGCGGACATTAGACAGGAAGGCGGAAGGAGGAGGGGCCTGCACGTCTTTCGTCACTTGATGGTTACAGAATTGGTCGATGCCGATGTCCCACGCGAAATCGTTTCAAGACTTGTGGGCCATACTTCTTTACAGTCATTAGAATCATATCTGGACGCTGACCTGAAAGGGCTCAGGGAATGTGCCATCGACATCAGCAGGTTTGACAGAGGAAAAGTTACGACCAAATCATATCAAAGTTTTGCGGCAGACCTGTTGGGTGATTATAAAAGATACGCCATGGACAGAGATGTGTGGTATGCCGGTTCCAATATTTACATGAGGGCGCTAGACTGCTTCCTTTCTGAGAATTATCCTTCATCTGTTGCTCTTACGCAGGATATGCTGGAGGAGTTTGCCAAACCGATGGAAGGGGAGTACAACAAACAATACAGCAATAGAATGGATGAAATTGCAAGATTTGTCTGTTTCTTGGTTTTGCAGCATAAGCTTGATCTGCGGGCTCCACATACACATCAGGTTGCATTAAGTGCAGCCAAGTCCAAAAGGTTTCCAGAGATCCTGAATTGTGTTGTATCATCTGTCATAGAGAAGTATCGAATCTATTGTACGACATCAGGAAAATGGTCCAGGCCCAAGTTGTTCGTCTTGCGTTCCTTTGAGGAGTTCTGTTGCAAGAAATATCCCGACATGAATGAACTGACTCAGGAAATGGTTGACGCTTGGTGTCAGAAAAGGATGTCTGAAGGAATCCATGCTTGGCAAAACAGGGTGGTCGTACTGAATGGACTGATAAAATATGGCTGTAGGAACAATGGCTGGAATATATTGCCATATTATGTTCCAACACCCAGAAATCAGAAAATCATACATGAGTATCATGAACTGACGGATGATGAGTTATACAATTTCTTCTATGCCTGTGACAATTTCAAGTACAGGAGACAGAATCCCCGGCAAGCCAGAATTTGGGGAACTGTAGCAAGAACTATCTTCCGTGTCTTACTCTCGACTGGAATCAGGATGAAGGAAGCAAGACAGTTGGATATGCAGGACGTCGACTTGAGATATGGCGTGATAAACATACGGCATACGAAAGGGTATATAGAGCATAGAGTCGCATTACATACATATACTTTGGAACTCATGATAAAGTACAACAATGAAATGGAGAAAATCATGCCAGGCAGGAAATGCTTCTTCCCGAATCATAACGATAAGTATTTGAGTAACGATTGGCTCCATGGAATGTTCCATAGAATCTGGTATACATACAACGATGCGAGGGCAACAACATATGTATTCCGACATAACTACGCCACTTTTAACATTAATCGGTTTCCCCGTGAAGGATTCCAAAAAAGCCTGTTTTACCTGAGCAAGTCCATGGGGCATTCCACTATTGAAACGACCATGTACTACTATCACTTTACACTCCACACCTCCTGCTCGATAAAAGAAAGCAAACAAAATACAATTCAAGAAATAATACCCGACAGAACAAATTACTTTTACGACTATGATGAAGAATAATCCGAAAAAGGTCTCCCTGACAGATCATATGAACAATTGGTTGAATGACTATTTGTCTAATGTCAGGAACTTTAGTTCAAAAACTGTTTCCTGTTACTTCAACGCCTTGTGTCTTTTTCTTGATTTTCTTGAAGAAGAGCACAAGATTCCTGTAAAGAAAATAGACATAAAATGTCTAAGTAGAACTTATCTCGAAGAGTGGCTGAAATGGCTGCAAGAAAAAAGGGGAAACAGTAAACTGACCAGAGATCACAGACTGGCAGTTATAATGTCATTCCTTTCGTACTTACAGTCAAGGGACTCCAAATACAAACTGACTTACATAGAAGCCTCAGGCATAAAGGGTATTTCCCATGGCCGTGGGAAAATCGTAGAACCACTTACGAAAAAGGGACTGAAAGTCTTTTTTGAATGTATAGACTGCTCGACAAAAGTCGGACGGAGGGATTTCATTATGTTTACGATAATGTATGACATTGGATGCCGTGTAGGTGAGCTCCTTGATATCAAACTGCGGGATTTGTTCCTTGATACAGATGCTCCGCATGTCCGCATAAGAGGCAAAGGTGACAAGTCCAGAACCATGGCGTTCTCAGATACCACAGTCCTGCTGATTCGTAGATATATCAAGGCTACCTTTGGTATTTGTCCCAGTCCCGATGCATTCCTATTTCACTCTTCACACAATGGAATCTATAGGAGAATGTCTACAGATGCAGTAAACGCAAGACTTGATAAAATATCTTCCAAGGCACATGCTATCTGTCCTGATGTACCCCTGCATATGCACAGCCATCAACTGAGGCATAGCTCTGCCACACATTGGCTACTTGATAACGTGAACCCTGCTATAATATCCAGCGCTTTGGGACACTCATCCCTAAGCACAACCGTCAGATATCTGGGAATTAGCAGCGAAGAATTGAGAACTGCATTACAGAAACGGGCATGTCCTGTCAGTCCAGAAGAAGATTCCTTTACAAAAGTAGAGGGTGGGCTAAGAAGCCTGATTAAAGTTAAGAAGTAAATACCAGAAAATAGGTACATCCTATTAATGTTGTTCTGCTTCTTGCAAAATCATTATTCCGAATATTCTAAAGAAACAACAGTAAATCAATAACTTACAAAGAATATTCGGAATAATCAAAATTTAGGAATAAAGCAATAACGATGGTTGTGTAGTTGCCCGTAGCAATGAAGCAAAGGCGATGGGTATCAAAGCTGGAACGCCGTATTTCCAGTTGGCCGAGCAGTTCCCGAACCAGAAGATTGCCGTGTTTTCCTCGAACTATGAACTTTATGGAGAACTGACTGGCCGTATCGTGAGCCTGATCAGTCAGGAGGTACCGGCCTATTTCCGCTATTCGATAGACGAGTGCTTCATCTATCTTGACGGCATGGAGCATCTGGATCTGAAGAAATGGGGTGAGGGCTTACACAAAAAGATCAAACAGTATGTGGGAATGCCTGTCAGCATCGGTCTGGCTCCCAATAAGACGCTGGCAAAGATGGCCTCTCACTTTGCCAAGAAGTATCAGGGTTATCGGCACTGCTGCATGATAGACTCCGACGAGAAGCGCATCAAGGCCCTGAAACTTTATCCGATAGGCGATGTGTGGGGCATCGGCAGACGCTATGCTGCTAAACTCGAAGCCCTCGGCGTACATACTGCCTATGACTTTGCGCAGCACCATAAGGATTGGGTACGGCTGATGTTCAATAACATCAACATCATCCGCACGTGGCAGGAACTGAACGGTGAGGATGTGGTGCCGAATGAGGAACTGGCGAAGAAGAAAAGTATCTGTACGAGCCGTTCGTTCAATGGCATGATAGGGGACATAGAAACGCTGAGAACCCATGTCTCTAACTATGCCGCCCGCTGTGCTGAAAAGTTGAGGATGCAGAATACGGTGGCCTCGATTGTCGGTGTATTCCTGAATACAAATGCTTTCCGGGAAGACTTGCCACAGTACTGGAATTTCCTGGAGCAGCGTCTTATTACGCCAACTAGCTCCAGCATCACCATCATCCAGACGGCTAATGAGGTGCTGAAGAAAATCTATCGTGAAGGTTATCAGTATAAGAAGGCTGGCGTGATAGTCATGGGAATCGGTGCCGACTCTCCCATTCAGCAAGATCTCTTCGACATCAATGCCGAACAGTTCCAGAAGATGAAGCGGCTTGACGAGGTGGTAGACAGGATTAACCGAATGCATGGAAGCGAGACGATTGTACTTGGTTCGCAACAATACACCCAAAAGGATGGTAAGGGAAAGGCCGATGTCTTTGCCAATGCCATCAAGCACGATTTCAGGAGTCCGTCACCGACCACGCGATGGGGCGAAATCATGAAATTAAACGCCAAAACTAAGAAAAAGGAAGAATGATAGAGATTAGAGAAGCAACCAAGAGCCAGGCAACAGAGATAGCCTGCCTGATTATGACGGCCATGACGGATGACTGTTGCCTGTATTTCTGTGGTGAGGGCTACGGGTTGGAGGACTTGACCTCCGGTCGAGCCTGCTCACACTCGGCTGAGCAAGCGAGCTTGCGCCGCTCTCGCTTACTCGCAGCCTTCCGCAGGATGATGACGATGCTTGTTGAGCGCGAGGATTCGCAATACAGTTATCGGAATACGCTGGTAGCAATGGATGCAGATAGGGTTGTCGGCATTTCCGTCAGCTATGATGGTGGACGTTTGCATGAACTGCGCCGCGCCTTTATTGAGGCAGCCAAAGATCATATCGGCAAGGACCATTCGGGAATGGACGATGAGACGCAAGCAGGTGAACTGTATCTTGATTCCTTGGCCGTTCTTCCAGAATATCGCCGTCAGGGTATTGCCCGAAAGCTACTGTTGGCTACCAAGGAACGGGCTAATTATCTGGGCTTACCGTGTGTCGGACTCTTGGTAGATAAGGACAATTCTGTCGGCGAGGCATTATACACCTCTGTCGGCTTTCACTATGTAAATGACAACCAATGGGGTGGTCACCCTATGAAACACTTGATATTATAGATTATGGCATACACGAATCGTTTTAGCCAGTCCGATGAAGGACGACGTGATGAACTTATCAGAATCATCGAGCATTCTGTGGAGAAACTGACTTTGGCTGAGTTGGAGGCACTATACTATGACATGACAACGAAATCATATATTAACGACTGATATATGTAATAATGCAGTTCCTTTAGCATCAAAAAACTAAAAATTCGTTCAGTTTATGCCTTTTTCTCAGTTTTTTGTTGTACCTTTGCATCCGAAATACAAGAGGATGCTCCTAACCGTAAGGCTGGAGGAACCACGTGAGACACCGAAAGGTGAATGACAGGGAACAGCCACCATCCTCTACCAGCATGAGGGATGCCTCCAACCGCAAGGCGAGGTGGATTTCGTAGGCACCGAAAGGTGATCTTTCTCAAACGGCTACATCCCTCAACACCACAAGAGGATGCCCTAAACCGTAAGGAAGGGGGATTAAATTCTATACCAATCGAAAGATTGTCCCCAAAATACACCTGCCACATCCTCTTACAACATTATAGAGGATGCTTCATGTCGTAAGACTGAAGGATTTGATAACGACAGAAATGGTCAATAGAAATTGGGACATCCTCTATCAGACAGGAGCTTGATCGAAAGGTCAGGCTCTTTTCTTATGCCATAAAAATACTGCCACCCATCACAGGCAGCAGTATCTAACAGCATCAGCTATATTCGGCGTAGTCATGAAACCTCGGAAACTTCTAGATACATCCCGTACTGAATAAGTAACCAATGCCTGCGCCATTCGGTGTTATAGTTTCGTCTCTATATTGTTCAGTACCGTCAGGGCTATCTGTAGCTCTTCTTCGGCCCTGTGCTCACATTCCTTGATAAGCCTGATTATTTCTTTCTGCTCCTTTAGCATTTCTGCCTTGATTTCAGCTGCTCTTTGCCTTTCATCCTTCTTACGAACAGACCAGAACTCATCGGACTTAGCCCACTCCAGAAACTGAATAAAAGTACCATTGAGCTGGGGTAGTTCCCTCTCTGTGAAATACTCTGCCTTCTTATCTGTCTTGCCCTGCTGTTTTGCCTGTTGTAGTACATAGGTCATCGTCTCAATGAGTCCATGCAGTTTATTCCTGGCTCTGTCGAGGTCGGCTTCACGGTCGGTCATTTGAACATCAAAGAGTTCATAAAATCTCATCCACTGGTTATGATACGCCTTTTCAATAAACTCTTCTTGACTCAACATCTTACCCTCTTTTCTTACCTTCTCAGCGTAAGCCTTGCAGAAACCTTCCACGTCTTCTGTCTCAACGTACTGGAGGGGAATATATAGGGGTAACACACATGGATAACTCGAATAGGTGAGTTGCAGATAATCGCCAATCACATCAAGACCTATTACCCTGGCAATATCGCTGATTCCGCATTCGGGGTAATCCTTCCCCAATGTGGTCAGGACATTCTTACTATATGTATGCAAACGGTTCTGAATCTCTACGAATGTATCAATATCTTTTCTATTCATATTGCTTGTTTGATTTATCTGTTAGTCGCTCCTTCAGTCTTGTGTTCCGCTTCAGCACCACCATGTTGCGTATGGCATAGGCCAGGGCTTTCGTGGTGCCGACGATAATGCAGATCTTCTTCGCACGGGTGATGCCGGTATAGACAAGGTTGCGCTGGAGCATCACGAAGTGGGTCATCAGCAGGGGCATGACCACGACGGGATACTCAGAGCCTTGCGACTTATGGATGGTGGTGGCGTAGGCCAGTGTCAACTCGTCAAGTTCAGAATCCTCGTACTCGACACTGTTGCCATCAAACGATACCGTCAGCGTCCGCTCCTCCATGTCCACATGCTCCACCATGCCGATATCACCGTTGAAAACGTCCTTATCGTAGTTGTTGCGTATCTGCATTACGCGGTCACCCCTGCGATATCTGAATCCACCTCGTGAGAGGCTGTCGCCCACAGGATTGATAGCCTCCTGAAGGGCGATGTTCAGGTTTGTGGCTCCCACCACACTGCGCTGCATAGGAGCCAGCACCTGTATGTCGTTGGTGCTGTAGCCGTAAGCCTTGGGAATGCGGTTCTTGACGATGTTGACTATATCACGGGCAGCCTGTTCGGGATCTTCCTGTTTAATGAAGAAAAAGTCGGACTGTCGCCCGTTGCTGATATCGGGGAAGGTGCCCTGATTGATCTTGTGGGCATTGGTGACAATGCGGCTCGACTGTGCCTGACGGAAGATGCGTGTCAGACGGATGACGGGTACTGCGCCGGAGTCGATGATGTCGCGGAGCACGTTTCCGGCTCCCACACTGGGTAGCTGGTCTATGTCACCGACGAGTATCAGACGCATCGAGAGCGGTACGGCCTTCAACAGCGAGTTCATCAGGATGATATCGATCATCGACGACTCGTCCACTATCAGCACGTCACCGTCCAGCGGGTTCTCGTCGTTGCGCCCGTAGCCCTCCGCAGGGTTGAACTCCAGCAGGCGGTGGATGGTCTTGGCCTCCTTACCCGTGGCTTCGCTCATGCGCTTGGCGGCACGACCCGTCGGGGCAGCCAGCAATATGCGCTGGCCGAGGGTCTCAAACGAGGCGATGATACCTAATGTCGTGGTGGTCTTGCCAGTGCCCGGCCCTCCCGTCAGCACCATCACCTTCGAACCGATGGCTTTCCTGATGGCTGAAAGCTGCACTTCATCGTATTCTATCTGCCCTTGCCGTTGCGATACATCGTCGGTTACGGTACCGCCATTATCGAAGATGTTACCCATCGGTATTTCTATCAGCCGCCGCAGTTTGTTGGCCACGCCCACCTCCGCATAGTAGAACGGTGGCATGAAGATAGCATCCTCGTCGAGCATCAAGTCCTCGCTGGCTATCATATCATCAAGGGCCTGCGTGATGGGGTCTTCATCGGCCTGCAGCAGTTCCTTGGCAGACTTCACCAACTGTTCGCGCTCGGCGTAGCAATGGCCGTCTTCCGACAGCTTGCTCAGTGTATAGAGGATTCCGCTGCGACAGCGCCGGGAGTCGTTCTTCTCGTAGCCAAGTTTCTCTGCTATGCCGTCGGCAGTCTTGAAACCGATGCCCCAGATGTCATCTGCCAGGCAATAGGGATTGTTCTGCACCTTCTCGATGCTGTCCTTGCCATACTGCTTGTAGATTTTGGCGGCGTAGGTGGAACTGACACCGTGTCCCTGCAGGAACACCATGATGTCCTTCACGTCCTTCTGCTTCTCCCAGCTATCGCGAATCTTGCCAACCCTGCCCTTGCCGATGCCGGATACTTCGAGCAGACGGTCGGCATCGTTCTCAATAACCTCGAAGGTCTCCAGCCCGAAGTGCTTCACAATCAGCTTGGCCATCTTCGGCCCAATGCCCTTCACCAGTCCGCTGCCCAGGTACTTCTCTATGCCGATGATGTCTGCCGGAAGTTCCTCAGTCCATTTCTCAGCTGCAAACTGCCTGCCATAACGCTTGTCAACGCGCCAGTTACCCTCTACGGTAAGGACAGCACCCACCGTCACCTCGTGGAAGATGCCGACAACAGTCTGTTCCTCCCTGTAGCCCTTGATGGCTGTCTGAAGGACAGAATACCCATTCTCGGGATTCTGGAACGTGATTCGCTCTATGGTACACTTGATCTTCTCCATGAAGGGTTACTTCTTACGATAATCCTTGTATGACGGCAACGGGATTCATATCATTTCTATCTTTCAGATGGCGAAGGTACGAAAAATCCTCCATATCATTGCGATACGGAGGAATAATTTGGGAATAATTATGATTTCTATTAACTGATCTTTTCGGCCATTCGCACCAGTTCTTGATAAGGAAGTCCGCCAACTACACGCTCAATGTCGCCGTTCTTAGTGATGAAGAACAGTGTTGGAATCGATTGGATGCGGGCTGCTGCAGCAAGAGCCTGATTCTTGTCCACGTCAACTTTCAAAACCTTGATACGGCCTTCATACTCGTCGGCAAGTCGCTTCAACATAGGAGCAAGCGCTTGACAAGGGCCACACCATGTGGCATAGAAATCGATGATAACTGGCGTGATGCCTGTATAGTTGTAACCTCTGAGGTACTGCTGATAATCTTTGATATTCTCCATAATCGTTTTAATGCTTAATGTTTTAATGTCATAATCTTCGTAGGGCAGGCCAATGTGCATTTGCCGCACTTGATGCAGTCGGGATGCAGATAGCCAGACTCTTGACCGCGACTGTCATAGGGCGTGAGTTGCATCGGACAGACGCGGGCACAACTCTTACACTTCATCTGACAGGCACTCGATACGTGGATGTTCGTAAAGGCCTTGGGCAGTGGTGCCTTCTTAGGAGCCACCCAACGGGAGATGGTACCCATTGGACAGAACGAGCACCATGTGCGTGGCGCATAAATGAAACTCAGCGTAACGCCGACAATGGTAGTCACCACGATAATAGTCCAGAAGACGCGCCCGATGCCACCCCACATTGCCAATCCGCCCTCGCTCCAGGGAACAGTGAATGTCAGCTGGATGCCGAACATGCTGAAGATAAAGAACACCATGAACAGGCGGAAGCCGAAAGTACGCACGAATGCCGGTATTGGCTTGTGGGGTGAATACTTCGACAGCAGACGGTCGTACATGTTGCCGCGAGGACACACATGACCGCACCACCAGCGCCCTTTCCAGATGCTGGTCATCACGGGACCAATCATACAAATGAGTGCGATGAGTCCAACAACGAGGTAGAACCATCCGACGATGATATACGCGATGATGATCCAATAGAGGTTTAATCCTGGTGTCGCAAAGTGGCAATGGAAGTTCTTTTTCTGTTGCATAGTCCTTATTTATTCTTAAATTCGGTGCAAAGGTACGAAGAATATAATAGACAAACGAATTATTTTATCTATCTTTGCATCGGTTTTATCTATCATCAAAGAAGCGTATGACCCTTCAACAACTGAAATACATCGTGGCCATCGACCGCCAGCGCAACTTCGCCAAGGCTGCCGAACAGTGTGGTATCTCACAGCCTACGCTCAGCGCTATGCTCGTGAAACTGGAAGAAGAACTCGATGTGCGCATCTTCGAGCGCAGCAACAAACTCGTCACTCCGACAACGGCAGGCGAGAAGATTATCCGTCAGGCAGAGAAGGCATTGGCTGAAGCGGAACGTATTACGGAACTCGTGGCTGAAGACAAGGGAGCCGTCAATGGTGAGCTGGCACTCTCCGTCGGTCCTACCATTGCGCCATACATACTGCCCAAGTTCATCCATCATTACATGGAAAACTATCCCACCGTGAAACTCTCAATACGCGAGATGAAGGCCGACGTGATGCTTAGCGAACTACTGTTGGGACATCTTGACGCTGGTATTGCCATCAGTGGTAACACACGTCAGGGCATCCTTGAAGTGCCGCTCTACACAGAGCGTTTCATGGTCTATCTCTCTGAGAGCTGTTGGCGCAAGTTGCCTGTGTTCAAGCCTGAGAACCTGGAGCACGAGAAGATGTGGATCATGAAGGAGGCACAATGCCTGCGAGAGAGTGCGTTTAGTTTTTGTAAAGCGCGAACCAAAGGCAACCGTGTTTATGAGGCAGGTAGCATAGAGACGCTTATCCGCATCGTTGATGAGAACGGTGGTTTTACCATTATCCCAGAGATGCACCTACCTTTCCTTTCCGATCGTCAGCGAGAGAACGTGCGCCGCATCGAGGGTGACTATCTCTCACAGCGTCGAGTGTCGCTTTATATCCGCGAGGACTACATCCGCCAGCGTATGCTCAACACTATCACGGAAACGCTCCTCCGATTCATGCCCGATGGGATGATGGAAGAGCGGATTGTGAAGTTCGGAATCAAGTTGTAAGTTACCTTCTATTCCTTTCTATGCTATGATGGTTCCACATCTGAAGGACTGTAATTGCTCGCCCATCACGTCTTTCATTACCTCAAACACATTGTCACCTGTGCAATGGCTGGTGTAGAACTGCGTTTCTGGATACATTGCTTTCAGCCTTTGAGCCAAGGCCTTTATCTCATCATCCGTCTCTTGTCCGTCGAGTAAGTGGAAACCACCTACAACGGTATGAACTGGCCAAGGACATGCCGCCAAAATATTCTCCAGTCCGCTATGAGCACAGCCTGTGAATAGCAGACCATCCACATACAGGGCTAGTTCGTGGCGAAAGTCATCGTGGATATAATTGCCATCAGCGTCCTGAATATAGAGATTCTGATTGCCCTTAGGCATAGGATGTTTCTGAGGGATATGGGCAATCACATGAAGACCTTCCAAAATCTCACAGGTCTGGTCTATCAAGACGAGTCTGTCTTCGCCTATCTCAGGCCACTCCGTGGTAATGCTATGCAGATTACCTCGCTTAGAAAAGAACTTTCCGCTCATGGCATCTGGCGAGACGATAACCTGAGCGTTCTGATTGTGTTCCAAGAAGTACCGTAAGCCGCCAGCATGGTCGCTGTGTCCGTGAGAAATGAAGACATAGCCCACATCGCCTATTATAAGTGGAGTGATTTCCGCCAATTCTATCAGAACAGGATTGACAGTGTTAAATAGTAGATTCTTCACTTATTAAGTTAAATGCTCTCACCTTAGTCAGTTTGGCTAACGGTGAGAGCATTCTTTTATTCTTCAAGGAGCCATCTTTCCAACTCGGCTTTCCATTCGCGTGCGTAATGAAACCACGGACCTTCGCACCATCCGTGACCACCTGTAGGATAAATATGCAACACTGATAGAATGCGGTTCTGTTGTAACACGCGAAAATATTGAATGCTTTCTTCAAACGACACGATAGGGTCGTCGGCACTGCAAGCTATAAAAGCACGAGGAGTGTTAGGCTTGACATTTTTGAGTATAGTGTATTTGTCTATCATTTCCTGAGTGGCATTAGCTCCATGCATCTCATTGTTCATATAGCTATTAGGAATGGTGGAGGGATAGAGCAGAATCTGGAAATTAGGTCTATTTTCTGGGCCCGTAAACTGAACAGCAGCTTCACAAGCCAGGTTACCACCAGCAGAGCACCCCATGACACCCACCTTGTTTGGATTCACCTTCCAGTCGTAGGTATGCTGACGCATAATCTTGATTGCCTCCTGCACATCACTCAAAGAGGTCTCAAAATGTCCGTTGGGCATACGATATTTCAGCACAGCCAGCGTCACGCCTATGTAGTTGAACCAAGGTGCCAACGCAGTGCCTTCTTTTTCTATCTCCAAATAGACATATCCGCCACCAGGACAAGCGATGATGACAGTACCATTAGGTCTAAATGCAGGGTAAACCCACAACTCAGGCTTAGAAACATTGTTGACACTCCCTGGGTCTGGGTGCCCTTCCTCGCCAGTAAGATGGTTGTCGTTGGGTGCTCCATTAGGCCAGAGAGGAATGACCACAGGTTCTCCCCTCTGCGCTAAAGCCATGCCCGACACCACCATCAAGGCGCATATCAGTGAGATAATCTTTTCCATATTCAATAAGTTTTGTCAAATTCTTTATTCTGTATAATTCAGCTTCTTGGTTTCCATGTCACGAGAGAAGTGGCGAAAGAAGTCCCAAATCAGGCGAGCTGCAGGCTTGAAGTTCCAATGGCCATAGTTATTGATAGCGATAAGACGGATCATCGGCTTATTGCCTTTATACAGCTGACCAAACTCCATCGTGATGTCTTCGCTCTTGCCCGTATGAATCTGACGGCGGTCTTGCAACTTGAATCCGAAGGTTGGATCCACATTGAAATCCAAATCACCTGTCACCTCCATATCATTAATCGTCTGATAGATGCGCCAAACATTCAAATAAGGGTTTCCTTGCCAGTTGTCAGGACGCAAGTAACGTATCACATCATCATGGGTACCAGCCACAGAGCAATAGCCCACTTCCACATAGCCACGCTTCTGAATGGCCTCATTCATCAAAGGCTCACTGCCATAGCCATAATAACCAAGTCCGTTGCCAGAGAAGATGCCACCAGAATGGCCAGCTACGGCAGCAAAGAGATGCGATTTACGCACGCCCAGCATATTGCTGGTCATGGCCCCAGCAGACAAACCCTCACAATAGATACGTGAAGCATCAATCTGCGGATATTTCTCTTTGAGTACACTGATAACAGCCTCAATGCCATCCAATCCCATAGCGATGAAACCATTGCTGCCCTGCCACTCCATCTCTACTACCATGAAGCCCTCTTCAGCTGCCAGTTCCACAAATCCAGCCGTCTCACTTTGTGTGCGAGGATCGTTCCCATGACCATGCAGGATCACGACTAATGGCACAGTACCCTTAGCTGCATTTTGAACCTGCTTTGGCAGATACTCATACCACAGATATTTATTAGGGTTCTCTACCCCACCTGCCGCATTGGTATCCACTACAGGATGTTGTACTACATTGCGCTGGATGCCCATTTTATCGAACATCGGGTATGAAACAAGTTCGAAAGTCTTCACACCTTCCGGGTTATCAATACCACGGCTCATATAGAACGTGCGATAGAGGTTGTTGTAACGATAGTTGGCACTCAACACCTTATCCCAAGCATCAGCCAACAACATAGCTTCAGAAGCGTTAGCATCAGCATTCACTACTATTTGCTGCAAAGGATCCTTGGGAGCGGCATCACTGGTTTTCTGATAAGGTTTGGCCACTTTTGCTGCATTCTTGCCACCGACATAAGTGGGGACAGGCAGTGCGCAGACCTTACCAGGAGCACCACCAATAGAAACGATGCCAGCTATGGCACCCGTCAAGTCAGAAGCAGCCAAATGCTGATTGACGAAAGTTGCACCATTGCCAATGCCCACCACCTTAATGTTAGTGGCAGGGCCACCTCTACCTATCAGTTCACGGAAAGCCTGTACGTCAGAAGCCTGCCACTTGTCGCCTACAGGATTCACCACACTAATTCTGCCACCGTTTTCAGCAGCCATTTCTATTACCTTCAGTTCCTTTGCCAACGCTAAAGCAGATACATTATCCAGCTTCTGATCAGGGAAGATATAAAAAGCAGGGCCAAATCCGGCGCGTGACTCTATATTCCTCTCCATAGGCAGATTATACTGCAAGGCGGAAGTACCCTCTATTGCAGAAAACTCATTCAGCGGGCCTTGGGGCCTCATCATGGGTTGCGCACAGGTTCCCATCCATAAGAGAGCCAGCGTTGCTACCATCATATATCGTTTTATTTCTTTCATCGTTTTATTATTTCCTAGATTCCGCAGCACTTTAGTTTAATAGCTTTTATAAGTTCCTGAGCAACAAAAAGTTCTTCGACGCGCGAAGCGGCAAAGCCGAGCGGCTCAGGATTTTGCCATGTCAGATTTTTCACTTACCTTAGTGCTGCAA
>CALDLA010000021.1 GCA_937898415.1 uncultured Prevotellaceae bacterium | reverse complement strand
AAATGCGGAAATAGCTCAGTTGGTAGAGCACAACCTTGCCAAGGTTGGGGTCGCGGGTCCGAGTCCCGTTTTCCGCTCCAGACATTTTGAAACAAAAGAGAGATTTTGCAATTGGTGCTTAATCAATGCCCAGGTGGCGGAATTGGTAGACGCGCACGTTTCAGGTGCGTGTGCCGCGAGGCGTGCAGGTTCGAGTCCTGTTCTGGGCACTCTTTTTTATTCAGCTCTTTGTTGGAGAGGTGGCGGAATTGGTAGACGCGCTACTTTGAGGGGGTAGTGTCAATTGCGACGTGGGAGTTCGAGTCTCCTCCTCTTCACTGTTTTTCTTTTGATTTCTTGCGGAAATAGCTCAGTTGGTAGAGCACAACCTTGCCAAGGTTGGGGTCGCGGGTCCGAGTCCCGTTTTCCGCTCTTTTTTTACCGAACAACACATTCTACTGATTATTATTTCTTCACAGGAAAACAAACCATCCATTCACGCAGATGAATTTATATCTAAGATACTTTGACCGTGAAACGCTTGTCACCAACGTTGACGAGGCGATTGATTTTTTGGCTGATATCCCGGAGATTGGCATGAACCCCGTTCTTGAGAGTGATATCCGTGACTATGTTGCCAGCGACGTTTTCTATCCCAAGCGTTACAAGATACGCCCACGCGTGTACTTTATTATTATCAAGACCGACGCTGCCAACATGCAGGACTTCAAGGAGAAGAAGGCCGTCCATCCGCTGCCTCCGGCATCGGGCCGCGACCGTGGTGCATCGCCGGCAGTGGCCAAACTCAACGAGGTGCGCTACGGCTGGTATGAGGGCATCCTCGACTTCAAGCGCGTCCTGCTGGTGCCGGGAACGGGTAAGTTCCAGTACCGCGACACGCATTTCGTGGCACGGCTGAAGGCTGAGTCGGGTATCGACTGCTACAACCGCATCGTGGAGCACCTGCAGGAGCGGGTCGACGAGCGCAGCCAGTTCCCCTCGGCCAAGGGTAAGAATTTCAAGTTCACCTATTTGGGACAGGCGAAATGAACAAAGTCATGCTGATAGGCAATGTGGGTACCGATCCCGAGGTGCGCTATGTCGACCAGGGGGTGGCCGTGGCCCGCTTCCGCTTTGCCACTACCGAGAAAGGCTATACGCTGCAGAACGGGACGCAGGTGCCTGACCGTACGGACTGGCACAACGTGCTGCTGTGGCGCAAGCTGGCTGAGATTGTGGAGAAGTACGTACACAAGGGCGACAAGCTCTATATTGAGGGTCGCCTGCGCTATTCGACCTATGACGACAAGCAGGGCCAGCGCAAGTACGTGACCGAAATCTGGGCCGACAACATGGAGATGCTGACGCCCAAGGATACCAAGGAGTAAGCTGTGGACTATCTTCAACAACTATTCAGCGGTGTTTGTCTGCTGACACCTACTTCCGGTGCTGTCTTTGCTGCGGTGCTGGCCTGTCTGTTGTTGGTGGTGTCGGGGATAGCCTCGGGATCGGAGATAGCCTTCTTCTCGCTGTCGCCTAATGACCTGAACGAACTGGACGAGAATGACGACAAACGGGACCGGCAGATCAAGCAGCTGCGTGCCGACTCGGAGCGCACGCTGGCCACCATCCTCATCACCAACAACCTGGTGAACGTGACCATCATCATGCTCTGCAACTATTTCTTTGCCCATGTGGTGGACTTCGGCAATGCCGTCTGGTTGCATTTCCTCGTCATCACCGTCCTGCTGACATTCCTGCTGCTGCTCTTCGGCGAGATTATTCCCAAGATTTACTGCGGACAGCATGCACTGGCCGTCTGCCGCCACGTGGCGGGTAGCATCATGGTGCTGAGCCGCTTGTTCCGCCCGTTGTCCAACATCCTGATTCGCTCAGGCGTGCTGGCTGAGAAGGTGCTGCAGACTGAGAACCACGTGCTCAGCGTCGATGACCTGGGACAGGCACTGGAACTGACGAACAAGAGCGAGCTGAAGGAAGAGCAGAACATGCTGGAGGGCATCGTGCGCTTCGGCGACGAGACGGCCAAGGAGATTATGACCAGCCGTCAGGACGTGGTTGACCTGGACTTCCGCTCCACCTTCCCCGAAGTGCTGCAGTGCATCGTCGAGAACAACTATTCGCGTATTCCCGTCTATCAGAATTCGATTGACAACGTGCGCGGCATCCTCTATATCAAGGACCTGCTGCCCCATCTGGGCAAGCCGGCCACCTTCCGCTGGCAGTCGCTCATCCGTCCCCCCTACTTTGTGCCCGAGACAAAGAAGATAGACGACCTGCTACGCGAGTTCCAGGCCAACAAGGTGCATATCGCCATCGTGGTCGATGAGTTCGGAGGCACCAGCGGACTGGTCACCCTGGAGGATATTCTGGAGGAGATTGTCGGCGAAATTAATGACGAGTACGATGAGGATGAGAAGAACTATGTGCGCATCAATGCCAATACCTACGTCTTTGAAGGCAAGACGCTGCTCAGTGACTTTTACAAGGTGCTGCACCTGGACGACGACACCTTTGAGGACATTGAGGGCGACGCCGACACACTGGCGGGCCTGATGCTGGAGCTGAAGGGTGACTTCCCCGCCGTCCACGAGAAGCTGGAATATAACAATTTCACCTTTGAAATACTGGAACTCGACGAGCGTCGCATCTCAAAGGTGAAAGTCATTGTCCACGAAGAATCGGCTACCGAATGTAAGTAGCATTGTCGTCCCAGCCGTAACGGGTCCAGTCGATGATGCGGTTCCAGCCGAAGTTCCACGACGTCTTGTTGTAGTTGAAGGTGCCGCCGAAGTAATAAGAGTTGTTCCTCGGAATGAAGAGGCTGACGCAGCCGTACTTGGAAATCTCCTGGTCAAAGTAGTACATGGATCTCTCTAAAGAATCATAGATGGTCATCCACATCATCGACATCCGGTAATAGGGTACGGCCTGCTGGTAGACACGGTCCCATGACTGGAAATCTTCGTCGCTAGCATACATCTTAATGAAGCCGCGCAGGTCGTACATGACGGGGGCGTCGTAGCAAAGATAGAAGGGCAGTCCCGTGAGGCTGGCATTCTGGGGGTAGTTGAAGGTTCCCTCAGCAAACGTGTCAATCACGTCGCGGGTGGCGGTAGCCAACTGTTCCATCTGGCGTGTGTCGATGACTGACAGGGGAACACTCTGGCCATCCAATGTATAATCACCCTCGAAGGCGTCCAGATAATCATCGTAGTAAGTATCGATGATGCCCTTATAGAGCTGGCTGTCGTTCTTATATAAATAAGGTAGAATCATGTCGTAGGGAGCACCGTCGCCGGGAATCTCGGCAGGCGAACCGATGAGGTAGTTCGTCGCATTGCGCAGTTCGTAGCCCACCTCGGCACACATCATGTTGCAGCAGTCGGCAAAGATGAACTCCAGTCTGGGCAGGCTCTCCAAGGCGCGTGCCATCTGCGTGATGTTCATCCACTTCATGCTTCCGCCTGTTATGTCGGTTCCGTAGTCTTGGCCGTAGGCCCGTGTCGCAGTGCGTGACCCGGCTATGGTGTCCTTGCTGACGCTCCATCCGCAGGCGTGTCCCCAGAGCACCAGTCCGTAGCTCTTGGCAGGTGCCTCGTTAAGCATCCGCTGTAGCACGTCCTTGAATTTGGCCGGGTCGCAGGAGTAGAAGTCGGTGTCGTACCGATGAAGGACGGTCGTCTTGCCGTCACGCGCTTCCAGGATGACCGGTGTCCCCGAATTCTTGGTGGTGTTCAGACTGTCGACGAAGATCAGGAGGCGCTGGTCCTTGCCGAGGTACTTGGAGCCTGCAATGATTTCATTGAGGTCGTTTCTGAGGAATCTCGTTCCGCTTGTGGCAGTGAGGTTGTTCTCACCAGCCATGTAGACCATGACCGTGCGGGTGGTATCTCCCGTAGAGTCTTTTTTATCATCGTGACATGCGGCAAGCAGTGTGCCGAAGCATATCAGTGTCAATAAATACTTCTTCATCTTCATATTTTTGTGCAAAGTTACGCTTTTTTCTTGAAATCTTTGTAACTTTGCAGTCCAATTTAACGAATGATGAGAAAAATAGTCAATATATTAATAATTGCATTGCTGGCGATGGTCGTCAGCGAACAGATGGACGCCAAGCCCAGGAAACGGCGCGCCAAGGCCAAGACCCAGAAAGTGACCAAGAAGAAAGTCAGGCAGAAAGTGAGGCCGCGGACTGCCGTGTTGCGACCGGTCATGACCGACGACGGCAATCCCTACCTGATGTGTGAGGACACCTGCGAACATGTTCACGGCATCGACCTGAGCCACTATCAGGGTCAGGTATTCTGGGAGACGGTGGGCGAGCATACGAAGATGTCCTACGTCTACCTGAAGGCCACCGAGGGTGGCGACCGCATCGACAGCTACTTTGAGCGTAACATAGAACTGGCCCACCGCTACGGGCTGAAGGTGGGCAGCTACCACTTCTACCGTCCGAAGACGCCGCAGGAGACCCAGTTGCGCAACTTCATGGCCCAGTGTCTGCCGGGTGAGCAGGACCTGATACCGATGGTGGACGTGGAGACGGTGGCCAACATGCCGACGGCGGAGTTCTGTGACTCGCTGACGAAGTTCCTCAGACTGATGGAACTGGCCTACCGGCAGAAGCCGCTGGTCTATACCTACCGTAACTTCTACAACAAACACCTGGTAGGCATGCTCGACAACTATCAGCTGATGATTGCCATGTACACCAACGAGGAGCCAGTGCTGGCCGACGGCCGCGACTACACCATGTGGCAGTACACGGCCAAGGGACGGATAGTCGGCGTCAACGGTTTCGTGGACAAGTCGCGGTTCATGGGTGACCACGAACTGCGCGACATCCGCTTCAGGCATTGAATAGTCAAAACGTATGTAAACAGCTAAATAGTCAATAGTAAAGATGTTAATCAAGTGTCCGGAATGTGGTCACCAAGTGAGCGACCAAGCAAAGACCTGCCCTTCATGTGGTATTGATATAGCAGGCAAGATAACACGCTGCCCCGACTGCGGGGAGGTGATATTCAAGGAACAAGGCGAGTGCCCCAACTGTCATTGCAGCATCAACGGAGCCAATCATGGCAGTATGACGCCGCATGAGCCGACGGTGCCCGTCGTCCAGCAGAAGCCCCAGCAGCCCGAAGAGCCGGAAAAGGCACCTCGGCGACCCAGGAAGCGCCGTGCCGGCGTTACGGCCTTCATCGTGGCCTTTGTCCTGGCCCTCATCGTCGTGCTCTTAGGACTCTACTTCATGAAGACGCAGGAGAAGAAGCAGGAACAGGCGGCCTACGAGAATGCAATGAACAGTACGGAGCCCATGGTGCTGCAGAACTTCCTCGACATGTATACCGACGCGCCAGTGGCGCACCGTGATTCCATTAAGGTTCACCTGCAAAGCCTGAAGAAGGTGGAGAACGACTGGAACGATGCACTGGTGAACAACAGCAAGTTCGCCTTCGAACGCTTCTTGAAGCTACACCCGGAAAGCCTGCACAAGGTGGAGGCCACCATCAAGATAGACTCGATAGACTGGGAAACCGCCAAGAATGAGAATACGGCTGAGGCTTATAAGAAGTACTTCACCGACCACGAGGACGGAGCTTACTACGACGAGGCTACGGCCAACTACGAACGTTTGGAGGCTCAGAAGGTGACGGCTGAGGACCAGCTCGTCGTCAAGCAGCTTTTTACCACCTACTTCAACGCGTTGTCGCACAAGGACGAGACGGCCTTGGCAACGACCTTGGCACCCGTACTGACCTCGTTCCTGCATCGGGCCAATGCCACCAAGGAGGATGTGCGCCAGTATATGGACAAACTGTATGAGGCCAATGTCCTCCGCATGGAGTTTACGCCCAATGGCGACTGGAATATCGAGAAGAACAACCTGGGTGAGGGACAATTCAGCTATACGGTCAACTTCACCGTAGCCCAGCGTACGGAGCGTGGAGGCGAAGATGGGCAGTTCGACGTGGAGAGTGTGGTGTTCAAGGTGACGGCACAAGTGTCGCCCGAGGGCCGGATCTCCGAGCTGAACATGAAGCGCAGCGTACAATAAGAGTCAGAAAACAGCTATAACATATTATTGCACAACCAACAACATGAGGTACACAGAACTAGGACGGACGGGAATGCAAATTTCCCACCTAAGCTTCGGCGCATCGTCGCTGGGCAGTGTCTTTCGAGAGACCAACGAGAAAGAAAGCTTCGAGGCTGTTGAGGCAGCCATCGAGGGCGGTATTAACTTTATAGACGTGAGTCCGTACTACGGTCACTACAAGGCAGAGACGGTGCTGGGCAAGGCATTGCGCAACATCCCTCGCGACAAGTACTACCTGAGTACCAAGGTGGGTCGTTATGGTAAGGACGGCATCAATACCTGGGACTACTCGGCCAAGCGCGTCACCGACAGTGTCTACGAGAGTATGGAGCGATTGGGTATTGACCATATTGACCTGATCAACGTTCACGACATAGAGTTCCAGGCTGCATTGCCGGGCGGACTGCAGAAAGTGGTGGACGAGACGTTGCCCGCCCTGGTCGAACTGCGTGAGAAGGGCGTGGTGAGCCATGTGGGTATCACCGACCTACAACTGCAGAACCTGAAGTGGGTCATCGAGCACTGCGAGAAAGGTACTGTCGAGAGTATTCTGAATTTCTGTCACTACACACTGAACGACGACGCGTTGGTGGACTTCCTGGATTTCTTTGAGGCGAACGGTGTGGGCGTCATCAATGCCTCGCCGCTGTCGATGGGACTCTTGAGCCAGCGTGGTGTGCCCGACTGGCATCCCGCTCCGAAACCCCTGGTTCAGGCTTGTCAGCGTGCTGCTGCATACTGTCAGGAAAAGGGCTATCCCATTGAGAAACTGGCCGTGCAGTTCTCTGTCAGCAACCAGCGTATAGCATCAACACTCTTCTCGTCGGCCAATCCTGCCAACGTGAAACGTAACATAGCCTGGGCCAACGAGGAACCCGACTGGGAGTTGGTTGATAAGGTGAAGGAAATCATTGGCGACCAGCAACGTGTGACATGGGCAAACTCATAATCGACGCACACAGCCACCTGTGGCTCCGTCAGGACACGACGGTGGACGGCAAGCGGATCTTGTCGCTGAAGAACGGCCGAAGTATCTTCATGGACGAGGAAGTGCAGATGCTGCCGCCCTTTATGATTGACGGTCGGAATACGGCCGAGGTATTTCTCTCGAACATGAATTATGCGCAGGTGGGTGCCGCTGTCGTGGTACAGGAGGTCATCGACGGTTGCCAGAATGAGTATCTGGCCGAGGTGCAACAGCAATATCCCGACCGTTTCTTGTGTATGGGAATGGCTTGGAACGTGGAGGAGGCACAGGCGGTTATCGATGCCGGCCTCAGGGGCATTGCTTTCCCCGGTCACCGCATGCATGAACCGTTGCAGACGCTGATGCCTGTGTTCAAGCTGATGGAGAAGAAGGGAATGATTCTTTCCATGTGTCTGGCTGACGACGAACGTCAGGTGGCGCAGATGGCTGAGGTCATTCAGGAGTGTCCGCGGTTGAAGGTGGCCATCGGTCATTTCGGCATGCCGACTACTGACTCTTTCCGCAGTCAGGTCATGCTGGCACGACAGGGCGACAACGTGATGATTGAGTCGGGTGGCATTACCTGGCTTTACAATCCCGAGTTCTACCCCTTCCCGACGGCTGTCCGTCGTATTCGCGAGGCAGCCGAGTGGGTAGGTATGGATAGGCTGATGTGGGGCTCGGACTATCCGCGGACCATTACTGCCATCACTTACCGTATGTCGTATGACTTCGTGGAGAAGAGCAAGGAACTGACGGATACGGAGAAGGCGCTGTTTCTTGGCGAGAATGCCCAGCGGTTCTACGGCTTCGGCAACTTGCCTGATTTACCTTATATTAAAAACATGTCTGAATAACCAATAACTATGAAGCCCAAATTGATTGAGAAGAAATATCTTGTGACGTTCATCTTGGTCACGACATTGTTTGCCCTCTGGGGCTTTGCCAACGACATCACGAATCCGATGGTGGCAGCTTTCCAGACCGTGATGGAACTGACGGCAGCCAAGGCTTCGATGGTGCAGTTTGCCTTCTATGGCGGCTATGCCACGATGGCTATTCCCGCAGCGTTGTTTATCCGTAAGTACAGCTACAAGTGGGGCATCCTGCTCGGATTGGCGCTCTATGCAACGGGTGCCTTCCTTTTTATTCCTGCCGCCGCTCAAGAGAGTTTCACGTTCTTTTGCCTGTCGCTTTACATCCTGACGTTCGGATTAGCATTCCTCGAGACAACAGCCAATCCCTTTATCCTGTCGTTGGGAGCCAAGGAGACCAGTACCCGCCGCCTGAATATGGCGCAGGCCTTCAACCCTATGGGTTCACTCTGCGGCATGAGCGTGGCTTCGCTCATCGTGCTGCCCCAGCTCATCAGCGACCGCCGCGATGCTGCCGGACAGATTATTTTCGGCTCGTTGTCGGAGGCTGAGAAGGCTACCATCCGTGTGCATGACCTGGCTGTCATCCGCGACCCCTACGTGGCCATTGGTCTCGTGGTGCTGGCTATGTTCATCATCATCGCCCTGACCAAGATGCCAAAGACCCAGAGCGAGGAGCAGAAAGCGCAGGGCCTGACCCATACCACGAGCCAGACGCTGCACAACCTGTGGCATAATACCATCTATCGTGAAGGTGTGCTGGCACAGATGTTCTACGTGGCCGCCCAGATTATGACCTGGACCTTTATTATCCAGTATGCCGACAACCTCGGTATCAACAAGGCTACAGCCCAGACTTATAACATCGTGGCTATGTCGCTCTTCCTAACTAGCCGCTTCATCTCCACCATGCTGATGAAGTACGTCAACAGTCGTCGTCTGCTGGCTATCTTCGGCTGTGGAGCTGCCCTCTGTTCTCTTGGTGCTATATGCATTGTGGGTATGCTGGGACTGTACTGCCTGGTAGGCATCAGTTTCTTCATGTCGCTGATGTTCCCCACCATTTACGGTATCGCCTTAGAGGATGTGGACAGTCAGGACTCCACGCTGGGAGCAGCCTTCCTGGTGATGGCCATTGTGGGAGGAGCACTCATGCCGCCGCTGCAGGGCTGGATCATTGACCAGCAGACGGTCTTCGGGCATCCTGCCGTGAACGCCTCGTTCATCCTGCCCTTCCTCTGCTTCCTCTTAATCATTGGCTACGGCTATCGTTCGTACGTAAAGATGGCGAAATAAAACAACTATAAGAAAATGAAAGCAATTCAAATTACGCATTCACAAGAGTTGAATGTCATTGAGATGGCGAAGCCCCAGGCTCCTGGCCAGGGCGAAGTATTGCTGAAACTGCACTACGTGGGTTTCTGCGGTTCGGACATCAACACCTTCATGGGTCGCAATACGATGGCCCTGAATCCCGTCATTCCCGGCCATGAGGTGGGTGCCACCATCGAGGCTGTGGGTAGTGGTGTGCCTGAGGGACTGAAACCCGGTATGACGGTCACTTGCAATCCTTACACCAACTGCGGTAAGTGTACCTCCTGCCGTAACCAGCGGGTGAACGCCTGCCAGCATAACGAGACGCTCGGTGTACAGCGCAACGGTGCCATGATGGAATATATCACCCTGCCCTGGGAGAAAATCATTCCTGCCGGCAGTCTTTCGCCCAAGGTGACGGCGCTCGTAGAGCCTATGAGCGTAGGTTTCCATGCTGTCAGCCGTGCTCAGGTGACGGACATCGACGTGGTGATGGTCATCGGTTGTGGTATGGTGGGCATGGGTGCCATCGTCCGTTCGGTCATGCGTGGTGCCACCGTCATTGCTGCCGACATTGATGACGAGAAGCTGGCGTTGGCCAAGAAGATGGGTGCCGCCTACGCTGTGAACACTATAAAAGAAGATGTACATGCGCGTCTGCAAGAGATTACCGGTGGCTTTGGTCCCGATGTAATCATCGAGGCTGTAGGTAGTGTGCCTACCTATCAGATGGCCATCAACGAGGTGGCCTTTACGGGTCGCGTAGCCTGCATCGGCTATGCCAAGAGCGAGGTGTCTTTCCAGACGAAGTACTTTGTGCAGAAGGAGCTTGACATCCGCGGCTCACGCAATGCCCAGCCTTCGGACTTCCGGGCTGTTATCCACTATTTGGAGAATAACGACTGTCCCACCGACGAACTGATAACCCGTGTCATAAAACCAGAAGAGGCTCTGGACACCATGCAATGGTGGAGCCAGAACCCCGGTAAAGTCTTTAGAATCCTTGTGGAGTGGACCTAACCCTTAGGAGTGTAGGTCCAGAACGAATCGGGCGCCCTTGGTATATTTAGTATCTATATCAAGGTCGCCATTCATTTTTTGTGCCATCTGTTTGCAGATAGGGAGACCGAGACCGTCGCCGGTAGTGAGGTCTCTGATTTCGAGGAAAGGCTTGAAGATGTCCTCCTGTTTCTCTTCGGGGATGCCACTACCGGTGTCTGATACCAGGAACTGGTAGGAGTGGGGGCCGCGTTTCTTGAATTCCAGACAGATGGTTCCGTTCTCAGGGGTGTACTCTGCGGCATTATTGAGCAGGTGACGGATGATGTGTGAAACATATTCCTTGTTTACTTCTACATTCATGTTCTGGGCATTGACTGTCAGTGTGACGCCACGCTTCACCTTGCTGCGAATCTCGTCCATCAAGGTTTCGCAGAGTTTGGCAATCTGCGTCTCTTTCTTCTCAATTTCTGAATTATCCATATTCTCCAAGTCCGAAAGGGTCTGGATATGGCTGGCAAAGTCGTTCAGGGCCTTCACTTCAGGGATGCGGCTATCGAGCTTACGCAGGGTGGGCTCTAACTGGGCAGAGATGTTGCTGATGAATTTTGCCTTCAAGGCATTGCTCTCGTTGGCGAGTTTGATGTTCTTCTTCTGCTTTCTGGTCAGTAGGATGTAACGCATCAGAATGACACCACCAATAATCAATACTGCTGCCAATGCCGCCAATAGGATGGAAAGTCCGATGATGATCATTTGGCGGGTGTTGAGCGAACTGTCCTTCTCGGCGATGGCAGTCTCGTTGTCGGCAATCTGTTTTTTCAGGGTGTTTACTTCGTCGGCAGCTTTCAAGGCACTGATGGAATCCTTCCAGGCGATGTAGTTGCTATAAGACTGGGCTACCATGCTGGCATTGTTTGACTTGCGTGCATTGGCAATCAGCGTCTGATAAACCCCGTCCACCTTGTCGTATTCCTTCTCGGCAGTCAGCTTGGCAGCCATCTCCTTGAATACGGCATTGCCCTGAGCATTCTGCCCAAAGGTGTAATGATAGATAGCCTTGGTATAAAGCAAATCGTTTTTGACACTCTCGTCGCCAGACTGGTTGGCCAGACTGGTCAGAATGCTAAGCTGGTCGAGCGCACTTGCACTCTTCCGAAGCTTCAAGTACATCTGTAGGCGCTCTTTGGTCAGTTGGTAGTGCAAGGCTGCCTTTTCACTGCCAGACTTCTTCTTGTCGGCATTGACAGCCTGATCAGCAGTACGCAGCAGATCAAAGGCTTCCTTATAAAGGTTCTCCTTATAATAAAGGGCAGCCGCCTTGGCAGCACATTCCACACCTAACTGCATCTGTCCCTTGCTGGCATAGTCGTTGAAGGCGTGTATATACAACGAACGGGCCTGACCAATACTTTTTTTCGTGTCTACAGCTTCGGCGCGTTTCTGCAATTCGCTCTTCTCGGCATCCTGTGCATGAGCCAGGCCAATACAAAAGAGCAGGTTGAAAAGAATGAAAAATAGTTTCTTGTTCATATTAATGAATGTTGATTTCGAGTGCAAAAGTAAACAATTCTTTGATGAAATCCAAAGAATTTAGAAAAAAACACAATTGACTTACATCAAGAATAACGCAGCTTTTACCAAAAAAGCTTAATTATCAGTGAGTTGTAGGAAAAGTTGGAGTAACTTTGCACCGTCAAAAATAAGAAGAAAATATTTACTTCAATAAGTGTATTAATTATTAAAGCATTATGGCAGAAAAGAAAGCAACAACAAAGAAGGCCGCTACTGAGACTAAGGCAGCAGCCAAGAAGACTGAAACCGTGAAGAAGACTGCAACAAAGGCAGCTAAGGCTACACTCGCAGTAAATGCTGAGAACGCTGGTTTCAAGGCAGGAGATGTTTATCAGGCACTGGCAGCAGCAGAGAAGGCTCTCTCTGTAAAGGAGATTGCTAAGGCTGCAAAGATTTCAGAGGAAGAGACTCTGCTGGGTCTCGGTTGGCTCTTCAAGGAGGGTAAGCTGGCTGCAGCAGAAGATAAGGTTACATTGGCCTAATCAAATTATCATTATAAAAAGAAGGTCGGTAAGCAATGGGTTTGCCGACCTTTTTTGGGTCAATGACGTACGAAAAGCAGATACTCCAGATACTGACCGATGTGGGAGAACAGGGAATAGGTGTGCAACAACTGGCAAAGCATGTCTATAACATGAATTGTACGCTGTTCTCACAGCCGGACTTGCAAGAGATACATGGTTACGTGCAGCAATATCTGCTCAGAAACTCGAAGTCGACACAGTCGTTGATTGAAAGAACAGGAAAACGAGGCTATTACAAGTTGAATACTCAGAATAATGCCGATGCCCGTCAGATGGTGCTCGCATTTCGTGAAAAGAGAGAGGCGGCCAATGAGGAGGTTGAAGAGAAACCGCAGTGCGACCTGTCGTTGAGTCTGTTCGACTAGACAGGATTATCTTCTCGTTTCAGAGTAGACTGCCTCGTAAAGAGCGAGTAGCTGGTCGGCTGTATATTTCCAGGAGAACAGTTTCGAACGTTGAAGTCCGACTTCCACCTGTCGTTGGTAGAAGTCCTTGTCGTTTTCAAGGTGGAGCAGTTGTTCGCAGATTTCCTCAGCACTTTCAGGATTGACAAGAATGGCTTTTTCGCCAGCAATCTCGGGCATTGAGGAAGTGTTGCTGGTAACGACTGGCGTACCGCAGGCCATTGCCTCAAGCAGCGGGATGCCGAAACTCTCGCGAAGTGAGGTGTAGAGGAAGGCAAAGGCTCCGCTGTAGACATAAGGCAGGTCACTGTTGACAATGTAGCCGGGCATGATGATGTTTTGTCGGATGTTCTCAATATGGTTACGTTCAATGATGTCGTCCAGGTATTGATGGTCGAGGTCGGCCATCAGTAGTTTCCTTTTTACAGTGGAGCGTTCCAGATACTTGGAGTAGGCGATAAGGGTGCGCTCGGTGTTTTTCTTTGGATCAGTATTCCCAAGGAAGAAAAGGTAGCCACGTTCCGGCATATACTTGCTGAAGATGTTGTCTTTATCATCCATGGGCCTGAACCATTCGTTGTAGCCGTTGTAAATCATTGCAACCTGTCGTTCAGGGAGTCCAAGCTTGCTAATGATGTTGTTCTTCTCAAATTGTGAGACGGTAATGATGCGATGGCATTTCTTCAGAATGCGCGGGACAACCATACGACGATATAGCCAACCCAAATTCTGGTAGACGGAGCGGTTGCGACGGTCGCGTGGTTCCAGAAAAATGATGTCGTGAAGCGTCAGGATAAGTGGAATGTTACAACGGATAGGAGCCGTGTTGCTGGTGCAATGCAGCAATTCGACGTTGGCTTCGTGTGCAGCCTTCGGCAGCAGAATCTGTTCCCAAGTCGGATAGAATCCGCCTTCCACCTCAATGATGTGAACGTTGTGGGAATCCTTCAGACAATGGTCGGGACCAGGAGCCACAAAGACAAAGTACTCGTTGCGGAGGTCTGTCTTCTGCAATTCAATGATTTCCTGTAGCACAACATAGTCCATGCCGTGCTTGTTCTTTCTGAAAATGCGTTGTGCTTCTATTCCTATTCTCATATCTTCTTAATGATTTTTGCGGGGACTCCTGCTACAAGCGAGTGGGGAGGAACATCCTTGGTGACAACGGCTCCAGCTGCGACGACGGCGTGGTCACCAATTGAAACGCCCGGCAGCAACACGGCGTTTGCTCCAATCCAAATGTCGTTGCCGATGATGACGGGTTTGGTGGTCACTCCTTGTTCGTCTATCCTTTTACTGGAATCCTCGAAATTATGATTGAGGGCAGTTACTGTTATGCCTTGAGCCAGATTAACGTGGCTACCGATGGTTACAGGACCGATAATGGTATTGTGCAGTCCCACCCTTGTGTGGTCGCCAATAATAATATCGCCCACGGCGTTGTTGATGCAGCAGAACGATTCTATGACGGAGTAGTCGCCAAGCCAGAACTTACGGTATGGCGGTGTGTCCATTCTGGCAGAGCGATAAATGACGGCGTGTTTCCCCCGGTGCTGGTATAACGGTGCTAGTAACCTGACATACCAGCGCGGTCTGGTCTTTACCTGATTCATGATGACCCAGTCAATGAATTTCTTCAGCTTTGGGTTGTTCTTGAATTGTTCTCTGATGTGCTCTTTATCCATATCACGATTTTGTGCTACAAAAATAAGATAATTTTGATGAAAGAGCAAATTTTTAGATATATTTCTTTTGTCGTATCATGAAAAAGTAGTATTTTTGCAGGAGAAATCTTAAACTTGGTTATGAAAATATTGTTCCTCGTTTATCATGGTTTTTCCGAGGTCAGCGGCATCAGCAAGAAAATTCGCTATCAGGTAAAGGGACTTCGCGAGAATGGTTACGAAGTTCATCTCTGTTATTATGATTTTGATGAAAGGGGTCATCGCTGCCGTTTTGTTGACCAACAGGTGGTAAAGGATTATGGGAAAGGCTTGATGGCAGGCGTACGCCAACGTATAGACTATGACTGCATCTACGATTATTGCAAGTCAAAGGGTATCCAATTTGTGTATGCCCGTTGTTTCCAGAATGCCAATCCCTTCCTGATACGTTTCTTCAGAAAGCTTAATCGGCTTGGCGTCCAGTCTGTTACTGAGATTCCCACTTATCCCTATGACCAGGAATTTGCGACGTTCCCGTGGAGTGTCCGCATGGGGCTGAAGGTTGACCGGCTTTTTCGCGGCAGACTGTCGAGGGAGATGGCGGCCATCGTCACGTTCTCTGATGCCGAGGTCATCTTCGGACAGCGTACCATCCGTATCAGCAACGGCGTTGATTTTGACAGCATTCCCGTCCATCAGTATCAGCCTCCCGAGGATGGCTCTGTCCATCTGATAGGTGTGGCCGAAGTCCATCTTTGGCACGGCTACGATCGTCTGATAGCAGGATTAGGAGAATACTACAAGCATACTGAGAATCCTCGTAAGGTCATCTTCCACATCGTGGGAGGGGTGCATCCGCACGAGCGTTACAAGTCAAATGTATTCCATCCAGGCTTGCAGACCATCATTGACAATTATGGTATTCAGGACAAGGTTGTGTTCCATGGTCAATTATTTGGAGAACAACTTGATGAAGTCTTTAATCAGTGCTGTTTCGCTATTGGCAGTCTGGCCCGTCATCGCAGTGGAATCACTGTTATTAAGACACTGAAGAACCGTGAGTATGCCACCCGTGGCATACCCTTTATATATAGTGAGCAGGATAGCGATTTCGACCATCAACCATATATTGTTAAGGTTGTGCCGGATGAAACCCCGATAGACATACAACAGATACTTGACTTTATTGATGCTAACCACTTCAATCCTGCTGATATCCGTAAGACCGTGGAGCATCTGACGTGGAAAACACAGATGAAGAGAGTGGTGGACGAAGTGTGGAAGTGAACTTTACTCGTCAATCACCTGCTTCCATTGGGCAATAATTTGGTTGATGTTGAATTTCTGTGCTATTGCAACGGCTTGTTTTGCTTTTGCCTGCCAGTCGATATGTGTGGCATCATGTAGTTTCTGGGCTAAGTCCTTGATATCTCCGTTTTTGAAATAGATTCCGAAATCACCCATAATTTCCTGACTGGTGGGTAGGTCGGACGAGACGACAGGCAATCCATGAGCCATCGCTTCTACCAGTACCAGACCGAATCCTTCCCAGCGTGAACTAAGTACATAGACTTGCGCTTGGGTGTAGTATTCCTGAATGTTATTGGTGAAGTGATGGATGCTAATCCTTTCTTCCAAATGATACTGTTCAATGAGTGATTTGTATAAGGTTTCCTCAATGCCTTCACCTACAATGTCAAGAATCCATTCCTGGTTATTCTGTGCAAACAAATGGAATGCTTCTATTAATAGGTCGAAGCCTTTATGCAAATGCGAGAAGCGACCGACGGCCAGAAACCGTTTGGAATTACCCTGCGACGGTAGTCCGGGTTTTAATGTTAGCGGGTTGTAGATAGCTATCGGATTGAACTTGGAGTCGTATTCCAAATACGAATTGACATCATGTTGACAAAGCAAAACCACTTTGTCAAGTTTAGTGAATTGATACACGTAATGGCGTTTCCTTTTTGCCCCTATATATAAAGAGGTGTCACAGAATAAGGCCTCAAAGGAATTGTGTACCCAACCTATCAGTTTCGTATGAGGAAAATTGTCTTTAATAGTAGAAAGACGGGCGGCCAACGGCGCGTGTACACCAATAATCACCTGATAGTTGCCTTGGACTAATTCCCTGGTCAAAGCATTTCTCAGTTTTGCAGGGAATGAACTTCTGGCATATAGGTCAGAAAAACATTTTGCCTTTGGTTGGAATTTCAGATAGAATCCACTGTAGATTTTGTTGATGATGATTTCCCATCGATTAACTTTTGGATATGATAGGAAACGATAAGAGATGTTGGCTTCTTGCAAGTCGTAGAGGGAGATATCCTTTGTGTCAGGACGGTCGAACGTAACAATCGTCACATCATAGTCCTTTGCCAGTTCCCTGGCAATAACTGATGTCACCCGTTGCACTCCGCCAACGGAGAAAATGCTGTCTACAACAAAACAAATACGTCTCATCTTAACAATTTTGTGCAAATATACTATTTTTCTTTCATCAAACAAAGAAGTTTGTCTTTTTTTTCGTACATTTGCATCGTGAAACACCATGAGCGTCCATATAAAATCGTGTATTGTACTCCGGCATTGTATATGGCTGGAGGTGTGGAACGTGTCCTGACGCTCAAGGCTAATTATTTTGCAGAACACTTCGGTTATGAGATTACGATTATCACAACTGAAGGAGCAGGTCTGCCGCCATTCTACCCTTTGTCAAGCAAAGTGAAGGTTATCAATCTTGATATTGGTTTTGAAGAGCTTTGGACGTACTCGTTTGTTAAGAAAGTATTTGTATATTTGTGGAAACAACGTAGATTTAAGAAGATGTTATCTGAGGAACTGAAGCGTTTGAGTCCAGATATTACAATAAGCTTACTTCGGCGTGAGATAAACTTTCTTACCAAGATAAACGATGGCAGTAGGAAAATTGGTGAGTTGCATGTTAATCGGTCAAATTATCGAAATTTTGAAGCGAATGAATCTAATTTTTTTAAGAATCTATTTGCAAAATATTGGATGAGAAGTTTGGTCTCTAAATTGAGAAGACTTGATCGATTCGTGGTTTTGACTAATGAGGACAAAGTCGCATGGCCTGAACTTAATAATATCTGCGTTATTCCTGATCCTTTGTCATTCATACCTACTCATCATAGTAGTATGAATAAGAAACGGGTTATTGCGGTGGGACGTTATGTTTATCAGAAAGGATTTGATTTGCTATTGCGAGCATGGGCAATTATCGAGAAACAGCACTTAGACTGGGAACTATCTATCTTCGGAGAAGGTGAAAGGGCTCCTTATAGACAATTGATGGAGAGTTTATCCATAGATGGCTCTAGATGTCATTTACACGGGACAACTTCGAATATTCAGCAAGAATACGTGAATAGCTCATTACTTGCTTTCAGTTCCAGGTTTGAGGGTTTCGGGATGGTGCTAATTGAGGCTATGGCGTGCGGATTACCTGTTGTTTCTTTTGCTTGCCCTTGTGGCCCTCGTGACATAATCTCAGATAGAGTAGATGGTATTTTAGTGCCGAAAGATTCTGTCGATGAATTCTCAAAGAGTTTGTCAAAGTTAATGGATAATGAAGATTTGCGCGTTTCGATGGCACAAAACGCTATCAAGAAGGCTTCTCATTTTCAGATAGACAGGATTGCTCTACAATGGAGGAATCTTTTTGAGGGTGTTGATTAATGGGTTTATATGAGTGAAAAACGATATAAGATAGTATATTGTATTCCATCCATGTATATGGCTGGGGGAGTGGAACGTGTTGTTACTTTGAAGGCAAGCTATTTTGCAGAACAGTATGGGTATGATTTGACTATTATAACAACAGATGGCGAGGACAGAGATAGTTTTTTCCCTTTATCAGACAAAGTCAAATTAATAAATCTTGCTATTCATTTTGAGGAATTGTGGCATCAGCCTTTCTTTAAAAAAATATTGATGTATCTCTATAAACAATATTGTTATAAAAAGAAACTAAATATTGAACTAAATCGTATCCGTCCAGATATTACAATTAGCACTCTTCGTCGTGAGATTAATTTTATTAATGATATTAAGGATGGAAGTAAGAAAATTGGGGAAATACACATCAATAGAGCACACTATCGGAATTTTACACCAAATAGGACAAATCTGTTTAAGGCCTTATTTGCAAAATGTTGGAGACATGGATTGGTAGACAGGGTAAAAAAACTTGACCGTTTTGTTGTCTTAACAGAATATGACCGTCAGGCTTGGCAAGAGGTTCCCCGAGTAGATGTAATTCCCAATCCGCTACCATTCTATCCAGATCAGATACCCTCTGTTCGACGTAAACGTATTATTGCTATTGGGCGGTATTTTGATGAAAAGGGTTATGATTTATTGTTAAAGGCTTGGGCAATTGTTGAGAAGGCTTGTGATGATTGGGAATTAGATATTTACGGAGATGGGAACAAACCATATTATGAGAAAATTGCAGATTCTCTGAGTTTGGATAATAATCGATGTAGGTTAAATGATAGCATCTCCGACGTTCAAAAAGAGTATCTGGATAGTTCTCTTTTTGTATGTACATCCCGTTTTGAGGGTTTTGGCATGGGTATTGTGGAGGCAATGGTCTGTGGTTTGCCTGTCGTGGCATTTGACTGTCTTTGGGGACCTCGCTCCATTATAACAGATGGTGAAGATGGTCTTTTGGTTGAGAATGGCAACATAGAAAAGATGGCTGATACCATTCTGTCATTAATCCATCATCCAGAAAGGATTTCTGAGATGGGTGCAAATGCCAGAAGAAATGTTCTGCGTTTTAACATTGATGCAGTTGCCAAAAAGTGGAAACGTTTGTTTGATAGTTTATGAAAGAACACTATGAAGTAACTATCGGAATACCTGTATGTAGATCAGTAGACTATATTCAGGATACGATGAATTCTGCTCTGAATCAGTCGTTTACAGATATTGAATTCTTGATTGTGGATGATTGTGGTAATGACGGGACCATGGATGTTATTGCGTATCTTCAGACAAGTCATCCTCGGGGCAAAGATATTCGTATCATGGTGAATGAAAAGAATAAAGGTGTCAGTTATAGCCGAAATCGAATAATTGACGAAGCCAGAGGCCGTTTCCTCTATTTCATGGATTCTGATGACACCATAGAACCGAACACGATACAGCTTTTATATGATGCAATCATACAGAACCATGTTCAAGTAGCTTATGGCTCTTATGAGATTATAGATAGGATTGGCAATTCTCCAATTGAAAAATATCAGAAAGATGCCTTGGTGTTAAAAGGAAAGGATGAATTGGCGATGTATGCTTTTAGATACAATCGTATCTTTCATGTTTCAGTTTGTAATCATTTGATAAGCATACAATTTTTGCGTCAATCCAATGTGAGGTTTATAGACGCATCATATTGGGAGGATATGGTTTATACAACAGAATTAGTGACGAAAACAGAGAGCGCAGTTTTGCTGCCAGATATAACCTATCATTATTTCCGTCATCCTAATTCCCTTTCTCATTATCAGGGACGTTCTGTTTATGTGAAATCCGAAATACTACAGAATGCGTCCATTATAAAACGGCTAAAGGATAAATGTTTAACTTTACGAGGAAAGCCATATTTACCTTATCTATGTTATAACCTGGAGATGAATAGTTTTTATATGTCTTGTTTTATAATGCGTAATCGTGGGCGTATTAATCCTAAGGTAACCAATAGAGAACTGCAAGGTTTTTTATGGCATCCTATATCTTTGATTGATATCATGGGTTTTAAAAATAGAAGGTTCTACAATATATTATTTAAATGTCTTGGTCTCTTACCAGCTCCGTTTTTTTTCTTGTCTTTATACATATTAGGAAAGCTTAAACACGCACTATAACCATCTTTTCTCTCTTTTTCTTGTTTT
Source organism: uncultured Prevotellaceae bacterium (assembly GCA_937898415.1). Taxonomy (GTDB): domain Bacteria; phylum Bacteroidota; class Bacteroidia; order Bacteroidales; family Bacteroidaceae; genus Prevotella. The sequence goes on along the minus strand of CALDLA010000021.1, from coordinate 4,362 downwards.
TTCCTAAAATAATACTTATATTTGCAGAAAAAAATGAAAATGAATATTTGAAATCCATAAAAACAGATATCATATATGAAGATTTTCTATATTTATACATCATTGCGAACCGTTGGAGGAGCGGATAGGGTGATAACGAATAAGGCAAATTGGCTGGCTGAGCATGGTTATGATGTGACTATAGTGACAGACACTCAGATGAGCTATCCTCCAGTATATCCTTTGTCTCCCAAAGTCAGACTATACGATTTTGCAGTTGACTTCAATTTGGAATATGGACATAGTATTCCTGTTAGGATATGGTGGTATTTCAAGTTGATGAGGAAATACAAATATTTACTCAAAAATTTCCTTATGAAAGAAAAACCTGACATTGTTATCACGACCTTAGCGCGTGATCTGGATTTTCTTACATCTATTCACGATGGGAGTATTAAGATTGGGGAATCTCATATAGCACGACATTATTCACGAAATTTTCATTTGTTGGAACAAAAAGGTGGATTGTCGAAATTGTTAGCAATGTATGGAAGATGGAAACAAGAAAGAACTGTAAGAAAGTTAGACGGTTTGGTTTTGTTGACAAGTCAGGATGAAAGAAACTGGAGAGGGATCACCAGAACGTTTGTTATTCCCAATTTCCTAACGTTTCAAACGGATAATTGTTCTACATGTGAAAACAAACAAGCCATATGTGTTGGGAGATATAATGAGCAGAAAGGGTATGAATATATGATTGAAACATGGTCGATTGTTAATCAGCGTCATCCCGATTGGAGATTGCATGTCTATGGAGAAGGTGAAATTAGAGATGAAATACAATGTCAGATAAATGCCAAAGGAATTAATGGAAAAATGATACTTCATGATCCTGTTAAGAATATTTTGGATAAATATTTAGAAAGTAGCTTATGCGTATTAAGTTCCCGATACGAAGGTTTTGGGATGGTATTGGTAGAGGCTATGGAATGTGGAGTCCCGTGCATTTCATTTGATTTTCCTTATGGAGCATCCGATATTATAAGACATGGTGAAGATGGCTATTTGGTTGAATATTTAAATTCGCAGCAATTAGCTTCCCGTATATGCGAACTAATTGAAGATGGTGAGAAACGTAAGAGAATGGGACATCAAGCGAAGCTGAATATTCAGCGATTTTCACAAGAATCTGTAATGAAGCAATGGACGGATCTTTTTGATAGATTAATCACTAGAGGAGTTTGATTTTTTATGGCTTGGTACGACAAATATCTTAGTATATACGGAAAACCGTTCAGTGAGGTTCCTCAAGAGGTGATTGACGGAACCAGAGTGCGGCTAGCAGCATTGCAAGGTGAGAGTCCAGTTGCCTCTATTGTTGTCATAGGCTATAATGAGGAGAAGCATTTGCAGGCTTGCCTTTGGGCAATCAGTGAGATAAAATGCAAATATCCGGTCGAGATTATCGGCGTGGATAATGATTCCAAGGATAGAACGGCGGAGATATTTGAGAAATCAGGTATTCCTTATTATACTGAGTATCAGCATTCCTGTGGATATGCTCGTCGTTGCGGATTGCAGCATGCTCGGGGTAAGTACTATTTCGATGTGGATAGTGATACGCTTTACCCGCCAATGTATTATGAGCTGATGCTGGAGCAGCTTATGAAGCCGGGCGTTGTGGCCGTCTCTGCCACATGGAGTTATTTCCCTGATGAGAATCACGGAAAACTGGGATTGAAACTATTTGAAATGACACGCGATTTTTTTCTATGGATTCAACATTTCAAACGGCCGGAGTTGAGCGTTCGCGGACTGGTCTTCGCCTATGATGCCGAACTGGGGAAGCGTGAAGAGTATCGGGTTGACATTATCCGTGGTGAGGATGGTTCTATGGCTCTGTCTTTGAAGAAGTATGGAAAGATAAGGTTTGTTCATGACAGCCGCTGCAGGGCAGTTACCGGATATGGCACCATTGGCCAGCAGTCATTATGGCAGAGTTTTGTCAATCATGTGAAAATACAGGGTAAGGGCCTGGGTCGTATTTTTCACAAGACCGACCATTATGAGGATCAGGAAGATAATTTGGTGAAACAATCATAGCCGGTTGTGTATCGCATATAATAATTGACGTCATGACAATACTATACGTTTTTCGATCATTGGCCGTTTGGGGGGGCATTGAGCGGATTTTGATAGAGAAGATGAACCATTTGGTCAGAATGTATGGTTATGATGTATATATGTTGACCACAGACCAAGGGCATCATCCTCTTCCTTATGCTTTGGATCGTAGCGTCCATTTGGAGGATTTGGGCATCCGTTTTCACCAACAGTATCAGTATAGTGGTATACATAAACTGCTTGTTGCCAATCGGTTGCGTCAACGGTTTGAGGAAAAACTGTCAAATCGTATAGCTAAGATACAGCCCGATGTCATCGTCTGTACAACAGCCAACTATGTAGACTTGGATTGTATCGTAAGGCATAAGGGCGATATTCCACTGGTGGTCGAGTCGCACTCCAACTACCGTGACACCTTTGGTAGGCCGGGACTGCATAGCCGTTATGCCGATTTCCACTATCATAGAAGCCTAAGGAAAGCTCAAGTGATTGTGGCATTGACAGCAGGTGATGCCGCTGACTGGCGACGACGTTATCCTACCGTAGCTGTAATTCCTGATATGGTTCATGTTAGTGAGGGTAAAATGTCAGACTTGTCAGGCAAACGAGTCGTTTTTGTAGGACGTTTCGATTATCAGAAACGGCCTATGGAGGTTATCCGTATATGGCAGATGGTACATCCTCGGTTCCCGGATTGGCAGTTGGATATCTATGGCGAGGGTGAAGATGAGCATGAACTGAAGGAAACTGCCAGTTCATTGAGTATGAATATAAATATTCACCCACCAACCAAAGACATCTTCGACATATACTGCCAGAGCTCAATACTCGTCTCAACGTCATTGTTTGAGCCTTTTGGTATGGTGATACCCGAAGCCATGAGTTGTGGATTGCCTGTGGTGTCCTACAATTGCCCATTCGGTCCCTCTGATATCATAACCGATGGCAAGGATGGCTTTCTGGTGGGACTTGACGATAGGGAAGCCTTTGCCAATCGGCTTGCTCTGCTGATGGGCGATATCGCCTTGCGTCGCCAAATGGGCAGTATGGCCATGGCGGTATCAGACCGTTTCTCGGTCGTGCGCATCATGCCTTTGTGGAAGACGTTGTTCGAAGACCTTGTTTCCCTAACAAAATAGGGAAATGATGCTTTCCAAAGATAATGATGGGGTAGAGTAGGGCTATTACCATGATAGAAACGAGAATTGCTTCGTACCATTCGTAGCAGATGACATTGTGGAGTCCTCGTATATGTTCGTTGACAAGGTTGACTCCTGAGATTATCACGGTGTGTAGACCGATGATGACCAAAGTACCAATTGAGAGATTGGTGATGACTGGCCATCTGTACCGGTCAAGCAGTTTGCAACCATAAAGACCACCAAATAGAAAACCTATGTTGACGGGATAGAACAGGATAATCTGTAGTAGGTGATGGCCAGCAAAATAGGCGTGTAAATGCCATGCAAAGAGCAAAAGACTACTTATCAGACAACAGACACAGCCAGTAATGGCGGTTTTATCTTTGGTATTCCTGAACTTTTTATGTTGTCCTAACACGTAGCCTATATAATAATAAGGTAAATCACGCATGAGTGCCATCGGTGTCAGATTTGGGGCAAAGTACCAATATTTATTAGCAGCATAGAGTACAACGGAAACTATGCAGAGTGTCACCATGATGAAGTGCTGATGTCGTGTCCTTCGGCAGAGGTCGATGGTCATGTGCATGATAAGAATGGCAGGTAAATACCATAATGGCCCATTAAGCGGTTCTGCATAGGTACTGTTATGTTGTAAAAGGAGAGTGCCTATGATGGGGCGCATGGCATGAAATAAATCAGGCATGATGCCATGCGTCATGTAATATTTTATGATCCAGTATGGATAGACGATGGCGTTATAAAGGAAATAGGGTAATATGAGGCTGTACCAGTAATTGCGCCAGTTTGCCCTTTCGCTTCCTCTGTCTTTCTTCAAATAGCCTGAAAGAAAGAAGAAAATGACGATGATGACAGACTGCAGATAGCGGTAATAGAACCACTCTTGTGACTGAGGCAGATGGCAGAACACCACCGTGCAGGCAGCAAGGGCTTTGCCCCAGTCAATCCAGTTGATGCGCTCTTTTGTGTCGCCTACAGCCACATATTTACACATAATCATTTTCCTTGAAATAAAAAAGCCCGACAAAATCGGGCTTCTGAGTTGCGGAGGCAGGACTCGAACATGCGACCTCCAGGTTATGAGCCTGGCGAGCTA
>CALDLA010000020.1 GCA_937898415.1 uncultured Prevotellaceae bacterium | reverse complement strand
TTCGGGGGTCAACATCGCTTTGCCCTCGGGGGTCAAACACGCTCGGCTTTTCCACTGGGCATAAAATGGCGACGAAGGGGAACATATTCAACTTTGAAATTCGGAATGACGATGTCCGAATGCGCTTTTCGTGCAACAAAACCATTGACCGCATTCGAAAGGCAATGGACAATTTATGCGTTGAGAGTGGTAGTGAAAAGTTGAATGCAGAATTTGTCACTACGCAAAATGATACTTTCTTTATATTCAACGGACATGAGAGTGAGAGCAAGCGACAGGTGCGCGAAGCTCTTTTCTTTGAGAATACGCAATATCCCATATTAATTCAAGGTGAAGATGGTGTGACTGAGATGTCGCTTCTGTTTTCTAACGTTACTAAAGATGCACAACTGAGTAGTGACGGAAACCTGCTATTTGGTGCTATAGGATTTGGCAATCAGGTCGGGAAAACAGACATCTGTCTGAACTACAAGAAAAACGGGAAGGCAAAGAGTATGCGGTTCACTACCGAGGTGCTGAGTTACAAGATGGACTACCGCACAGATATGAAGTGGATTATCCGAGACATTGAGCGGGAGTATAGTATGCTGTCGTTTGCCTTTATGCGTGAGACCTACATCAACTTCCGTACTCGAGGTGGTGAATCGACTGATTTGATTTGGTGGCAGATTTTCCAATCGTGTTTTGAGAACATAACCAAAGCCTGCCGACAAATCATTAATTCACCGAGGCGAAAACTGCACGATAGAGTTACTTATGAGAGACAGGAGAGACTGAGATGGATAGAGCGCGAATTAGAAAATGAATATTACGAATTCAAAGATGACCCTCATCACCTCTACCGTACACATGAACTTTGTCATACCAATGACACGGTAGAGAACCGTTTCCTGAAATTTGTGATGCGGCAAACGCTGCAACGGTTTACCATAGTGAGCCAGCATATCCGAAATACAATAGCCAAATCCAAGATAATGGAAAGCAAGCTTGAAGAAATGGGAGAAGAACTGCAACGGCTGGTGAGCCATCCTTTCTTCAGGAATATTGGAATATTCAAGGGGTTCTCGCAGGACTCGTTAGTCATGAAAAAATCCATTAATTACCGAACCATTTACCAGAAATGGATAGAATTACAGTGCGGATACGAACTGGAAGAGTGCATAAATAAACTGGAAACAAAGGATATCGCCATGCTGTATGAGATATGGTGTTTCCTGAAGGTGAAAAATATCGTTTCCGAGTTGCTGGGTGATAAGGCAGTTTCTCAATACAAAGGCAAGAGCCTGACTCCGCAGTTTATCCGTGATTTGAACTGGGGAACCCATTCTGAAGTCACTTTTCTAAGGACAGAAGACAATGTGGAACTGGCATCGGTAATGTATAATGCACCCGTAAGAGAAGATGACAGCCGGATAACATCAGCTATTAAAGATACTACGACATTCACTACGCAACAACGCCCTGATATAGTGTTACGATTGACAAAGCGACAGCGGGATATTCAGTACACCTTCCTTTTCGATGCAAAATATCGTATCAGCGATAGTCATCCAGATGATATGGATATTCCTCCCAGCGAAGCCATAGATCAAATGCACCGCTATCGTGATGCTATCTATTACATTGAACCAACCAATCAAAAGCCCAAGCGTGAAGTGATAGGCGGATATGTCCTCTTCCCTGGAAATTATACGCGTGAGGAATTAGAAAATTCGCGTTATTATAACTCTATCAAAGCCATTGGCATTGGAGCTTTCCCATTGAGACCATCAGAAGGAATAACCGTTGATCCTAATAGCAGTGAACAAGTCTTGCGCGAACAAATAGAGGAATGGCTGAAACGGAGTCGTATGAAACTTTACTTATACAAAAATGTGGCTCCACAACATGGGTTGGAATATCAAGATCCTGACGATGTGGTACTTGTTAACTTTGCAAGAAAAGACAAATTGGCAAAGATGAAAGAATTGGGCTTGTGTTATCTGCGTACAGAAGAGGATGCAGGTGCTATTGTTATGGAACCAAGAGCGTTGAATGCTAAATATGTGATGCTGCATAATGGCACATCTGGTACTTTATACAAGCTGAAAGGTATTGGCCCGCGTTTCATGTCAAAGGATGCATTGCAAAAGAAGGGATTTACGGATTTAGGCCACAATTATTATTTAGTTTTTTCTTTTGATACTAGTAGTCTGTAAAGTCTAAAAGTTGACTAAAGGGTACAAGTGTTTTAGTTTAACCCTTGCCTCTTCATTCGTAAACTGCCAGTCTACTCCCTTCTGCCTGTTGTTCCTATCGGTATGCCATTTCTCCAGTTCCGCATTCAGGTCATCCAGATTGTCAATCCTTCTTTTCCCGAGACATTGTTTTGACAGTGCGGACAGCTCTATTTCTGCAATGTCGAGCCAGCTGCCATGCTTGGGGGTATAGTGGAACTCGAACCGTTTGGCAAGCCTCAATGCTTCCGCTGGTGGGAATGCCTCGTAGAACGAGCTCTTGTCGTGCGTGTTCAGGTTGTCGCACACCATTATTATCCTCTCGGCATCAGGGTATATCTCATCTGCGAGCCATTTCATCTGCCCAGCCCAGTCAGCCTTTGTCCTATGCTCCAGGGCTTTGGCATGGCGGAAACCTGCAAGTGGCTCCGTAAACAGGAATATGCTGCATGTACCATTACGGACATACTCACTGTCCTGGATCATGGCGCCGTTGCTCTTGCGCCGCCCCTTGCGGGCTTCGCCCAGCAGCTGCAGAGGCTTCTCGTCCATGCAGACAACGGGATACCGTTCGTCATACGGGCGGCTGTAGACTTCCAGAACATCCTCCATGCAGGCCGCAAAATCCGCGCTTTGCTCCTTGGGGATGCACCACTGCTCAACCAGATGGGGTTTCAGGCTGTTCTCCCTGAGGATCTTTCCGACCGTAGTGTGGCTTATGCTGTCTATATAATTCATCTGTACCATTCTTTCTGACAATAGTCTCAACGTCCATTTGCAGTACCCCTCAGGAGGAGCATGACAGGCAAGTGCTATCAGGTGGGCCTCCACGTCGCCCGTTATCTTCCCTTCGACAGGAGGGGTGTCGCGTTTCTTGCGGTAGATGCACTCTATACCCCTTCTCTGGTAGTCCTTTAGTATATTGTTGACGGTGTTCCTGGATATGCCCAGAACCTTGTGCAGCTCATCAATGGCACATTTTACATTGGCATTACTATCGAGACGTAGTAAAACATGGGCACGTTTTATGGTCCGTGATGCACTTTTGCCTATGGAGACGATGGACCCGAGTTCTTCGCGCTCCTTTTCTGTGAGTCTTACGGCGTATTTTCGCTTCGGCATAGCTGAATTCAAGTGATTGATTTTCAGCTATAAAGGTACGAAAAATATCTGACATATGCAAGTTATTTAACTGATAATCAACAGGTTAAGCCAATTCTGTTTTGCTCAAGACATGGAGCCTGATTGACGCGCATAATAGAGAGCTTTAGTCAACTTTTAGACTTTACAGACTACTAGCAAGTCACAAGAGTATTCACAAATACCAGGTCTTGGGCGAGGTAGGAGTACAGCTAAGCCTTGGTTCGCAACTTGGGGAGAACTTATGCGCTAACCTATGGACCACCTGACTCCACAACAACGGCACAAGAATATGGCTTCAATCCACTCGAAGGACACGAAGCCGGAGATGATTGTGCGTCGTGGACTGTGGAAACGTGGGTTCAGGTATAGGCTGAACCACAAGTGGCTGCCAGGACATCCAGACTTGGTACTGAGGAAGTATAGGACGTGCATCTTTGTAAATGGATGCTTCTGGCATGGACACAAGGTGATGTCTGATTTAAGATGTAAGACGGAAGAAATCATTGAGAGTTCGGAATGTTGCAAGATTCCGAAGACGAATCGTGAGTTCTGGGTAGCTAAGATTCGAAGAAACAAGGAGCGTGACAAGGAGGAACAACGTAAACTGGCTGAAATGGGCTGGCACTGCATCACGGTATGGGAGTGTGAACTGAAGCCGTCGAAGCGGGAAGAAACGCTGGAGTCGATTGCATTCACGCTGAACCATATATGGTTGCAAGATCATCAAGCCCGTGTTACTGCCTATCCGCAGCTGAATGAAGAGGACCAGCAAATGCCAATGGCAGCAGAAGGAGATGTCGTTTGACAGGATGTTTGTTGCAATTGTCCGCAACAATTCGAAAAATTTTGAATTCGTCGGACAATTGCGATGAACAGAGCGATTTGCTGTATACCCAATCCCCACACCAAGTATTAAAGTGTGGGGATTGGGTTTTTATTGCAGGCGGATACCTTAAGCAACTTCCTGTTTCTTTGGCTTTCTGCCTCTTTTCGATTTGGTGAAGTTGAACACCTTATCAAGCAACTTGAAGTTGTTGTCGTTGATGATGGAGAAGTCTTTGGTGATATAGACATCTGCAATTTCGTAGTTGCCAACGTGGTTGAGGGCTTCATCAACATCACCCTTACTGAACTTCATGAGATTCCTCGATAGGGTGGCGAAAGTATGGCGGGCCTGGTAAAATTGGAGTTTATTGATACCAACAGCCTTGCCAATCGTCTTTAGGCCGATGTTCAGGTTCTGATTGAAGCACTCAGCACAGTAGTATTTCTTGTAGAATCTGAATATCCGGTCTTCACCTTTCCATTTTTCCATGAGGTGCTGAATGTAGGGATGTACCTTGACCTCAATGTAGGCCTCGTCGCTTCGACGATCTCTGGTCTTAGTCCGTTTGTACTTGATGGTGCCGTTTTCCAGACAACTGACTTGGTACATGTCCACAGAGTTCATGCCCATCAGGCAGAAGGAGAGGATGAAGCAATCGTGGGCCAGTTCTGCCAGCGTATTCTTTTTGGGCTGGTAGTTGACCACCTTCATGAGTTGTTCCAGGCTTAAAGCCCTGACACCCTTTTTGAGCACTTGCTTGGGAGCCTTGTAGCGTAAGAACGGGTCGTTCTTGATGACGATTTCATCATTGGTGTTGTACTCCAGCATCGCTTCACGGAAGATATGGCGCATCTGTCCGATGTAGAGTGATTGGGCTCTTGGGCGGTCATCAAGGAACGCCTCGAAGTCTTTGAGGAATGTAACGGTAATCTCTTGAAAGAAGAGTTTGCGGCATTCCAAGAACTTCTCGAGGGTGTTGAGCATGGTCAGATAGTTCTTGGCACCTTTGATCTTGGCTCTTGACACCCAATCCTCTGCATACGCAAAGAACTCCAGTTCCTTCTTCTCCTGCTTCTTGATGATCTTCTTTGTAATGGTATGAGCATCATCAGGGTCTCCTGCCATAGCCCCTGCAGTCAGATTACTCATGTTGTCGATGAGGTCTAACCTCAGTTTCTCGACAATACGAGCCTTCTCAATGGACTTGATCTTCTTCGTCTTGGGAGAGTATTCTTGTTCATTGAGTCTTACCCCTGTTTTTACTCTTTGTCTGGTCTTGCCCTGTCTTACCAACAGATAGACCTCACGCGTCTTTTGGGAAGATTCCTTCCCGAATTCAATGGAAATGGTTGCCATTTTGATAAACTTTTTTAAATTGTTAATACTGGAACCAATCCTCGCGTCAATATATAAGCCTTCATCGGGTCTTTTTTGCGTCAATTTCGACCCTGTTTTTTTGCGGCGATTTTGCGGCGATTTTGCGGCGATTTTCGCCTTTTGAGCCATTTTTGCGGCGATTTTGCGGCGATTTCGGGGCTCAAATTTGGAAATGAGAACCAAAAATGGAACTCTGATTTCCTTATACGAAACATCGAGAAACCCTTTATTTATGGGAGTTTCTCGATATTTTCGGTGTGTGATCCCGTTGGGATTCAAAAATTGAAATACTGTGAAATATTTATGAGACGATTTGTGTTGTAAATCAGATATTTACGAAGTTAAATATATTAAAGCGTTTCAAAAATGTGGTGCAAAAGTTTGGTTTGGTGGTGCAAAAATAGTACCTTTGCACCACATTTGAAACATGCTTTAATAATAGAATAGGTATGAAAGGACTAACGATAGTAAAGAGGACTAATAAGGCTGAAGGAACTATCCGGCTCCGTTTCCGCTTGCGTGATGGTAGAGGCGTTGACTTGTACCATAAGAGCGAGATTGATGCAGACTTGAAGGATTTGGATAAGTTTGCTGATAATGGCGAACTGAAGCCACGTGTCAGTGTCTATAACAAAAAGCTAAAGCTTGACATTGATACGGAGATTGATGCTATGGAAACAGCCTACAAACAATTGTGCGAACAGAAGGATAAAACCCGAATAACGACTGATGAGTTAGAGAAAGCTATCACCATGATACTCCATCCCCAGAAAAGCGTAAAGGCTCTAACGGAGATGACACTTATTGACAGGTTCTCAAAATATATTGATGATGGCCTAAGGGATGGTAATTTTGGAGAGGGTAGGCAGAGACACTACAAGGTTTCGTTAGGAGAGCTAACTCGTTTCTTAACTATTCAGCACAGGTTGAAAGTCACTCCGTCAGAATTAGATGCAGATGACATCACGGATTATCGTCAATTTCTGTTTGATGAATACAAATATGTGAAAAAGCATAAGAGTCTGTATGATTTACTGATGACCAGAAATGTACCAACGGAGCGTCGTGACCAGAATACTGTTGCTGCCAAGATGAAATGTGTTCAGGCATTCTTTAATGAGCTGATAGAAAAAGGTGAGTTAAGCATTTCCCCTTTTGTCCATCTGGGTAAGAACAAAAAGCGGACGATGATGCGTGAGTCATACAATCCACCTGTTTTCCTTCTTCAAGAAGAATTTCTAAAGCTGAAGGACACGGAGGTGCCAGAGACTTTACAGGAAACGAAGGATGCTTTTCTGTTACAATGCGCTTTTGGTTGCCGAATCAGTGAGTTCAAACGGCTGTCGATGGAAAACATTGCAGTATCGGATGAGGGAGTCATGTATGTACACTATTTGCCTGAAAAAACGCTCAGAGAAAATGTGGGTCGTAAGGAGATTGAAACTCCTGTGATGCGCTTTGCCTATGACATCATCATGAAGTATAAGTTTCAATTCCATGTCTTAAAGTATATTTGTGGCAAGAGTGGCTATAATGTAAAAATCAAGGAACTGATAAAGTATTGCGGCATAGATCGCAAATGTGCAGTGTTCAATGATGAACTGGGCAATAACCAGTACGAGCCTCTGTATGAATTGGCCAGCAGCAAGATATGCCGTAAGACCCATGTGGACATTCTGACTAAGGCCCAGATAAACATGTATGCAGCCGGATTGCATCATGAGGGCAGTGATGCGGTGAATCACTATACTCACATGGATATGAAAGACCGTTTTGTGTTGATGTGCTATGCGTATAAGCAGCCGTTATATTATGTCAACAAGGATTTGAAGATTGTAAAGTAAGGTATGGCAAACAATAAATTAGAAGAGTTTTGTAAGAGTATTGACAAAGAATACGGGAAGTCAAACACGGATAAGAACATAGACTATATTATGTCACTCGTTAAGCAGCGTGAGCAGCCGGACAAATCAATTGATGATAACATTCCAGCCCCTTCATTGCAGTCAACAGCTGAGGTCATATATATAGTGATGACAAGGGGTGATATCCCTTTTAAGAAGTTCTGTGAGAAAGACCGAGGACACAAGCAAGTGATTGAGTATGTTTTCATTCGAGGTGTCAAACATCGTGATGAGATAGTGAGTTTTCTCAAACAATTGCTGGGTAAGTCTATTCCCGGTCTTGGCCCGAAACTTGTTTTAGGCTTTATACGACTATTGGATCAGTTTGTCCCAAAAGACAAACCCACGTCGTTCCTGAACGTGATTCAGTTCCCGGAAAAAGCAAAGGAGATTATGGACACCCTTCATTTTATGACTAATGGTGAAATAGGGAAAGGTGCAGCATTGGTGATGTTAGTAGCGTGTGAAGAAGGTCTTATAAAAAGCTGTAGGTATGAAGATATAAAAGAAGAGTTTCCATCTATAAGCCAGAAAGCATACAACAAAGAACTGCCATTGCTACGCGACAGAACCCAAGAAGACTTAAAGATCCCCATCAGGGCATCGCTAAGAACGAGAATCGGATATACCAAGAAAGATGATGGCCGAATCGTATTCAAAAAGATCTCTATGTCACCACGAAACATGCTGTTTCAGTTCTGGCGATGGGTAATGTCGTTCTTCTACTAACTCATTTGACGATTTGTTCATATTAAGGTCTGTAATCTCATGGTTACAGGCCTTTTTTAGTGCCTTTTTGCGTTAATTCCGATTAACAGAAGTAGCTTTTGGTAGTCGGCTACCGCAGGCTACTCAGAATAAATCAAGCGTATTTCAAAAATTTGTACCTTCGCACCGTGAAATCGCTGCAAGCCTCATTGCAGAGGATGGATCCCGGCAGGTGCGAGGTCAATGTCTGACCGTGAGGATCGCCAAAAGAACCTGCTACATTAATAAAATGAAGTCAATAGCAATGCTAGACGATTCACAGTCAAATACTGTGGTGATAACAACTGTTGGTGTCCTGAAGTCTGCCTTTTTTGAATGGGCTGACGAACTTGCTCAGTCCCGAAAAGAAGCTGAGAATGACGTGATGATCGACGAGGCCGTGGTGATTAAACGTCTGCGAAAGAGTAGGGCTACTCTCTGGCGTTGGAATGCCAATGGCTACTTGCCCTGTTATAAACTCGGTGGCAAGAATCAGTACAAGCAATCAGATGTTGAACGAATTGAGAAAGGATTGAAGTGATGGGAAAAGACATCATCAAACAATCATTCAAGGCACTCCAAGATGCTGAGCCTGTGAATGGAGGCGGATTCATAGTTGAGCCGATGAACAAGTGCATAGAAGATGCACATTTGTTGCCACCATTGGTCTCACTCTACCCAGACATTGTGCTTGAAGGTGATCTCAGTATCATCTTCGGACAGTCTGGCATTGGCAAGACAATCTTTGCTATGCAGATAGCAAGATATATTGCCGAACAAGGCAAGCGGGTGTTATATGTGGACTGCGAAATGACACCCCGTCAACTTGGCAACCGCTATGAGAGTCCCAATTTCCCTTCCACCTTTCTTCGTGCTGAGATGGATAAAGAGCATCCTGCAGAGGATGTACTTAAAGGGATAGAGGAAGTGGCAGTTGCCAATTATGTTGATGTCGTGTTTATTGACAATATCACAGCCTTGGGACAGTCGCTTGACAGAAGTGCTGATGCGGGAACTCTGATGGCTTCACTAAATACCTTGAAGAAGAAATACAACTGGACGTTAGTGGTTCTCAATCATGTTCCCAAGATGTACTCTGGTAATGTCCCTCTTTCCCTTTCGGCCATGCAGGGCTCAGCCAAGATAAACCAGCTGATTGATGACGCTATAGGAATAGCACAATCCAGCATTGACCCAAACCTTGTTTATGTCAAACAGTGCAAGTGGCGGAATGGTGAGTTGACGATGGGCGCTGACCATGTGGCTATTTATGAGCGTCGTAAGGATGAATGTGGTAATCTGGGCTTTATCAGTCGTGGCTTTGGAACTGAGCAGGAACACCTGAGTATTGAGAACGGCAACGATAGGGATGAGGTGAAGTCCCGTGTCAGAGAACTCTCTGCCAAGGGAATGACACAGACAGCCATTGCCGAACAGCTTGGAATCTCCCAGAGTAAGGTTTCAAGACTTCTAAAAGAGTAATCCATGATTATTCATTATTCACATTATTCATGCTGCATAATTGCATAATCTGCATAAAATGAATACGACATGGACGAGAAAGAATTGAAACAGATACTCGCCACCAAGGCTCCAGCCTATCAACGGTCTCTCATAGAGATTCCAAAAGACAGCTTTGTTACCTGGCATTCCTCTCTGACAGACTATTTGGATAGCGTGTTAGGAGACAGTCCGAAGATGCAAAACAGGATTGATCATCTTGTCATGCGTTATCGGTTGGGAGCGACTGATGAAGTGAAGGGAGAGCATTATGGCACTGTGCTGCCTCGGATTAACCGCAACGGGATGATTGTTGGAGGTAATGTCATACACTTCAATGTAGATGACGGATCAATCCTCAATCATGATGCACTTGTCAATCATCTCTATTCTTGGTATGCTTTCGACTATTATGTTGACCCTAACGTTTTCTTTGGTGAACACCTGTTGTATGGCAGACAGGCTGTCGTTGTCCAAGAAGAGAAGACTGCCCTGCTTGGCACGTTGGTTTATCCTGATATCGAATGGTTGGCAGTAGGCGTTGGCAATAATCTGACAGACGAAATGATGAAGAAGCTCATAGGGAGACAAATCGTCCTCTACCCTGATGACTTCTGCGTTGACTTCTGGTCGGAGCATTTCGGTGGCAAGTTCAAGGTGGATGACAGCTTCACCCATTGCGACATTAACCAGTATCTGATAGACTTTATCCATAGCCGGCAAGTGCCGTAACATGCGCGCAGGGAGATGAAGGGCTTGCCCTTGATATAGCCCACTATAACTACGAGCTTCGCTTCCGTAGTTGTGGGCTCTTCCGAGGGACTCAGGGCTTTGCCCTAAGAACCCACCAAGGGCTGCTTGCCCTATGGAACCTCGCAAAGGGGTGACCCTCCCCCTTGACCGCCCCGCTCAGTGGCATCTGCCCCTAAGAACCCTGAGCAGGAAGTGACTCTCTCCCTGCACCCACCAATCAGGGTTAACACCCCGATACCCCTTTGGGAAGAATAGTAGAAACTACAAATTTCTGAATTACAGTAAAACAGTAATTACATAAATTCATATTTTCATAAAATCATAAAAACATAAAATCGTAATTTGATATGAGTACAACAGCAAAAGCATCCGACCACGTAAAGCCCTGCAACATCGAGCAGAGTGAACGTCATAACAGACGGGACGCTGATTATATCGCCTCGCTGAACCCACGCACTTTGTATGTGCGTACCGAACTGAGTCATAACAATGAATCGTATGTGGTACCCGACTTGAAGGGTGTCACCCTCCAGCAGCACTATGATGCTATCAAAGTCATGGTAAAGCAGAAGACTGGCCGAGCCATGCAGGAGAAGAAGGTCACCGTCATTGGCAAGAATGGTAAGCCAAAAGAGCGTAACGGCAGCAGCCCCATCCGCGAGAGTGTTGTCAACATCAAGCCCGATACCACAATGGCCGACCTCCTAAAGTACACTGAGAAAGTGCGTCAAAGATGGGGAGTCAGAGCCATCCAGATACACATTCACAAGGATGAAGGCCATTACACCAACCCTGATGATCCGTCAACCTAGCAACCCAATCTTCATGCGCATATCATCTGGGACTGGATGAACCACGAAACGGGAAAGTCCTTTAAACTCGACAAGATAGACATGGAAGAGTTACAGGATATGGCGGCTGAGACATTGGTTATGGAACGTGGCCAGCGAAAGGCTGAAACAGGCCGCGAGCATCTGGAGCATAATGACTTTATCCTGTTCCAGCAGAAAAAACAGAGCGCCGAGCTGGATATCGAGATTGCCAAGAAAAGAGACAGACTCAACACAGAGAATGGAAATGCTATCAAGTTTGGAATGGCCAATCTCTTTGGCAAGGGCAAGTATGCTGACATGGAGAAAGAGAACAAGCGTCTGAAAGAGGAACTGCCAAAGCAGAAAGCGGCCCTACAGCGGAAATATCAGCAAGCCTTGGAAGCTGAACGAGACAGGCAGAGCCAACAACTCGCAGAAAAGGATAAGAAAATCGAAGAACTTCAAGCCAAGTATAAAGGTGAGGAATTTCGACATCAGCAGGATAATCAAGAGAAAGACAGAATAATCAGACAAAAAGATAGCATCATCAATGACTATCGCGAACGGATTGGCCATTATCTGTCAACCCTCTCAGAACTGCTACGAGCTGCCGTTAGGGCAGTCTTCGATTATATTCAGGACGGCTATCGAAGTTTCAGTTATCGCCAGGAGTGCGATGTCAAACGCTATATGAATAGTCAGTCCGATAAAGAGGAAGCTGCTGGCACTGTGTTCAAAGCCTCACTTCCCTTCTTGAAATCTGATGAGTGTGAGAAGGTTAAAGGACAACTCTCCTATATTGTTCAGGACATGAAAGAAGAACGTCAGCAAAGTCGAAGTCGTGGATTCCATATGTAATACTATACTCAAAATGAATAGTATGTAGTAATTCTCCTTTTATAGTCCGCTCTATAGGATAACTCGCTCGGAGATTTGCGCTCCAGCTCAAAGTAAAATCGTTGGCGGCATTAATGAAAATGCTGAAGAACTGACAAATTGGGATGGGACAAAGGAACATAGACAAATATTTTGCAATTATTTTACTATTGGGGGTGACCATGATGGGTCATCCCTAATAGTATAAGAAATCATTACCTCTCAACAGATCTTATGTCCTTATCAAGTATCTTTGTAAACTTTATGGCTCCGACATCTGAAAGGTGATTATTGTCGTAGAAGTCATCGGCTTTGAAGCGTGGGTCTTTCAGATAATCGAAGTAGGGGAGATTGTTTTCCTGTACGAACTTATGCGTTAGCTCGTACATTTTTGTGAGCTGTTCGCTATTCAAGTTGTCATAATATGAGGGCCAGCATGGGGTGGTTATAAGCACCAACTGTATGTTATGACTTTTGCAAAATCCAGCCAGTTCTTTCATCCTCAAATAATTCTGATCTATGTAGTCCCAACTCTTAGCGGTATGTCGTTTGACAGCAGCCTCAGCCTCTGTCCCATCGTTCCACTTGTCCATCTTCTTTTTTGACAACTTGTAAGTATTTCCCCATCCATATTCATCATATCCGGGGTCTGTATTAGGAAAAAGCAACTTTGCTATTTTACCCTTTGCTGTACGGAAATCAGATAGTTCAAGGTTATATAGCGAGATGTCTGGGTATAAGTCGCAGTCCATATAGATTTTGTAATAGCGACAGCGATATGATTCCGTTCCATATTCCAAACCACGCCCAAACCATGAATAAAAAGAAATGGGGCAGATTACAGTTTTCAAGTTCTTGTATTTGTCTACCCAATATTCAAGTAGGAACAAGTCTTGCTTCAATCCTTGGCTGACATTTGCTAAACTGAAAGCTTTCCCTTCAAAGAATTCAGGACGTATACCGTAGAATGTGTGTGAACTACCCAAAACAAGAATTTCCACATCCTCAGCATTTTTTTGCATCCACTCATATTTATATTTGTAGGGGTTTGGAACTTGCCTGATCATATATTCAACTGGAATAGCCGCAATCAAGAGAGGCAAGACAAAGAACAGACAATATTTGAGAAACTTCTTCATTGTATCTTAGAATTGGAAGTAAATAAATGTTTGGCTCGTACCGGCATAGCCAGCAATTATCATGAGAATTATATAGTAAATGCCCCAACGCACAAGCCGATAGTTAAATGGTTTGATATTGGTGAATTGTAATGCATGTTGCTTGTCTCTTTGCAGCCATTCAACAGAAAGAAGTGCAAGTCCAAAGCACAGATAGGCCTTTCCGTGCAAGGCCGAGGCATCAAAGAACTTATTACTTACCATAGCTGTTAGAAATTCTACAGCCTGAGTCATACTTTCTGCACGGAAGATAATCCATCCTATCACGGCAAGGAAGAAAGTTAGGCCAATCTGAATAGCTTCCTTTATACTGGGTAAGAACTTACCATGTGCTACCACTTGTTTGTACTTCGTATTTATGCCAAAGATGTTATAGATGGCTAACAACGTAGCATGAAACAAACCCCAACACACGAATGTCCAATTGGCTCCATGCCATAGGCCGCTGATTCCCCAAACAATATAGACATTGCGAATGATTTTCCGTTTGTCGCATCTGCTTCCGCCTAATGGGAAATAGATATAATCACGGAACCATGTGGTCAGCGAGATATGCCAACGCCGCCAGAACTCGGGAATGCTCCGCGAAAAATATGGGAAGTTGAAGTTGCGCATCAGGTTGAAACCGAACAGACGGGCACAGCCGATGGCAATATCAGAATAGCCTGAGAAATCGCAGTAAATCTGGAACGTAAACAATACACCCATCAAGAACAGCGAAACGCCTGGCAAGTCTTGATAATGATTCCAGTATTCGTTCACAGCTGTTGCGCAGTTGTCGGCTATAACTAGTTTTTTCAAGAATCCCCAAAGCATCTGTCGCATTCCGTCCACTGCTTTTGCATAGTCAAATTGCCGCTTTTGCTGAAACTGCGGTAGTAGGTTTGTCGCTCTCTCAATAGGACCTGCCACTAACTGAGGAAAGAAACTGATATAGGCAAAGAACTCTATGATGTCGTGAGTAGCGGGTAGCTTTTTCTGATAGACATCAATAGTATAGCTGAGAGCCTGAAAAGTATAGAAACTGATACCGACGGGTAGAATGACGTTCATTGTTACCCAATCCAAATGATAGTCCATCATGCCGAATAGTGCATCAAGGTTCTCAACAAAGAAATTATAATACTTGAACACGCCAAGAATGCCTAGATTCAGCACAATATTTGCGGCACTTACCGCCTGTTGCATTCTTCTTTGTCCTTCATAGTGTTCAAGTAAAAGTCCACTCCCAAAGCTACACAAAGAAGTGAGCGCAATGAGCAGGAGGAAACGCCAGTCCCACCAACCATAGAACACATAACTTGCGACAACCACCAGCAGATTTTGCCATTGTCGCCCGCGGAACACGAACCAATAAAGCATGAACACTATTGGTAGGAATACCAAAAACTCGAAAGAATTGAAAAGCATAAAGCCTCTTCCGTTATCTGAATTATTGCCCGTTGACACCCAGATACGGACTGTTTATTTTTTTTGTTTCCTACACAAAAGAAAAGCGGGGTATCTGGCCTCTGCCTGTCCGCTCTCTGAGGTCGTAGGAAACCCGTACAGTAGACAAAGCAGATCGATACCCACGCCGTTGGTATATATAGTACACCCCAAAAGGTGTGCGTGATGACCTTTTACAGTCATCGGCACACCAACGGGAACGGTTATATACCTACCCGTAGCATCTACCTCTGCATCGTTTCAGACTGTACTTTCTTGAATTTCCTACGTTCCAGAAAGCCCAAAAACAAGCGTTAGCAAACGCATCCTAATATGTAGTGCTCCTCCCTCTGATCTTCACCGCTCCATTTCTCTCACAAGATCAACGGCTACGGCGTGGGGCGAATGCGGGTGCAAAGGTACGAAGTTTTCTCGAATTAGAATGCTGAAAACCTCATTTTTTTGTCCTTTCACCTTACAATAATATAAGAATCGATGCTTTTTAGGTCAATTCGCTTGCTTTTTGTGGTAGAATTAAAATAAAGTTTGTATATTTGCAACAGAAAGATGGGCTTCGTGAATATTCGGAGCTAGTGGGAGATATGGAATCAGGAGATGTCTATGTGTAAAAAGGAAAAAGTGGAAGGGAAAAAGAATCAGCCTATACTCACTCCAAAGTTATTGGAGAAAGGAGATGATTCCTACAAGGCTGTTGAAAGATTGAAGCAGAATCTTGATACAGATGGAGTCTTTAACATAGGCGTAACCGGACCTTATGGCTCGGGAAAGAGTTCTGTTATCAATACGCTTATTGCTCACGATGAGAATAAGCATAAATTTCTGTGTTTATCTCTGGCTACTCTTGATGATGAAGAAGCAGAAAAGGATGAGAAGAAAATAGAGGCAAATCTGCTGAAACAGATGATATATAGGGAAAAACAGAAGACATTGCCTAATTCTCGTTTTAGAAGGGTTCAATTCCAAAGTCCACGGAATCTGATTTTGAAATCACTATTTGCAATAATTATAGTTATAGCATTTGCTATATCGTATGAACCAGAGTTTTTGAAAATAGACTCTCTCAGTTATAGTCTTAATTATGGAGATAATAATATTTGGTGGGACTTAGCATCAGTTGCGGTATTAATATTTGCCCTTTTCCTCTTTTTTCGTTATTGTATCAGAACTTATGGAAGAAGTAAGCTTAGAAAACTGAATGTTTCTGATGGTGAGATAGAATTAGGTGAAGAGGACTCTGTATTTAGTGAACATCTAGCCGAAATTCTTTACTTTTTTCAAGAGACGGAATATGATGTTGTGGTGTTTGAAGATCTGGATAGATTTAAGAATAAGAAAATATTCTTGAAACTGCGAGAATTGAACTACATCCTCAATAACTCGAAAGAACTGGATGAGAATAGGAAAATCAGATTTATCTATGCCGTGAAGGACGATATGTTTAATGATGCATCGAGAACTAAGTTCTTTGATTATATTGTTCCTATCATCCCTGTGATGAATATGTGGAACGCAAGAGATCTTCTGAAGAAAGAATTAAAGAAGAGAGGATTTGATGAAAAAGATATAGACGATGATGACATGAAGGTGATAGCATTCTTCATAGACGATATGAGAATTCTTATCAACATCGTCAATGAATATGAGCAGTATAGAGAGAGGCTTGATAAGACCAACAAGAAGCTGGAGGCCAAGAAACTACTGGCTGCAATAGTATACAAGAACTATTATCCCGAGGATTTTTCAGAACTGCATAATCAAAATGGCAAGATATTCAAGTGTATCAAGAAGAAAGAGAAGTTTGCCGATTTCGCAATAAATAAGGTCTTGGCAGACAGGGAGCATATGATTGGTGTAAGAGAAAAGAATTTACATCTGTCACTGAAAGAACTAAGGATGGTGTATATGGCTCATTATATCAAACATTATTCTTCGCTACAAGGATCCAAATTAAGGATTGACGGTAATTTGCAAACTATAAATAGTATTGTTGATAATGAAACCTTGTTTGACAAGCTGACAAAGTTTACAACTCTTTATTATAACAGAGGGTCAGGTTTTTCAGATTCATCTATAAATGTGAATTTTAAAGAAGTTGAGAGCATCGCTTCTGAGGACAGTTATGCAGACAGAGTAAAAGCAATTAAGAATGTCAGTACGGATTTAGAGAAGGAAAGAGAGAATTTAGAGAAGGAGAAAGTAAGGATAAGGACCTATTCTCTCAAGGATCTTATTGTTAAGTTTAATTTGATTAATGAGAAGACATATCAAAAGATCGGACTGCCGCCAATGGCAGATATGTTCTTAAGCAGAGGTTTGATAGCAGAGGACTATTATAATTATATGTCGTATTTCTATGAAGGCATGATTACAAACAGCGATCGGGATTTGCTTTTGGATATGAATAGGGGTAAGAAATTGGATTATAAACGAAGTATTCAGAAAGTAGAGAATTTTGTGAATGAACTGCCCGATTTTGTATATCATAGTGACGCGATTCTTAACATATCACTAGTGGATTATCTAGTAAGTGCCCCTGGATGGTTTAAAAAGGAAGTTGGGCTTGTATTAGATAGATTAAAGAGACCAGAAGCACCGCTTGATTTCATTGCTGAGTATTATGAGAATGGAAAGGGACAGGATTATCTGTTAAATGCTTATATGGAGGATTATGCTGATAGAGCTTGGGATGAAATAATGATATGGAAGGAAGAGGATGGAAAACCGGAAATAAAAGAGAAACTGCTTGAAATATGGTTTCGATATTGCAAAGAGGATGATATTAATGATGCACAAAAAGAGTGGCTTAATAAGAATTATAGCTTTATTTCAAGTAGAGAAGGAAAAATAGCTAATTTGGAAACCATATTCAGAAAATGTAGGTTTGATGAACTGGATGGCAAGAGCGAGAATCTTCTAACCATGGCAATGGATCATGATTCTTTTGTCATTTCGTCAAAGAACTTGAGCATTATCTATTGTTTATCAAAGAAAGAAACTGGAGTAGGCCCAGATGATATTACTTATGGTAATTTGATGACGATAGAGCATGATGGATTTAAAGAATATTTGGCAGAAAACATTACCAAGGTTATTAAATCATGCACTAATGTTCATAAGGACGAAAATGAGGGCATAATTATTGAATTGCTCAATAATGAAGCAATCGAAAATAATACTTTGAAGGCTTATCTTCGGGGCCAGGTTAATTCTGTTAGTGATTTACAATTGGTTATTAACGGCAGATTGACCATGGCAATGGACTGTAATGTCGTGAAAGAGACTTGGGCTAATGCGATGTGCTATTTTAAAGCCAAAAGCATGGATGATAGTTTAACTCAATTCCTTATAAATAATGCTAAAGGATTAACCCAGAATGAAGTTGAGGGAGATGAAAATGATATCTATAAGTTATTCAAAGCCATAGTGGGATGTAAGATTATTCCTTATGATGAATTCTGTCTTCTTATTCAATCATTTGAAGTTTATATGGGGGTAGATGCTGCTGACATATGGGAAGGGCTGGATTCGGAGAAACTTAAGGCTATGATAGATGACAATGCCTTTGAATTCAAGAAAGAGATATTAGCAGAAATGATCAAAACGAAGATGTATGGTTATTTTTTGATACATAATAAAAAAGATTTGATAACGAATTTGACCGAAATTACATTCACAACAGAATCAGCTAAGGAATTGTTGGTGAGTGAAGAGATGTCATTGTCGGAAAAGCTACAGATCGTAGGAGTATTACCTAGTAGCATGATTGATACTGTTCTGGCCGACATGATATGTGATTTGCTCAGACAGCAGATAGTGGATTTAGATGGTGCAAAGCTTAAGTTGCTAACGCAGTTGACATCAAAGACTTCTAATAAAGTATTCTATACAACAAAATATATTGGTAAGAATTCAGGCAACAAAACGAGGATTTTAGAGATATTAGCACTCCTACCAAGCCCGTTGAATGAACTATTGACTAAGAGTCATCCAAAGATAGAGAAAACTCAAGATAATTTGGATCTTTTAAAACTATTGGAGAAATTGGGGTATATAACATTCAAACCAGACTCAAAGGACGGTAGGGATTATTATAGAGCCTTTACTAAAACAAGTGCGATAGAATGAAGCAGGATCCGACATATGCCATAATCAGATATTTTGTTATGTTAGGGAAACGGACGTCTCCTAATGCGATAGCTATGCTCCCGCCTTTGTGTATGAGACATGGATTATTGCAGAACTTAACCAGACTGCCGCATAACGCGTATCACTATCTGGAGGGCTGTAACTATCTACAGCGTGTATTATGGTCAGGTGGCCAAAGTGGATTACATGTGGACTTTATTTTTAACGACTCTATCATGGAACCGTCGTTTGAGTTTACGCTGAGCAATGGACTGAACGTATTTTTATTATGTACAGATAATGATGACGAGTTGATAGAGATGAATATCAGTTTGTCACGTATATCTACGAAGAATAGTGTGTTTTGGATTGAGCCAGAAAAGAAAGACGTATTTTTGATGCCCAAAGTTATAACTAGTTGGGAAGAATTCTGGGCATTATTGTTTGATTATGCGCAGCCGCTTATGGGAACCGTGGAAGAACCTTTGTGTGTTCCATTATGTGCCGGCAGTGTAAAATTTCCCTATTTTAAGCCTGCTAATATTACTTTTTTCACTTTGGCATCGGCCTTAGGAAATTGGGGGGTGGGTACAATGATAAATGCTCAAAAAGAGAAAAAGCAGATAGAAGAAAAGATGCAAGAGACTTTAGCAGACATGCAATCGTGGTCTAGACAAGAGATAAATGTTGATATTTTGGGACAATTGTATGGACTGTGTCAAGATGCATATAAGACTGCTCCGACAAAAGGACTTGGCTTCAGTGATCAAAACTATCCACCAATGATTATAGCGGCACCTTATACAACCAAGGACGTAAGAGACTTGTTTAAGTTGATGGCTCATGAAGAAAAAGATATGAAGGCGGTAGATAAGGTGTTGGAGCTGGAGCAAACGTCCAACTACTGTTATGATGTGAAAGCAGACGGATTTGATATATCATTCGATACAATGAACACGTATATTAATCTCTTTCATGCCAGCAGATTTGATTTTATTGATATTGTCGCCAATCTCCATTGCTCATTTCGTTTTTCACCTTATTTGCGACTGCCACTTGTCTGCAAGAGTGTAAACACGGAGTTGTCGATTGTCGGAGCTAAGAGGAATAAGCAACTCGCATACTCAAAAGACCGACAAGCTTATGATAAAGCGATACACAACGTGGGTGATGTCCTATCTAAGAAGTTACTAGCCCCAAATACTGTAAAGATGCTGGAACAGATGCCAGCACAGATAGTTGCCATAACAGATCTGCCGATAGAATGGATGGAGGTGGACGAGGTGCCATTAGGCTTCAGTCATGATGTGTGTAGGATACCTGAGACGCCTGCTTCGGGGATGTTGACGCATTATGGAGTTTCTAGATTTTATTCACATTATAAGATTCCAGAAGACATCCTAACAAAAACACTTGTAGTATATGGTTGTAGGGAAGAAACGTTTAAAAAATGGCAGGATAAGGCAGATGTAACTGCACGGGCTTTAGGTGCTAAGACCGAAATATGTGGGAGTTTGAAGGAGTTTGAGGATGCTGTTGAAAAGCATAAACCAGAGCTATTGATCATTGATACTCATGGAGGAACAGACCTGGCTATTCATCAGAGCTATATTTATATGGGTGAAGAGAAAGTGTATCCAAAAGACATAGTTGAGCGGAAAATCCATGCTCAGATGATATTTATATCGGCATGCAATACTGCGCCATGCTATAATGATGTGAATACCGTAGCGAATGCATTCCTAGAAATAGGGGCGTCGACTGTGACATCATCGTATCTACCTTTGGATGTTGACGAGTCTTCGGTGCTGTATATTCGCATTATGAACCAGTTGAATATAGCAGCCAAGCAGAATATTCATCGTAATTGGTTGGCCTTTATTTCACATATTTTGAGAACATCGTATATTATGACACCACTCATGGAATCGGTAAGAAAGGGGAAAAAGACTGATCCTATATTAACAGGGAAACTGAATACAATGTCTATGGTTTTTGAGAACAGGGCGAAGATGTATAGGAAACTAAGGAATGGTGAGGAAGTCGTAGAAGGGTTGAAGACTGATTATTCTAAGGCTGTACCTCACTATTTGATGTATACTACGATTGGAAGGGCAGATTTGATAGAGTTTGAACTGGCAGCGAGGAAGAGGCACGAGGTGTTTGAGGAAATGTTGGATAATTAAGGAAGTGTTATATAATAATAGATTAATCAATGAGATAGGGGAAGCGATAAAGTGAGATATAAAAATGTGTCTGTAGATAGGTCCTCCTAATCATTATGTAAAAACAATAGAATAATGAAGGGTATCGTTATACGAATATGAATATGAACGAAAAAATAATAAAAGATGCATTGCTCAAAGGTGAGCGAGTGACGCTGGAGTGTAAACGGGCAAAGGCCGAGGTGCCAAAATCGGTTTGGGCAACCTATTCAGCTCTCGCTAATACTATTGGTGGACTAATTCTGCTTGGCGTAAATGAAGACATGCAGGAGAAAGACATCCTGAAGCGTTACCAGATAATTGGTGTTGACGAACCGATGAAAATCATTACTGATTTCTGGAACACCATTAACAGTGACAAGGTGAATGAGAATATCCTTCTTGATAATGATGTCGAGGTGGTGACTGTGGATGGAGCACAGATTGTTTGTATCCGTGTTCCTCAGGCAGATTGGAGAGTGAAGCCAATCTATCTGAATGGCAATGTATATAAAGGTACGTATAGGCGTAACAACGAGGGTGACTATCATTGTACGGAGGCTCAGGTAAAGGCGATGATACGCGATTCCAATGTAGATGGCAACGATAGCATCCTGATTGAGTACTACGGCATGGATGACATCGACCCCGATTCCTTACGTCAGTATCGCACAGAGTTCAGGCAAGAGAACAGCACTCATGTATGGAATAGAGTTGACGATAAGACATTCCTCAGAAATCTTGGTGGTTACGCCGAGGACAGACAAACAGGTAGGGAGGGATTGACGCTAGCTGGACTGATGATGTTTGGAAAGGGACTTGCCATCAGAGACCGTTTCGCAAACTTCCGCATGGATTATTTGGACATGAGCCATCTGGTGGGTGACGAGCGTTATCATGACCGACTGACATACGACGGACTTTGGGAGAATAACTTGTATCAGTTCTTCCGTATCGTATCGCCAAAGGTGCAGTTCGACTTGCCAAGACCGTTCAAATTGGAAAAGGGAGGGAAAAGGAACGATGACACACCACAGCATGAGGCAGTACGTGAAGCCTTTACGAACTCGATTATCCACTGCGACCTGATGGCGGATGCTGGTATTCTGAGGATAGAGAAGCATGATGACCGTCTTTGTTTCCGTAATCCAGGCTTGTTGAAGTTGCCTGTAGAAGCCATCTATCGAGGTGGTAACTCAAAGGCTCGTAATCCGAAGATACAGAATATGCTCCGTATGATTGGCTTTGGTGAGAATGTTGGCTCAGGATTCCCAAAGATAATCGCTGCATGGAAGGAAACCAATTGGGGCGAACCACAACTGTTGAACAAACTGGATGTTGACGAAGTTGAACTGGTGCTGCCTGTGCCTTCAGCAAAATCAAGTAATGTGGGGTTGCCTAATGAGTTATCCATAGAGTTGCCTGAAGGGTTATCTATAAGGTTATCTAAAGAGTTATCTAAAGGGTTGTCTGAAACAGCTGCAACCATTTTTAAACTGATATATGCTGATAACTATATCACAAGAGGCGATATTGCCAAGAAAGTAGGTGTCTCTGTGACTGCAGTTCAAAAGCATATCAATAAGCTGAAATCTTTGAGATTCATTGATCGTGACGGATCTACAGGTCACGGTAATTGGACAATTTTGGAGTAAACGATATGCATGTGAGAAAGGATATAATGTATAGTGTATGAATATTAAAGATACTATCCCATCGGGAGGCTGTCATATTGTTATACTGGGAGCAGGTGCTAGTATAGCAGCAACTCTACGTGATCCAGAAATACATGGATTACAATTGCCTTCTATGAATAATTTGCCTGATGTTATAGGGCTTCATGGTTGTTTAAACCATTTCCCCGCTGAATTAATACAAGACAATTTTGAGGCAACTTATAGTAATATAGCAGAACATGATCCAGATAATCCATATCTGAAGATTATGAATGGCTTAATATATTCATATTTTGCTAATATGGAACTGCCATTAAAGCCTACTATATATGATTATCTCGTTATGTCTTTACGCGATAAAGATATTATAGCTACTTTTAATTGGGATCCTTTTCTGTATCATGCATGGTGGCGTAATGCTCTTCGTGGTAGTAGTCCTCAACTGCTCTTTTTGCATGGCAATGTGGCTGTTGGTTATAACAAAGAACATAATATGATGGGGAGAGCTGGTATGTTTACAAAAGATAGTAATATCTATTTTGAACCGACAAAACTTCTTTATCCAGTTAAGCATAAGGACTATTCATCAGATCCTTATATACGAAAAGCTTGGGATATGTTGCAAGATCGTCTTGATAAAAGTACATGCAATACCCATAACGTTACCATTTTTGGCTATAGTGCGCCTGTTTCTGATATTGAAGCAATTGGATTAATGAAGAAAGCATGGGGGCGTGTTGAGGATAGGAACCTAGAACAGTTTGAAATAATTGATGTTAGGAGTGAAGATGAGGTTACTTATTCCTGGAGAGATTTTATTCATACTCATCATTATGATTATCGAACATCATTCTTTGAGAGTTCTTTGGCTTTGTACCCACGAAGGACTGATGAAGCTTTCTTCTGCCATTATCTTCCTTTCACTCCAGAGGAAGCTTTTGTAGAGAGTAACCCCGTTCCACAGGATTTTCAAACTTTTGACGAGATGTGGGAATGGTATCAACCCTTAATCGATAAAGAGTCTCAGCAATAAAGAGCTTTCATATGATAACAAGTTATAATGAGAGTATTTTGAAATTTGGGTTGTTTGTAATGCTTTGCGTTTGTCATAGAGTGGTGCAAATGTGGTGCATTGTATAAATGAAAAAATCCGCAAGGTACTGTGTGCCAGTTTCTTGCGGATTTTGTAAAGTGATCCCGTTGGGATTCAAACCCAAGACCTTCAGAACCGGAATCTGACGCTCTATTCAGCTAAGCTACGGGACC
>CALDLA010000019.1 GCA_937898415.1 uncultured Prevotellaceae bacterium | reverse complement strand
GGGAGGGGCTGATTGGAAAATTTAGCATCCAAAACTATTAGTTGCGGATTTTAGGATGATTTAATTGTAGGTAAAGGAAAAAGCCGATTATTCCAAGTTGAATGATGATGATGGCAGGAATGCCATACCTGAACTTCTTATGCTGAGTCTTGTGATGCCATACTTTCATGCCTAACCATGCTCCGATGCTGCCGCCGAGTACTGCCAGCATCAATAGCGAGGCCTCTCTAACGCGCCACATGGCTTTCCTGGCCTTCCACTTATCAATACCATAGACAAGGAATGTTACGATATTGATAATTACTAGATAGTAAATAACGGCTTCTTGTATCATTCTTCTACATTGCAATGCTGGGTGTCTATTGCATCTTTGTCGTGTGATAGCCCATCCGTTTCAGTTGCATGGCAGCACCAAAGAGGTAGAGCTGGTGCAGGCATGAGACATAGGCATCGAAAGCCTCCTTGGTTCCAGACTCTATACGCTGGTGCATCAAGGCATTATAGACCCGTGAGGCACACTCGCCAGTGACTTTCTCCAGAACGGTGTAGTCAACACCTTGCAGCAAAAGGACTTCTTCACGGATATATTCGTCCATTGAGTCATAGCCTCGCTTGTCGCGCATGTAGGCATAGAGGTCATCAATCTTGGAATAGATGTCCCATTCAGCATCCCATAACTTAGCGACGGCCATTCCGATATACATCATCCAACCGAGGGAGGCTGACGGGAAGTCATTGAACTCCCTAATGCCGTCGGGAATGTAGGCTCGTGCTATCTCCTCCCACTTGTCTTCAACATCGGGGCACTCCGGAAGACGTTCATCAACCTCCTTCATTGAATGTAGGAATTGGTGTAAGTCCTGATGCAACTGTTCTTCAAATTGTTCCATTGTTTCTCTTAAACTTTGTTGTAATTGAGGGCAAAGTTACTCATTTCTGCCCGAATTTGACTACTTTTGTGCCAACAATTAGGAACATTTATGAAGAAGGTGAAGATTACCATCCTCAAAACGATGCTAAATGAGGACTTGGCAAAGGAATATGGCATCTGTGGATTGAAGGCATGTCCGATGATGAAAGTAGGTGATGTGTTCTATGCAGACTATGCAAAGCCTGAAGGGTTTTGTGATGAAGCATGGAAGGCGATCTATCAGTATGTGTTTGCACTGGCTCATGGTGCAGACAAAGGACTTTTCTACTATGGCGATTGGATTAAAGAGCCTGGTGTAGCCATCGTCTGCTGCAATGACGGTCTGCGCCCTGTCATCATGAAACTTGAAGCGACTGATGAGGAGGCAAAGATTGACTATACACCCATAGAACGATGATTCAGCAGATAGAAATCAGTATTACCCCCAAGTCTCGCGGCTTTTACTTGGTGACCAACGAAATCATGCGTCAGTTGCCAAAACTGCCGAAGACAGGTATCATCAACATATTCTGTAAACATACCAGTTGCGGGCTGAGCATCAATGAGAATGCTGATCCTGATGTTCGTGTAGATATGGAGACCATCTTCAACCGTCTTGTGCCAGAGAATCGTCCAGAGTATGAGCACACCTTGGAAGGTGCTGATGATATGCCTGCTCACGCCAAGTCCACGTTGAGCGGTGTCAGCCTGACTATTCCCATTACTGACGGTCGTTTGAATCTTGGCACTTGGCAGGGCATCTACTTCTGCGAGTACCGTAATTACGGAGGTTCCAGAGAATTGGTAGTAACGATTATAGGCGAATGAAGAATTTGATAATAGTGTCTTTAATGCTTTTCTCTGTAATAGCTTATGGCCAAACAAAACTGAAGAATATGGATGATAAGAAACAGATAGAACAGCTATACAAGCAGATGTACCAGGCAATGATAGCCAAGGAAATTGCAGCGCTTGATACGATTCTTGCCGATGGTTCGGTTCTGATTCACATGACAGGAACCAAACAACCCAAGAAACAGTATCTGCATGAGATAGAGAATGGTACGCTGAACTACTATTCCGTAGAGGATGACGAGATTAGCATCACTGTGAATGGAACGACAGCGGAAATGACAGGTCGTAGCAGGGTCAATGCTGCTGTATATGGTGGTGGTCGTCATACATGGAGGCTACAGATGAAGTCCAAACTGGCTAAGAACGATGGCCGTTGGCAGTTTGTGGAATCCAAGGCATCAACATATTAATAAGGAAAGCGTTATGGAATACAAGGTTTTGAATAATGGCCTGCGGATGCCGATGGTTGGTCTGGGTGTCTATAATATCTCTGAGAGAGAAACCCAGCGAGTTGTTGAAGATGCCATATCGGTAGGCTATAGGAGCATAGATACGGCTGCTATGTACTACAACGAGAAAGGTGTGGGGGATGCAGTTCGGGCATGTGGCGTTCCTCGTGAAGAACTGTTCATCACGACAAAGATATGCGATTCCTGCTATACGAAGGAGGAAACCTTGCGTACAGTTGACCATTCCATGAAGCAGTTGGGGCTTGACTATGTGGACTTGATGCTGATTCACTGGCCTGTCGGAAATCCTACCGTCATGTGGCACACGCTCGAAGAACTCTATGAACAAGGTATGTTTAAAGCCATTGGAATATCAAACTTCTATCCAAACACCTTTCCGAAGATTGTGGATGATGCAAAGGTGATGCCTGTCGTGAACCAGTGCGAGACCCATGTTCTCTATCAGCAACGGAAGATGCTGGAATACCTGAAGCCTTACAATGTAGCTCTTGAAGCCTGGAGTCCGCTGGCAGAAGGCCGGCATGGTATCTTCAAGAATCCTGTTCTTATGAGAATCGGCGAGAAATACGGTAAGACTTCCGCTCAGGTAGCCTTGAAGTTCCTGATTCAGAACGGTAATATTATTATCCCCAAGACTACCCATAGGGAAAGGATGATTGAAAACATCAATCTCTTTGACTTTACGCTGTCAGATGAGGATCTCCGTGAAATCTGCCTGCTTGATACAGGCCGAAATGTGACGGGCTGGCCGTCGGATGCACTGAAATACAATCCTGAAAGTGTATGATACAGAATTATAAGATAGTTACCCTATGTGGTAGCACCCGTTTCAAGGATCAGTTCCTGGAAACCCAGAAACGACTGACTTTGGAAGGTTGCATAGTCATCAGTGTTGGCTTATTCGGTCATTCTGGTGACGAAGAGGTATGGAAACCTGGCACTAAGGAAATGCTTGATGACATGCACCTTCGCAAGATTGATCTGGCTGATGAGATATTCGTTATCAATGTTGGTGGCTATATTGGCGAGAGTACAAGGCGTGAGATTGCATACGCTGAAAAGACAGGAAAGAAAGTCAGATATTTGGAAGAGGTATGAAAGGTTCTATTGTTAATATATCAGGGAGAGAATGCCATCTGTATAAAAACTCCAATGCTGAATTCTTGTTGGTTCAGCCCATAGACGAACATGACTTGGAGGTCTTGGGTCAGGAAGTGGAGATCATCAAGGAATTGTCCGATAAGCCATTCACCCTTGCAGCATTTATGATAAAGGACTGGAATCAAGAGCTTACACCTTGGTCAGTCCCTCCAGTTTTCGGTAAGATTCCCTTTGGCAATGGAGCAGAAGACACTTTGAAGTTTATCACAAGCCAACTATTACCTATTGTTCAAGAAGGAACGGCTCATGTCATACTCGGCGGTTATTCTCTGGCTGGACTATTCGCATTATGGGCATCTTATCAGACAGACAAGTTTGAGGGAATAGTTGCTGCTTCACCATCTGTCTGGTTCCCCAAGTGGATTGAATATGCCAAAGATAACAAGCCTCTTTCAAAATCCATCTACCTCAGTCTCGGGGATAAGGAAGAAAAGACAAAGAACCCGGTAATGGCACAAGTTGGTAATGCGATTCGTAGGCAGAACGAGTTACTGAAAGGACAAAATGTAAACACAATACTCGAATGGAATCCCGGCAATCATTTCATCGATTCAGAAAAGAGAACGGCGAAAGGCTTTGCTTGGGTAATGAACATATAATATGAAACAAGAACAATTCAATGAATTATTGCGTAGTCAGCAAGGCGAATTAAATGCCGTGCTGATGTACCAGAGACTGGCTAAAGTGGTAAAGACAGATAAAGAACGAGAGGCCTTCCTTCAACTTGCAAAAGAAGAAGGCAGGCATGCCAGCGTCTTCCATGCTTATACGAAACAGGCATTAAAGCCCAAGAAAACGATGGCTCTAATCATGCCTGTACTTTATTATCTGTTAGGCAAGAAACGCCTCTACAAGATGATAGCCAAAGGCGAGTATGATGCAGCAGTGGGCTATGAACATCTGATCGCAGACTTTCCCGAGGTGGAGAGCGTGAAGAACGACGAGAAACATCATGGCGATATCGTTTCAGGACTATTAGATACATAGGATATGCGACCGTTATCAACAAGAACAGCAGGATTTACCGATTCCGTTATCCGTAGGATGACCCGGATATCAAACAAGTACGGAGCCATCAATCTCTCACAGGGATTCCCAGACTTCGACCCTCCAAAGGAAATCACAGACCGTCTGGCAGAGATTGCCCCCCGTGGCCCTCACCAGTATGCAATTACATGGGGAGCGCAGAACTTCCGTGAGGCATTGGCTAAGAAACAGAGTCACTTCACTGGTCTGGACATTGACCCTGATAAGAATATCGTGGTGACATGCGGATCGACGGAGGCCATGATGGCTTCCATGATGACCGTTGTGAATCCTGGCGACAAAGTGGCCATCTTCTCACCGTTCTATGAGAACTACACGGCAGACACCATCCTGAGCGGTGCTGAGCCGATATACATCCCGCTCGTGCCGCCTACGTTCTCTTTCGATGCCAACCTGATAGAGGAAGCATTCAAGCAGGGTGCCAAGGCATTGGTGCTCTGTAATCCGTCTAACCCCTGCGGTAAGGTTTTTTCACGCGAAGAACTCCAGACGATAGCAGATATTATAATAAGGTATGATGGTTATGTGATAACCGATGAGGTTTATGAGCACATCGTCTATGCGCCTCACAAGCACGTCTATATCTCCACACTTCCAGGCATGTGGGAGCGCACCATCTCATGCAGCTCGCTTTCCAAAACCTACAGCATCACAGGCTGGCGACTCGGCTATGTCATTGCCCCAGAACGTATCATCGAACGCGTAAAGAAGGTGCATGACTTCCTGACTGTCGGTGCAGCGGCTCCGCTGATGGAGGCGGCAACTGTCGGTCTGTGCTTCCCTGACTCCTATTACGAAGGGTTACAGGCACATTATACTCACATGAAGCACCTGTTCTGTGACGGACTTCGTCAGTTCGGATTGGAGTTTACTGATCCCGAAGGAGCCTATTATGTGATGCTTGATGTCTCAAAGTATGGCGTGAAGGATGACCTGCATTTCTGCGAGTGGCTTGCTGAGCATGTCGGGGTGGGAGCTGTTCCTGGCAGTTGCTTCTTCAAAGAGGATGTGCATCATCTTATCCGTTTCCATTTTGCCAAGCGCGACGAGACATTGCAGGCTGCTCTTGACCGTCTTTCATCTCTCGATAACAAGGCAAGAACATATCAGTGCACTGAGGTGAATAGAGTATAATGATTAGGCGTATGATAGAGAAAGAGAAGATGTTGGCGGGTGAGGTTTATTCTGCCATTGACCCGGAACTGATAGAAGAACTGATGATGACAAGAGAAGTTCTTTATGAATACAATTCCCTGCGTCCGTCTGAAACCCAGCGGATGAAGGAAATCCTGAAGGGCTTGCTCGGTCATGTGGCAGATGATGACTTCCTCATTAACCAGCCGTTTCGCTGCGACTATGGCAAACAGATAAGCATCGGCAAACGGTTCTTTGCCAACTTCAACTTCACTGTCCTCGATGAAGCCCGTGTCACTATTGGCGATGACTGTTTTATCGGCCCCAATGTCAGCATATACACCGCCTGTCACAGTACTGATCCTGTGGAGCGCAACTCCCGTCAGGAATGGGCAAAACCTGTTTCTATCGGTCATAATGTATGGATTGGAGGGAGCGTGACCATTCTTCCAGGAGTAACCATCGGTGATAATGTAACCATTGGAGCCGGCTCCATCGTGGTTAATGATATTCCGTCAAATACCGTTGCCGTAGGAAACCCATGTAAGGTTATAAAGAACTTATGACTGACTTTGACACCATCTGGCGCACTCAGGATGAAATCAGGACTGTGGTAAATGCTGTTCTGGGAGAATGTATCTGGAACCTGAGCTATAACGAACGACGGATGGCCATTGAACTGGAGTTGACTACGTATTTGCAGGAGGAAGAGGTTGACATGCTTATCAACCAGTTCCCAGTTACGGCTGACTATGACGGTGTAGGCTCGAAAGGAACAAAGTTCGTGTTTTACGTGTAAAAAGGGAACTCCCATTTCTGAGAATTCCCCGTGTCCTTTTTGAAAGGCATATGTAGAGGCAAAACGTACTCTTTATCTGCGTCCAAAGTGACCTGCATTGCTATGTCCATGGCGTGGTGTGTTGCTGGCCAAGGTGTGGTTTGCAATACCGTGATGCTTGTCAACTTTCACAGGAGCCTTTGGGTGATGCGGAGCTGGTGCAGGATGGTGCACAGCTGGAGCATGGTGAGGAGCTACGTGCTTGTGCATGTGGGCATAGTGTGAGCCGTGAATCCTGTTATGGCCACCCTTGTAGGTCACGAACACCGTCGGGTGTGCATTGTAGAAATGCCCTCTGTTGTAGTGAGCGTACACTGCAAATGTCCAGCTGCCTGCCTTCCAAGCCACAGGACGATAGAAGTGGTTCAGAGCCACATACTTGTCGTACTGCCAGCTGTTCAGGACATAGCGGAGGTCAGCGTTACGGCGGTCCCACCAGATGCCGAAGACATCACCGTGTCCGTTCAGGCTCATCAGGTAGTCGA
>CALDLA010000018.1 GCA_937898415.1 uncultured Prevotellaceae bacterium | reverse complement strand
CCCTGAGCAATTGCTGTTGTAGCTAAAGTCATTGAGATAATCGTTATCTTCAATCTCTTCATTTCAGATTCTCTTTAAAGAAATCAGCCAACTTGTCCCAAGGAATCAGATTCTTCGGCTCGCCCTTGCCCACAAGCTCCGTATAGCCGCCGTCGTAGAGGTCGCAGTGCGAGGCACCGGGGATGATGAGCAGCTGCTTGTTCTCAGGATTAGGATTAGGTTTGCCGACGGTGTTGTAACCTTCGGCCTTCCCTTCGACCATATATTTGTAGGCAGCTTCGCCGAAATAGCGCGAGTGAGCCTTCTCACCATGCATCACAAGGACTGCCGAACGAATCTCGTTGATATAATAAAGGAAACGGGCGTTGGCATAAGCCTGAGTGCCGATGACGCGCCAACCGTCGTTCGAATTGCCGCTGCGGGCATGATATCCGCGCTCGGTCTTGTAATAATTGTAGTAGTCCTTCACGAACTGAGGAGCCTCGTCGGGCAGAGGATCGACGACGCCACCGGCCATCGCCATCGGGTCGGCCAGGCGCTGCTTGGCAAGTGCCTCACGGGCAGCATGGCGCGACTCTTCCTTGTCCTCGCTGTCGAAATAGCCGTTGCCACTGACGCGGGTCATGTCGTACATCGTCGAGACAACAGTAGCCTTGATGCGTGTGTCGGCAGCGGCAGCATTGAAGGCAATTCCACCCCAACCGCAGATGCCGATGATACCAATACGTTCAGCATCCACATTTTCCTGCTTCGACAGGAAATCGACAGCGGCCATGAAGTCCTCGGTATTGATGTCGGGTGAAGCTGTGCGACGAGGCTCTCCACTGCTCTCGCCAGTAAATGACGGGTCGAAAGCCAATGCTACAAAGCCGCGCTCGGCCATCTGCATGGCATAGAGGCCGCTCGACTGCTCCTTGGTGGCGCCGAATGGGCCACTCACGGCAATGGCGGCCATCTTGCCCTTGGCATCCTTTGGCGTATAGAGGTCAGCTGCCAGCGTCAAGCCGTACTGTGTTTCGAACGTCACCTTGCAGTGGTTCACTTTCTCGCTCAGCGGGAACACCTTGTCCCACTCCTGTGTCAGATTCAATGTTGTCATATTCTCTTCTTTTTTATTTTGTTCTTGGTTTGTGCAGGCTGTGAGCAATCCGCCCATCAGTACTGCGGCTAAAATTACTTTCATATTATTTTTGACTATTGGCCTTGATGAGATCAGCTAAGCTGACATTCGGATTACGATATCGTGCATTCCTGTTTGCCTCTTCGGGTTCAGGAGGCGTGGGAATGATTGAAATTGCTTTCTTCGGGCAGTTGTGAACACATGCCAGACAATTTTCGCATTCCCCATTGGCAACCGAATGACCATCAATCACTTTCCAGGAGCCATGCGGACAAACCGAAGTACAAACTCCACATCCGATGCAGTCATCCGTGGCAAAGACAATCTTCTCCGATCTTGTCACAGTCGGGCGCTGGCGGTCGCGTCCCGACATGCGGTAATATCCGTCACATATCATCCTGTCCTGCTCTGTAACCTCCTGAATATAGTTTTCGCGATTGTTGATAGAAGCAAGAACTGTGGCAACTCTTTCGGGAATACGCTGAAGCTTGGGGTCGGCCAATTCCCTTTCCATGTCGAAATACGGCAGGTAAGTATCGACCATCTGGATGGTGGAGATATAATTCATCTGAAAACCGTGCTTCTTGGCAAGGTCATCAACGAACTCTGGGAATATCGTGCTATGGGCTCCATAAGTGCCCACTGTAAAGAAATAATCGGCCTTGAAAGATGAACGAGCAATGAAATCCTGGACAATGGCAGGAGGAATGAAACAGTAGACGGGACACACGAATCCTATTTCTTCTGCCTCATAATCAGGATGCTCGTTGTGAATTTCCTGTGAGATGCTCAGCAAGGTCGCTTCATCTCCGCCCAACTGCCTGGCTATATAAAGGCTATTGCCGGTTGCAGAGAAATAGAAGATCAGACGTTTGGTCTTCTTCTCATTTTCCTTTGGGGACTCTCCAAACGACGGAAGCGTCGGAACGCAGGCTGCAAGCATTCCAAGGCCCATGACCTTGAGTGCTTTTCTTCGACTGATAGGTTTGTTGACGTTCATAGGATAACTTTT
>CALDLA010000017.1 GCA_937898415.1 uncultured Prevotellaceae bacterium | reverse complement strand
TTCTGTGGCGGTGACTGCGTTGAGGACGTGACGAGCCACCTGATGCCCCATCTCTTAGCATCCAAAACTATTAGTTGCGGATTTTAGGAAATATTACTTAATCACGACCTTCTTACCATTATTTATATATATACCTCTGGCGGTGGGCTTGCCAGAGAGACGGCGGCCCTGCATGTCGTACCAGCCTTCTTTAAGTGAAGAATGGAGAGTGAAGAGTGAAGAATCTGCTTCTGCGTCAACTATTCCTGTGGCCTCATCTTCTCCGAAATTCAGCACGAAGGCGCGGGCCTGCGTGGGCAGGTAGCCAGCGGTGATGCCGTTGTGCAGGCGGAATACGGCGCGGCAGGCATTGACGGTTACGTCAGCCGAAGGATAATAGAGCGTATTGTTCTCGCCGAGATAGAGCACGGTCTTGTCTTTGGCCGTGAGGGCAACGGGCGAGAAGGAGCCTACGAAGTCAACATAGTGCGTGTCGGCATGGCCACCGCCAATGGTGCTTACAGTAACGCCGCTGAAAACCGGATTGACAAGATCTTCGCCCGACTCCCACTTCACGAGGTACGGCGTGCCAGCACTGAGGGTTGTCAGGTTGTCAGTGGTAAAGTTGAGGGTCAACGTACCGTTCTCACTGTTATAATCTGACGATTCGAGGGTCTTCACTGTGGCACCTGCGAGGGGAGAACCTGCGATTGTAAGGTCAAAGGGCAGGCAGAGCGTGTTCCACGAGCCGTCTTTATAGAGCGTGCGCCCTGTGAGGGTGGCATTGACGGGGCAGTTGTATTTCCCGCTGATGGTCTCGCTGTTGTCGGCGTTGTCAATGAGGGTGATGTCCACCGTCGCGGGTACATTGAGGATGTCGTAGTTGTCAGCGAAGGTATATTCGTAGCCGTTCAGCTCGTAAATGCAGGTGGCGGTGTATCGCGTGCCGATAGCGTTGTCTGCCTCGTCTTTCAGTACCTCTTGTTCGATGCTCACCTTGGGTTCAACGCCTGTTGAGGACAACGTCACGCCTTCGAGGTCTTTGTGGCTGAGCGTAACAGATGCCGACGAGCCGTTCTCAGCCCATGTCCATGTAGGTGTAAAGTCATAGAGGAAGCGGGCGTAGAAATTGACCTCTTTATCCTGTCCGAGATAAACCTTTACCGATGTGCCGGCCGGCATATTGGTGTCTGCGCTCTGGTCACCGCCCCGCACGGCTGCCCAGCGGTTGACATCTTTTGGCGCGGGGTTCATCTCCCAACCCTTGAAGATGTAGCCTTCGGGCACGTTCTTGCATCCGGGCAGATAGAAGTCCATACTAGCACCGACGGCAATGGTGGAACTCTCACCGTATGTGTCCTTCGTCGTGCCCGGATAATGGACGGTGAAACGATAGAAACTTTTCTTTCCACACACACAGTCCGTACCTTGGTGTTCTTCCTGCCAGGTGGTGTTGCAGTAACGGCAGTGCTTGGTGTGATAAATTTCGTCATCTATGCTGTAGGTGATGGGATCCGTCGTGTCGCTGCCCTCGGTGGGCGTCGTGTGGTCGCAGGCCTCAATCTTTGCCCAGTTGCGCCACTGGCAGGCTGCTTCGCGCTCGCCGCTGGTGAACACGCGCTCGGGACTGGCTTTTTGATTCTTATAATCATAGCCGCCGGCAGTCACTCTCAAATTCGGAGCAAACTCTATGGTTCCCGTTCCATGACCTTGAAAGCCTCCAATGGCAGCACTACGTTCTCCGCCAACCACTTCTAGACTACCGCCATAAATATGCACGTCGCCACCACCACCTTCATAGCCGCCGCCAATGCCGGCTCCGCCATTTTTTATGACCCAGGTTCTTTCGACGATGACCTGGCCTCCATAGACATTAACTGTCCCGCCGTAACTGTCTTCACCGCCGCCAATGCCGGCTCCTCTACCATCGCTTACTGCATGTAAAGTACCACCATAAACGGTGATGGGGCCTCCCTGCGGGTTGTTGTCACTA
The DNA here is from genome assembly GCA_937898415.1 of uncultured Prevotellaceae bacterium. GTDB lineage: Bacteria > Bacteroidota > Bacteroidia > Bacteroidales > Bacteroidaceae > Prevotella. The sequence goes on along the minus strand of CALDLA010000017.1, from coordinate 4,341 downwards.
CCACCGATAGCAGCACTATATGGCTCCTTGTTGTTATTCACATCACTCATTAAATCAGTAATAGTCAGAATTGTTTTACCCTTTAATTTGCCTGCGTACACGACAATCTCGTGATTCTGGTCGATGGAACCACCCTCTCCGCCGCCAATAGCTGCGGCATCGTCGTGGGTGCTTGCGTACAAACTGCAGCCATGCATGTAGAGGCTCCCCATATTCTCGCCCCTACCACCGCCTACCGCAGCGGCACCATCATAATAGTTATAATAATTCGTCTCCGTTCCGCCAATTGATGTTTCTAGCTTTGTGTACCAAGCTTCCACATCAATCGTTCCTGAATATTCGTCTCCCCATTGGTTGTGGATGTGGAGTTTGGCATTGTTTTTGGCTTCAAGCTTGATGTGCTTTACGATAACTGTTGTTAGATGTGTCAAAACAAGATGTACCTCTCCTAAGATAACAAGCGTTTTGTAGCGGATAGTACGTGGACCGTCATCATAATACCAGGTAACCTTATCCTTCTCTCCTAAGGACAGCCAATCATCTTCGTGTTGGCCTCCAAAATACTGACACTGCACACTTTTCTGAGTCTTTACCAACTGCTTGTTGACCTCGTCCCATGAGTATTCCGTTACCGGTACCGTGAACGTGTCACCGCCGTTATTTACATCAGCCAGCTGCGCTTCCTTAGTGCCGGCCTCGGTCTTTGCCCATGCCCCCTGCACAACTGCGCACAGCAGGGCGAGAATTAAGAAGACTTTCTTGTTCATTGCTATCTTTACAGTTTACTTTATCACTACCTTCTTACTATTATTTATATATATACCCTTCTGTGTGGGCTTACCGCTCAGGCGGCGGCCGTCGAGGGTGTACCACGCATCAGAACCATTAACCATGAAACCTGAATCGTGAACCGAAATAATTCCTGTGGCCTCATCTTCTCCGAAATTCAGCACGAAGGCGCGGGCCTGCGTGGGCAGGTAGCCAGCGGTGATGCCGTTGTGCAGGCGGAATACGGCGCGGCAGGCATTGACGGTTACGTCAGCCGAAGGATAATAGAGCGTGTTGTCGGCACCGAGGAAGAGTACGGTCTTGTCCTTAGCCGTGAGGGCAACGGGCGAGAAGGAGCCTACGAAGTCAACATACATGCTACCTGCGGAACCACCCTTAATGGCACTGATGGTAACGCCGCTGAAAACCGGATTGACAAGATTTTCGCCCGACTCCCACTTCACGATGTACGGCGTGCCGGCACTGAGGGCTGTCAGGCTGCCGGTGGTAAAGTTGAGCGTCAGCTCGCCCGTCGAGATGTCGTAGTCTGACGATTTGAGGGTCTTCACTGTGGCACCTGCGAGGGGAGAACCTGCGATTGTAAGGTCAAAGGGCAGGCAGAGCGTGTTCCACGAGCCGTCTTTATAGAGCGTGCGCCCTGTGAGGGTGGCATTGACGGGGCAGTTGTATTTCCCGCTGATGGTCTCGCTGTTGTCGGCGTTGTCAATGAGGGTGATGTCCACCGTCGCGGGTACATTGAGGATGTCGTAGTTGTCAGCGAAGGTATATTCGTAGCCGTTCAGCTCGTAAATGCAGGTGGCGGTGTATCGCGTGCCGATAGCGTTGTCTGCCTCGTCTTTCAGTACCTCTTGTTCGATGCTCACCTTGGAGTCAGCATCTGTTGAGGACAACGTCACGCCTTCGAGGTCTTTGTGGCTGAGCGTCACCGATGCCGACGAGCCGTCTTCGCTCCATGTCCATGTGGGCGTGAAGTCGTAGAGGAAGCGGGCGTAGAAATTGGCGGGAGTCTGTCCGAGATGAGTCTTCACAGATGTTCCGGCCGGCATATTGGTGTCTGCGCTCTGGTCACCGCCCCGTACGGCTGCCCAGCGGTTGACATCATTTGGCGCGGGGTTCATCTCCCAGCCCTTGAAGATGTAGCCTTCGGGCACGTTCTTGCATCCGGGCAGATAGAAGTCCGAACTAGCACTGATGGCAATGGTGGAACTCTCACCGTATGTGTCCTTCGCCGTGCCCGGATGGTGGACGGTGAACCGATAGAAGCTTATCTTTCCACACACACAGTCCGTACCTTGGTGTTCTTCCTGCCAGGTGGTGTTGCAGTAACGGCAGTGCTTGGTGTGATAAATATCGTCATCTATGCTGTAGGTGATGGCCTCCGTCTTGTCGCTGCCCTTGGTGGGCGTCGTGTGGTCGCAGGCCTCAATCTTCGCCCATCTGCGCCACTGGCAGGCTGCTTCGCGCTCGCCGCTGGTGAAAACGCGCTCGGGACTGGCTTTTCCTTTTTCATAATCATAGTCGCCGGCAGTCACCCTCAAATTCGGAGCAAACTCTATGGTTCCCGTTCCATGACCTTTATAGCCTCCAATAGCGGCACCATATTTTCCGCCAACCACTTCTACACTACCGCCATAGATATGCACGTCGCCACCGCCACCTTCATAGCCGCCGCCAATGCCGGCTCCGCCATATTCTAAGATCCACTTTTTTTCGACGATGACCCGGCCTCCATAGACATTAACTGTTCCGCCATAACTGTCTTCACCGCCGCCGATACCGGCTCCGCTACCATCGCTTACGGCACATAATTCACCACCGTAAACGGTGATGGGGCCTCCCTGCGGGTGGTTGTCACTACCGCCGATAGCCGCTCCAAGTGGCAAACAGTTTCGTTCGTGAACATTATTCCAAGGAGATTGTAAAAGTGCTTTGCCCTCTAAAGTGCCTGCGTACACGACAATTTCGTGATTCGGGTCGATAGAACCATTCTTTCCGCCGCCAATTGCTGCAGGGGCAGCGTCTTGGATGCTTGCGCTCAGTTTGTTGCCATGCATGTAAAGGCTACCCATATTCTCGCCGTTACCACCGCCAACCGCAGCGGCATTTTCATAATGTCTATAATAAGATTCCACCCAGGTTTCATCAGGAGCAGAGTAATATTGAGTTGAATACCAATTTTGCACTTCAATGTATGCTCCATAGCCTCCATCCGCACTGTGGATGTGGAGTTTGGCATTGTTTTTAGCCTCAAGCTTGATATGTTTGAGGTAAACTTCCGTTTTTTTTGACAAAACAAGGTGTACCTCTCCTAAAATCACAAGCACTTTGTAACGTATATTGCTTTCACCGCCATCATAATACCAGGTAACCTTATCCTTCTCGCCTAAGGACAGCCAATCTTCTTCGTGTTGGCCTCCAAAAGGGCGGCATTGTTTGCTTTCCTGCGTCTTAACCAACTGCTTGTTGTCGTCGTCCCACGAGTAGGTGGTTACTGTAGCCGTCAGCAATTCTTCGGTCTGTGCCCACGCCTGACCTCCTGCACCCCAGAGGATGAACAGGGAAAGAATCAATAAGAATATTTTTTTTATCATGTTGTTATTACGTTTATTTGTTTTGTTATTTACTGATTGTTTCATTCTTTTTCTTTCGCAAATGTACGACATTTTTTCAGAGAAACCTAAATTCCGCAGCACTTTAATTTAACCTTTTTTACAAGTTCCTGGGCAACAAAAAGTTCTTGCTGTGGCAAGCGGCAGAGCCGAGCGGCTCAGGATTTTGTCATGTCAGATTTTTCACTTACCTTAGTGCTGCAATTCAAGACAAGCAAAATCATCACATGACGTGGCAAAGGTACAAATAAAATCTGAGAAAATCACTCCTTTTGGAGGAATATTTCACGTGAGAGAGCTTTTTTCCCGTTTTGTAGGTCCGGTTATCGACAAAGTACTGGGTCTTCGATGTACGTCATTCGGTTATCAGTACGGCGAGATTGCGGGTTCGACACTGGAAAGAGGTATACTTCAATACGGCCACAATGCTGAACAGCCTGCTGGTAAAGGCGCTCCTGAGTACAGGCCAACTTGTGGCCGGAGAGTCATACGACCTGGATTTCGACCACCAGTTCATAGAGACGGAGAAGTACGATGCGAAGATGACCTACAAGAAGTTCACGGGCTACAGCCCCGGCGCGGATGGCAGCGCGAGGAGATAAACCAAGTTCATCAGCGTGCCTGCCAAATGGATAAGGACGGCCAGACACTATGAACTGAACATCTATACTCACAATCACTCATATCAGAACCCTTTTGCACTCGCTGACGGCTGAGAATCCAACTTCGTGGGTTACGCGACAGCATAAAGCCCCTATAATGCTTGACGGGGTAAGGGGAAATTGGACGAGGACAACACGTAATTGAACCTGTAGTGGCTGGAGATTCCGCAGATAGAGGGCAAGACGGCAAAATTAGTCCGCATGACTATTAGTTGCGGATTTTAGGAGATATAAAGGCGTTGCTTATAACCAGCCTCCAAAGAAAGAGGCACAAAAGGTAG
>CALDLA010000016.1 GCA_937898415.1 uncultured Prevotellaceae bacterium | reverse complement strand
GTATCTCGTATGGAAAAGCTTACTCAGATTCTAAAGGATAACGGCATCGCTATAATATGTTTTTTGTCCATTTTCGTTATTGCTTATATTCTGCACTTGTTTGGAGTTGTAGAGAGCTTTCAACAGTTTGTCGTGGTTTTAGCGAGTGCTGCTGCAACATATATTATTGTATGTGTTACCATGAACACTCAAAGCAAGCATCAACTTGAAATGCAACAAGAGCTAGCAAAGAAGCAGAGTGAACTTCAGAAGGCACTGATGGAAAACGACGATAACGTGAAACGCAATTTTGAGATCTATAATGCCAAATTGAAGGTCTATTCAGATTTCGTCTCGAAGATGTATGGCATTCTCAGTGACAATAAGATAGAAAAGGACGAGATGCTCGACCTCAGAACAAACATATTCGGTCAAATTAGTTTCTATGCCACTGGAGACATCCTTAAAAGCATCAATGAAAAGCTGGCAACCGTAAAGAATTATACGGATGTTGAACCGATGCAGAAAGTCTTTGCTGATATTTCAAGTATTCTGCAAAAGGATTTGCGAGCAGACTGGCCGATTAATGTTAATAATGCCTATGCTTTATGGGGTACCTTCAACAAGCTATTAGACAAGGTTGATTCTGAAGAGCAAATGACAGAGAATGATGTGGCAGTCATCCCAGAAGTCACAAATAATGAGACAAGAAGTGAAAACATGCCACCTTGTATCAACAAGAACTTCTGGCATTTTACGATGTGGAGTGCAGACGAGCAGTTACAAGCATTACGAAATGGCATTTACGAACTGAACCTCGTGGAATACAATGAGGATTGGAGAACAAATCAGTTAAAGCGGGTAGGTAAAGATGACCTCGTATTTCTTTTCCGTTCTGGCGGATGGGGATATATGGGAGTGTTCCGTGTAAAAGGCTGGCGTGTGTTTGAGTTCGATGGAGAGGGGAATATCATAAAAGAAACCTTGACTGTTTTTGGTGAGCCACAAGTAGAAATCACTGACAAGGCCCAATGTGAAAAAGACCGGCAACGCAGTGACATCTATGGCTCGAAGGATGATGGAGCAACCTTATGTTCAAGCATCATTGTTGAGCCTCTGGCTTTCTCCAGAAAAGGAATAGGCAATCCTGGTGGTGTCTATCGCCGAACCATTTCGTCATACGACAGAGAGTATGGTATGAAACAACTTGCTCGTTTTATGGCAATCATAGATGATCCGAATCTCTATAATGTCCACTACGATGGTGAAACGACAGTAAAAATGGGCTGCAACCGAGAGTTGTTTGAGCAGATTCTTGCCAGTGGCAATATTCAGCCTGCACAACGAGACGAAAAAGGTGCTTGGTTGTGAAACTATCATTATAGAGCGCAGTATATGCGCATGTACCAGTTTGACTACAAGAAAGCATGCTGCTCAGTGAATGATTTTGAATTTGAGAAATTGGACTAAAAACAACAAGACATGGGTACACCAATAATTTCACTTAGGGAATATCTTGAGAAAACAGGTGAGAATGGAAGGTTTATAATACCCGATTACCAACGAGGATATATCTGGGGACAAGTAAATCTTCGTGACAAAAAGAAGGAAGACTCCGTCAATTATATGTTGAATAGTTTGCTTTCAGGTTTTGAAGAAGCTAAAGACATGTTCATTCAAGGGATTACTGTGCATGAGGACTCTGAGAAAAAGACTATTACGCTTGTTGATGGGCAACAGCGGACTACCTTTTTCTTCTTACTCCTGGAATGGCTAAATGCACCTCAGCATTTCGTCATAGACTACAGTATCCGAGGAGAATCAGACAAATTTCTGAAGAACCTAAATGCTGTTGATTGTTCACTAATACCCGTAAGTGAAGACGAGAAGTATCAAGACGTCTATTTCTTTAAAAAGACACTGAATACTTTTCAAAGCCGTTTAGGCAACTTTGATGTACAGAAAAGAAAGGCATTTTTGGAGTATTTGTTAGAAAAAGTAAAGTTCCTTTATATCGTATTACCAAATGAAGAGAAAGCCAAAATCGTGTTTACCATGATGAATGGCAATAAGGCAGATATGCAAAGTGAGGAACTTGTGAAAGCAGAATTGCTAAGGTGTTCTTCGCTCAAAAATGAAAACATTGGCGAGGCCGAAAATACCGCTATACGTGGACGCTTAGCCCGTGAATGGGATCAATGGCTCTATTGGTGGAACGATAAAAATGTGCAGGAGTTCTTCCATATCGAATCGCAATTAGGTTGGTTGTTGCCCTTGTTTATGAGGAGTGAAAATGTTTCGTTCGATGAATTTCGAAAGAAGAAGTTGGCTAATGCTTCTGTCAAAGAGTCTAAGGCCATTTTCAAGGCACTTAGACTATTACAAAAATCTATTGAAGATGCTTATTCTAATCCTATTACCTATAATTATATAGGAGCCATACTCTGCATTAGGAATTCAAAG
>CALDLA010000015.1 GCA_937898415.1 uncultured Prevotellaceae bacterium | reverse complement strand
CCTGTCCGTCAGGCCCCACGACCACCATCGACGGAATCCACTTCACGCCGTAGGCTTTGGCGATGTCCGTCTCCTTGAACTTCTTCAGCTCGCTCACTTGCGGATAGGTGATGCCATACTTCTCGATGGCTTTCTTCCATGCTTCCACGTCAGTATCCATTGAGATGCCGATAAACTCGACGCCGTACTGGCGATACTTCTCATACAGGCGTACCACCTCCGGCGCATCCTTGCGGCAGTCAGGACACCACGATGCCCAGAAGTCGAGCACTACGGTCTTGCCCTTGGCAAACTTTGAGAACTGGAAATTCTTGCCGTCGGGCGTTTTCATCTTGAAGTCAGGCGCAGCCGTACCAGCCTTTACCAGTTCCGTTGCATACTTGTCGTCAAAGTCCGGCTGTGCGGCCTGTGCTTTTGCTACCGTTGCCCCCATCAAGAGCAATGCGAATAATAATGCTTTCTTTTTCATATCCTTTCGTTTTTTTTATTCTTCTTATTATTTAGCCACTACAACGATTTCGTGAATGGTAAACAACCCGTTTTCATCAATCGTGATGGGAGCCGACAACTCAGGCATGTCGTCGTACGTCAGCACAAGCCCTGTAATGAACTTTACGCCAGGAGTGAAGATGACCTTCGGCTCGTCGCCGCTGACATCGTAGTACAGCTGTTCACCTATCCACAAAGGCTGTTCGTCGTCGAATCCGCCCATGTCCTTCACGGTATTAGTGACCGTCGCCAACAGCTTATCGCCATCATAGAGCGTGATGGTCTCGCCCTCGATGGCATAAGCTAAGCGCTGTAACAGTTCCTGCTGCACACCGTAGGGGTTGACCTCAGTCTTTACATACGCCAACTCGTTCTCGCCAAAGCGAATCTGGTGGAGCCATTCTACGCGGATGCCTGTGCCTTCCATCGCCGAGCTGGTCAGCCAGAGGTCGCCCGTCTTGGCATTGTACGTCGCCTGTGGTTCACGGCTGTTGCGGATGTTTGGGAAGGTGGTAGACATTGCTCCCTTGGTCACCTGGATGCCATAGCCCACGGTAGAAATCTCGTCCATCTCGTCGATGCTCGCCACATAGACCTCGTTCACACTGTCGTTCATCAACTCATGGCAGTGGTACTTCATGGCCTTGGCCGTCGCCTGCTGAATGCTGTCGGGCATCATGTCCGAAGGCACAGGCTCGTCCATCGTACCAGCCATCTGTTTCGTTTCAACACTGGCAGTCTTGCACCCTGCCGTCATCAGGCCAATGGCAAAGAACACTATGGCCAAACCGATAAAGCTCTTTCTTTTCATTGCTATATTTTTCTCTTTAATTGAAATCCTTGATGTTACTCACCTTGCAGTACCACTGCATCCCAGCCAAAGTCTTGATAGTATCGGACGCTCAGCTTGTGGCATTTCACATACTCGCCTAACTGTTCCTTCCGGGCTGCTTCACGCACATTGCGATTGGAGTTCATGTTCTGGAAGACATCAAAATGCTGACCGAAAATCCGCTTGGCGCTTGTCTGAAATAGTGCTCCGTCTTCCACCTGTTCAAAGGCTGTCACCACCGGTTTTCCGTCCCGTTGCTGAATCGTCATGCAGCCAGCGTGATTGCCGCCCGACACCGTTTCCAGTGTGTCGCCTACCACGTTGTACCAGTCCACCCAGCAGTCGCACCACACACGTCCCTGCACCGAGTCCACCTCTTCCTCAGCCACTATCAGCAGCGTCGGTATGCAGAGTTGTCCTTCCAGGTAGTGCGCCCCAATCTCCTTCACAAGATAGTCGCTCATGGCCTGGCGCACAGCCTGCTCCCGACGATTGATTTCGATGTGGCGGATGCAGGCCTGCTTGTGGCCGTCGAAGTCCGACATCAGCCATCGTCCGTCCACCTTCTCCATATACAGTTTGTGCTCCTCTATGTCACTGTTCTCGTCGAACGAGCCGTCCTCCCATTTCTGCCTCACCTTGATGGTCGCCACGGCATGAGTCTTGTCCTGCTGCTCTACCCCAGTCACTTCATAGTCAGCCATCGTGCCACCGTTACCTGTCACAAAATAGTACAGCCACTCATGATCCATCGCCTCGTGTTCCGGCAAGTGGTTAAACATCGTGTCCAATACGGCATAGAAGTCTGCTGTCATATAGTCTTTCGACTTCTCCAGCAGTTCATGGTCAGGAATGTACTGACACAACTCTGCTGCCCGCTCGTTCAACTGATCTCCCTTATTGCTACATGCAACAATTAGAATCGCAGCAATAACAAGAATAATTGTCTGTTTCATAGTTGTTTGCTCTAATTTTCCTTCAATATTACTTTGAAACCAAAATACGTAATGAGTTTTTCGATTATTTCCAATTTCGGAGGTATTCCATCGTTCTTCAGATGGCTTATAACAGATGGTGAGGCATCGCAAAACGAAGCTAAATCTGTAGTGCGTACTCCAGAATTGACAATCCTTTGCTTGATAACTTCAATTATTTCAGGAGCATCATACACCTTGCTAACATTTGCAATATCAATGAAGCCAAAACCCAATGCATCAAGAATAGTTATAATAGATTCAGTTTTGATGCATTCTCCTTTTCTTGCTTTACCTATGGAGGAACCACTGATGCCAGTTTGCTTGGCAAGATGCGAGTCCCGGATTTCACAATAGTCCATCTTGTGTTTAATGTGTTCAAGTATTGTACCTGATTCCAAGGGCTGATATAGCTGTTCTTTTGATGGTGGAGTAGGTAAGTCCTCCACGTTTCCAGCAAAAACGTCTTCAAAGAAATCAATCATATCTTTTCTGGTGATTTGTGGTATATTTATCAAGGACATACCAGAAACCCCAAACTTTTCTTGTAGTTCAGGGAATTGGAGCCTGTTTCCTGGATTAACAGCTTCATATCTAAGTTTGAATGCATATATCTTTTTATAGTCTTTTGTGTAAAACCCATCGCTGTTCTCAGGTTTATCACGTTTTATGTTGATTTCTTCTACAACAGCTTTGTAGACAATCTTTGACACGGGCTTAGATTCATAGATGTATACGACATCCCCCACCTCGAAATTGCGACGTTGATTCCATAGACAAAAGCCGTTCTCTTTGAAAAGCTTGTGAATATCGTAACGACTTGTATCACATGTTAATATCCAATACTTCTTTGATTCCATAGATTTGTGAATATTTTTTTCTAACTGAATAATCTGTAATCCTCTTAACATTTTTCTTTATATCAAAATTGAATATACTTCCCCCAGATGCTTCAACATAAGTTCTTCACCTTTTGCTCTGGCTTCATCACTAATGAATTTATCCGTGAGATAAAGAATTCGTTCACATGCGGCCACATTAAATATACCTTCCACCACTTCTTCAAGTGTTTGAACTGGCAAGGAACTAATGTCACTCTCTAAATCATCGTGAATAAATTCAATCCAATAATCATCGGAATGCCTTTTACTGACCTCAATCATTGGAGCCACATCAAAATATGTATGGCGAGGAACCCCCTTCTTGTCAATATGCATTTCTGTACATGAAGGGGCTGTAATAAAAAAATAAGGTGATGCACCGGCTTTTAGAAGTTCAATGACTTCGTTTTCCATATGCTGAATGCCATAATTTGTCAGACAAATATCCCTTTGGGCTATACCTGTCGTAAGCAGTTCTTTTTCATCATCTTCATCGAAATATGGATTATCCCCGGGGCGGTCAAACCAGTTCCAAATGATAAAACCCAATTTATCATAAGACGTCCTTTCTATTCCAGGTAATAAATCTTTGTGAAGGTGCCACATCGCATCAACATTGAGCGATAAATATAATTTGTCTCTCTGCAATGCATCTGACATCGCTTGTGCAAGCTGGTAACTATTAAGAGTCCCATTTGTATTTACGCCTCTTCTTTCTCCGCTCCAATGAGCTATTTCAATTGGGCTGAAATGGTTTGAGATAATCATATCCTTCATTGTTTCCACATTGCCAGACAACGTGGAAACAACGGCATTTCTCATTCTTTCGTTAACAATCTTCAAACAGCCCATATTAGAATATTACTTCAAGTCCTACATGGTCGCTCATTTCTTTATCCCATGGGAACAGCCGAAATGATGAGACATGGAAATTCGTATATGCATAGTCAAGAAAGTAAGGGTCACACTCTTGGAAACGATGGAAATATGTTGCTTTGGTCTCGTGTCCAAACTGCTCACCTGTCTTCTGATGATAGAGGCTACTGAGTCCGTAAGATTCCAACAAATCATTTACCTTCAAAATGTCACCTGATTGCTTGGTGGCATCATACTGATTTACATAACAATTGAAGTCGCCAATGACAAGCGTCTTGAAATCCTTGAAATACTTCGCATAATTCTCAATGATTTCCTGAGCTATCTGTGGATACGGCTTCTTCTGTCTGCCACCAGTTGGTTTTGTTGGCCAAATGCCAAGGACAAGGAAGTCTTCAACTATAAGCGGTATAGCATATTCCAATTGGGTGTTGAACCATTCAGGAACAAGGCCATTTCCCTTCTTCCAGATTACGCCCAACCCTTTCCATTTCTTTTCATGGAAGAAGTATTCTATGCCATACCATTTTATATCGTAAGAATCAGAAATACATGCTTTGTCAGGACATGTAATCTCAGGAGCAACCAATACATCTGCATTCAACCCCAAAAGGTGGTCTACCTTCCAAGGCTTACTTTCGCTGATGTTCCAACTTACTATCTTCATACAATGCGATCTTTACGACTCACGCCCGGCATTCAGGTTCTTGATGAATGGAAAGACGTTCATGCGGATGGGAACATCGTCGCCCCGTCATCATGCGGAACACATGCCAGCGCAACCGTTCATACGGCACGTCCTGGTCGGTTTCGGGGTTGTGCCACGACTCGCCTGGCAGGAACGTTAGGGTCACAAGACTGGTGCCAAGCAGGTTGGCGTTGCTCTCAGCCTTCTGCTGTGCATTATCAAACAGTTTCATGAAGAAGAGGTCGGTCATTTGCTCCTGCACACTGATACTGTTGGTGATGCCACCCGTCCAGAAGTCCTCCCATATCAGGTCATTCTTCGCTTTTGTTTCTCCTGTTATCATTTTTCTCCTGTATTTGTTGCTTCGGTATCGGTATATACATCACATCATCTCGTGTAGAGTTTAGCAGATCTTTCACGTCCAACCTCTAATAACTGTGCTATATGCTCCAGCGTATAGAGGTCAGGCTGTGAAGTGTTGGTACACCACTTACTAACAGTAGTCGTGTTCTTACCCAACTGTTCAGCCAACCATTTATTGGTTCGCTTCTTCTCAGCCAACACGACCTTGATTCGATTCAAATCTTTCATCTGATATGTTTTATTAGTCTTGAACGCAAATTTAATTATTTTCTGCCAAAAGGCCAACAATACAGCATGCGTTTTAATCTTTTTTCAAGAAAATGAGCCAGAAACTGCATTTTTCTTCTGTTTTTACCACCTTGTTTAATATAATATTTAAAGTTTCCCACCTTTTCAAAACGCCCACAAACAAACTCTACTACTGCCTCTTTTTTAGAGGTTGCTTTCTTGTACCTGTTCCAGACGTACTCCAAAAGCGGTGTCTTAATAGCCATTTCTTAAAAATGTATTATACTTTGAAATTAAGTTCTGAGGGGTCTAATACATGCTCTAATACATTTGCAGGTCATGATGGGCCATTTTGTGGCATTGCAATTTTGGGATGTCCTTCCCTCTATTAGGGTTAGTTTCAAGCACTTAGACCTAATAAGGTGCTGACAATCAGACACTAAAAAAGGGAATCCGTTGGGTTCCCTTTTCATTAATCAGCGGAGAGTGAGGCTCCTTTGGCGGAAGGTGAGGGATTCAAACCCCCGATACCCGAAAGGGGTATACCGGATTTCGAGTCCAGCGCGATCGATCACTCTGCCAAC
>CALDLA010000014.1 GCA_937898415.1 uncultured Prevotellaceae bacterium | reverse complement strand
GGATAATATTTAAGTTGTGATAAACAAGGTTATACCAACATTTGGATAACCTTGTCGAACTCCTTTTCAAGTTTTGCGGCAAGCCCAAAGCGGTAGAGAAGTACATGAGAAAACTTGGATTCCACGATATCCATATCCGTATGACAGAGGAACAGATACACAAGAATCCGGCAAAGGCTATCGAAAATAGTTCCACCCCCGCCGAAATGGTTCGTTTGTTTGAGTGGTTTTATCATCATAAAGATGACAACCGATATCTGACATTTATCTGGAAGGCGATGGCAGACTGCTCAACAGGACTGAAACGAATCCCTGCAGCGATATCCGCAGATGCTCGTATCGCACATAAGACAGGTACGGGATTCCCATCTGCTGAAGGATTGCAAGACATGAACGATGCAGGTATCATTCTCATGCTTGATGGAAGCCACGCCATTATCGCCGTTTTCACCACGAATTCATCATCTGAGGCAGTGATAGCAAATATTACCAGACAACTGTTAGACACCATAATAAAATAAGATGAAAAGATTGCGACTCGGAGCGGTGCTCCACTTCCTTATAGCCATTGGCCACATCGGCTGCCTGTTCGCTCTGGATGAGGCATTCGAAGCCTATGGCATCCGGGAAATCATGCATCAGATGGTATCAGGACATGTTTGGATGCTGTATGCCCTGACCATAGGTCTTGTCCTCGCTTTCTGCCTGGCAGGACTTTATGCCCTCTCCGCCACAGGCGACATCCGTCGCTTTCCCTTAACACGTATGGCAATCATTACCATTGTTGTGCTCTATAGCCTTCGTGCTCTGGCTGGAGGCATTAGCTGTATCAATGATTTCACCTGGCTACAATGTATCTCATCCCTCATTCCCGCCAGTATCGCATGGTGCTACTGGCCGGGAGTAAAAGAAAGAGCAAAGATGTGTTAAATCCGTGTTAAAGTATTCATTTCTCTTGACTCGTCCCTAAGGGCATGCCTTATCTTTGCAGTCGCTTAGCAAATACATCGCGCGATTATGAATTTTAAAAAGAAATTAAAAATCGGAGAGTTCTCACAGTTGATGCAGGTAACAGTTAAAACCCTGCGTCATTATGAGCAGAAGGGACTACTTGTGCCTGACGAGGTGGACGAGTGGACGGGCTATCGCTATTATAGCATCAACCAGATGCAACGGCTTAAGACCATACGTGACCTACAACGTCTCGGTTTCTCGCTGGATGAGATTAAGGACCTGTGCGATTCATATTCTCACACTCCTACCATCCGCCAGCTTACTGAGAAAATAAAGGAAACAGAGGCTGAGCTGAAACTGCTGATTGCCCGTCGTAATCAACTGCTCGACTGGAAGAACGCTCGCAAAGAAATGAAGACAATGGAAAAGATTAGTATTCAATCTCTGCCCGAAATCATCGTGGCAAGTCATCGTGAAGTAATTCCTAACTACGCCGCTATCGGCCCTATGTGTGTCGAGAAGATTGGTCCTGAAATGCAACGTTTAGGATGCAAGTGTCCGCCACCAGGTTACTGCTTCACCATTGAGCACAACAAGGAGTACACCCCCACTGACATCGACATTGAGTATTGCGAACAGGTGGAGGAGATGGGCGAAGACAGCGCTATTATCAAGTTTAAGCGTTTGCCAGCGGTACCAAAAGCACTTTGCATGAAGCACATCGGCCCCTATGAGCGCTTTTACGAATCGTTCACCGAGGCCTTCCGTAATATTGAGGAGCAGGGCTATAAGGCGGTTGGGCAACATCGTACATGCTACATCGATGGAGCCTGGAACCAAGAAGACCCTGAGAAATGGCTGTCGGTGATTCAGATACCAATAGAGTAATAATCCGCCCTGATCGTCCCATATAGTTTGGGGCGGTCAGGACAAAATGAGTTACAGAATGAAAGAAATCACAATTAACCCTCAGCAGATTGCCGCATGTGGATTATATTGCGGAGCATGCAAAAAGTTCCTCAATGGCAAATGTCCAGGATGCAAGGAGAACGAGAAAGCATCATGGTGCAAGATTCGCAAGTGCTGTCAGGAGAAGGACTTGCATACTTGCGCCGAGTGCGACAAGGATGTGAAAGAATGTATGATTCACAACAACTTTGTCGGCAAGATCTTTGCTTTCCTGTTCAATAGCGACAGAGCCGCCTGCATCCGTTATATCCGCGAAAACGGAGAGGATGCCTTCGCGGAGAAGATGGCAAAAGATCAACAGATGACGATGAAAAGGGAATGAGGTTAGAATTAGCAACACTAAACGACTTTGATGCCATCATCGCCTTCTATGATGATGTGACGGAGCGTACGCCAGAGATGGCCATATATGCCAGATGGAGCAAAAGGAAACACCCCACGATTGAAAGCATCAAGGTCTATATCAACGAGGGTAGCATGTACATTTACCGTGAGCAAGGTGTCATCGTCGGCGCGATGGCAGTGACGATGTATCAGGGTGAGGATTATCACGCCATCGACTGGTCGCAGCAGGTGCCAGACGAAAAGGTGGCTGTGATTCATATCCTTGCCGTCAGTCCTGGCTATCAAGGCAAAGGCATCGGTTCAGAGATGATTCGCGAGGCTATCCGTATGGCAAAGAGTAAAGGCATGCAGGCCATCCGTCTCGATGCCCTTGCTTCGAACACACCCGCCCACAAACTCTACAAACGTCTCGGTTTCGAGTATCGCGGCAAGCAGCACCTCTACGCCGAGAACACAGGCTGGACTGATTTCTATTTCTTTGAATATGCTCCGCAATAAATGAAGATGACAAGTACATTCAATGAGTAACATCAATATCGTCTGCCATTCTCACCGCCCTCGGCACTACGGCCTAAATCTTCTTGCGTCCCTTTATGGTAGCAAACGCTTGATTTGCCGTCTGTCTTGCGATTATTTCTTTGGCTAATATCTGTAAATTATAGTTTAACTCTACATAAAATCATGAAGTTGTTGTATATTAGTAGTTTAGCCGTTTTATTACCTCTACTTTACCTCTACATAGCATCTACTTAACATCTACCTATCTTCTACTAAACCTCTACTAATCTTGACTACTACAATTCTGCCTTGGGTGAACTGACAACCTGTTGTTGGAATAAGAAAAGAGTGATATTCCCACGTTGGGAACATCACATTCCCAAACTGGGAATAAATTGTTCCCACGTTGGGAATAAGTAATGTACCTAGGGGCAGTGCAATAAGGTTTGCAAAATAAGGAACCCTTATCGCTCAATAAGGCACGCTTATTGCAACATAAGGAACACTTCTGTAGTAGATGACTTGTAGAGAATTGGTAGAGGATTTATAGAGGGTTTGTAGAGGCAAAGTAGAAGATATAATTTAAGTAATTATTCGCAAATACCTAGTAAAATCAGTATATTTGAAAGAAATATGTGATTATTTGGTAGAGGTAGAATTAAAAATCGACTTGCTCTGTTAGAAATTTTGGTCGCAGAATGTTCGTGATGACCGTAAATGGCATTTTTGAAGGCATGTTGAAAAAATAATAGTGAAATAGTACATATTGCAGAATGCCATTCGTCACAAAATGTTGCAATTCATCCCAGAAATGGGGTGGATTGCAACTTTTTTAAGCTTGTGTAGCATCAAACTGGCAAAACATTTAATAATTTGAAAAATGAAAAAGATCAGTTTGAAAATGGTAGCTTTGATAGCTGCAATGATGATGTGTTTATCAGCCGAGGCTAAGACCGAGGATGTTGGTGGACGAGTAATTGACGCGCAGGGTGAACCCTTGCCATTTGTGAGTGTGGCACTGCTCGCATCCGACTCTACTTATATACAAGGTGCAACGAGCGATGTGGATGGTATCTTCCAGATTAAGACTACCGATGCCTGCTGCATTCTGCGATTCTCGTACATCGGTTATCGTACCAAGTATGTAAACGTGAATAGTTCGGAAATAGGCACCATCCAGATGGAGGAAGACCAGGCGATGCTCAGTGAGATTGTGGTAAAGGGACAGATGCCTAAAACCAAGTTGACGGGCAACTCGATGATAACTACCATTCAGGGTACCATCTTGTGCCAGTCGGGTACAGCAAAGGAAATGCTGGCCAAGGTGCCTGGCATGACGCTGAAGGGCGAAGACCTGGAGGTGCTGGGCAAGGGCACACCAGTCTTTTATATTAATGGTAGAAAAATGCGAGATAAGGACGAACTGAAACGACTGCGCTCGGAGGAGATACAGAGCGTAGAGGTGATTACCAATCCTGGTGCAGAGTACGATGCCACCATTTCGGCAGTGGTACGTATCAAGACTGTTCGTCGTGAGGGGGCTGGTTTCGGCTTCGACCTGATGGCTGCCAACAATCAGGACTTAGCATTTGGCTTCAGCGATCCCAGTAGTACGCTGAACCTACGTTATCGCCGCAACAATCTGGACCTGTTTGGTATGGTGAACTACTGGTCGTGGGATAGTCCTAACGACCTGCATATTACGCAATCCACATTCCTCCGGGCCGATGAAGGCATCAGGAATATTCTTCAGGACAGCCACATGCGTAACGACTGGCATGGAGAGGGTCTGAACTACAACCTGGGCTTTAACTGGCAGATTAACGACAAGCACTCGCTGGGTGCCAGAGTGGAACGCCACGACCAGTTTAAAACGTATAATGACATGTGGGTGGATACTGAAAACAACCTCACTGGCCGCGACCTTTCGCATCAAGGTGGTCATACACACTACCCCTATAACTGGCAGGGCAATGCCTATTATAACGGTCAGGTGAACAAACTGAACATTGATCTGAACGTGGATTTCCTGACGGATAAGGAGAATGACGACAACCAGATAGATGTGTATTTGCCTGAAACCCAGACCATGCAACAGAACTCGCATATATCATCGCGACTTTGGGCTACCAAACTGGTGTTGAGCTATCCTGTGTGGAAGGGACAGTTGCAGGCTGGAACGGAGATGAGTTTCGTGAAGCGACAGAGCTGTACGTCGATTACTAACTATCCTCTCCCCTCTACTGATGCGGATGTTAAGGAGAACAACGTGGCTGCTTTTGTAGCTTACAATACCAATCTGGATAAATTTGGTATCGTAAGTGCCGGACTGCGTTACGAGCATGTGGGTTTCGACTATACGGACAACCTGGATGCCGAGAACAATATGACGCGCTATCAGGATGAGTTCTTCCCCAATATCACATGGTCAAAGCAGTTTGGAGCCATCCAGACCTCGCTGAGCTACACTATGAAAACCGTGCGTCCGAAGTACAGCTCACTGAACGACCATATTTACTATCTGAACTCTTATACCCTGTCGCAGGGCGACTCGAAACTCAAGAATGCCACTATGCAGGAGGTGAGCATCAATGCCCGTTGGAAGTGGATTAACTTGTTTGCTGCCTACGAACGTCGTGATAACACTATTACACAGGTGCCAATGGCCTATAACAACGAGGGTATCATGCTGATGAAGCAGGCTAACTTGTCCGATCCCGTTCGTAATCTGGCCATCTTCCTTTCGGCCAATCCCACTTGGGGTGTATATAGCCCAAGCTGGACCATTGGCGGGCAGAAGTTTTGGAACACGATGACCTACGACGATCCTCGTAGCGCCACAGGCAAGACGGATGTGACCTTTACTAAGCCCATCTTCTTCTTCGACATCTACAACACCTTCCGCTTTAAGCACAGCTGGCAGTTGGAGGCCAATGCCAACATCCAGACAAAGGGTGATGTACTGAACTTCCGTATTCTCTCACCTTCGTATAATGTCAGTTTTGTGGTACAGAAGTGCTGGTTGAAGAATGATGCCCTGTGCCTGCGTGCCAGCATCAGTGATGTGTTCCAGCGTAGCGTACAGGATATGGCTCATGATTGTGGTTTCTTCTACACTGTGCAGAAAACACGAAGCCGTAGCCACCG
>CALDLA010000013.1 GCA_937898415.1 uncultured Prevotellaceae bacterium | reverse complement strand
GATAAGCGTGTAGAAAGCGTATGGTTTCCTTGTGCGGACGAGGGTTCGACTCCCTCCAGCTCCACCACCCTCCCCCCAAAAACAGGCCGCTAACTCTCAATGAGTTAGCGGCTTTTTATGTAATAATAATACTATTTTACAATCACCTTCTTTACCGTGCCATCATTCATTCGAATAATATTAATGCCACGTTGAGGTGTGTTTATTTTCTGTCCGTCAAGACGATAACGCTCAGTTATTTGTGGAGTCGTAATGAAATTCTCGTCAATGGCAGAAGGATCATATGCATTAATTGTTGTTTGGGCTGCATTTATATAATCACCAGTATCAGCATTAAGCAGTAGGGTTATCATCTTCAATTTCGACTTGTCCTGAATAATCGTGTTACCTTTGATATCAGCGATAAAGCTGTAGGTTTGTGGTAAACCTGCCTTAATCATACTTTCCACTGATCCTTTCACACCATAAAGAGGTTGCCAAGCAGCTACTGCTACATGGTCAAAGACCACACCTGTGACGGATATTGGCTGTGAACACCAATATTGCATATCGGGGTCGGAATTACTCTCGCCACTATAAAAATTGGACTGCGCCCATGCTGAGCCTGTGCCAGTCAAACCATCAGCAATCAATACGTATGCAATCGCATAATTGCCAATCATGTCGATTTGGAATGTGGTCTTTGTTTCTACTCTGATTGCTGTCTGTTCGGCATTTGCCCAGTAAGCATCGGCTACTATGGCAGCGGGTGTAACGTTGTCTATGGTGCTCTTGATGGTATTGACAACGGTATTAGTGTTAATGCCTGTACGGTCTGTTCTGTTGGCGACACCACTTGGATAACCCCCGCAGAACGCCTTAATGACAGGCATGTAATCATCTGTTCCCATAGAATTGTCGTTATGAACGGCTATAATCGCAGCCTTGTCACCATATTGCTCATGTGCTTTGTTCATTGCCACAATACCACATACGCACCAGCCACACCAAGTAGAAGTGAATTCTTCGAAGAGAGGCATGAACTGTGATTTTTCCAGCAGGTTATACTGTTTTGTGTTTATTTTATTGTTTTCCGACTCGTTGGGCTGGCTATTTACCTCTGTTATGATGATGGCTCGGTCATATATGCTGGCTTCCAAATCGGTTGGCATTGGAATAGATATAGTTGACGTAGCCATCATGTCCTGAATGGATGCCTTGCAGGTTCCATTTGCCACCTGCTTGCCATCGGTTTCAATGACATATCGTACGCTTTTCACGGGTGTAGTACCAATATTCTGGAGTTTTACATCCATTGTTTGTTCAGTACCTTTAATGGTGTAAACGTGGTCGTCGGCAAATACATTTACAGCATTATTATTGAACTGTCCGCTTGAGAGGATGCGTATCATGAGGTCACCTTCATGGGCATTCCATGATGTATTGCCAGACGTACACATGAAAAAGCCCTGAGTACATGGCTTCCCAGATTTCCGGTAACTAACAGGATAGGAAGAGTAGTTTTGGTTCATTGCCGAGATTGTGAAGGAGTAACCAACATATAGCCCGCCTTGAGGAATGACGTGGGAATTATTGAACTTTACGTCATTGAAATACGAGAACTTGAGGTCATTCATGGGGAGTTGAACCGTTTCCAGATCTGCCTGTCCCTCAAATTCCGGCAGAGTGGTGGATACCCAGTATTGAATATCTGAAACATCAGAGTTCAGGAAATATAGTGAGAGACCATCAATGGTACTGTCTTCGCCTCCTATATACCCATACGGTACATGCGTAGCAACATAGTAGCGTTCGGCCTTGGAACTGCCGTCAACATACCAAAAACCTTCGTTGTCGTAGTAATTCCACCACACCTGTTTAGAATTATTGGTGAAGAGAATGTTGACACTTTTCGTAACTCCTTCAACGGTGGCAGAAAGTGTAGCCTCCAAAGTGCCTTCTGCCTGTATGTTGGTGGCATCAAATTGTACCTGCTCTATCGTGTTAGCGGTAAAAGTCTTATTTATGGTGGAGGTTCCGCTTAAAAGGGTGCAGTTTCCCCCCATGCACCATTGCATCATAGCAGGATTCAAAGTATTGGATTGGACTCGCAGTGAGGCTGAGACATCGGCATTAGTGACATCAAGCAACTTCAATACGAGACCGTTGCTCGGATTAGAAGAAGGATTGGTTTCACAGGCCAACTCGCCAAAATCATTTTGTTGGGCAGCAAAGGCTACAGTAGTACCATTGTCAAGGCTCTTGCCTTGATACTGGAACTCAAAATTTTGTGCACAAATCGTCATAAATATTGCGAACAGAGCCGTCAACAAGGTGTAAAATCTTTTTCTCATAATGCTATGGTTTTTAATATTTGAATTGTTTTGCTTGAATAACGCCATCGTCCGTGTAAACAAATGCAACTATTGCAAGTTTATTGGTGTCCCATTCTTTTTCCAGTGGTACGGAATGTGTTACACAGACAGTCTGTCCCTCACCTACGTTAATCTCTTCACCCCAAGTCCCATTGATTGCAGTGCGGAACACATGACGATGATGATAGTCGTCATCTCTCGTACCGTCAGGCATGAATTGAAAGGCTGTAACGTCATCTTCTGTGAGCCATAATTGAAGGTTCCCTGTCGTAACCCCTTCTACTCCAGTAACGGAGGTTTCCACTATGGCTGTATTCTTATCTTCTGATATCTGGCCTCCAAGACTAATGGTTATTGGAGATGCTTTCTGAAGTTCCTCAAGCACCTTGGCACTCCAAGCGGTGTGTTCAATAGGGGCTGAACGGTTTATTAAACCTACTGGTTGGTACTCTAGTCCCCAGAAATCATAATATTCGTCGCCTGTTTGTGTCCGAAGACCAAGAAACTTAGCATTTGTATAAAAAGCTAAAGGTCCTGCATGGATAGCAACCGCAATAACAGTATCTTCTCCAAATCTTTCCTGTAGACTGGCTATTATATTGTTGGCATTGGGACAGTTCACACAGCGCTGACCTGTAAAGTCTTCAATCAGTACAACCCGCTTCGCTGGCTCTGGCTTGACATAGATAAGCCGCTCGTTCTCATCAATGTGACTGCAGGCCACAGCCATCAGCACCATCAGCAACAGGAGGATATAGGTCTTGATCTTCATAGGCGTCAGAAATTATAGTTATATGAGAGTGTAAAACCTTTCGTGGCCGGCACATAGCGACAGACGCCCCCCGAACAGTTATAGCCAGCACGTGTCCTGCCGTAGCCTGCCTGCAAACGATGAGCACCGAAATTACAGGTCACCAGTCCCTGGTAGTAGTGGATGTTGGTATCGCCGTTGTTCCACATATCACTCACCGTCAGCATCCAGTGAGGGGCTAACGAGAGTTCTATCAGTCCGAAAGTCCAGTCGCCCTGGTCATCTCTCGTTGCCAGATACTGTAACTCTCCGCGCAGCTTCGTCTTGGGAGCAAACTGGTAGAGGGCATCGGCAATGAAGATGTTTGCGTGGATCATCCCACCCTCGCCTTCAATGACTGTCTTGTTGTACTGCTGATTCATGTACATCACATTCAGCTTAAGGTCTTTGCTCAGCTTGCGTGACAACTGCACGTCGAGATCCTGATAATAAGTGGTGCCTTCCCATTGCACGTGGGAGAAGTTCAACTTGACATTCATGCCGTACTTACCACCGATGGCCGTCTCACGTTTGAAGTAATAGCCAGCCTCAGCCTGCCAAGCCCACTCACCATCTGCCAACTGTGTCGCATAGGGATAAAGGGCAGCCAAAGCATATGTCTGATCTTGCGTAAAAGCAGGCAGATGGTTGATGAAGGAAGAGGTGCCCAACTGCATGCGCTTGCTACGGAATGACATATTTTCACTCCGTCTCCCTTGCAACAACAGACTCAGCCCTTTCTTCGAATAAGACCCTGAGAACATCGCTGCCGTACCTTTGTCATAACTGAAATCATTGTCAAAAGATGGATCCTGCGTCTTCTGCGCATATTCCGCCAATAGGCTCCACGGTCCGCTGTTCAGCGTCACTCTTGCGTCCCAGGCATTCACAAACTCCGGAAGATTATACAGGTGGGTAGGATCGGCATAGACTTCTTCCTTTTTCTCATATTTATTCACCCACGAGCCTCCCAGCATCAGCTTCGTTTCACTCACCCTCATGGAAGATATCCACTCGTCAAAGTGAAGTTCCACATCAGCACCACTCACCAACGATTTATTCCATGACCAATAGTTGCGCTGCTTACCGCTAAGTGCCTTCATAGTGACACCCTTCATAGGTCTCAGTACCAGACGACCACCCAACAGTGAGTTGTCAATACCTAGCGAACGCTCCTCGTATGTGCGAAGGATAAGGCCTGAACCGAACTGTTCATAGAAGGTTCCTGCCGTCAGTTCGGCACAGCCCAGTTGTCCTTTCACCCAGAAGTGAGGCACGCCCCAGCCCTCAAAGTCGTTCTCGAAACCTGGCAGCGGATGTTCCAGATATTCTAACCTGGTACCGGCATCCACATAACGGCTATGCAACATCAAGTCGAAATAGGTGTTTGTTAACAGATCCTCCGTCTTTTCGGCACCGGTCTTGTCGTCATTCTGCGGCAACAGCATGTCGCTCTGCACACTTCCGCTCAGCGTCACACCGTTCTGTTCCTGAGCTGATATGCTCAGATCACAGCACAAACCTATTATGACCAACAACAGCCTCACCTTCCCAATTCTCTCACTTTCTCTATTAGTTCTACCTCTGCACCGTCCGTATAGCCCTGATGTTTATAGACGATATTACCCTGACCGTCGACAATCAGCACATACGGAATCATCTGGATACCAAAAGCGTGCTTCAAGTCACCATTCGGATCGAGCAACACCTCATAATCCCAACCATGATTGTCTACCAATGGCTTCACCTTATTCATATTCTGCGCTTGGTCGATGCTCACGGCAATGATTTTCACACCCGTCTCCTGCTGCCATTCCTCATAGACCTCGCTGATGGCATCCAACTCGCGGTTACAGGGTTTGCACCAAGTGGCAAAGAAGTCGATGATAAACGGCCGACCTCCGTTAGAAAGCGTATCCGTCGAGATGGTCTTGCCGTTGATGTCCTTCAACGTAACCTTAGGAAGCTGAGCCTGAACGGGCAACATGCCAACAACGCTCTGAGCGTATCCGGCTACTGACATCATCGTCAGCACTAAGCTGATTATTGCTTTCTTCATCATAATTAAACCCCAAATGTCTGCATCGATCATAATCAATTTCGTTTTTGCTGCAAAAATAATACTTTTTCCCTAAACTTCCAATTATATTTCACATCAGCCATCAGACCTCATACATCCGACATCTTTCAGCCATATTCCGCTTGCAAAGATACAATTTAGTGAGTAAAATACCAAAATTATTTGAGTAATTTCGAGCATGAGTACTATTGAGGTGCCGCTTTCACTAAGCGTAGCGACTGAAAAAGTCCCCTTGATTCAAACTTTCACATTTTGCGCGAATCGTACTTTTCGGCCTCAAAAAAACAAAAAGAGGGCTGGCAGCTCTCGAAGTCTGTCAGTCCTCTCGATGAGATTTACGTCTGAATCAGACGCACCTTCCTGCGATTACCCGTTGGCCTTACGGCGAAGTGGAGCCAGTAGCCGCCGCGAGGCGAACGTTCCAGCAGGAGTTCGTCGAAGTCCTCCTGAGACATTCCCGCTGACGCGCCTACCCGTTGCCTTTCGTCTGAGATGTCGAGCAGGATGGTGGCGTAGCGCACCAGTTGCTCGACGCCTGCCACGCGGATGTCAGCAGCACAGCCAGTCAGATGGTTCGAGCCAGAGACACCGCCTACGGCCTTGTTCACTGCCTCTGAGCGATAGCCAGAGTTGATGACTATGGGGTCATCACCCTCGCCATAGCGCTTGTTCCACTCACTGCGAAGCATCTCCAGCCAGCCGCAGAGGCGCTTCAAGTTCTCAATATGTACGTGCGAAGGGATGTTTCCGTCAGCGGTCTTCGCACTGGTTTTGCACATTTCGCCAAGAGTGAAGTGTGGCGATAAGCGAGTGCAATTAAGCTCGCTTAAATTGCCGAGCGTAGCCACACTCGACGAAGTCAAGTGTTCACTCAGGCGTGCTTGCTTGTTGATTTCTACCTTTTCCATTTTCTCGTTTCTATAAAACCTTATGCAACTGCGTAACTGCGTAACTGTGTAACTGCGTTGGCAGGGACGAAGCCCTGCCCGCAGTCATCGTCAAATCATCACAGCCCCAGTCTTCTTGTACTTAGCCTTAGTGGTGCCGTTCTCCACAAACTCATCCACCTTCTCTACCAGCCCATCCTTCAGCAGACGGAACACCCTGGCGCGAGCCGAGTTGTTCTGTGCCAGACCAAAGCAGCGCATCACATCGTCGATGGTGAACTCCTCAGGCAGACGGTTGAAGGCCTCAATGGTCTTAGTCCTGCGTGGCGTGTTGGCAGCAGCATCGCGTGTCTTGTCGTCAAAATACTTCTCGGCCAATGCCCCAAAGTAATGACGCTGGCAAGCGTACTGAATGGTTACTATCAACTCCGTCAGTTTCCAGTCTGTAGCGTCAGTCTCAAACTGGCCGCACCAGTAGTTGCCCTCCTGATGAATGTCTGCCCAATGGCGCATCACAATGAACGGAGCCGAGAAGTTCAGCCCATGATAGGCGCAACGCTTCAGCAGCATTTCGTCAGCCTTGCTGTTGTTCTCCTTGGCATCCATCATGCGGCGTGCCGTCCAGTCGTAGAGTTCATCCACAATCTTCTGCACAGAGAGTTCACCCTTCACGCGATCCAACTTGAAAGCCCACTCCTTCAGCCTGCCGTCGCTCTCGAAATCGACGGTCTGCTCACGCTCCATCATTTCGAAGTTCGTAGAAGGCAGCGGAATGCACGTCAAGCGCGTAGCAAGTCCAGAACCAAAGTTCTGAGCATTCACCTTCTTCTTCAGGGCCATAGGGGTACCCGTGTAGATATAGTTCCAAAACACGAAGAAGTTCTGCACCACACTATCCAGATTAGAATACGCCTGACCATCCTCCTCGTTGTGAAACGCTTTGAGTTCCAGCGACATCTTATCTATCCACGAACCACCCTTCTGCACCGTCATGGTGTTGTCAAGCTCAGTGTCGAAGGTCAGCATGTGCAGCTGCATCTCAGTACCATCTACTACCTCCACGGCGTTCACCATGTCCTGAATGAACTGGGCGTTACTGGTACGAGCCGGATGCACCCTGAACAGAGCCTTTGGCTTCTGCGGTTTCTCTTTGTTCGCGCCCTTGGTTTTCATCTCCTCCTTGTAGCGGTTGATGGCTGCAATGCCAGCCTTATCCGCTGCCA
>CALDLA010000012.1 GCA_937898415.1 uncultured Prevotellaceae bacterium | reverse complement strand
GTGGATTCACGCCCCAGTTTGCAGGACTGGAGGAGCTGAACCAGAAGTATAAGGACAAGGGGCTGGTCATCATCGGCTTTCCCTGCAACCAGTTCAAGGAGCAGGATCCTGCTGAAGACGGTAAGATTGAGGAGTTCTGCCAACTGAACTACGGTGTGACATTCCAGATCATGAAGAAGGGTGATGTCAACGGTCCCAATGCCCAGCCCATCTTTGAGTATCTGAAGGTTCAGGCTCCCACAGAGGAATACAACGGTCTGAAGGCCAAAGCTGCTAAGACTCTCTTCAAGGCTATCAGTAAGAGTGTGGAGAAAGACAGCGACATCAAGTGGAATTTCACCAAGTTCCTGATCTCGAAGGACGGTGAGACCATCAAACGCTATGCGCCAACCACAGAACCTAAAGACTTCGAGAAGGACATAGAGGCCATGTTATAATATAATAAGGTAAGGAACTATGCACGAAGAATTACGACTCGACAAGCAGATATGCTTCCGTCTCTATACGGCGGCACGTCTCATCACCCAGGCCTATACGCCGATGCTGAATGAGCTGGGTATCACTTATCCGCAGTATTTGGTGCTGATGGTGCTCTGGGAACAGGATTCCCAGCCTGTGAACGACATAGCCCATCGGCTATTGCTTGAAACGAACACCGTTACACCGCTGCTTCAGCGCATGGAGAAGCTTGGCATCGTGGTTCGCAAGCGTGGCAAGGAGGATAAGCGTCAGCAGATAGTTTCGCTGACCGCAAAGGGCAAGGCGATGCAGGAACAGGCATACGCCATCATCCCTGCAGGCATGGGCAAAGAGCTCAAAGCTTGTCCCTTCCAACTGGATGACTATGCAAAGTTTGCCAGTGAACTCGACACGATTATTGAAACATTAAAGAATAAGGAGAAATAAGTTATGGCACAACCATGTGAGAATTGCAAATTAAGAGCACATTACGAGAAGAACCCCAAATCACTGATGGGCCGCTTCTGGCGTTGGCACATTAACTACTGCCCAGGGTGGAAAACATATTTCACCAGTTTGGACGAAGAAAAGAAATCGGAGCTGAGGAAAAAGTACCAATTTACAAAGTATCAATAATCATTGAAAATGGCACATAAACGATTCCATAGACATTTTGAGACTTCAGGGCTGCCGCTCTACTGGATCATCATCGCCTACATCATCCTCGGCTGGTTCTCTCCAGTGATTGGCCTGTTGGCCATCATCTGTATGATCGGCCCTGTGGTGACGAGCATCTTTAAAGGCCGCTGGTGGTGCGGACATGTGTGTCCTCGCGGCAATATGTACGACCGCCTGCTGTCAAAGTACTCACCCCATCGTCCGATTCCCAAGTTTGTGCGTACCTTCGGTTTCCGCCTGTTTATGGTGTTCTTCATCTTCGGCATGTTCGGCTTCCAGCTGAGTTTCGTACCTTGGAGCGAGGGAGGACTTCCCATGTGGGCTGGTATAGGCAAGGTATTTTGGACAATAATCGTAATGACCACCATTGTTGGTGTCACACTCTCGTTCATCTATGCGCCACGCACATGGTGTTCGTTCTGCCCGATGGGAACCATCTCCAATTGGGTAGCACCTAAGAAGGCTCCACTGCCCAAGGCATTCACGAATATCCACGTGTCGAATGCCTGTCAGATGAAGTGCAAGCAGTGCGCCCGCGTCTGCCCGATGCAGCTCACGCCCTACGACTCTCGCGGCGAGGCTGTCGGCTATCTGCATCCCGACTGCCTGAAGTGTGGCAAGTGTACTCAGGCCTGTCCTACTAAGATAATGACTTTGAAGCATTAAGATTATGGAGAATATAAAAGATTATCAGCAATATCTCAGAGGTTACAACTATACAGGAGTTACGCCCGTCATCATCGATTTCTACGCCACATGGTGTGGTCCTTGTCAGGCTATGGCTCCCATGCTCAAACGTTTGGCGCAAGAGTATGAGGGTAGAATCAAGGTTTTGAAGGTCGATGTTGACAAGAACCAGGCACTTGCAGCAGCAGCCCGCATCCAGTCGATACCTACGCTGTTCTTCATTACGAAAGACGGTCAGATAGAGCGTCAGGTCGGCGGTCTGCCTTATCAGGAACTGGTAAGGCTGGCTATGCGGATTATGTAATTGTAAGATGCAAATGAACAAAGACGAGAAGCGTGAACTGCGGCGCAAGCGGCTGATGGAGAACAAGGCCTATCAGACGATGAACAGCTTGACGCGCTACATGGATAGATACTATCTCGATGCACTTATTGGCATCATTCCTGGTTGGGGTGATGCCATTGCCTTGCTCAGCGTTGTGCCGTTCGTCTATTTCTCGTCGAGAGTCATCAAGAGCATTCCCCTGACGCTGGCTGTCCTGAACAATGCCCTCCGCGACGTGCTGATGGGTATGATTCCGTTCTTCGTTGGCGACGTTATCGATTTCTTCCATCGTGCAAACATCCAGAACATGCAGATGATTCAGGGTTTCGTTGACGGCGACGAGACCATCATCAAGCAGGTGAACCAAAGAGCGTGGCAGTCAGCCATCATTCTCATTGTGCTTCTGCTGCTCATAGCCCTGATGATATGGGCACTCGTCAGCTTCGGCAGCTACCTGTATTCATTGGTAGCATCCATCTTTTGAACTGTCAATGTTAAACTGGGTTTAATAAATTGTCAGCGTTGTTTAATCGAGTTTAAATTCGGTGCCATAATGGTCTTTTTTGCGTGTCACTTTGTCATTCGGCACGTAAGTTGCTTTTAGGTGTGTGAGAGCCGGAGCCACAAAGGCAAAGGCACTCAGAACATACGTTAAACTAAAAGTATAATTAGGAGGTATT
>CALDLA010000011.1 GCA_937898415.1 uncultured Prevotellaceae bacterium | reverse complement strand
CTCATTGCTGAGCACATGACCAGCCAGTTCCATTTGCATTATCAAAACCTATACTGCGCCACGCCACTCGAGCGTTACGAACTTCTGCTACAGCGTTGTCCCCGCATCGTACAGGATATTGCAATGCAGGATATCGCTTCGTACCTCAATATCACACCTGCTTACCTCGGCAAACTGCGTAAGAAATCACTCCCAGAGTCCTTATAGGACATAAACGATATAGACGCTCATCGCCACTACCATGGCCACCTATGTCGGGTGAACTTTGTGGTATCTGTTGTCTGGAATCCGAGACCTTGGAGAAATGAGAGAGGTACTACAACTTATGACTTTTGTTCGTAAAGATAAAAAACTCAGACGCTTGACAACCATCTTTAAACTGCCATTTCGGGTAAAGATTTCAACTTTCTGTACTGTCCACAAAACCATGCTGTTTTCTACTTTAAAATGAAAATAAGAGTCAAGAGTGATAAATCTTGACTCTCGTTTAATATTGATTTATCAAAGGAGAGGATTCTCCCAATTAACAACGGGAGAGTCATGCCACATTGAATAACCTATATGAACATGGTCTAGTACTTCTGCGCATTGTTTGCAACAAGGTTTGGAAACACCGATAAAGTCAGTCATAAGATTTTCTTGTTTCAACTGACTAACTAATTGCATTTCTGCATGCATATGGCCACTACCATTAGTTACAGTCCAAACATTACCGTTATATGGTAATCCATCGTTGTTCATACACTCAAGTAAAACATTGATGTCTTCATCTGTAATCTTAATATTATTAGAGGCCAACCATAATTCTCCATTAACTAAACAAACAGCCACACAGTCATAATTGACGGCATTTTGCGTATTAAAAATATCTCTTTTTCTTGACCATGCAATACGTAATAGCGTTATTGCAATAATATCTAAGCTAGAATAATTAGACACATTTTTTTCACTGTAGTTTTTGTATTCGTTTGTCCTACGGTTTACATATTTTTTCATATAGTATCTTTTTCCCCTTACTCTATCTTAGGCTTTTCAGGAACCGCCTTTTGTTAATTAAATCTCTGTTGAATAGCTTTTTTACTACTTTTTCATGATCGTTCATATTTAGTTTCCTACTCTGTTTACTATTGGGCTTTTCGGAACCTGCCAGATTGTTTTTATTGCAAAAATACTCTTTGTTGACTATGTGAAGAAATCTGTTTTTCATGCTACAGTTTAGTCCACCAAGACACATAAAAACTCCTGCATTGTCGTAAGACCAATGGCAGGAGTTCTTCTTTATAATCGTATGAACAAAAAGATAAGACGGAATTCGACGAACTATCAGAAAGTTCAATTTATTGCTTGTACTTCATGTATGCTTTCTGCAGTTTCTCGTCGTATTTGTTCTGTGCATATTGAGGACCATTGTAGTGCCGGGCGAATTCCGTCCAGTTAAGCGTACGGAGATAATTGTCCCAACCGTTGGATTTCAGAAAAGCCGTGAAGAGATCGAGTTGGCCTCCTTCGTTGGCACACATCTTCTCGACAAACTCTCTCGCATTCTTACATCTGCATGCCTCATAGTTGAACCCCATAATCTGGAACAGTCCCCAACTTGCAGAACAGGCAGCAGCTTTCTCGTGGATGGCGAGGGCCTTTTTCAGACGCTCGTATTCACCCATACCACCCTTGTAATGGCTCTTAGTCCATTTTGGATAGAGAAAATCCTCGTTGCCTTTTACATAGTCCTCCGGATTAAGACCATATTTCTTGAGTTGACTCCAGAAAATATGACCTTCAAAGAGAATAGCAGGACGACCAGGGGCAAAGAAACCACCACGGCCTCCTGTTTCCACCTCCTGTACGGCTTTCACGGCAGCCACTTCTACGTCCAGGATCTCTGCGCAACGTTTGAAATCCTCCTCAGTAAGCCGAAGGGTAGCCGTCTGACGGGCATTCTCGTCCTGCAATTTGCTCCATGTGCCTTTGCCGACTATACCGTCAACAGCAAGTTTATTCTTACGTTGGAAGTCACGTACCATAATGTCGGTCTGCTCGTCAAAGAGTCCCGTCTCATCGACTTTGTAACCCCATTTGTTGAGAAGTTGCTGCAAGAGTACAACATCACTTCCCATTGATCTTAATTTGATAGTTTGCATAATTCTTATTGTTTATGTTCAACATCGTTTAACACACCTCGTTGGTAATTGACAGTGTCATCACTTGTGACAGCTTCATAGAGATTGATCTGCCTGATGTCAGGAACCTTTTTCATCTTTACATTAATGACACCTAGCCACTGCTCACTTGATGGCTTAAGATGGATGGTCATCTTTAATGTGTCCATATTGGAACTTATTGCTGTCCATATCACATCCGTTCCAATATGCTGCTTATATTTTCTCAGTCCTTCAGTCAGATTCAGGAACTGCATTTCAGCGTCTTCCGCATTTTCAACAACTTTGTAACGTGTCTTGAGATCATACTGTTCTTTTTCTTTCGTAAATGTCTGGAGTCGGTCCCGTAATCGTTCCGTCTCAATCTGTTCTTTCTGTTGTGACTGTCTGTTTGTCCGTTCTTGGGTAGCGATGAATATTCCTGCTATGGCAAGCAGAAGCACCAGCGCGAAGATAATGATTTTCTTCATAAGTTTGACTCTGTTTAAATAACAGCCTGACAACTATCGGCTGATGATTACTATTAAGTTTTAAGTCCACCACTCGATTGCCTCTTACATACCTCTCCCGCATGGTCAACTGCTGATTTTCGTTAAGTTGGGCATGATATATCAGGCAATCACTGGCCATGTGGTGCGTAATATTATCAGGGTATACGGTAGGCATCCTGATTAGAAAAAGATAGGCATCCGTCATTGACATTACCTCGCCTTTCCATCTGTTTCTGCTACCGTTTTTCCTCAACTTCATCACTTTTCCTTTGGAAAGAGTTTCCAAATGGCTGATGAGCAGTTCGCCGTATCCGTCATTCCCTTCAACTCGTACAGTAGTATCTTCTGTTTTATGGAAGAGTCTTTTCAGCCATCGAGTCAGTGAACGCAAACCCCCCATTACAACTATTTGCTAAAGTGACTTGTATTTTCTACCCTTCGCTGCGCTTCGTCCACTTTTGCCAGAATCTTCAGGGCTTTGTCCGACTTTTTCTTGTCAATGAACAGACTCAGTCCACATACAGGACAATGCAAACTCCTGGTAAATAATAGTTGACGAATTGAAACAGGGATTAGTTGACTACAGATTGGGCATTGTATGCCAGGCACACCATGTTGTTGCTGTTGCATTCTTGGTTTAGTTGGAATCATTGCTTTCTTCAGTTATTCAGTTTCTACTTCTTCTTGCTCTTCTGGAGTTTCTTTCATATCTTCAATCTGGAGGTTGTTGGTAGTCAGGTTCAGCAAATTCGACAAACCACCAGGCATGTCTGCTTGCTGCATCTTTACCTTAACTTTCATATTAGCGGCAAGTCCCTGTCTGATCTTCTTTTCCATATTGCCCTCAATATTTGATGCGGCCATCGACACCCTCAGTTTGACGCCTTCTGGTATCGGATCTTCCCCATCATTCTTTCCCTTCAGAGAAAAGGTTGAATGTTTGTCGGCACTGACCGCATCGATAATCTGAATATCAAAATCGAAATCTGCTTCCTTCACCTGAAGCAAGGGTAGTGGCACTAGTGTCATCAGCGGGATGCTGACGCGCTGTTGTCGTTGTGTTCCGTTATCCTGCACATTGTAGGTAAACTCCAACATCCTCAAGTTCCCAACTTCTCCCGTTTCCGGATTATAGGAATCGAATGCTAGTTCATAGAGATAACTAAGATATCTCCGTGTCGACATACTATCCGCATCTATCGTAGCAACCAGTGGACCGGAAATCAGATCCTTCAGTTCCATAATCTGTTTGCTTACCTTGTTATATTTTGTTTCCATAAGCGAGATATTTTATTCGTCTTTCAAATAAATATTTATATTGTTAGGTGACACCTTGAAGCGTAAAGTATGGATAGCGTCCTCTGGCAATTTTGCCAGTTCCTCCGATGACACACAGACATCAATCGAAGGCATGAGGCGTTTGCGCTTGACATTCACATCCTGCAATAAGGCGGGAAGCCCTTGCTCAACAGCAGTTCTCATAGCCGCCTTTACTTTCTCGTCGTACTCACCGTTGACATTCTGATCAAGCATCTCCCGTATATCTCCATGGTTGAGCAAGGAATCCTCTCCAACACTTAGGACAATTCGTGCCAAGGTCTTTTCATTGATAGAGCCATTATCTTGAATGATGGCAGTGTACTCTTTTTGAATAGCCCTTTGAATCTTACGGCTCAAGAAAGCACTAAAATCACGTTTTGTCTTCTTGTCGTCCTCCAGAGTTTGCAAAGGAGCGGTATCTTCTGTTGCCCTGTCTGGTAAGACTTCATTGAATATGGGGATGGCACTGTCGAGAAGCAATCTGGCGCAAGACTTGGAGATACTCTTTTCAATATCGCGCAAGGCAGGGAAATTGATTTCGTACTGCTCCACTTCGGCTGAAGAGTCTGTGATGCCATACTGGATGCAAAGAACCATCTCGCCTAAAGCCACAGCAGGCAGGGCAAAGCTGTCAAGTCGTCCATATTTGCTATAGATGTCTTTCAGTGCTATTGAATACATATTTGCCTGATGTTGGGCAAAGACCATATCCCGAAGGATAGAACTGATAATAGTGCTTAACTGAGCCATAAGTTTCAATTACTTTAGATGATACTTGTTACTAAGCATTACCTTTTTCCTTCTGGGCTGATGACACTTTTACGCTCAGCGTTCTGCTGTCTGCAGTGACGGTGTAAGAGCCCTCCTTAGTCAGATCGAATACCATATTGTCTCCATCCTGCACACCGGCAACATCACCATCACCAGACTTCGCCTTGATGGCTTTTGGCTCAAAGAGACCCTTCGGGCTCTTGTAGGTTGCAATGAGTTTCACGGACTTGCCGTCAGCAGGCAGGACAATGTTGGTCTCACTGACTTCAAGCGTACCTTCAGGATCGCTCACATCAAGAGAACTGCCAAGTAGTTCAAGCACCTTGGCGAGACCTGCGGGCATACTATCCTGTCCGGCCTTCACAGCCACGTCCATGGTGTACTCCACACTGTACTGTGAACTCTGGGTGGCCTTAGAGTCCTTCTTCGACGAATAGTTTGCCTTCATGTTCGCCTGGACGCTGAACGGGCCCCAGCCAACCTTGGCTGAGATGTCCGCTCCTGCTTCGAGGGATGATGAAGAACTGGTTTCGGAAACAGAGGATGACGAAGCGGAGATATTGGCCTTGAAGTTGATGTCGATATCATGAATGGCGATATACGGGATAGGTACTATCGTCAGCAGAGGAACATTCAACTGCGCCATGCGACCATTCTGCAGAAACTCGAAGGTCACATTCACTGCTTCTTTCTTTCCAGTCTCAGGGTCTGTGTTCAGACCGACTTCCTGAATGAACTGCCATGATGTCTGCGCAGCCATAGCCTGCGCTTCAATACAAGCTTTCAAAGGTGCTCCGATAATGGAGCCAAACGGTATCGCTTGCAACGCACTGGTTGCCACTTGCGATGGAGTTGAATCAATTGGCATAATTTTCTTTTTTTAATTGTAAATAATGTTGTTAATGCTGAGCCGGACTTCAGTTTTGCTGGCAAAGTTAGACTTATTTGACGAACTGTCAATTATGTGTCCAACGTTAATCATTATCATCCACCGTATTTTTGTTTTCTCTTTTCTACAACTCTTTTTCTTGATCCGATAAGAATAAAACTTTTCCTTATTGTGTCTTGATAATCCCTGCCAATAGTAATTTCCCTATCATCTACCATGCGCACAAAATTACCAATATACCTGGATACATGTTCCAGATTGATGATATAAGAACGTTGAATACGAATGAACAAATCTGGAGAAAAATACTCTTGCACCTCACACATGGGTACGGAAACGGTGATTTTGCTTTTGTCGACAAGATGAATAACACAATAGTTCCTTGAAGCTTCCAGATAAATCACATCATGTATGGATACCCTACGATATCCCAAATTATCCATTACAAATACATGTACATTATTCTGTACCATTTCATTTTTTACGTTTTGCTTAATTTTCATACTCTTTTAAAATAGTAACTATTATGCATGGCAAAAATACTTATTTAAAAAATACTTAGCAGTATTCATCCAACAACATACATAATAATCCACCGTAATTTATTAAATTTGTTCGTTTTAGCAATAGTTTACCCTCTGAGTGGATAAATCTGTAGTGTAGTGGATTTGTCTTTGCAATACCATAAATTTATGTATTTTTGCCTCAAAAACATATCGATAAATATGTTATTCTTGAAGATTTTATCATAATTAACATACCATTCGTTATTATTAATAATTAAATATGTAACTTTGCAAATGAAAACAGATGATCAGATAGTAGAGAGACGGCCCACTTCGACGAAATGAAATACAAGAGTTTGGGGCTTTCGGCATGTCAACCAGAGACCTTTTATAGTATTCTCTGAAACATTATTTGACGGTATCTTGTAATGAAGAAAATAGGCAATGAACAATTTCTTAAGTAAAATGAAACTTTTTTGTTTGTTACACATCTTATTACGAATAAAATATGTACCTTTGCAGCGGTGTTTTGCTAAAGGCACTAATTATTTTGCTCAATTTCTCCGACAAACTGCGACCTCGAACGAGATTAACGAGCAAACCTACATACATGGAGTATGCGCTTTAGGCGCAGACTCTTCCATAGTATGTAGAGGCTGTCGCAGGCCTGTCGGAGAATATGGATGGGGCCTGCGCTTTCTTTATGCCTTTGAGTTAGTGCTCCCCCACAGAGTTTGGATGAGAGAATTAACAATAAATACAAAATACAATAAAGATTTAACCATTATGAGAAAACAGATTTATTCTCTGCTGCTCTCGGTATTGCTCAGCATACCTTTGGGCATGAAAGCGACCATCGTTGATGATCCTGGTGTTTTTAACTTTTCTCCATTTTACGATCCATCATCAGGTGTCATTGGTTTAGCACTTACGTTTTTCCCTTCAGAAGAGGGAGACACGGTTTATATTCCTGATTATATCTATGAGAATAATCAGTACAAGTATGTAGTTTGCATTAACACAGGCGCATTTTTTGACTGCAATGCAAAATACATTCGTCTGCCAAACCACCTTAGATTTATCAGGGACAACGCTTTCCACTATTGTTGTTTCCTGACAACTTTGGAGTTTACAAACGATATTAGTGAAATAGACTTCGGAGAAATCGATGATATTGTAGGTGGCTGTAACTATGTGGACGAGATCATAGTTCCGAAAGAATATATAGACAATTATATCGACGACCCAGAAGACAGGTTCTTTGGTTATTATCTAAATAGTCAGTTGAAGTTTTGGTACACTCCAGACTATCAAAATTGGGATACGTTTAGTGCAAACTATAACTACAAGGTCGAAGATATGACTGCTTGTGGAT
This sequence comes from uncultured Prevotellaceae bacterium, assembly GCA_937898415.1. Taxonomy (GTDB): domain Bacteria; phylum Bacteroidota; class Bacteroidia; order Bacteroidales; family Bacteroidaceae; genus Prevotella. Next base: position 4,754 of record CALDLA010000011.1, on the reverse strand, counting down.
ATAATTTGAATGGAATTTATATCCAACCTATATCTTTAAACGGTGTTGTTCCAGCCAATACAGGAGTGCTAATAAGCACAAATGGATTAACAAGAGGAAAAATAGCAAAGACCTTAGAGTCGCCAACAACTATCACATGCTCAACTTTGACACCACAATTAAGTGGTGGAAATGTCTCGTCAGGAACACAACCGAATAAAAACTATCTTCTTAATAGCTCCCAACAATTTCAATCTGCAAATGGATATTTGGCAGGCAATAAAGCTTATTTGACAGTAGTGAATGGAGGAACCTATTATACAATATTAAATAATATACAATGAAACGAACATTCAATCTCATCCTCATCCTCGCCCTCTGGCTCACGTCGGCGCAGTCGGTGGGAGCGGTCGAACTGACAAAAACATTCTCGTTCAGCACGGCCACGGTAACAAATGACTACTTGAGCATCAAGGCAACCGACCCTGACGACAACACGCAGAAGACCATTCTAACCGTGAACGGCACAATGATGGATGTCTATCTTAACAGCAATCCTGCTTTCGAGATACAGAACGTAACTTCCGCTGTTTCTGGCTCAGGGAATGAAGTGCAACTCTTCATTTCTCCCTATGTCGATGGCAAGGTGACGAAGGTGGAGTTCACCAAGGCAGGTCGAAGTAATCAGCAGGGAGGCAGTACTTTCTCCATGTCAATCGACGGCATGAAGTACAACGGCACCGACGACGCACTGACGGGAGTAGGAGCCAGCGGCGAGAGCACCAGTTTCACCTTTATCAGCACAGATGCAGCAGGCATTGCCGGCAACCTCACCATGAGATTAGGTGTCGATGCCAAATTCTTCATCAACAAGAGCGCCGGATGCGAGATGATAATCACCTACATCCCCAACGTGGAGCCGACTCACTCGCACGACTTCACATTCAACGCCGTAGGGAACACGCTGACCGCCACCTGCGGACACAGCGACGGGCTGGACTGCTCGCTTGCCGATGCAAGCTATCAGGCCACGCTAACGCTCTCACCTCCCATTGAATCTTTCTATCGTCCCGGTACGTATTATTCTGCCTCGCACAACCTGTCAGCGTTCAACACGCAGACGGGACTCAACGGCACGACTGAAGGCATCCGCTACTCGACCGACGGCACCAACTACACTAATAGCGTACCTAATGCCGTCGGCGACTACACTGCAAGGCTCATCGTTACCATCGGCGGCACGAACTACACGCTGACGCAGAGTTTCCACGTAGTGGCCTATAGTGACATTAACAACATCTATCCGCAGTTCAATATCAGCACCGATGATTACGCAAGCACAACTATGGCTGGCGAAGGACAGACGGTTACCATCACCTTCACGCCGAAGTTCGGTGAAACGTTAGAGTCGTTGACCGTGACGGGCGCAACGACAAACTACAGCATCGGCAGTGGCATTACCGACAACGGCAGCAACACCTATACGTTCACCATGCCAGCCGAGGATGTCAACATCGGCGCTACGTTCTCCATCAGCGTGGATGACTTCGCAGAGAGCGGTACTAACGAGTACACTATCAAGACCGCCAACGGCTGGGGCTGGTTCTGCTTTGCCACAAACTACGACTTGGCTCCCGACGGCTTCAGCGGCAAGGTTGTGAAACTCGCCGCAAACGTCAGTTCGTCGGAGATGGCAGGCAAGAGCGGTCACCCGTTCAAGGGCACGTTCGACGGACAGAACCACACACTGACCTTCAACCGCACTGCCGCCGAGCACCTCAGCGCTCCATTCCACTACATCAATGGCGCCACCATCAGCAACCTCCACGTAGAGGGCACCATTACGGGCGGCACCTATGAGAGCTTGGGCGGTCTGGTGGGCCATTCCGAGGGCAATATCACCATCAAGAACTGCCGCGTGAGCACCGAAATCAGCACCACAGTCAGCGGCAGCGCCCTTCACGGCGGTGTCATTGGCACGTGGAATGGCACTAATGCCATCTGCACCGTCACGGGCTGCGTCTATGACGGACTGATTTACAACCCGAACGAGGCTGGCGTGACCACCTCCTGCCACGGATTCATAGGATGGGACTATGGAAATTACGGGACCATCACGTTCACCGACTGCCTATCCGCTCCCGCCGCATACGGCACGGGCAAAAACGCGCTGGGCGGCAACTGCTTCACGTTCGTCTTTCCAAACAGTGAGCCGACCCTGACTTACCACATGACGAACTGCTACTATACCAGCATCCTCGGCAACAGGCAGGGCCGCCCCGCAGCCACGGCGACCGTCGCGCCTACCAACCTCGGCAATGCGACCACCGACCACGGAATGGTGGATGGCTACGAGAACGGCTTCCTCTACGACGGCAACTACTACACGCCGAAGTACGGCGACGCAGTGGTTGAATATCGCTTCAATGACTGGAATGAAAGGGCCGACGTGACCATCAACGGCACGGGCAACAACCTCGTGGGTGTGAACATCACGGAGGAGGTAGGCAATATCAAGAGCGTGACCTACAACCGCCCGTTCAACACAGCACAGGCCGCGACGGTGATACTGCCGTTCAGCTATATCTGCGACGGCAACGAGGGCAGCGAGGGCGGCAAGTTCTACGGCTTCAAGGAAGTGACATACGACTATGACCAGCATATATGGGTATGCACGATGCAGGAGCCGGGCAATACGGCTGCGACATCGCTGACGGCCAACACGCCGTATCTGTTCATGCCGAATGCCACGACGATGACGTTCCCGAACATCTCGAGCATGACGGGCGGAGTCGTGACGCTGCAGCCCACGACGGCTAACGATGGTCTCTATGGCGGCGCCACGACGGATTACGACTGGAATTTCTACGGCACGTACAAAGGGAAGACGTGGACATCAAGCGATTCTAATAAAGACTACGGCTTTGCAGCCCATGGCGGCACCGCTGTTCACGGTGAGGCAGTGGTGGCCGGGCAGTTTGTCCGCTTTACCACGGGAGCCTTCATCAAGCCCATGCGCTGCTATCTGTCGTATATCAGCACGTCAGCCCCTGCCCCGGCACGCGGCTTGACCCGCGCAGCCGCCACCGACGACCTGCCCCAGAGCATCACCGTGCGCCTCGTCAGCCGCAGCGGCGAGACTACCGCCATCGGCACCCTTGACACCAAGACGGGCGAAATCTCGTTTGATAGCGAGGCATGGTACACCCTCGACGGTGTCCGCCTGAGCGGCAAGCCCAGCACCAAGGGCATCTATATTAACAATGGACGTAAGATTGTAATCAGGTAAGGAGATCACAGCAATGAAAAAGAAATATATGAAGCCATCATTCAGAGTAGTGGAACTGCAACACAAGTGCCAGTTACTGGCTGGCAGCGGCGACCCCACAAGAAATGTCCCCTGGTGGGACGGCGAGGGCGATTAACCTAAATTGGGGTGTTCCAAATTCATTTTAATTCACAATAAGTTTAATTTCTAAAAACAAAACGATTATGAAAAAAATAAATCACAACAAAATGAAATGGATTATTGTCTTAATGGCTTTGATGGCAAACACTATGTCGTTTGCCCAAGATAACAGATCATTAGTTATAAGAAGGGCCGAAGCATTTATTAAGGCAAAAATACAAAAGGGCAGTATTGAAGAGTGTGATATCAATTACCTAAAAACTATCCCTTTACGTACAGACATATCATGTGAGACGGAATTTGGTTTTTTGGTACCACATGATTTTGGTTACAGAGAGAATGAAACCGTAATTGTACCTAAACGTATATGGATTTTCCCTTGGGCTGATTTTATACAAATAGTTGGTAAAAAAATCGAGGAATGTCCTCTCAGAAAAAAAGATCCGTATTCAATATGTCACCTTTTAGGAGTTCCTGAAGGGTCAAAAATGATATATGTAGCAAAAATTACACTAAACTGCAATGATGATATTAAGGAATTACTTTTCAGACCAGCGTACCAAACGGATATTACATTACAAGAACAAGAATCGGATAATCATGTATATAAATGGAATGTTAGAGGACTTTCGGAGGCTGACTTAAAATTTATCAAAGATAGTATTATAAACGAGCAAGAGACCCATTATCCAATTACAACATGCTTTGGATATACTCTGGACTTAGATTATTTCAATACGATAGGATATGTTCAACAAGAAGAATTAAATGATGGTACCAGACGAGCTAAAGACTATGTAGGAGTACCTGAATATATCCTGAGACCAAACACGAAACATGAGAAATACACGAAATATACGATTCGTCAAATATATGACCAGCAACAAATATTCAATGAAGCAATAATCCAAAAACAAAAGATTGCTTATCTAAAATATCATAATTGGACGATAGAAGGCGAATATTTGCCCACGCAGAATCGATTTATATATAAATCAGGAAGCTCTTCACCGAAGGAAATTGAAAAAAAAATGTTGGCGGAATTGTTTGAAAATGCACCAAATATGCATAAACCAGAAGTCAGCATTACCTTCTACAAAGATAACAAAAAAATAACCGATACAAGAAAAGTATTGAGAGTTGAATGGCTCACAGAATCAATTCGTTTAATTCAATAATTACAATTATGAAAACAAGAATTTTATCAATCGTTACCCTGCTGCTAATGGCAGCTACGGGCGCAGTGGCGCAGACGGAAACGCAGCTGACCACGATTACAGCAATAGCCAAAGAGCAAGCCAGCTACAGTCTGGCGAATGTGGCAACCGTTTCATTCAGTTATACTGCAGGAGGGAGCTCAGCATAC
>CALDLA010000010.1 GCA_937898415.1 uncultured Prevotellaceae bacterium | reverse complement strand
CGCAATCCGTTGGGCTGTAAGATGGAAAGTTGGGATAATATTTAAGTTGTGATAACTGGCATTATTGTCGCTCTGTCCGAGAGATAATTCCAGTAGTTCCGCAAACGAAAAGGTCGTTTTGCATTCAAACCGTTTTAGCATTGGCGACCATGTGTCTTGCATCAGGTCTGCCTTATCGACAACGATAGTGTCATCGAGATCCAGCCCTTTCCGATTCAGGTAATCGGCAACACATAATGCTTGCGGGAACTTCATCACACTGTGCATGGCAAAATGCTCGTTTTCATTAATGCCAACAAAAGAGCCATCACGCATGATGCACGCACCATAGCTGGTACTGTCGCATATTAGGTCTTGGCCCAAACACGATGTAGCAATCAATGCACAAACTATAGTTACTATCTTTCTCATATCATATAATATAGTTTCATTGTCCCTCCGGCGGAAGCCACCTCCCCGTTTGGCGGGGAGCATTCCGTCTTATGAAATGTCCCTCTTGTATAGCAGCAAATGTGGCTACGATTGCAGCTATTGAGATGGGGGCGATAGACCACAATGTCATGGGTACCGTAATGAATAGCAGGAATCCCGCCCACTTGTTCGCGAGGGTGTGAGGGAAGCAACAGCGCCCATACATCACAAGTGCTGAAAGCTGATTCACGACTTTAATCGCGACGATTACTCCAGCCCACAACCATAGCCATTGTGGCAGTTCGAGTATCGGCAGGAGCTTCCAGGCACAACATGCTACGAAGCAGATGTCTGCCACGCTATCTAGCAATGCTCCAGTCCAGGTAACGCACTTCAGTTTCCTAGCCAGCCACCCGTCGGCTATGTCGCTGATGCCGCAAACGATGTAAAGCACCCCAAAAAGAATGCTTGACACATCACTTAACAACAGAACAACAGTTCCGACAATTCGGAGCGACGACAGGATATTCGGCAGGTGTTTCATAGGCATTGTCTTTCTTATCCTTTATTTTATTCCAATGGCATCATCACGCCACACTGGTAATTGGGCGAGTCGATGTCGGTGCCGTTGTACCATTCCATCGTCATAGCGTTGTTGGGGCAATGGAATTCCGAGTGCTGGGGCAGCCACTCCTTATAGAACATTTGGTATTGCTCTTGAAAGGCTTTCATGCCTCCCTCGAAATGAATCTTCAGCCACTTGCCACTATGAATAGGGAAAAGCTGCATTCCCTCAGGCACCCCACCACCTTTATATATTCCGCCGATGACGTATGTAAAGGTGTTCTTGCTGCAAGCACCAAAGTTTGCCTCCCAACAGGTTGCACAATTATGGTTGGGAGTGTCGCAGGTGCAGAGCCCAAACTCTCCGACACCATTGTCGATGGCTGCCTGCTGAAAGGCATCAGGTGCCTTGTGTTCCATAAAGACGGGTTTAATAATGCGTTCCACATACTCGCCCCAGAACTTAGGACATTCTTCCTGTCCCTTGCAGAATGCAATTTCCTTGGCCATGCCAATAATCTGCACATTCTCTAACGTAATAATCTCGTGTTTCATTTTTTATCTTTTAGTTATAGTACCTTCTTTACACTAAGAATCATCCGCAGCAGCCAGGTGAGCCCGAAGGAAGCTATGGTGGTGACGACTCCGATGAACATGAACTTACCGAATGCTCCCATCCAGATACCATCAACCGCATACTGCAAGGCTATCATCAGTAATAGATGGACGATGTAGGCTCCGTAAGCCTGAGCGGCGCACCACTGCCAGAATTTGTTGTTCCAATTTCCATACTCGCGGAACAGCCAGAGCAATCCGAAACAAATAAAGACACAGAGTAACGACTCGTAGATGCCGAACCACTGAGCTACAAAGTTGTTCCACTCACCGCCATCACGCAGATATATGCCTAATGCCAGCAAACATCCTATCAAAAGCGACAGAAATCCTGTGGTTTTGGAAATTCTCTCAAGCCAATGAAAGCGACTGGCCAGAATGCCGACGACGAACATCATCACGTATTGCAGATAATGAGCTGGTTCCATCGGCAGAGGGATGATGCCAAAGGGCCATATCCAATGATCCTGCGGACTGACCAAACGGATCAGATAACTGCCAATGCCCATGATGCCACCGAATATCAGCAGGCCAATGATGGTAGGTTTCGACGAACACTTACCATCGATGGGCTTGCATATCAATCGTATCAAGGCATAGAGAAGACAGAACACCAGCAGACTCTCAATATACCACATGTGACCAATCTCGAATTTACCTGATAGTACCGATAACAATCCTCCCATCACCAACAGGGGGATGCCCAGGCGTATCAATTTCTTTTGGACAAATATCGAGGCTCCCTGTTTATCGTAACTCGCAGGGACAAAATAGCCAGAGATCAGAAAGAACAGTCCCATGAAGAAGGCCGCATTTACTGAGAAGAAATGCCATATCCAAGGCATCACCTCGGCAGGATTACTGGGTGTATAGGCCCAGCCTCCGCCATTGCCGTAAGCCTGACCGGCATGGTGCATAATCACCAAGACGGTCAGGCAAACCTTCAGATTATCGAGATAGCAAAGACGTTTCATTGGTGCAAAATTACGAAGAATTCCGTTTGTTGCCAAAAAATTGTGCTATTTGATTACATTCTTGCCTTCTGCTTCTCGCCGGCACCAGAGCCGCGATACTTCGAGCGGGCCTCGTTGAACTTCCAGGTAAGGTCAAGCACGAAGGTGCGACGGGCAGGATTGTGCGTAGTCAGTTCTCGATAACCGAAGACGATGGCATCCGTCTTGTTGGTGTGGAAGATATCGCTGCAACGCAAGTCGAAAGTGAGTGTACCCATACGCTTTAAGTTGAGATCACGCTGCAGGCCTACGTTGGTGAAAAGGCGAGTGCTGGTCATGCGGAAGTTGTTGTAATCGCCCTTCGAATTCCACTGGAGTGAGGCGTTGAGCCGGAAACCGTATGGCAATTCGATGTCGTTCTGCCAACCAAGAATAAACCAAGGACGGTTCAACGTGATGGTAGAGCCATTGGCCGTAGGCGACTTGAAATCCTGCAACTGAGTGATGAAGCTCCACATAGGATGCCAGCAGCCGATGGTAGGCCGTGCTGATAACTGGATGCTGAACTTGTTGTAATCCTCCCAGCTGTTGATGGGACGCACAAGGCTGACAAGGGGATCTTCTGAACCAGGGAAAGGCTCTGTCGACATAGTGAGGGCATCCTTCACGCGGCCATAGTTCAGCATCAGGTTCGCCCATTTATAGGCAGCATTGAGCACCAGGCTATGGGTATAAGTCGGCAACAGATATGGGTTACCGCTTTGGTAAGTATAGCGGTTGACGTAAACCGTCGAACTGGTCAGATTGGCATAGTTAGGACGCTCGATGTCACGACGGTAGGAGAGGGAGAGTTGTGCCTTGCCTACAGGGGCAGAGATGACCGCCGTAGGGAACCAGTCGCCATAGTCGCGGCAGACTTCATCCTCCTTCTTACCGAAGTTGAAGTAGTCGTTTGTCAGATGCTCATAGCGCAGTCCTACCTGTGCATAGACTTTGCCAAAAGAGCGACCATACTCCAGGAAGGCAGCTGATGTTTTCTCATTAATCTCTGTGTCGGTGGTCTTCACAGGCACATAGTCGCTAGCCATAAACGAGTAGGCGTCGGTGCGATGATTATAGCTATATTCTCCACCCAGAGAGAGATTACCTTTCCATACAGGATAGGAGAGGATGAGTTTTGTGGCCCAGAAGTTGTTGCCGCTGAGGGTGTTGCTCTCGATGGTACGAGGAGCTGTAGTGTCTCCAGATGCAGGGGCTGTCTGCTCCGTGGTACTACCAGGCGTCTTGGTGTCGTCAAAGAGTCCGTCGATATTGAGGTCGATACCCAGATTGCCCACCTTGCCGTTATAGTAGGCATTGAAGATGTGTTTGCTGAAACTCTCATCCTGCCAAATGCGACTTTCTGAATGCTCCGTGTATTTGCCGTTCACGTAGTTGTCGGTAAAGAACATACTGTTGAAGTCGCTGCTGGGGTGGCGGTCGTATTTATAAAAGGCACCGAAGCTGTGGTTCTCATCGACCATATAGTTTAGCTGCAATTGCGGTGAATAACCCTTCCAGATGCTCTTCGATTCCTGCGAGTTGTTGCTCTGGATGTAATCCGGGCCTACAAAGTAGGTGAGCTCATGCTCCTGCAACGATTTTGCATGACCGTAGCGCCCTGCCCACAGCGAGGCGGTAATGTCGAGACCGCCTGTGCGGTAGTTCACATCTAGGTTGTTCGTCAGCGTGTGACCATACTGGTATATGCCACTGAAATAGTCCTGAAACGAGAAACCTTCGCCCTGTGCCTTCTTTAGCGTGATGCGAACTACGGCTTTGGTCGATGCCTTATAGCGGGCACCAGGGTTCTGAACTACATCTACATGCTGGATTTGGTCAGAACGCAGGCGAGAGAGTTCATTCAGATCCTGTACCTTACGACCATTGATATATACCTCAGCATCGCCGCGTCCCAGCACCGTCACACTACCGCCGCGTTCAGTCTCAATCGATGGTATCTTTCCTAAGGCATCGCTTACGGTTCCGGCTTTCTCCAAGATGGTTCCAGCCACAGTGGTACGCATGGCATCACCTTTGGCATGTGTCTTGGGCAGCTGACCTTTTACTACAACTTCGCTGAGCAGTTGCGTGTCCTCCTTCATCTGGATAGACAAGTCCTGACCTGCCTTTATATATAAGGTTTGATAGCCCACGCTAGTCACCTTAAACAGACCTTGTTTTATATCCGTCACAATATTGAACATGCCTTGCTCGTCAGTCATCGCACCCTGCACAAAGGCCGAGTCGGGCAGCGACAGCAGCACCACGTTCACATAGGGCATCGGCTCGCCCTTCTCATCCAATACTCGTCCGCCAAAGTCTTGTGTCTCAGCGAAACTCATCATTGTCATCATCATAGCAGTCATCAGAACTGCCAGTCTTACGTTAATTCTTTTCATCTTTTCTTATTTTATTTTTTTCTTATTTTTCATTCTTTATATCCCCGCCGCCCAAGAAACACCGAGTTTCGCGGTTTTCGACCGCAAAGATATGACATACTATTTGATTCTCCTAATTTCTGGGATATACGGTGTAAAAATGTGACGAATGGCTAATTGCTACTCATTCTCTGACGCTCTGCCTGTCCGGCACCAGTGCCCTTATACTTGCTCTTCGAGGCGTTGAATGTGTAGCGCAGCGTGATGTTCAAGTTGTGGTTGCTGCGCACAGCGCTCTCCTTAACCTGATAACCACCACAGCTCATGCGCATGTCCTGAACACTACGCTGCAGCACGTCGTTGAGGCTGACACGAAGACAAAGAGCATCATTCTTCAACCAACACTTTTGAACTACAACCCCAAGAAGATATGATGCCGACTCCATGTGGAAGTTGATGACATCACCTTTAGTCATGATGTTCATGTTAGCCTCCAGTTGCCAGCGGTGTGGCAGACGGAAAGCATTGTTCAGGTCGATGAAGAAGATGGGCTTCGTGTAGGTCTCCTTTACCTTACCTGTTTCTGAGCGTGGATCGTCAAACTCCATCGTGTTCCAGAACTTCTGTCCACCAACAGTCCAGTTTGGGCTCCAGATACCGAAGGTGGGATTGGCAGAGAGGAAGACTGCCAGATTGCGTACGGGATTCTCCAGGTTGACGCGTTTCATCATAATCATCCCCTCGTTATTATATGCGTAAGGCAGTTGCGACAGCGTGTTGTCACGACGCTCGTAGGCTGCAAAGAGGTTCAGCCACTTGTAGCGGGCATTGAGGCTCACCTCCTGCATCGTGGCATTCTTCAGCGTAGGATCGCCCTGAGTCAGCGTGTAGGAGTTGATATAGATAATGCGGTCGCTCAAGCTGTTATAGTCAGGACGGATGGTCTTGAAACTGTAGGCTACTGAAGTCTGCACGGGTCCGAACTGTCTTGCCCATGACAGACTGGGGAAGAATTCGTTCTGATAACGCGTCATATTGTTGGCAGCATCGAGATGATCAGTATAGTCGAAACCCACATGCTCATAACGTAAACCAGCACTGAAGTTACCCACCTTCTCCAGGTTGAAGTTGTAGGCTACGAAGGCTGCGATATTATTTTCCTTCACCTTCGAATCAGAAGCAGGCAAGGGATAGTTGGTGATGGAAGAACTGTTGTTGCGAGTCACAAACGAGAGCTCCGTTCCTGCCTCCAGTTGTCCTTTCCAGACGGGATAGGTCAGCACCAGTTTTGTAGCCCACAGAGATATAGTAGTGCTATTGTCCTGTTCCATAGCATGGTGGTCAGTATGATTAACGAGTTCATTGATATGATTATCAACGTTAGTCATGTCCATCAGGAAATCCATGTTTAGGTCAATGCCCATCTTACCTACCTGACCATTGTAATATGTATTGCCTTCCCAGTTATAGAAGGTGTGGCGATGCTCGTCTTGGGTAGAATAATTGTGTTCCTTCTGCTGGAGGGGCTGGCGCTCAATGTCCGTCTCCACCGTCAGGTCTGTGGTGGCATTGAAGCGGTCGTTGCGTTGGATTCTGGCACCAACAGAATGATTTTCTGCTATCTGCCAGTTGACCCCAAGGTTATAGTCAAGCCCATTGTTCTTATAATGGTTCCTGGAATGAGTTTCCTGCATGATGCTCAAAACGCCCCTATCAGTAGGCAGGTAGTTTGACTGCTCATCGTTTCTTAGGCTATTTAGGTCCCATTTCCAGTAGTTCAACATTCCAAACAGGTCGAGGTTGTTATGGCGGTAGCGCAGGTTCAACTGGGCACTAGGGTCGCTCTCGCCAAACCTCAGATCCTGATTAAAACCTGTATTCAAGTCAAAACCAAATCCGTCGCCCTCGCGGCGAATGGTCTTGATCCTCACGACTGATGATATTGTAGCATCGTATTGTGCACCAGGATTGGTAATCACTTCCACACTTGCAATCTCCTCTGAACGCAAGCGCTTCAGTTCTTCTTTGTCGTGCATTTTGCGGCCATTAATATAAAAAATTGGTGTGCCTTTGCCCAATACCTCCAGGTCTTCGCCCTTCAGGGTTATGCCAGGCACCTTAGTCAGCATCTCCTTGGCTGTTCCCGAGGTTCCAAGAATAGTGCCCTGGATGGTGGTCACCATCGAGTTACCCGTTAGTTTCGTCTTCGGGATCTGTCCTTTTACGATTATTTCGCTCAACAATGGCTGGTCTTCCTCCATTTGGATGGTACCCACGTCCGTGCCTTTTACATCCACGTATTGCGTACGATAGCCGATAAACGAGAGTCGTAGAATGCAGCACGCATCAGTTGCCTGGATCATAAACGCTCCATTCTCATCGCTCGTAGCACCCTGGATATAAGTAGAGTCTGCCGAGAGCAGAGCTACACTTACAAATCCGAGCGGTTCACCATTCTGGTCTATCACTCTTCCACCAACGTCCTGAGTCTTAGCTTGAGCTGTCAGGCTCATCATCATTGCAGCCAAACAGGCCAACATCTTTAAACTGAATTTGTTCATAACTTAACAATTTTGAATAATTTGCCAGTTTGACGATGCAGGGATCTGCTAAAGTTGCGACTTAGCTGCTATTTGTGACGAATGGTACGATTCTGTGACGAATGGTCTATTTACTACGAATCAAAAGTCCTTCCTGTATAGCTGTGAAGAGGGCGAAACATGCAATCATCCATGCAATAGCGATGAAGTATGACTGCCCAATAGTCATCATGCCGATAAAAAGTAGGAATCCTGTCAATTTGTTGGCTTTTGTGTGTAGGAATTGACTGTGTCTTTGCCTGTCACGACTCAGCCATCCAAACAAGTTTGGCGGCTCTCGCTGCTCCAGGCATTCTATCTTGTGTTTTACTACATATGAGCTTGTCGCATTGACTGTTTTCACCAATGCGATAAGCCCTATCATCATCCACAGCACAGCAGGAAGTTTCAGCCACGGATACAATTTATATCCTACAGCTAAGACAAATACAAAGTCTGCCAAACTATCCAATCTGGCTCCGAACTTACTCTCCACTCCCCATTGTCTTGCCAGAAAGCCGTCGAGCATATCCGTGGTACCAGCTATCACGTAGAGCACCCAGAAGGGTACAGTCATTGCATCCACCAAAAGCAAAGGCAGACACAATGTGATTCGAGATGCGGAAAGGAAGTTTGGAAAATGCTTCATTGACTTTGTCTTTGCCTGTCACGACTCGGCCATCCAAACAAGTTTGGCGGCTCTCGCTGCTCCAGGCATTGTCTTTTTAAGACCGGGATAATAGCACCACGCAATAAAGGCTGGAATGACGGACGAGAAAAATTGAAGCCAACTGACGTGTTGTTGAGCGTCAGCGAAAAAATCCGCTACACAAACCCAGCCTCCTGCCAAGGCACGAAGACTGTAGAGCACAATGATTACAATAATGGTTATGCGAGTCAGTGGGAGCCGCCGGATGTCGCCAGAGGCTGAGAGAGCATAGAATCCTGCTAATGCGAAGGCCAAAGCGAGGCAGAATGTCAGAGCATAAAGCATCCAAACGTGACCAAACACCATGTTGTGCATCACCTCTTTGATGCCGTATGCGTCGAATGCTTCATCCAATGCAAAGAGACAACCGAGATGGCCAATGGCTATGATAAAGTGGAGAATAGCCCCGAGTCGCAATCTTTTCATTGTCTATAATTCAATTAATTGTTTCGCAACATCAGAAATCTTTGATTGCGAAGAGGGGTTGGTAATGAAAACAGCAATAGGAAACTGCTGACCATGATTCAATATGATAATACCCACATCGCAGATGCCTGACGGCTGACCTGATGGTAATGGATATCCTGTCCCTGTCTTATGAACGACTTTTGCAGAAGTTGGAACTGCTGCGGGCAGGCGATCCTTACCAGTTTGACATTCCTCCATCAATTTCCAGATATAGCGGAGAGGTTCGTTGTCGTTATGATGCGCAATAAACCAGTCAAGGAGGGCTACCATCGACTGTGGTGTACACCAGTTTTTATTACTTAGTGCAGGGTTTGCATGCATTTGCTTTTCCGTCTTCTGAATACGAATGTCTTTGAATCCAAGATTTTGGATGTATTTTTCCACTTTTCTCGGTCCACCGCATTGTTCGAAGAGAATATCGCAGGCGTTATTATCACTCTGTTGAAGCGAGAGAGTCAGCAATTCTGCGTAGGTAAAAGACCTTTCTCCTTCAAAAGTATTCAGCATTGGCGACCATGTATCTTGCATCAGTTCGTCTTTCCTGACTGATACCTCTGCGTTCAACTCAATGTTGTTCTTGGTAAGATAGTCTGCAATATATAGTGCCTGCGGGAATTTCATGACGCTGTACATTGGGAAACGGCTTGTCGCATTGATACCACTCTCCGTTCCACCTTTTTTGACGCAGACACCAACAACCTCTTTGTCCGTCTGCTGTCCCTTCATGCCACAGCAGCAGAACAATAACAATGTAATCGATATAAAAAACTTCATATTTTTATTCATTGGTTCTATTTATGAACCCATTCTGGCCTGAGCATCCTTACCTGCGCCGGTACCTTTGTACTTGCTGCGAGTAGCATTCAAGCGATAGATGAGCGATAGCATCAGTTTGTGGGTAGAGAAGCGGTTGTTCTGCTGAATTTGGTTATAACCGCAATCAGAGAATTCGTTCATGCGGTTGCGCTGGAAGCAGTCGAGCACAGCGGCACGAAGGGTGAGCGAGTTGTCTTTTAGCAGGCTCTTCTGTGCCACGAGACCGAGACGGAGGTTGTAAGTATCGTTGTAGAAATTGTACGAGCATCCGCTGGAACGGTACATCAGGTTCACATCGAATCGCCAGCCATGCTTCAGCGTAAAGGTGTTATAGGCATTGAGCGTATATTGGGGCTTGTCGTAATAGACACGGTATACGCCCTGAGGTCCCTCAACATCGAGATAGAGGTCCTGCTTCTCGAAACCAGCCGTTGCATTGAGTGACCAGATGCCTACGCGAGGCGTTACTGCCAAATAGGCGCTCAGTGTGTTGATGGGCTTATCGAGGTTGATGTGTTTGCAAAGCATCGCATCTGTCTCAGTAAGGAAGTTCCATTGGGTGATGGGATTCGTCAGATGCTCATACGAGGCAGTGAGCGTAATCCACTTGTACGATACGTTCAGCGTCAGGTCGCGCACGCGCTCGTTGAGCAACTGTGAGTTTCCGGCCTGATACATATAACGACTGATATAGGTCACGGCATCGTTCATAGCGAAGAAGCTGGGGCGATAGGTCTTCATGCTATACGACAGAGCCGTCTGCACCTTGCCCAAGGTCACAGAGTAGGATGCCGTGGGGAACCACTCGTCCATGGAGCGATGCATCTTTTCGTCTTTATTGATGGCATCATCATAATCCATGAGCGTATGCTCATATCGTAGACCTACGGAGGCGCTGCCGTACTTCTTGAAATCGCAGCTGTATTCGACAAAGACGGCCACGTTGTTCTCTGTGATTTCGGCATCCGAATTGGCAATTATGGCCTTGTCAATCCAATAAGTGTTGTTGCGATTCACGAATGTCATCTCAGTACCAGCTGCCATCTCACCCTTCCAAACGGGGTATGACAGCACCAGCTTGCTAGCATAGAGACGACTCCTGGTGCACGACTTGCTGACGACGAAATCATCCTGTACCTTGCTCTGCTCAACGTTCTCGCGGTCGGTATCCGTTCCATTCCTCATGAAATCGAAGTTGAAGTCGATGTCCAGCTTGCCCAACTTACCATTATAATAGGTGTTGGTGAGCCATCCCAATGGCTTCGTCTCCTTGCTGGTCTGGTGAGAGTAGAGGTGGTCGATAAGGGCATTATTCTCAAACACATCCTCATCGTAAATCACCTGATTCTTGCCGTTCATCTGGTGCGTCAGATCGGCACGAACACCCAGCGAGTGATTGTCCGACAACTGCCAGTTCACACCAGCCGTATAGGTCAGGTTATCGTGCTTCCACGTCATCGTATAAGGGCCATATTGACGGAACACCTTATCCGTTGTGGTGATATCCTCGATGGTGCTGTACTGACGATAGTCCTGATGATAGTAATACACAGAGCCAAACACATCAACGCCGTTCTTACGATAGTTAACGCCTACTTTCATCTGCGGACGATCGAAATCGTAACGCAAGTCGTGCTCATCAGACAGCGTGAGGTCGAGACTGAGGCCGTCACCCTGCTGACGGACAGTGCGGATGCGCACCACGGCCCGCACTGTCGCGTCATACTGCGCACCAGGATTATTGATTACCTCTACATCGCGGATTTCCTCGCTGCGCAGACGCTTCAGTTCGCTATTGTCGCGCATCAGTCGGCCATTGATATAGATAAGCGGAGAACCCTTCCCCAATACCTCGGGTGCCTCGTCCGTGCCTGTCATGCCAGGCACTTTCACCAACATCTCGCCCAGTGTGCCTGCATCTGATAGCGGAGTTCCCTGAATGCGGGTTATCATGGCATTGCCCTTCAGACGGGTATTGGGGAGGTTGCCCTTCACGACAACCTCCTGCAACTCCTGCATCATGCTAACAGATTTTAAGCTATCTTGTTGCTCCTGTCCACTCGCTGATATAAACGCAAGGGCGATAGTCGTAGCCAAAACAATTCTTTTCATCACTATGAATTATATATAATACTCTCCTTCTATCTTCTTGGTAGCCTTGCCACCGAACAGCACCTTGCCATCCTGGCATTTGAGCTTTACGGAATTAAATACACGATTATTACCACCTTGTTCTATCATGATTGGCTCACCTTTCCAAAGTCCTTCGCTCAGCAGGTAGTTGGCAAAAGCAATATTGCCAGAGCCTGTTGCAGGGTCTTCCAGATAGCCGAATTTGGGCGCAAAGACTCTGGTGTGGGCAAAGGTTGATGTGTCAGCCGTCTGCTTGGAGAATACAAGGATGATGTCAATATCGTTGCTCTCGCAGAACGTCTTCAGACTCTGCTCGTTTGGATAGACAGAAATTTCGGTATCGAAGTCTGTAATGGGAACAAGGAGCGTACGCAAACCTGCATCGATAATTCGGGTTGGAAGATCCTTGCGGACGGCACCATGAGGCAGAGTGAGTGCATCCTCGATTTGTCCGACTGAAAGATTCATCGGATGCTCTATAGGATCAGGAGCTGTGATATACACGGCATCCTCTTCTTTGATGGCATTAAACACTTCGATGATTCCCTTGCGATTGGTCTCGGCTGTAATGACAGGCTTGTCTATCAGTTCAGGTGTCTCCTTCACCATTGTATACATGGTGGCGATGGTTCCATGTCCACAGAACTCCACCTCACACTCTGATGAATAATAGGTAAGCTTACAGTCTGCCACTTCCGACTGACTGCAAAACACGACTTCCATCACAAATCCCTTATGTTCGGCAGCTATTGCCTGCATCTGCTCAGGAGTCAAATCCTCTAGTCCTGTAAATATGCATGCCGCAGGATTACCTAATGAGTTGCCTGATGTAAAGGCATTGCTCTTAACGTATCTGTATTGTTTCATTATAGCTATATCATTCAGGCTTTGCCCAGAAGAAATCGGGATCGTTAGTGGTATCGCACTTCCAGTTGTCGTTGACGAAGCCTACGGGAATCAGGCGGATGTCTTCCTCTGCAGGATTAGGGCGATAGTCGCTCTCTGGGTTGAACCGACTGTATTTCTTGCAGACAAAGTAGTAGAGATTCTTGGCCATGTAATATCCCAGATAATACTCCTTGGTCTGCTGGCTCTCATGGTTCCAGTTGGCAGTCTCGCAGAGTACCAGTGGTTGGTCCTTAATGAGTCGCTCGCGCACCTCGGCAATGCTGAGCATCGTGCCGTCCTCGTCCGTCACCCAGGCATCCATCGTAGGGTCGATATAAAGCCACTTCTGCAGTTGGCTCGACCAGACGGTATTGATGACGTGGCATTCATAGTCGAGTGGATCGGCAGGCATACAGGTAACGTAACGGGCAGGGATGCCTATAGAGAGATACATCTCGCAAAGTGATATGGCCAGCTGGCGACAGTTGATGCCTTTGCCCGTAGTCTTACAATAGTTGTACAGGTCGATGGCATCCATCTCAGCAAAGGCGCGATTGCCGCCGTCGTGGCGCATATTGTCGTGGGCAAAGTGCAGCAGGTTGATAATTTTCGACAGTTCGTCACCCTGACCAGCCACCGAGTCAAGCTTAAAGTATTCGCGAACAACGCTAAGACACTTCGAATCCTTCGAC
Organism: uncultured Prevotellaceae bacterium; assembly: GCA_937898415.1. Classification (GTDB taxonomy): domain Bacteria; phylum Bacteroidota; class Bacteroidia; order Bacteroidales; family Bacteroidaceae; genus Prevotella. The sequence goes on along the minus strand of CALDLA010000010.1, from coordinate 57,019 downwards.
TCATAGCGGAAAGGGGTATCCATTTTCACGGTATCTTGGGCATATGGAGCCGATTTCTTGAGCACGCTCAGCGGCTGGCGGTCCTTTACCTCGGCCAGCAGGGCCTGATATTTCTTGTCCTTGCGTAGCGAAGCAAGGTCGTTGTCGTTGAGCATGTTGTCGTAGCGCTTATAGCCGCTATCCACCGATTTCCCGAGTGTGGCCAAAGCCAGTTTCTTTTGGCTCGTCAGGGCAAAGCAGCAGGCCTGGTCATAAAGATAATCGGCCTTTGCGGCTTTAATCATTTCGGGCGAAATCTCCGTGTCCTGACAGATTGTTGTGGTGTCGAGGATGTTGATGAGCTTGGTCAGCGGAGCGATGGCCTCTTTGTATTTCCCATCCTTGATCAGATTCTTGTAGGTGGTGTCGTGCATGGCCATCACCGTCTGAAACGCCATCACTCGCTTGTCTTGGGTCGACTTCTGTGCTTTGGCATTCATTGCAAGAGCCAACATCAAGGTAAGTGCCACCAGTAATTTCTTTGAAAAATCTTTTGTCTTCATAACTATTTTTTATTGTTTGACGTTACAACTCTGAATTTTGTTGCATCTGACATCAATTCTTAATATCTACACCACCAATAAAGTTGTCGGCAATGATGTGGAGGCAGTGGGCATCCTTTTCTGCTGTTCTTGAAGCATGGTTGCCGACACCGCCAATGAAGCTGCGGCTCTTGACAAGGACGTTCACCGTCTGAGGTACAAAGAGTTCTATGCCGCCGAAGAAAGTGTGGATCTCTATCTCTTCATCCTCTGTAATGGCTGCATTCCGCAAATCCATTCGGATGCCTCCGAAGAAAGCATCGAGCCGGGCGCCGTGGAATGGCTCGCCACGATAGATATACTCATCACCGCCATAGCGCACGCTGCAGCAGATGCGCTTTCCGTCTTCACCAATAGGCAGAGGACGCTGCAGCCACTGGTCGGGGTCACGGCGATAGCTGTCGATAATAAGGCTCACGCCTACATATATCAGCAGACCAATGCAGAAATAGGTAACCCAAGGCTCCTCTGATACCCTTGCAAACCAGCTCCATTCGATGATTCCCCAGATGGTTGCCAATTTTGTTAAGCTGGCTACAATGAATACTAGTCCAATAATCGTTCTTGGTTTCATAACTTTGCTTTTTTATTGTTCAACATTTCTGATTGCAAAGGTATAAGGTAAAAACGACCCCTCCAAATATCTGGGATATTCTGCTTAGGTTTGTGATAAACGGGCATAAAAGTGGGATGAAATGAGTATAAAGTGACGAGCGGAAGCAAATTTTTCACTATTCACTATTCACTATTCACTTAAAATATGTACCTTTGCTGGCTGTATGAACAATAGTCATAAAGAAACTATCAGCATCCGCATTATCAGTAGCGCTTTCATGGTGCTGGCGATTGCCATCTTCAAGCCCTTTGGCCTCGAAGTGTGGCAGTGGCAGACTTGTGTTCATCTGCTGGCGATATTTGCATTAGGCATGCTGAGTTGTTTCCTGACGGAAGTCATTCTGCGATACATTGTGCGCATGCCGCGCTCCTACGATCGTGGCGTCAGTTATATCATCAGCCGCAATCTCCGTTTCCAATGTATCAACACACCATTGGTGTCGTTGTTCATCTGTCTCTATCGCCACTTGACGATGAGCAGTCTTGTAGAAGGTAACAAACTATCGTTAGGCAATTATCTGGAGACGTTGATGATAATCGCTTTCCTTTCCTTTGCCATTGGACTTTATTGGCGATTCAAGTTCCGTAGCCGTTATCTGGCTGTAGAACTCGAGGAAACCAGGCAATTGAACGAACAGTTGAAGAAATTGCAGACTTCAAACGCAGGTGTCTCCCGACAAACTGAGGATAACCCTCCAGTAGGTGGTACTGATCAGGATTCACAGATAACACTCGAGGGTACCACCAACGAACATGTAACCCTTAAGATTTCAGACCTATTATATATAGAAGCTGTTGGTAACTATGTAAAGGTTTGCCAGTTACAAGGAAATGAAGTGCATACCAATATGCTCCGTGCCACGATGAAACAGATGGAGGATTCACTACAGGCTTATCCCATGATAGTTCGTTGTCATCGTGCCTTCATGGTCAATCTCGGTCAAGTGGAACAAATCTCCTCTAATTCTCGTGCCATGCAACTCGTGATGCGCCATAGCCATGATGCCATCCCCGTTTCACGCAGCAATGTCAATAAACTGAAGGAACTTCTGGGATAGGTTTCATATTGATATGCCTAATTGATATGCATCCTCTAAAAAACTTGTTCCCTTGATGTCACCCTTGTCTTTGACTCCTCTGACAAGTACCTTGCCAGCATCCTCCATATTGAAGAATTTCAAGCCAAGGTTATATTCCGTTAGAATAGCATCAAACAATTCTGGCAGCGTGGCGGCACCAACAAGTAACAATGCCATCTTCTTGATGTGGAACGAGTCGCGGATTGGATTGTGGAACCTGTCGATAACGGTTTTTAGCTGTGCGCTGATACCATAGAAATAGACTGGCGAGGCAATGACGAGCATATCTGCATGGTTCATCTTTTCATAGATGAGGGCCATGTCATCCTTCTGGGCACAAGAGTTGCCTTCGCTCACAAAGCAAGCGTTACAACCCAAACACGGATTCACCTTGACGTCGCGCACAGATACTATCTCCACATGATGGTGCGCTGATGCTCCTTTGGCGAAAGCTTCAGCCAACAGTTCTGTATTGCCACCCTTACGAGGGCTTCCGGATATAATCAGTATGTTCATCGTTATTCAGACAACGGTAATACCTATCATTTTCGTTACTCCTTCGATGTTGTTCCAGCAAGAGTGCGGAATGCGGCCTTCAACAAGGAAGGCTTCATTCACACCTTATTGTTCTTTCAAATACTCCATGATACCTTTGCGAAACAACTCAGCAGGGTCTGTGATGCCTGTCTCAGAGAGACGATCAAAGATCTGGGAGAACGTCTTCACGTTGGCATTGCCAAAGTTGCGGTAATCCTCAGTTTCCATCCCAGCTATCTTGCAATTATACCAGCAGGCTAGACTCTCGAAGGCACTCCAAGGCACGTAGGTTAGATCCTTCTTAGAGCCAAGTGAACGAGTGTACTCCTTCATTTCCTCCACGATTGGGTCGATTCTATCCTGCATCAGAAAGATACCGAACTCATGGCTGAACATGGCCAGTTGATAGTCCAAATACTGATTGTAATAGACGGTATTGGTATTCTCATTCAGATTGTTGTACGATGGGCCTTTTGCGCCTGCACGATACAATAGCCAATGATAATCGCCTCTGTTCCAAGTATAACCTGTTACGCGCTCCCAATCCTTAACGAAAGAATGGGTCTTCATGTGTTGGCTCAGCTGATTCATCCGTTCCTCCATATCCTTCTTCGCCTGAGGATAGACATTCTTGAGATAGTTGTCGTAGTTATCGACATACACTTTGGCAATGGTACTGGCTATATTCATGATCTCATCAGGCGAGTTATGGTTTTTGGCCATCTCCTGATATTTGTCCATCACTTTCTGAAGACTATCCGCATTGGCGAATGTCTCTGCTGAGACCATAAAGAAGAACGTACCTGACAACATGCCACCTTCACCTTGTCCGAACGTAAGGTGGTCCTTGTATTTCTGCAAGGTATCGACAGCTGCTTTGGGGAGCGTATGACCATATTTCGCAGTGTATTCTTCGTCAGAGAATCCTAGTCCAGCTAGTGTATAGAGATGGGTTACGTAGTTTACCTCAGGGCGGATCTCAAATAGAATCTTAACTTCGCCAGCCTGTTTGTTGTTCATCTGCGTAGCAATGAAGGCCTTCAGCTTGTCGTTAAACATCTCAGGCTGCTCCATGTGGATGAAGTGTCCGCAAGTGGTCAGTTCCGTATAGTCGAGGTTGGGATAGAGGCGCTCCATCTTCTGCTTATTGTCAGGATCAAGACCGCTGTTCTGCGTACAGATGACCATTACTGGCTGAGTAATCTGGTGATTCGGCCACCATTTCTTTTCAATAAGGTGTTGCATTGTGCTCGAAGCCACATATTGGGGTGTTTCGGGCATTACTGACATGGCATAGTCGTTGATCTCCTGAGGTGTTTCCTTACCAGCCAATGACGACACAAAACCAGTAATCACCTCACGACAGTTATCGCCATCAAAGGCGTGACCAAACTGATTAACAGCCTCTACATATTCTGGAGTCTCAGTACCATCGTAGAAACAATATACACCGTCAACGTCTACTAAAGCGCCTTTGTGGCCTGTCGTCATCAGCGTCTGACGGCATACGGGCGTTCCAAGACTGTGACCTACAAAGACAGCATCTTTGATGCTGTTGACATTCAACACTTCATCGATGGCATGAGCAAAGAAATCAAGTGTGTATTCCACATGTGGCTTATCACTCAGCCCATAGCCAGGCAGGTCGATGAATACGAGTTGCAAGTCTTTGCCGTCTCGGAAAGCCTCGAACTGCTTCTCCCACGTATTCATGTCACAGCCGAAGCCGTGAACGAAACAGATAGTCTTTGCATCAGAGTCAACCGACTCATTCCATATTTTATAATGTACGCGGATACTATCGTCGATAGTAACGTATTCAGACTTCAATTTGCTAAGCGTCTGAGACTGTTTTCCACAGCTTACCAGCAACAATGCGAACAACAAATATAATACTATTCTTTTCATACTACTTCTTTATTAATTTCATTACTCTTACTGGGCAGTCTGAGCCCACTTCCAGATTGGGACATATAGTTTCCTCGCCAGTGTCCACGAATCCGCACTTCTCCATCACGCGGCCAGAAGCCGGGTTTGAAGGAAAGTAGTCACCCCAAAGTGTAGTGAATCCCTTTTCATTAAAACAATAGTCGATGACCATCAGAAGTGCTTCAGTACAGATGCCTTTGCCCCAATACGGACGGGCTATCCAATACCCCACTTCCGCATGATCTTCTGCAATCTTCAGGTTTGATGCGGATGCCGGAAGGTAGCCTACACCACCAATGGCCTCTCCTGACTCTTTCCATATCACTGCCCACATCCCTTCTGCGTTGAAGACAGTTCGAATAATCTCCAGACTATCCTCAACCGACTTATGTGGTGGCCATCCGGCGCGAGGTCCAACATCAGGGTCACTGGCGTATTTAAACAGCGTTTCGGCATCGCTATCCTGCCAAGGGCGTAATAGAATCCATTCTGTTTCCATCTTCTTTTTATCGTTTGACGATGCAAAGGTACGGATAGTTGCGAGATCTACAAAAAATCTGGGATAAACTGTACAAATATGTGATGAGTGGTAATGTTCATTAGTGATGGGACTCATTTCTACTACTGTCTAATGCTTTCACAATATGAACCCCAATAGTTCTTGTCTAACATCTGGGGTTCATTTCATTTAAAAAACTCTCTCCAAGAAAGAGTTGTTACATACTATAATCTATGAATAGCCTTGCGCAATTGTTCATCTGATAGTTTGGCATAAACCTGAGTACTAGTAACAGATCTATGTCCCATCAGTTTGGCAATGGTATAGATGTCCGTACCTTTGTTTAGCAAAGCCATTGCAAAGCTATGCCTGAAGCAGTGAAAGGTTATGTGCTTGTCAATCTTTGCCTTCTCCACCAGCAACGGAACCTCCTTGTTCAGCATGAATTCTGTAAGACCAGGAAATACGCGAGGACCATCCCTGCTTATTGTACGGAGCAGTCTTGTTGCCGATGTTGACAAAGGCAGACTGACAACCGTTTTCGTTTTACGGATAGTCAGGCATATACTTGACTTGTTCTTGTATCGGAGGTTAATGTCCTTCCATTCAAGATTGATAATGTCTGCCCTCCTTAGACCCGTGTAAACAGACAGGAGTGCAGCCTGTTTTACCATCGGGTTTTCTGAGTAGTCCACCTTCTCCAACTGCTGTATCTCACTTTCTTCAAGATACTCCTTCTTGGTGTCATGGTTCCAGTGGATTCTCTTAACGTCAGCGGTTATGTCGTTCTGGAGTATTCCGTCCTTATATGCAAGTGCAACAACCGACAGGAAGGCATTCAGATATGCCACCGCTGTATTATGTTTAAGTTTACCCGTCTTTTTCCAGCATCTTTCCTTGAAGATGAACTTGGAGAACTTTTCGCAAAGGCTCACGGACAGATCCTTGAAAGAGCATTCGTTGTTACAGAATCTTTTGAAGTGTTTGTAACTACAGTAGTATTTGATACCATAGTATTCACAGCAGTCGTGGAAATAATCCAGGAAACTACTGTTTAGCTGGTCTTTCAGCAGGAAAGAATACTCCTTCTTCACCATTCGCATATACCTGTCGCACCGGATTGCTTCTGCAATCTCGTCGATTATTTCATTGTGATGTTTCTCGATGTCGCTAATCGGGTTCACGTATTTCTCCAGGTTCAGGAATTCATACCTGACTTCCTCGCCCTTCGGATTGACAAAGGCAGGATTATACTCTAAGAACACGGACAACATGGTCCCTTTGCTCTTTTTCTTTGTTCTTATAGTGACCCTATTCATAGCAATCCTCCTTCCATCTTTTTAAATCATGAGCATTGAATAAGAGAACCCCTTTGTCGTGCCTGATATGCACAATGTTCTGCGCAACAGCCCGAAACAGTGCTTTCCTGTCTGTCTCGATAATCATCATTGCTTCATCGATACTAAGCCATGGCTTGACATAACATGATGCTTCCGCCCAGGCTGACATAACGTCTTCCTTGTTATAGCGTTTGAGCCAGCCGACATTGTATGACCTGACACCGTATCTCGTCACTAACTTTAACAGCCAGCATCTTCCCATGCCTGTTAGCTTTATCAAGCCAGCGATGGAGAACGATGCCTCGCCGATGGGGGAGGCGGGTGTCTCCGGTAGATGTGAATACCAATGGATGAAGTCAATCCATCTGACCTGTTTACCACTCTTTCCATTCATACATGGAATTATGCCGTCTTTTACCAGACGGTAAACGTAGCTTTTTGTGTAGCCGGAAAGTGACACGACCTCACTGATTGTGAGATGTCCCTTCGACACAACATTCTGCCACTCTACATCCAAACTATCGTAAGGATCGTAGTAATGTTTGAAATGCTTGTAATTACTCATAATAATTTTAGTCACCTTAGTGTGACTAATAATAATATAAGTCCACAAGAGTCATATTGAGTAGGAATAGAGTCGATGATTATTGTGAAAACTTGTGTTTTACGGCCGATTTTAATGCTATTGGATTCGTTTTTGGGTTGTTTTATGCAAATTATTAATTTCCTAGAGGGTAGAAAAAGTTCCTAAAATTAGACGTTTTTTAATAAACTTAAAAAGCGTAATTCATTGATAATAAGGTAGTTGTACTTTTGTTGATAATTTAAAATTTGTTTTTTAAGAAATTTGTAACTAATTGATTTTCAACACGTTATATGCTTCTATTTGCCCACGCAGAAGTGGGAGAAGATATTGTTGAGGGTTTCTTGGGGGGTAATCTGGCCTTCGCCGGTTATCTCAGCGAGGTCGGCGAGGACGAGGCGGAGGTCTTCGGAAAGGAGGTCGCCGGATAAGTTGATGCTGAGACCGTCGAGAACGTGCTGGAGGTTGTGATGGGCGCGGATGAGGGCGTCATAGTGGCGGGCACTGGTGACGATGACGTCGTTGGAGGAGAGGGTGGGGATGTCGGCGGCTTGGTAGATAGCAGACTTGAGGGTGGAGAGGCCCTGGCCGTGCTTGGCGGAGATGGGGATGATGGGGTGGGTTGTGATGAAATCGCAACATACGGGATGGAGGTCGGTCTTGTTGAGGATGGGGAGGAGTGCGCGGCCTGAGCAGCGGGCGGTCATGTCGGAGATGTCGGCGGCGGTGGGGGGTGTGTCGAAGAGCCAGAGCACGATGCGGGCCTTGTCGATGGCAGCGTAGGTGCGCTGAATACCGATTCGCTCTATTTCGTCGGTGGTTTCGCGAAGTCCGGCTGTGTCGATGAAGCGGAATTGTATGTCATTGATTTCCATCGTTTCTTCAATAGTATCGCGCGTAGTGCCGTGGATATCGGAAACTATGGCCCGCTCGTCGTCAACGAGTTGATTGAGGAGGGTGCTTTTGCCTACGTTTGTCTTGCCGACGATGGCGACGGGTATACCTTGCTTGAGGGCCTGTCCCGTTTCAAAGGTTTGTGCGAGATAGGTGATACGGGCTTCAATCTTCTGGGCGAGTGCGAGGAGTTCGGAGCGATTGGCAAATTCGAGGTCTTCGTGGTCGGAGAAGTCGAGTTCAAGCTCGAGGAGGGAGGTGAGCTTGAGGAGCTGGTCGCGGAGTGTCTTCAGTTCGGATGAGAAGTGTCCGCGTAGCTGACTCATGGCGATGTCGTGGGTGGCACGGTTGGTGGAGGCGATGAGTTCGGCGACGGCTTCGGCCTGACTGAGGTCGAGCTTGCCGTTGAGGTAGGCGCGCTGGGTAAACTCACCTGGGCGGGCCATGCGGCAGCCGTTCTGGATGAGGAGGTCGAGGATACGGCGAACGATGTAAGTAGAGCCGTGACAGGAGATTTCTACGGAGTCTTCGCCTGTGTAGCTGTGAGGGGCGCGGAAAACGGTGACGAGGGCTTCGTCGATGATTTCGCCCGACAATTCGTCCGACGGAGATGCGCTGGAAACAGGGGCTGTGAGACGGGCGAAGTGAACGGTGTTGGCGGCTGCAGCGGCGCAGGACAGCGAACAGAGGGTACTGACGATGGAGAAGGCGGCAGGACCAGAGACGCGAATAACGGCAAGTGCGCCCCCGATGGCGGTGGCGGGGGCGCAGATGGTATCTCCACTCGTTAATGGTGAGTGGTGAGTGGTGACGGGAACTGTCATTTACTTTTTGTCCTTGACGATGTTGCCGAGGGCGTCGGCGGCTTTGTCGTTGAGGTTGACATTGCGCGTGGTGACGGCTTCGATGCTGCCAGCCTTCATAATGTCGGCCATATCGACGCCAGTGGCTGACTTGAGCACGTCGAAGGCTTGCTTGATGGCCACGGGCACGTTGCCGCTAAGCGAACTGACACCACCGCCGTCGGCGCTGTAGATGTTGACATCCTTAATGGCTGAGATGGGCTTGGCGACGTTCTCGACAATCTGCGGCAGAATCTCAATCATCATCTGGGCAACAGCGGCGTTGTTGTACTTCTTATAGGCTTCGGCCTTCTTATCCATTGCCAATGCTTCGGCCTCACCCTTCTTCTGGATGGCGTAAGCCTCGGCTTCACCCTTGGCCTTGATACCGATGGCTTCCTGCTCTAAGCGGTAGCGGGCGGCATCAGACTCGGCATTCTGAGCCAGTGCGCGCTGTTCAGCTTCGTACTTCTGAGCCTCAGCCACACGCTTGCGCTGTTCGAGGTCGGCGGCAGCATCAATCTCCACCTTATATTTATCAGCATCGGCCTGCTTCTCAACCTCAGCAGCCAGCTGGTTCATCTTGATTTCAATCTGCTCTTTCGAGAGAATCTGCTCGCGCTTGGTCTTCTCAATCTCAGCCTCGACGGTTTTGATGTTGATGGTCTTCTGCTGTTCCTGCTGCTGGATGGCGTAGGCGGCATCGGCATCAGCCTGGGCCGTATCAGCTTCACGCTTCAGGGCGGCACGCTTCAGGGCCAGGTCGTTGTTCTTGACAGCAATGGCAGTGTCGGCATCTACGCGGGCATCGTTGGCCTCCTTGTCGGCCTTTGACGTCTCAATCTTCACGTCGCGTTCAGCAACGGCACGGTTGATGGCGGCGTCCTTCTTGATTTTTGCCGTGTTGTCGGCACCGAGGTCCTTGATGAGTCCTTCGCGGTCAGTGACGTTCTGGATGTTACAAGAAATAATCTCGATACCCAGTTTTGCCATGTCGGGCTGCGCCTTCTGCATTACCTGGTCAGAGAAACCGTCGCGGTCGGTGTTGAGCGAACGGAGGTCGAGCGTACCGATAATTTCACGCATGTTACCCTGTAGCGAGTCCTGTAGCTGCTCAGCAATCTCGTTGGGTTCCATGTTCAGGAAGTTCTTGGCAGCCAGGCGCGTACCTTCAGAGTTGGGCGTGACGCGAATCTTGGCAACAGCATCCACATCGACGTTGATGAAGTCGTTGGTGGGTACGCTCTCCTCGGTCTTGATGTCGACAGTAATCTGTCCGAGATATACCTTGTCGAGACGCTCGAGAAAGGGGACTCGGAATCCACCCTTTCCGATAAGTACACGGGGCTGGGAAGAGAGTCCCGAAATGATGTATGCAAACGAGGGCGGTGCCTTGACGTAAGAGATGAAAAGAAACAAGAATAGCAGTAGCACGACTACTGCGATGAGTGTGTAAAGTGTAATTTGGTCCATAATGGTATAAATTTTGGGTTAGATTCGTTCGAGGACTTTTTGGATAAGCGTGTCAATAGAGTTCTTGTATTCCGTGTTCATTTCCTGGGTATAACGGTTGGCGATGACCATGCAGCAGGTCATGGCGCGATGACCGAGCAGCGAAGCAAGCCCGGCAAGGGCCGACGATTCCATCTCGAAGTTGCAAATCTTCATCCCCTCGTATTCGAACGACTCAATCTTCTCATTTTGCTTGGGGTCGGCAACGTCGGCACGCAGCATCCTGCCTTGCGGGCCATAGAACCCACCACACGAAATGGTATAGCCGCGCACCATATCATCCTGGGCTATCTGGTCAATGAGGTCAGCATCGGCTATGGCTACATACGGAGCCCCCTTGATGGGATCCCACTGCATGTGCTCGCAGAACTCCTTTTCCATCGGGATGTCGCAGACGACGTTACGCCCAGCATAATAGTTGAGCAGACAGTCAAAACCAATGCTTTTGACGCTGGCAATGAAACAGCCTGTCGGCGTAAATGGTTGCAGGCCGCCACAGGTGCCGATTCGAACCATCGTCAGCGAACGGTGCTCGTCGCGTTCTTGACGGGTGGCATAGTCGATGTTGGCCAGCGTGTCAAGCTCGTTGACGACAATGTCGATGTTGTCGCATCCGATACCGTGGCTCTGACAGGTGATTCGCTTACCCTTGTAGGTTCCAGTAATGGTGTGAAACTCGCGGCTACTGACCTCGCACTCACGCGACTCGAAGTGGTCAGCAACAGTGTTAACACGTGCCGGGTCTCCGACAAGGATCACCTTGTCAGCCAATTGCTCCGGCTTCAGGTGCAGGTGAAAGCATGATCCGTCAGCATTGATGATGAGCTCGGACTCCGGGAATGATCTTTTCGTTTTCATAGGCAAGAAATTTAAGGGTTTGTTTTTTTATTGCAGCACTTGTAGCTCGGCATAACGAATGGCTTTCTCCAGTTGGTGAATGTCGCTCTCTAACTGATAGAATTCCTGCTCATAGCCGAGTATTTCCGTTCTCAGGCTTGTCCTCTCGCTGATGTCTGCCTTCGTAGAGAAATAGATGCGCATCTTCTCAAGATTGACACTAAGCTCTTCGTATGATTTGCGCATGTTATTAAGCTTGCTGGCACGGTTTCGATTTTCTTTATTACGGAAATCAGACAAACTTGTATACGTAATGTAATCGTTGATGACAAAAGTGAAGTCATTCGCCTTCTCCTGCCGACTCTCCCTCGGCTTGCGACCAGCATTGTTAATGCGGTCGAGCGTTTCGAGTCTCAGCGCACCGTCGCCCCATGTGTCGGCAATACAATCAATTTTGGCACGACTGCGAATGGTGGCCTTATCCATTTCATCTGTCGAGTAGGTGATGCGCTTCTGATTGGGGATGAATGTGTATATACACACCTTATTTTCTGGCTGGCGACGGTCAGTGGCAAAATAGCCAATGCCGTTGAACTCGTCGACAGCATACATGTAGTCGTTGGCATCAGAGTTGAACGGCAGTCCGAGATTCTCGGCTAACAAATATTTCCCTGATTCGGAATTATAGCGTGACACGTAGATGTCGAGTCCGCCTAATCCCTCATCGCCGATGGCAGCGAAATAGAGCGTTGTTCCGTCAGAGAGCATGAAGGGATAGTTGGCACGCTGGAAGTGCCCAAGCCCGTCAAGGCCCATAGGCTCGCTCCACTGGTTGCCGAGTTTGTCAGACGTATAGAGCTGCCCGTCATTGGCATACCAACACTTATTGCCCAACTGATTAACGTAAACCGTGGAGTATGGCTGTCCATCACTATTGAAGAACCGGTTGAAGGTTGTAACAGTACCAGCCTCAGAAGTAAGGTTATACAAGTCAAGGAAATCTTGTTTGTCAACTACGACGCTGTCAATGAACATGACCTGCTGGGTGGCATCCAGCATCTCTTCAAACTTCTGTTCTTCTTTCGACAATTCAACTACAGGTACGACCTTCTTCCTGACAGCTGCCTTCCGTCTCTGGGCAGTTGCAGGTATGGCCATCAGCACAGCCAATAGTGAAATGATTATTCTGCTATTTCTCATTGTTGTTTATTCTGTTGCTATTCCAGTGGAATTTCAGGATGCTGCACGGCGAGGGGCAAGTCTTTCTGCGAGAGGTAGAACATGTAGAGGATGACGTCCTTCTGACCGCGGTTCTCGCCGTGGTGGATGGTGTTCACCATCTCTACGACGGGCTCGCCCTCATGGACCACTTTCTCCTTGCCGTCCTGTCCGATGATGGTCAGCTCACCCTGTACTAGTATTCCGTAGTTCATCACGGGATGGTGGTGCCAGCCCAACTTCTTTCCGGCTGGGAACACATACTTCACAGCCACCAGCTCAGGCCGTCCCTGAAAGTAGTCGGGCAGCTCCACGCCGTCCCAACTCTGGCTGGTGCGAATCAGTTCAGTACTCTGTACCTGTTGTGCAGGATTGTCTTGACTGCGAGCCTCCCTACAGGAAGTCAGTACACATGCGCCGCAAATAAAGGTGGCTGCAAGCATCCAATTCCTAGCTGAGCCAAGCGGCAAAGCCGAGCGCATTATCTTTTTCATTGTCTTGTTCGTTTTTTAGCAGACAAAGATAGTCTTTTTTCTCCAAAGTGCCAAGCCTTGGGAACGTTACTTCTTTGTTTTTACAGATTTTATGCTAATTTTACAGATTTTGAATGTAATCGAAATATCCAACGGGGTCAGAGTCCCTTCATAGTGAGCGAGATGCGGTTGCGGCGACGGTCGACCTCAAGGACACGGACGCGGATGTGCTGGTGGAGCTTGACGACTTGATTGGGGTCTTTGACGTACTTGTTGGCTAACTGTGAGATGTGGACGAGACCGTCCTGATGGACGCCGATGTCGACGAAAGCACCGAAATTGGTGATGTTGGTCACAATGCCAGGCAATTCCATGCCGTCGACGAGGTCGTCGACGGTCTCAATACCGTCGGCAAAGCGTAATTCCTCTATCTGTTCGCGCGGGTCGCGTCCTGGCTTCTCCAGTTCCTTGATGATATCGGTCAAAGTGGGCAGTCCCATGTCGGCTGTGACATACTGCTGCAGGTTGACAGCCTGACGCTTCTCCTTATTATTAATAAGGTCGGCGACGGAGCATTGTTGGTCGCGGGCCATCTGTTCGACGACGGCATAACGTTCAGGGTGGACGGCGGAGTTGTCGAGCGGGTTCTTGGCATCGGGGATGCGCAGGAAACCGGCACACTGCTCAAAGGCGGCAGGGCCGAGGCGTGGTACCTTCTTCAGCTGAGCACGACTCAGGAAGGGTCCGTTCTCTTTTCTGTAGTCGACGATGTTGTTGGCCAGTGCAGGTCCCAGTCCGCTCACGTACTGCAGCAGGTGGGTAGAGGCGGTGTTGAGGTTGACGCCAACAGAGTTGACGCAGCTCATCACCGTCTGGTCGAGTTGTTGCTTGAGCTTGGTCTGGTCAACGTCGTGCTGGTACTGTCCCACGCCGATACTCTTGGGGTCGATTTTGACTAGCTCAGCCAGCGGGTCCATCAGTCGGCGACCTATTGAGACGGCTCCGCGCACGGTGACATCCTCGTCGGGGAACTCCTCGCGGGCGGTTTTTGAGGCAGAATAGACGGAGGCGCCGTCCTCGGAGACTACGAAGACTTGAGGGGAATTATGGGGCGAATGGAGCTCATGGGAATTTTGGGTAAGCACTTCCTCTATGAAGGCTCGGGTCTCGCGGCTGGCAGTGCCGTTACCGATGGCAATAGCCTCGATGTGGTAGTCAGCTATCATCTGCTGGACGTGGACTGTGGCTTGCATGCGGTGGTTCACAGGCGGGTGGGGGAAGATGGCCTCGTGGTGCAGCAGGTTGCCCTGGGCGTCGAGACAAACGACCTTGCAACCCGTGCGGAATCCGGGGTCAATGCCCATGACGCGCTTCTGACCCAAAGGTGCCGAAAGTAGTAGCTGGCGCAGGTTCTCGGCAAAGACGCGGATGGCTTCGTCGTCAGCCTGTTCCTTGCTTAAATTAAAGAACTCCGTCTCAATCGAGGGCTTCAGCAGGCGCTTGTAACTGCCCTCGACGGCCTCGGCCACCAGACGGCCACAGGGTGTCTGTCCGTGGACATAGTGGCGTTGCAGACGTTCCACGCACTCATCGTCGCTCACGGGGTCGATGCTCAGGCGCAGGATGCCCTCAGCCTCGCCTCGCCGCATAGCCAGGAGGCGGTGGCTGGTACAGCGCTTCAGCGGTTCCTGCCAGTCGAAGTAGTCGCTGTATTTCTGGGCCTCGTCCTTGTCCTGATTAGCCTTAACCACCTTTGAGGTGATGACGGCGGTACGGCGGAATACGCCGCGTACCATCTGGCGTGAACGCTCGTCCTCGCTGACCTGTTCGGCGATGATGTCCTGGGCACCCTTGAGGGCGGCAGCGACGTCAGGAACGTCGCCTACGACGAACGGCTGGGCTGCAGACTCGGGTGAGCAGTTTTGCGGACGGAGCAAGAGGAGAGCCAGCGGCTCTAAACCCTGTTCGCGGGCAATCTGGGCTCGTGTACGGCGCTTTGGCCGGTAAGGCAGGTAGATATCCTCCAGTGTGGTGGCCTCCCACGTATCGGCGATGCGTTTCTCCAGTTCGGGCGTCATCTTTCCCTGTTCGGTGATGGTCTTCACGATGGTTTCCTTGCGCTTCTGCAACTCCTTCAGTCGTTCGTACTGGTCGCTGATGGCACTGATCTGCACCTCGTCGAGGCCTCCCGTGCGCTCCTTGCGGTAGCGGGCGATGAAGGGTGTGGTGCAGCCTTCGTCAATCAGGGCGATGGTTCCATCAACGTTTTTCGCTGAAATGTTGAGTCTTTCGGCTATGATATTTGCAAAAATGTTCATGTGTTTAGCGGTTTTTATTTGTTTTTCCGCTGCAAAGATACGCATATTTCTTTTATTTTTGCTAACTTTGCAGCCGTTTTATACATAAAAAGATGATTTCTGTAGAAGGATTAAAGGTAGAATTCGGTGTCAAACCGTTGTTTTCAGACGCAAATTTCGTCATTAACCCCCGCGACCGCATAGCCTTGGTGGGCAAAAACGGGGCGGGTAAGTCTACGCTGCTGAAGATTCTGTGCGGTCAGCAGAAACCCACAGCGGGTACAGTGGCCGTACCCAACGACACGACGATAGGCTATCTGCCGCAGGTGATGCGCCTGCAGGACGACACGACCGTCCGCGAAGAGACGCAGAAGGCGTTTGCCAACGTGACGGCTATGGCCGAGCGAGTTGAGCGTCTGGAACGTGAGATGAACGAGCGCACCGACTACGAGAGCGACGACTATATGGCGCTGGTGGAACGTTACACGATGGAACACGAACGCTACCTGATGATGGGTGCTGCCCACCGTGAGGCCGAGCTGGAACGAACACTCATCGGCTTAGGCTTTGAACGCACTGATTTTGAGCGGCCTACGTGTGAGTTCTCGGGTGGCTGGCGTATGCGTATCGAACTGGCGAAAATCCTACTGCAGAAGCCCGACGTGCTGCTGTTGGACGAGCCTACGAACCACCTCGATATTGAGTCCATCCAGTGGTTGGAGCAGTTTTTAGCGCAGAGTGCCTCGGCAGTGGTGCTGGTCAGTCACGACCGCGCCTTTATTAATAATGTGTCGAACCGTACGCTGGAAATTTCGTGCGGCAGGGTAGTGGACTACCGCGTGAAGTACGACGAGTATGTCACACTGCGCCGTGAGCGTCGTGAACAGCAGTTGAGGGCTTACGAGAACCAACAGAAAGAAATCGCTGATATGAAGGCGTTTATAGAGCGCTTCCGCTATCAGGCTACGAAGGCTGTTCAGGTGCAGCAGAAGGTGAAACAGTTAGAGAAAATCGTGCCCATCGAGGTGGACGAGGTCGATAACTCGGCCATGCACCTGAAGTTCCCGCCCTGTCTCCGTAGCGGCGACTATCCGATAATCTGCGACGAAGTGAGGAAGGCCTACAACCACGTTGTTTTTGACCATGTGAACATGACCATCAAGCGCGGCGAGAAGGTGGCCTTTGTCGGCAAGAACGGTGAGGGAAAATCGACGCTGGTGAAGTGTATTATGGGCGAGATTCCGTTTGACGGACAGCTGAAGGTAGGCCATAACATCCAAATAGGCTACTTTGCTCAGAACCAGGCTCAGCTGTTGGACGAACAACTGACGGTGTTCCAGACCATCGACAACGTTGCCAAGGGTGATATCCGCCTGCGTATCAACGACATACTCGGCGCCTTCATGTTCGGTGGAGATAACGCTGACAAGAAAGTAAAGGTGCTCAGCGGTGGTGAGCGCAGCCGTCTTGCGATGATCAAACTGCTGCTGGAACCCGTGAACCTGCTGATACTCGACGAGCCCACGAACCACTTGGATATGGTATCGAAGGACGTGCTGAAGGAGGCTATCCGTGCCTTCGACGGTACGGCTATCGTGGTTAGCCATGACCGTGAGTTCCTCGACGGCCTCGTTACCAAGGTTTATGAGTTTGGTGGTGGACGGGTACGTGAGCATCTCGGCGGTATCTATGACTTTCTGCAGAGTCGTAAGATTGAGGAACTGAGTGAGTTGGGGGCTAATGTGTCTCATGAGACTCATGGGACTCATGAGACTCATGAGACACATGGGACTCAGCCCTCTCAGAAAACCTCCTACGCGGAGCACAAAGAGCAGCAGAAGCGAAAAGCCCGTGCCGAGAAGGCCGTGAAGGCTTCTGAAACGAAGATTGAGCAGATGGAAGCTCGCCTGAAAGAGTTGGACGAGCTGCTGATGGTGCCCGAAAACGCCTCGGACATGACGTTAGTGACCGAATATACCTCGACAAAACGCGCCTTGGACGAGGAAGTGGAGCGCTGGGAGCAGCTTATGGTTGAATTTGATAGTTTAACAAATTAACATAACAAAATGAAAAAGAGAAATTTACTTATGATGTTGACAATGACAGCAGCATCGATGACTGTCATGGCACAGGAGCCGCTGAAGTCGGGACTGAACCGTGCTGACATGAACACCAGCGTGAAGGCCGGTGAGGACTTCTATGAGTATGCCTGTGGTGGCTGGATGAAGGCCAATCCGCTGCCTGCCGCCTACAGTCGCTTCGGCAGCTTCGACCGGCTGGCCGAGGACAACAACGAGCGCATCAACGGCATCCTGAAGGAGCTGCAGTCGGGTACCTACAAGCAGGGAACGATTGAGCAGAAACTGTCTGACTATTACAAACTGGCGATGGACTCCGCCCGTCGTGAGCAGGAGGGACTGCAGCCTGTCATGTCGATTATCAAGAAGCTGGAGGCCGCCAAGACCTTGAAGCAGCTGTTCGACGTGCAGTTAGAAATGGCCAAGTACGGCGACTCCGAATTCTACCAAGCCGGTATGGGTGCCGACGAGAAGAATGCCTCGCAGAACATTCTGAGCGTGAATCAGGGCGGTCTGACATTAGGACAGAAGGACTACTACTTAGAGACCGACGAGGCCACGACGAAGATTCGTGAGGCTTATAAGAAGCACATCGTGCGTATGTTCCAGCTCTTCGGCTTCTCTAAGGGTCAGGCCACGAAGAAAATGCAGAACGTCTGGAAGCTGGAGTTGGCGCTGGCCAAGGTGTCGAAGAGCCGCACCGAGCTGCGCGACCCGCAGGCCAACTACAACAAGATGACCCTCGCAGAGTTCACTTCGAAGTACCCCAACCTGAAGTTAGAGCAGGTGATGAACGCACAGGGACTGCAGTCGAAGTACATGCAGGAGCTGGTGGTCGGTCAGCCCGCCTTCATGGCTGGAGCCAACGAAGTGATGGGTAAGATGAAACCCGCCGAGTATCGCGACTACATGGAGTGGGGCGTTATCGTAAGTGCTGCCGGCTATCTGAATGATGAAGTACGCGAGGCCAACTTCGACTTCTTCGGACGCACGATGACAGGCCGTAAAGAGGATCATCCGCTGTGGCGTCGAGCTACCAGTCAGGTGCAGGGTGCCATGGGTCAGGCACTGGGTCGCATCTACGTCGACAAGTACTTCCCCGCTGCCGCCAAGGCCCGCATGCTGAAGTTAGTGAAGAACCTGCAGATAGCCCTCGGTGAGCGCATTGCCGCCCAGGACTGGATGGACGATTCGACGAAGGTAAACGCCCTTCTGAAGCTCAATACGTTCTACGTCAAGGTGGGCTATCCCGACAAGTGGATAGACATGACGAAGCTGCAGATAGATTCGAAAAAATCTTACTTCGAGAACCATATTAACGTGATGAAGTTCTGGAACGACTACTACATCGACCATACTGCCGGTAAACCCGTCGATATTGAGGACTGGTATATGACCCCGCAGACGGTCAACGCCTACTACAACCCTACCACGAACGAAATCTGCTTCCCAGCTGGTATTCTGCAAGTTCCGTTCTTCGACATGACGGCTGACGATGCCTTCAACTATGGTGCCATCGGTGTGGTGATTGGCCACGAGATGACCCACGGATTCGACGACCAGGGACGCCAGTTCGACAAGGATGGAAATATGCACGACTGGTGGAAGGAGTCAGACGGAAAGAACTTTACAGATCGTACGGATAAGTATGCCGACTTCTTCTCGGAAATCAACGTGCTGCCCGACCTGAAGGCCAACGGCCGTCTGACACTGGGCGAGAACTTGGCCGACCACGGTGGTCTGATGGTGGCCTACGCTGCCTTCAAGAACGCCACGAAGAACCAGCCGCTGCCCGTCATCGACGGTCTGACCGCCGACCAGCGCTTCTTCCTGGCCTATGCCGGTGTATGGGCAGGCAACATCACCGAAGCCGAAATTCGCAACCGCACGAAGAGCGACCCCCACGCCTTGGGACGCTGGCGCGTAAACGGTGCCCTGCCTCACATCGATGCCTGGTATGAAGCCTTCGGCATCAAGGAGAGCGACAAGATGTTTATACCCAAGGAAAAACGCCTGCAACTCTGGTAAAAACAGGTGCAAGAAGAAAAAAATTCCGTCGTAAATAAAAATTTACGGCGGTTTTTTTGTTGAATTACTTTATTTTTCCTATCTTTGCACAATATTAGATAATAACAACCTTTTTATGACCGAAGATTCTACTATTAGACCTGAAATTACTCAACGTCAGATGCACACGATGCAGTATGATGAAAAGTATACAGACGTCAACTCTGACCACCAGCTCGACCAGCAGCAGTTGCAGCATCAGGCCCAGGGTGTTGCCTGTCCGTCGTGCGGCACGATGAACGACGCGGAGTCCATGTTCTGTGCGTCGTGTGGCCGTCCCCTGCGTATGGCAATCTGCCCCAACTGCGGCAGCGAGATAGACCCCGAGGCCGACTTCTGCGAGATGTGTCATCATTACATCAAGTCGGACATCTGCTCTTTCTGCGGCGCGCACATCTCAGTGGGCGAGGTCTATTGCCACGAGTGCGGTAACCCACGGGGAGGCCTCGTTTGTCCCGTCTGCAACACCCTCAACGACTTCGCCTTCTGCAAGCAATGCGGTTCGCCCCTGACGAGTGAGGCCAAGGCTCTGGTGGAAGACATGAAGAAACTGCCCGACTACCAGTTGCTGACCGAGGCTGCCCGCGAATTAGAGGAACTGAACATGCAACTGCCTTATACGTCGGAGCGTGACGTGGTGCGCGACCAGATGAATGACAAACTGCGCGAGCGCGTGTTGCTGCTGTTGGCCAAGGACAAGGGCGTACCCAGTCCGACCATTCCGCGAAAGGAGAACAAGCGGATGTCGAAGGAAGAGTTGCGCCTGCGCAAAGAAGACAAAATCAAACTGCTGACCGACATACTCGACCGCATGGCCGTCCCCGCACTGCCGTCGCCCATCAAGGCCCGCAACTACGCGATGGCCCAGAAGCCCGCCGGCGTCAGACTGGCCTGGGTGTGCAACTGGAAGCACGCCATGCACTCCAGTCCCTGTGGTTGTGCAAAGCCCCATCTCGGCGGCAAGTGGGTGATATTAGGAAAGAACAACAATCAAGAGATCAAAGACGACAATTAATATAATAATGGCTACAGTCAGAATACCTACGGAGCATACATCCTCTGCAACTATCCGTACCCTCAGGGATGGCGGCGTCACGGGAATGCAGAAGGAAGCCGAAAACAAGGATTTTATCCTGAAAGGTGTTAGTTACAGGAGTATCAGGTGCCTGAGCGAATCCTCAGGCGAAGCACAGATATACCTTGTTGAGCGCGAGGGGGAGAACTACGTGCTGAAAGTGTACTATCCGAACTTTGACGTCAACAAGAAACTGCTGCAGACCATCCGGATGTTTGACTTCGAAATGATTGTCAAACTCTATGACTTCGGCAAGACCTATGTTGAGGGCAAGCACCGTTACTACGAGTTAATGGAATACCTGCACGGCGGCACGCTGAGCCAGTATCACCTGAACGGCGACCTGAACAGGTTCCGCCGCATCGCCCTGCAGGCCGCAGCCGCACTGGCCTACTGCCATAATAACAACATTCTGCATAAAGACATCAAACCCTCGAACTTCTTCTTCCGAGACGACTCGCACGAAGATCTTGTATTAGGCGACTTCGGCATCTCGTCGATGCTCGAGAAAGACGGCAAGTCGCACCGTACGACGCAAGCTCGTACGCCCATCTATGCTGCTCCCGAGATGTATTCCGATGTCATCGATGGCGTGGTGGAGCTGACACCGTCAGCCGACTTCTACTCGTTGGGAATGACGCTGTTCGCCCTGTGGTTGGGTGAGAACCCGATGAGCTCGAACGAGCGTGTCATGATGCGCCAGAAAAACGAGGGACGACTGCCTCGACTGAACGAACTGCCGGAGAGCGTCAAGCGCATTGTCCAGGGACTGACAGCCGTGAACCCGATGAGCCGCTGGGGCTATGAGCAGGTGGAAAAATGGTTCTTAGGCGAGGAGGTGGCCGTGGATATCAGTTCGCCCTTCCTCCGTTATAAGAACTTCATCGTAGACCCCGAGCGCAACCTCGTAGCCGACAACGTACACGAACTCATCCCCCTGTTGGTCGAGAACGAGCGACTGGCCACGGGCTACCTGTACAACGGGCGTATCAGCCAGTGGCTGGAGTCGTGTGGCAACATAAAATTAGCAACGGTGGTCAAGGATATCGTCGTCAACCGCTATCCTGTCGACCAGCATGCCGGACTGATGGCCTCTGTCTATGCGATGGAGCCTACCTATCCTTATAAGGATGTAGGCGGCAACCTGTGCGACGACGTCCACAGTGTGGCCATCTCCATGCTGAGCTATATTGAGCAGTACTCGCTGTTGCTGCGCAATTCCAACGACTCGCTGTTCCTTTATCTCGAATCACACTCCAAGTGCGATGTTGACCGTCTGCGCTCCTATTTCAGGAACGATGAAGATGAGAACGCCAAGCCCGACTACAGGGTGTCCATCATACGCTGTGTTTTCGAGATTGACAAGGATGTGCCCTTCCTGTCGAAATATCCCTCATCGACTATTGAACAGATAGTACACGCCTTTGGCTATGAGCAGCTGACAGAAGACGACTGGCTGAGTCTGACGGACGGGCGGCTCCTGTCGTGGATGTTCAGCCACGAGGACGTGATGGCCTGTGAGAGCCTGAGAATCCTGACCCAGGGACAGCGCTACTCTGACGCCCTGGCCTATAAGGTGCTGTACAACCTTGACCGTCATGCCGCGTACGACCTGCGCCGGGCTGACACCCCCGAGAAGGTGGGCAAGCTCCTGGCCGAACGGCTGAAAAACGCCGAGCACTTGAGTGCCGAGGACTTTGAGCGCGAGATGCGCGACTTTGTGGAACCCAACGGACGTTTTGCCTATTTTGCCCAGTTGCATGGATGGATAGAGCTTCAGGCAGAGGCTCACCGCACTTTCGACCTGAAATCGGAGGAGAACCGCGAGCGTCTTGGTGCCTACGATGTGAAGACCGCCGTCTACAGGTTCTGCTGCATGTTGGGCGTGACACCTACCTACCTGTTGCCCGACGGAACTGAAATCACTGACGGGCGGCAGCTGAGCTCTTCGCAGAACTCACAGATGCGCAACGAGATGCGTTCGGGTAATTTTGCACAGTGGCTCTCCATTTTCTATCACGAAGACCCGAAGCGCGACTTCGAGGAAGAGTACTCCTACGAGCGGGAACTGGAGAAATGGCTAATGGCACTGGGCGAGATTGACATGTCGAACATGTACTACAAACGATTCATCAATGCCCGCCAATCGACCCAGCAGAAGATGGAGAGCGTGAGGGTGGGGTGGAAGCATGCCAAGCTGAAGGAGAAAACCTGGCGCACCTCGTTCTACGTCCTCTGTGGTCTGTGGATGCTGTTAGTGTTGGTATTCGGCGTCACGGGGCGCGACTTTCTGTTACGTCATCCGTTTGTCACCATCGGACTGCCCGTAGGCGGCATTTCAGCTGTCATCGTGGCTACCAGGGCTTTCTTCCGGGGCTACGGCTTTGTCATGTCGATGCTGTGGGGACTCCTCGGACTCCTTTCGTCGTACATCCCCATCCTGATACTGAATCTGGTCAACAGCCATATCCCCTCCATGTTCAACGTCAGTATCGTGGCCATTACGGCTGTCTATATGCTGATATGCCACATGACCGACTTCAGGGGCGATCAGAAGGCGGACAACATACTCATCAACGAAGTGCTGGACGACGACATCCAGTCGTCACTGCTCGAACCGCTCTATTATACGTTCAAGACCAAATCTTACAAGTACAAGGGGTCGAAGTTCGGAATGCTCGACGACGTGTCCGA
Organism: uncultured Prevotellaceae bacterium; assembly: GCA_937898415.1. Lineage (GTDB taxonomy): Bacteria > Bacteroidota > Bacteroidia > Bacteroidales > Bacteroidaceae > Prevotella. The sequence goes on along the minus strand of CALDLA010000010.1, from coordinate 33,869 downwards.
CCAAGTGCGTTCCGTCTCAGGCGAGTCAGTCCTGCACTATGTGTTGTGGAGTCTGATGGCCCTGTTGCTCGTTGCTGAGTTCGTGGTGTTCAGTCCAAAGCTGATGAACGTGCGTAATCCGAACTTGGATAATGACTGGAAGATGCAGCCCCACAAAGTGATTAAACAATTAGAAAAAGACGTGGAATGATTTGCGAGCATTGCCATAAGGAAAATCGCAGCATAGCCAAATTCTGCAAGTGGTGCGGTCGCCCGTTAGCCAGCAAGAACGTTCTTGACCGGTTAGTGGGCTTGAACGAGGTGAAGGCACAGCTGAAGACTATCGTCGACACCTATACCTATCTGCACTCACGCAAGGATATTGCCAATGTACGGCTCTCAGTCAATGCCATCATCATCGGTGAGACGGGAACCGGCAAGACCGCCCTTGCTGAAATCATGCGCGACTATTTCTATCAGCATAAAATCATAGAGAAGGCCAAACTGACGATGGTCGATGCGGTGGACTATAACCGCTTTGTCGACAAGTGGGATGACAACATCAAGAAGGCTCGCAACGGCATTCTCTTCTTTGACAACGTGCAGAAACTGCTGCCTGACAAGTATTCTAATCAGGTCAATCCGCTCGATAAGCTGTTTGTCGAGATGGACAAGTGGGATGACAACCCCATTGTCGTTATGGCTGGTCTGCCCAAGGGTCTGGACGATTTCCTGGAGAGCAATCCTGCCGTCAAGAACCGTTTCAAGTACACCTTCCGCCTGCCCACGCCGGGCTATCAGGAACTGTGCGATATTACCAAGTTGGAACTGCGCACGAAGTATGGCATCACGGAGTATTCGCCAGAGGCTGACAACCAGCTGACTCGCTACTTCAAGTATCAGATAAAGATGAAGGACGACACCTTCGGCAATGCCCATGTGGCCATGAAAACAGCCGAGGACATCTTCACCTCCTTCATCAGCCGGGGGACTGATGCCGCCCGGGTTGAGAAGGACGACATACAGGGCTATGTGCCTGAGGAACGATCGCTCGATGACATTCTTCGCGACCTTGACACCTTTATCGGCATGGACGAGGTGAAGCAGGCCGTCCGTGAAATAGCCTATTCCGTACAAAATAGTGTCCAGCGGGCAGCCCGCGGATTGGGTGAACAGGAAAAGATGTCGATGCACATCATCCTGACCGGCAATCCGGGTACGGGAAAGACCACCATCGCCCGTAAGTTAGGTGAAATTCTTTCGGCCATCGGCTATCTGGACAGCGGACACGTGGTGGAGGTAGACCGTGCCAAGATGGTCAGTCCCTATCAAGGTGAGACGCCGAAGGTGGTCGACCGTTTGTGTGACAAGGCGTTAGGCGGCATCCTCTTTGTGGACGAGGCCTATACGCTGGCACCTGTCAGTCAGGCCGGTGAGCGTGACAACCAGGGAGCCCAGGCTTTGGAGAAACTGATGAAGCGCATGGAGGACGACCGCGGCAAGTTTGTGGTCATCGCCGCTGGCTATCGTACGGAGATGGACAATCTGTTCCGTGTGAACCCGGGCTTCAAGAGCCGTTTCAACTACTTCCTCAATATCGAGGACTACACGCCCGAGCAGCTCTACCAGATCATGCTGGTATTTGCCAAGGAGAAGAAGTATATCCTGTCGTCTCAGGCTGAAGAGCGGGCTCGCGAATGCATCGGGAAGATGTATGAATCGCGTGACAAGGACTTTGCCAACGGACGCACCATGCGTTCGCTGTTTGACGAAATCTGCAAGAAGCAGGCACAGCGGTTACAGTATCAGGATATCACGACGCTGAGCAACGACGAGCTGATGACGATTGAGGCTGAGGATATCCCGTATGATGCTCCGCAGGCCGTTGAATACACGGAGTGTCTCAAGAAGCTTGACGGACTGGTGGGCTTAGGTGCTGTGAAGAAAGAAATCAGCAATCTGGCCGCCTTCCTGAACCTGCAGATCAGGCGTGGGGAGTCGAACACCTTCCAGGGGAAGCACTATGTGTTCACAGGTAATCCGGGAACGGGTAAGACGACGGTGGCCCGCATCATGGCCGACGTGTTCAAGACGTTAGGCATCCTGTCGCGCGGACAGTTGGTCGAGGCCGACCGTGCCAAGCTTGTGGCTGGCTATAGCGGTCAGACGGCCATCAAGACCAACCAGCTGATAGACTCGGCCATGGGCGGCGTGCTGTTCATTGACGAGGCCTATACGCTGAGGTCGAACGACGGCGACTCGTTTGGTGCCGAGGCCATCGACACCCTGCTGAAACGACTGGAGGACGACCGCGGCAAGTTCATCTGTATCGTCGCTGGCTACACAGACCAGATGCATGACTTCATTGACTCGAATCCCGGACTGAAGAGCCGCTTTACGCAGACCATCCACTTCGACGATTACACACCCGACGAACTGACACAGATTTTCCTGAACTTGGCCGCTGCAAAGAACTTCACCATCAGCGACGATACCAAGGGGGCTATCCACCGCCAGTTCGAACAACTCTACCTGCGCCGCGACAAGAACTTTGGTAATGCCCGCGAGGCCCGTCGTATCTTTGACGAGGCCATTGAGAAGCAGAGTCAGCGCCTTGTCGGACTGATGAGCGACCCGGGGTTCAAGGAGGAGGATATGTACTGCATCACGAACGACGACCTGCCGATGGCCCAGAACGAGAAGGCACGTCCGCTGGACGAGGTGCTCAATGAGCTGGACGATTTCGTCGGCATGCGCTCCGTGAAGAACAGCATCCGACGTCTGGCCGTGCAGAGCATGTTCATGAAGCAGCGTGCGGCAATGGGAGCTGGCAACGTACAGCAGATGGCCATGAACTTCATCCTCACGGGCAATCCGGGAACGGGTAAGACCTCTATCGCCCGTAAGATGGGCGAAGTGCTGAACTCCATGGAGATACTGCCAACGAGCCGTGTGCTGGAAGTCAGTCGTGCGACGCTCGTTGGAAAGTACATGGGCGAGACGCCGAAGATTGTCAACAACGTCTGCGACAAGGCGATGGGCGGCATCCTGTTCATCGACGAAGCCTACACGCTGAGCGATCAGAACGACCAGTACGGCAAGGAGGCCATTGACACGTTGATGAAGCGTATGGAGGACGACCGCGGCAAGTTCGTGGTCATAGCCGCCGGCTACAAGGACAAGATGGAGGAATTCCTGCAGATGAACCCTGGGCTGGCCAGCCGCTTTACCCACAAGCTGCACATCGACGACTACAATGAGGACGAACTGTTGGCCATCTTCAAGAAAATGGCCCAGAAGGATCAGTACACGCTGTCGCCTACGGCCGAGTTCAAGGCGCTCGACGTCATCTTCAAGATGGTGATGAGCAAGGATGCCTCGTTTGGCAATGCCCGTGAGATGCGTAACCTGCTGGACCAGACCGTCCAGCAACTCTCCATGCGTGTGTCGCAGATGCCGCCCGACCAGGTGTCCAAGGAGACCTATCAAGTAATTTTACCAGAAGATATTGTTGACAAGCATGATTATATGTCCAAACTGTAAAGAGGAAATTGATGACGACAGCCGCTACTGTGACCAGTGTGGTCAGGCGCTGTTCTACTGCAACCGATGCGGACGTGTTGGGATGGGACGCCGTTGTACCCATTGCGGAGGTCTGATGGTCTCGTACGAGGACTATCAGCGCTCGGTCGGCTCACAGACGGCTTACTCTGTTTCGGTTTCTGCCGGTATGATTTCCCAGACCTTTCAGACGGCTCCCTCCGAGCGTACCAACGTAGCGCCCATTGCTCCGCAGGGACTGCCCGTGCTGACCCTCTACAACCAGAACCTCAATATCAGGATTCAGGGCATCAACGGTGCTGTCATTGGCCGTCGCCAGGGACCTTATGTGAAGTTCTTCGAACAGAACATGTATGTGTCGGGTGTTCATGCCCAGTTGAAATACAATGCGTCCGTCGGATGGTGCATCGTCGACAAGCACTCGTCCAATGGTACTAAGCTCAACCAGCGACCTCTGCAGCCTGATGTGGAGATGTCGCTCAAGACTGGTGACATCGTGTCGCTGGCCAATGTCAACCTGCAAGTAACTATCAATCATTAATCAGAATTACGAAGTGAAACTGAAGATTAGTGCTGCCAGCCATGTAGGCTGTGTCCGTCATAACAATGAAGACATGATTCTTGTCGGCAACAAGTTCCTGCGCGATGCCGGCTGTGAGGATGAAGTAGAACTGGAAGAGAAAGACCGCTATCTGGTGGCCTTGGCCGACGGTATGGGTGGGCATAACAGTGGCGATGTTGCCAGTCGCGACGTGCTCCACAACTTCCATTATTTCTACTACGACATGCCTGCCGGCCTCTCCGTCGGCGACTTCAATGAGGCCATCTATGAGTGGCTGGAGTCTATCAGTAACATCATCGACTCCAAGGGACGTTCCGAGCCCCGCTACCATAATATGGGTACGACGCTGGTGGCCCTGGCCTACTATGCGGACGAGTTCTACTGGATGAACTGCGGCGACAGTCGTTTCTATAGGATGCACGACGGGGTGCTGAGGCAGATATCCACTGACCACTCGCTGAGCAACCTTATGGGGTCGTCGGAGCATACCAATATCATTACCAATTGCATTGGTGGCGGCTGTAAGACGTCGTATATAGATATGGTCAACTACACGCCCGACATCATGCCTGGCGACACCTTCCTGCTCTGTAGCGACGGTCTGACCGACATGGTGAGTGATACAGAAATAGAGACCCTGCTGCAAGAAGGCGCTGACGCCTATCGTCTGTGTGATGCTGCCAATGCCGAAGGCGGCATCGACAATGTCTCCGTCTGCGTGATACGAATACTTTAAAACAACATTATAGGATATGCCTTTAAGACTACCTGACCGATTGCCGGCCATAGACCTGCTGAAGAAAGAGAATATTTTCGTGATGGGCGACTCACGTGCGCATGCTCAGGACATACGCCCCTTGCGCATTGTCATTCTCAACCTCATGCCGCTGAAGATAACCACTGAGACCGACCTTATACGTCTGCTCTCCAATACGCCGTTGCAGCTCGACATCAGTTTCATGAAGTTGAAGAGCCACACGCCCAAGAATACACCGATAGAGCACATGATGATGTTCTACCGCGACTTTGAGTCGATGCGCAACGAGAAGTTCGACGGTATGATTGTCACGGGTGCTCCCGTTGAGCAGTTAGAGTTTGAGGACGTCGGCTACTGGTCTGAGATTACTGACATCTTCCAATGGGCGCGTACGCACGTCACGAGTACCTTATATATATGTTGGGCTGCACAGGCCGGACTTTATTTCCACTACGGCGTACCCAAGTATCCGCTGCCGAAGAAGATGTTTGGTATCTTCCCTCAACTGGCCCTCGACAGTCGATTGCCTATCTTCCGCGGTTTCGATGATGTGTTCTACATGCCTCATAGTCGTCATACGGAATTGCATCGTGAGGACATTCTGGCCAATCCAGACCTGACGCTTATTGCCGACGGCGAGGAGAGTGGTGTCAGCATCATCATGGCTCGCGAAGGCCGTGAGTTCTTCATCACCGGCCATCTTGAGTATGCCCCTGATACACTCGACCGTGAGTATCGACGTGACAAGGACATCCGCAAGGATGTGGACGTGCCGGTCAACTACTATCGCCACAACAATCCTGATGAGGGACCGTTGGTCACTTGGCGTGCTCATGCCAACTTGTTCTACTCCAACTGGATTAACTATTACGTCTATCAGGAGACACCTTATAATATTGACGACATCAAGTGACGCGACCTCTTGAACTGCTGGCTCCGGCTAAGAACTTGGAGTGTGGGAAGGCTGCCATCGACCACGGTGCTGATGCCGTCTATATTGGTGCGCAGCGCTTTGGTGCCCGTGCAGCTGCAGGCAACAGCGTGGCTGATATTGCTGAGTTATGCTGCTATGCCCATCAGTTTCAGGCTAAGGTTTATGTCACCGTCAACACCATTATCTATGACGACGAGCTGGAGGCTACCCGCCAGCTGCTGCAGGAGTTGCAGCAGAGTGGGGTAGATGCCATCCTCGTTCAGGATATGGCATTGCTCTCACCTCTTACTTCTTACCTCTTACCTCTTCCATCTTCCCTTCCCCTTCACGCCAGTACCCAGACCGACAACCGCACAGTGGACAAGGTACGTTGGCTGCGCGACTTGAGTTTCAGTCGGGTGGTGCTGGCCCGCGAACTCTCCATCGACGAGATTCGCACCATCCATGAGGCGGTGCCTGATGTCGAGTTGGAGGTCTTTGTTCATGGTGCCCTCTGTGTCAGTTACAGCGGACTGTGCTATGCCTCGCAGTACTGTTTCCACCGGTCGGCCAATCGTGGCGAGTGCGCACAGTTCTGTCGCATGCAGTTCGACTTGATTGATGCTGAAGGCCAGGTCATCGAGCACAACCGTCACCTGCTGTCGCTCAAGGATATGTGCCAGATAGACAATCTCGAGACTTTGGCTGAGGCGGGAGCCACTTCGTTCAAGATTGAGGGACGTCTGAAAGATGTCTCATACGTGAAGAACGTCACTGCCGCCTATAGTGAGCGACTGAACCAAATCATTCGCCGTCATCCAGACAAGTATCGGCGGGCTTCACTTGGGTATTGCCGCTACACTTTCACACCTAACCTGCAACGGACTTTCAATCGTGGCTATACCACCTACTTTGCCAACGGGCGGCGTCCTGATATCGCGTCGTTCGACACGCCGAAGGCCGTTGGTGAGTTTGTGGGTACTGTCAAGGAAATACGGCGTGACTCCTTTAATGTGGCTGGTACCGCCAGCTTTGCCAACGGCGACGGTCTTTGCTTCTTTGGTAGTGACCGCCAGTTGGAGGGATTCCGCGTGAATAGGGTAGAGGGTAACCGCCTCTATCCACAGCATATACCTGAAGGTCTGAAGCCTGGCATGCGCCTCTATCGCAACAACGATCAGGAGATGGAGCGTCTCCTTTCCCGTCCCAGTGCCGAGCGTAAGATTCCCATCACCCTGTCGCTGCATCCTACTGCCGATGGCTTCTGTCTGTCCTCCGGCGATGTCAGCGTTGAGTTTTCCATTGCCCACCAGACTGCCGAGAAACCCCAGCGTGAAAACATCATCCGTCAGCTGACGAAGTTAGGCAACACCCCCTATGAGTGCTCCGAGGTTGACCTACCCGCAGATTTTAATTACTTCATTCCCAGCAGCCAGTTGGCAGAACTCCGCCGCCTGCTTGTGGCTCAGCTCATATCCCATGTGTCCCATGAGTCCCATGAGCCCCATGAGTCCCATGAGTCCCATGAGTCTCATGAGCCCCATGAGTCCTATGAGTCCTATGAGTCCCATGAGCCCCATGAGCCCCATGAACCTCACTACCCTCAGCCTCACCTCTATAACATCGCCAATCGCGAGTCCTGTGCCTTCTACGGTGTCACCCAGCCTACGGCCTACGAACTACATCCAACGCCCGATGCCGTGCTGATGCAGTGCCGCCATTGCCTTCGTTACTCGCTGGGTTATTGTGTCAAGAACGGCGGTCAACGCCCTGTCTGGCATGAGCCGCTCTTCCTGCGTCTCGGCGACGGTCGCCGTTTCCGTCTTGAGTTCGATTGTCGTAACTGCCAAATGAATGTCTATGCGTCGACTCGTTAGTATCATATCCATCCTTGTGTTGCTCTGTTCCTGTTACAACAAGGGGCAGCAGACACCTGATGCCTGGGATCTGACCGAGCAGCAGTTGGACAGCATCTCGTTCTATACTACTCACCACTATACCCAGAACTACAACTTCCAGGTACGTGCCGATTCCATGCCTATCATCCAGCAATTGCCCGCCGAAGCCCTCAGCGATATGCCTGTTGACACGCTGATGGTCTACAAGAACGAGCACTTGGTGGTAGCCGATATCACCACCGTGCCTGCCGATACCATTGACTCTATCTGGGTGAAAGTGGCCAGCGACCAACTGACTTTTGGATGGATTCACGAACACGAGATGCTGAAGTGCGTCTCGCCTGATGATCCCATCTCTGAGTTCATCGACTTCTTCTCCGACGCTCACCTACTGATTTTCCTGGCTTTCATTGTCGTCGTGGGTGCCGTCTATGTCAACCGCCAGCTGATGAGCCGTCAGGCCAAGCTTGTCCACTTCAACGACATCGCCTCCTTCTATCCCTCGCTGCTCTGTCTGCTTGTGGCCACTTCAGCCACCCTCTACAGCAGTATCCAGCTCTTCGGGCCTGAGAAGTGGCGCCACTTCTACTACCATCCCACGCTCAATCCCTTTGCCGTTCCCCTCAGTCTCGGACTGTTCCTCATCTCCGTCTGGGCTATTGTCATCGTCGGCGTAGCTGTTCTCGACGAAGTGCGCCGCCAACTGCGTTTGGGTGAAGCCGTCCTCTATCTCTTGGGACTCGGTGCCACCTGTGCAGTAGCTTATGTCGTATTTAGCGTTTTCACCTTATATTATATAGGCTACCCCCTGCTCGTTGCCTACATTATCTTTGCCGTTCATCGCTATTTCGGCCGTCCCCGTCCCCGCTATCTGTGCGGTCGTTGTGGCGGCCTGCTCTACGACAAAGGCACCTGTCCCCATTGTGGCGCGTTCAACGAGTAGGTCGCCTTACTTCGTTTTTGTCATGTAGAACGTGTACTCCTCGCGGTCGCTGTTCACGCCGATATCAGTCTGTTGCCATACGATGGTGTAGCTGTCTGTCTCTGACAACTTGGCACGAGTGCCAGCCTCATACAGTATTTTGCGGCCACCGTCAGAGTCGTAGGTATCTTTGCACTTTTCGACGAATGTTCCTATCTCATCACAGTCGGAGACTTTGATTTCCCTCTTGTGCTCGGGCTTCAATGTAGAGAACACGCAGGTGGGCATGAAGTACTCACTGAGCCGGGAGGTCAGGAAGGATTCAATAATCTCCACTTGCTCGACACTCAAGTCTTTGGACTCCACATACATGTTCCACTTCTGGTGGTAGCGTGGCGGACAGATAATGGGGAGTATGACTGACACCTTGTTCCCCTGTGTGATGTAGTGGGGAACACACTCCAGTGGCATTATGGCGTAAGCCAGCCATTTGTCCTGAATACTGACCGTTGGCATGAGGTAGACTCTCGTCGATTTTGAATCTTTCACCGTCCACACCCATCCCTGCTGTACGGTGCAGGCATTGACTTGTATACTGCGGGCAGATTCGTGAGTATTGTCAAAAAGACCATAGTGCGAATCGAGTTCAGGACCTTTGTAGGTCCACGCCACCTTACCGTCGGGCGTCGGCGAGGCCGTCATCGTCAGGTCTGCATCAAGCTTACTGACACTGTGGCTCCACTGCATGCTGGTAGAAAGACTGGCTTCGGGACCACCGTACTTGGCCGTGACACTGGCACCCAAGGAGAAGGAGAATGAGTTCGATAAGGTCTGTCCGCCACTCGTGGAGTTCTGGGGCACATACTCCTCCAACTTCACGGGAAGGTTGCCGTCCTTCAGGACACATTCCGTCTTGATTAGGTTCATATAGGGGCCATATACTTCCTTTGAGAGAAAGCTTACTTCCTTGCTCAGAGCATCCATAGCCCCCCACTTGCTGCCGTTATACCAATCCTTCTCATCGCTGGGACCGCATTTCAGCATCTGGTTGTAGGCGTTCACCTCTTGGGTGACACAGTAGACGTCACACTTCTTCTCGCCTGAGTAGGCCGTCCATACCCTGTATGTCACATTACACTCATGATAAGGATTGTGTCCCGATGGACCTGACAACTGGAATCCCAGAGGAATGATATAGTCTGTCGATTCGGACATCTGGTCCAGGTATTCCTCGGCACTGCCTCCTGCGCGGGTCGCCATCAGCTGAGCGGCAAACCTGCGACTGGCCTCACGGGCAGCTGTGTTATCGTCTGACATGTCCAACCATGCTGCCAGGTTGTCGGCCTTGATGCCGTAGTGATAATCGTTCATCACCGATTCGTCCACATAGCTGACGTTTTTTTCTTCTACCACGTTCCCGTTCTCATCATAGATGACAATGGGCATGGTTTCGGTCTCACCCTGTGGTTCATGGGAGATCACATAGCTGTCTTCGTTGCGGATGGCCAGCAGTGACATCGTCTTGTCCTGATTCTGTCCGAACACGGTGTCGATAAACGAGTCTGTCCACGACAGGATGCGGTCGAGTATTCTCGAACCCAGAACCAGGTTCACCGCACGTCTTGCCTCCTCATTATTACCGCCAATGGTATAGGTGTTAATGATGTCGTGCAAGTATTTGGCCAGCACCTTCATATTGGCGCCGGTAGGATCGGCTACCACCAGCGCTGCTCCTCGCGACATCTGTAGCAGCAGGTTGGCTGTCTCAGTGTTCGTGAGCGATGCAATTCGGCTATCGTGGATGATGATATTCTTCACACCGTCTTCCTCCAGACTGGCAGCCGGCGTCTTTACGCGCTCCACCAGTGCCTTGCCCTCGCCCGTATAGTTACCGTCGAACACATACGTTTTACCCGTTATCATCACCGTCCTGGCATCTTCAGTCGGCTGAACGGGCGGTGTTACATAATTCACCGTTCTCTCAGGAACCACTTCCGGAGAATCATCATCATCGTTACAGGCTGTGAAGCCCACCGACAGCATTGTTGCAAACAAGGCCAGCATGGTAGCCTCGAAGCTATTCTTGACAAAACTGCTCTTTTTCATGACCATAACTTATTATGAAGTGAAACGTCTGATTTGGTCGCAATAGCTACTATCGTATGCTTTGCCCCTGCAAATTTACGACATTTTTTATCTACCACCAAACTATTGCTCCTTTTTCTTCTGTTTTTGTTTGCCCATCCCCTCTTTTTGGGGCTACCAGTATACAGGGCTTTGCGTGTCCTGCATGACCGAAGTGTCAACTAAAACAATTTGTCATGAATAATGATGTCTTGACTACATTGCAGAAGAATCACCTTTATTAGTATATCTCACGTCATTTATTAATAAATAGCACGCTACTTATTAATAATTTGCATGCTATTTATTAATAAACGCGATTTCAGCCTGTGTCGCGACAAAAGTCTCTAAAGTCAAATTATTTATCCAGTTATTTCAATTTTTCGTCTAAAAGAGAATCACTTTCCAATCTTTTTCGTACCTTTGCACATAATATGAAACCGGCTATCATTGAAGATAACATATTTGAATTTGAACCATTTGAAGAAGATGGCTCTGTGTTGATGGCTGCGGAGACCTCATGGAGAGGTATGGCTGACGAGTTGCAGGAGTTACACTATCTCAAAGGTGCCCAGTTTATCAATCAACTGAAACTAATCATCTACTATGGAGATTTCCATCTCATAGAGGGAGAAACCAACATTTACAGTGCCATTAGCGAAAATAGTGATGACTTCGACAATCTTATCAATGCAGCGCGCAAAGCAGTAGAGCATGGCTATTGTGTCTATATACTGCCTAATCCCAAGGGAATCAGAACGGCCGATTTTATTTTCGAGCGTAAAGGGGTGTGTAAGATGTTCGATCTTAAAACAGTTACAGGACGGAATTCTGTAGATAATCGTTTGTCAGAGTCTGTAGGTCAGACAAATCGTGTTCTCCTCCACATGACTGCCGATTACAATCCTGGCACATTAGCACGCAGCATCAAGCGATATTTCGAGCTTAACCCTTATGCACGAGAGGTGCTTGTGTACAAGGGAAAGAAGCAAATCTCTGTTACGAGAAAGAGTTTGGAGGACACCAATTTCTTCCGTACCTTTATCCGCCGGTATACAAAATGACAAAAGAGCCACACTAAGTGACTCTTTGTTAAAAAATGGAGTAGTGTCGATCAAGTCTTGCTCCCACGCGGAAACTTACCGGATAGTCAAAACATACGTATGACGCTGCAAAGATAGGTATTTTTTCGTTATCTACCAAATTTTGGAGCAGCGAAATCAAAAAAAGTTCTATTTTTTGATTGATGTGTCGCGACAAAAGTCGCTAAAGTCAAATTATTTATCCAATTATTTTCAATTTTCGTCTAAAAGAGAATTGTTCATTGTCACAGAAGAGACCGTTTTTTACGAAGCCTTCCAACACTTTTTGTGAAGCCATGGAAAAAGTGTTGGATGGCTTCGTAGCAAGAAATGCGTAGGCAAGCACATTGGGAACCTATGTTGTGTTTGATTAAAGCCTTATTCTGCACGCAAAAATGACCCTCTAAATTTGGCTCGAGCCAAAACCCTATTTAGCTCGAGCCAAAAACCCTTTTAGCTCGAGCCAACTCCCGAATTGGCTCTAAGGGTTCGCTGATGGCTTACGATTCTTTAAGGACGATAATCTTTCACATAATGTAAAAGAGGATCAACGGCCCATGTCAATTCCGAAGGGAATTCCACACGCAGATATATCCAAGTGCGAGGCTTCAGTAAGATGTCTTTCTCAAAAAACAGTCTATTCTTGCCGCAGTTGCCTGCTAATGTGAACGAGCTGTCAGACATCGACTTTCTAACTGCCGACTGGCTGACAGCCTCGAACTTCTCTCGCACAGACATATCGTATTTCTCATCATAAGTGCTAACTATCATACTGATGCCTTGATACTCCACATGCAGGTTCCTTCCCCCATTACCAGCAGGCTTCCGCTCCATAAAAGCAGGATATTCCACCCCATACCCGTCTTCATAGTTCTTCCAATAAGCCCTGACGGGAATCTCAAACTGCCTCCGCAACCATTTCGCATCAACATACGCCAGTTCTTGCTTTTCCACCACAAGGGTATCTTTGTAAAACGTGTCATGAACAACAACAGTCTTTACATCTTTCCCATTAAAATCGCAACCACAATATATGCCCACACTCCAGGCCATAAGCATGACACCAAATAACAATTTCCTCATAACCTCCATTCAAACATTCGTTGTCACATATCAAATCCTTTATATAGCAATATCGCTCCGAAAAGGATTGCACCCCATGTGATAATATACGTACCGCCATTCACGGCGTGGATATATGACCATATCGTTATGATGAGTCCGCCAAAGAAGAACAGACTGCCGAAGATCATATACTGCCGTTTCACCTTCTTCTCCTTTTCTTCTAATTGGACCACAGCTTCAGCAACAATCCGTTTTGCGTCTTCTTGTTTACACCCATGCTCTGTCAAGTCACGAAGAGCTTCGCTTTCCAACTTATCAGCGGCAAGCAGACTCTTTGCATATTCAAGCAGTTCGCCGTCTCCATCCACCTTTTCGTCAATCACATTCTTCCCCTTTTTCGAAGAATACCAAAAGTAACATAGACCACCTAGGCATAATGCTGCCGGGATAATGATTTCTAAAACGTTTTCCATATTCATTATTGATTAGAACATTTCACTTCGATTAATACTCTCTGGATGGAAGTTTCTCCTTAATTGAAAAGCACAAGATGGAACATTCTAATAAACGTCAATACTGTACGAAATATAAACAAAGGAATAACTTAGTAGTTATAATCCAAGCCTATCAAATTCAATTCCTTTTTTGACAACTTTTTCGTATAATTAATATTATTGGAACGGCAGTAGTCTATTGAGAATGGAGACCCCGCCTTTGCTGCTAAAATACAAGTGTAATTCAATCGATCTATCTCTGTTTGGTTTATTTCTCTTTGCTCTTCAAAACATTGTTTTTCAATTTCTTTTGAATAATCAACACTCAAAAGATGTAGAAAATTAGCGTGATTCCAATTCTTGACTTGATTTTGATTTATCATCTCTACAGAAATATTATCCTTATTAAGAAAAAACTTTATTGATCGCTTGCAAGCAACTATGGCAAATAATAGAGGTTTCCCGGTCTTCTCACAATAACTACCATAAATAAAAGGTAATTCTCCCCAATAAAATAACGCCTCATGTTGTTTCTCCCAATAGCTCTTACACCTTTCCAAATAGGAAATACCCTTTTCCATATCACCATCACCATATATATTAGCTTTTGCTGCTGCAAAATAGACAGCCATCTTCCATTCAATACTATCACATGTGTATGAGAAAGAATTAAACCACTCTTCTGATAAATTTATAACCTCTTTATTTTCATCTAAATTGGATTTTGAGACTATTTTGAGATACAATTCATATTCATTTAACCTATCAGTTTTTTCAATTTTAGATATTAAGTCAAGTATTTCCGTATCTTTTTTTTCTTTCCTCAATAAACGTAATTGCATATCCCAATTTCTTCTTTGATCTAAGGTCAATTCTTGATTGCTAATAGAATGGATGATTAGAAAATCTCCATCTAATGTGATTTTCCCTAACTTCCCAATGGCAGATTGACCTAATAGGAGAGGGGCCGTTGAAGAGGAACTAACAACAGCCTCCACATTTTTTAAATGCAATCCAGCTATTTCAACATCTTTTATTATCAGTTTCATATTATCAATAACAGAACCATCTGCAGTCATTGTCTTTGTTAAGCCAACAAAATCTTCTCTTTCAACAAGATCGTTTTCTAACAAATACATCGCTGTTGACAATGATATAGAAACTACTGTTGCTCCTGTATCAAAATACATTTTCATGGGGGCGCCATTTACTTTACATTGTATCTTGTAAATCCCACCATCTTTTTCCAGTTTAATTTTTGTCTGTCCAAATGCTGAAATAGAAAGCATTGTGATAGAAATGACTACTAATATATTCTTAATGTGTTTCATATATTTTGATGTAGAAATAATTAATTAGTTGTCTCACATAATAATTCAGCTATAACCTTTCTGTCATATTTGTAATACGACGTTTTATCATCTGTTTGCTGAACATAGTCGAACAGTTGGGCGTAGGAAGAAAAAATCTTTCTAACATCTTCTCTTTCTAATTTCCCATTTTTTATCTGAATAACAAGCTCAATGAGAAAACTCCAAAACCGTTCTATCTCAAAAGGTGTAGGTTCCATAATAGTTTTCTTTTTATCATTTTTCAACTTCCTAAAGTGTACATTTCTAATATTACCGTTAGAATCCATTTCCGTAATTGCCAAGAGCCATTCTGCAACATTCTTGATATTTTGGTCATTTGAGAATCTTGCGCAATAGTCGCTAAAAAGTTTCTTTTTATTATACCCACGAATTTCTAAAGCTGTCTCAGTTGTGAAGTAACTTGAAATTACCAAAGCAATAATTGATACAAGTAATGAGGCTGCCATAATTGTCTCAGCCGTTTCATTAGCCCATATCTCAGGCCACGTCGCGCATATAATGCCAAGAGCGAACGCTCCAATAATTAAAGATATGTCCTTTTTGTTCAATTTGTCACAAAATATCCAAGCGGAACTCCCTGCACTTAGCGGTTCTAAATAATTGATAGCTATAGATACGAAGAAGCGTGGGAATCTACCTGTTACTCGTCCCACGTTCTGAGGCTCTGGCATCGCCTGTTTGTCGAAACGAGCAACGCCGAAGCCCACGCCGATATGTAAATCGACATAGACTACATCGAAGCCAATGATGGCTGTCCGCAATACGGATGTCGGATATTACATACCCATGAGCGTCTTTGTTGCTTTGATGTCTGACAAACGTTTGGGAACTGCCAGATTCCAGAACGTCAAGCACAAAGCGTCAAGTACGCCTTTCCTATATATAGGTCCTCATCCCGCAGCGTCCACCCATGTGGGCATCGGCATTGTTCAGAGAACAGGTGCAAAGATAAGAAGAAAAATTGAAAACTCCAAATTATTCTGATAAAAACTTCGAAAAGGATACTTACGGATTTACTTGTAGTTGAATCTTGGTAATGCTTCCATATAATAGTTAGTGAGTTGAGTTATCCGTAACAATATATGTTACATCCGCTATACTTGTTCTAAATCCTGAAAAAATCAAAAACAGTTATCACTTGTCACTTTTTAGTTCTTCTGCATTTTAGTTGAAGATTTGTAAATAATTCGGATATAGTTCTTGTTTTCATCTGAAGATACCCTCAAATTGTTGAGTCGACTCATTCGATCAAGTGAGTCGACTCGATCGATCGAATGAGTCGACTCAACTCTTCGAACGAATTAATTAAGGGAAATATACTTGGTGCGATATTGTCAAGATTTCTGACGGAATTTCAGCTTAATTGCAGAAGGGCCACTAAAATCATTAAACTACATATATTTTTTATGAACATATGTTCGTTGACCTCTGAACATATGTTCGTTGGGCTCTGAACATATGTTCGTTGGCCTTTTCACATAGGTTCATAAGGATGAGGACCTATGTTGGCTGTAGATTTTGTCAATATTTCAGATGGGATTAGTATTGTTAAGTTACTCGGCTAACGATCTCATAACGAATCAGCCATCAAGTCTTTGCGGCCAATAAGACTAAAAATAGTGATTTCATTGTCTTCGTTGAGAATTCGTAGTGTACGGAGAACCTCATTAAGTGTGGAGCCACTGGTTGTTACATCATCAATTACCAACACATTCTGCTGACGGATCATAGAACAAAGTTCCTTTTCTTCATCCGATTCAAACCTTAAAAAGTTCATTATATATGGACGAAGCCTACTCTTCTTCACGTCCTTGGCAATGGTGAAATAGTCCTTTTTGTGAATCATTTCCAGCATTGCATTGATAGAGCTTTTTGCCTGCTCTTTTGCTGCTTCGCTATAACGAGGCATTCCATTCTCTAAGAGATCGTCAAGATATTGCTTCTCGTAGGCTTTCATATCAAACGATATGTTTGAAGGAAGAGCTTTTACAAGAGTCATCTTATATAATGTAGGTTGAGCAAATCTGTAGATATAGCGCAACATATATTGGTTCACTTTACTCGAAGACTCTGGCATAACAACAAGGTCAAAGTTATATAGATTAATCTTTTTATGAAGATTATCTACAGCTTTCTTGATGAAGTTAGTCAAATCAGGTGTATCCTGCAATGACTCAGTGAACTTCACATATTTAATAAAAGCGGTACGTACAGAGCTTTCTACCTGATCAGAGAATTCATAACCATAGTAGAAACATTTACCGAATGCCTCAATCTGATAGCCATCGCCTGTCAGACTGACAATGTCTTCTGCACCATCATGCTCGAAATCGAACACAAACTTCTTCTCCGTATCGTTGAATGTTACACCCATATTATCAATATCTCTTTTGCAAAGATACAAAAAAAAATGAAACACGTGCTATATTAGGTAGTTTTTTTCATTTTTTTATCTCGACTGGCTTATAATCTCGAAAAAATTGTCTAATTTTGCACCGATGAAACGATTACTGTATATACTGACGGCCGTCATGCTGATGGTCAGTTGCGGCCAGTCATACGAGGAAAAACGCCAGCAGATCAGGAAACAGCAGATACAGCGGCAGCGTGAGGACTCTGCGGCACTGAAGATTGCGGTGCTGCCCACGATGGACTGTCTGCCGCTGTTTGTGGCCAAGGAGACAGAGCTGTTCGATAAGGATGTGTCGGATATCAGGCTGAAACTGTTTACGGCTCAGATGGACTGCGACACGGCGGTTGTAGGCGGCAGCGTAGAGGGCTTTGTCTCCGACCTTGTGAGGACTGAGCGTATCATTCAGAAGGGGACGCCGCTGTTCTACCTGACATCAACGAACGCCTACTGGCAGCTGTACTCTAACCGTACGGCCCGTATCAAGACCCTGAAGCAACTGGACGACAAAATGGTGGCGATGACACGCTACTCGGTGACCGACATGCTGGCCGACATGGCGATGGATAGTGCGCAGTTGGCGCGTGACAGGGTGTTCAAGATTCAGGTGAACGATGTGCATATCCGCCTGAAGATGCTGATGAACAGCGAGATTGATGCCGTGCTGCTGACAGAGCCGCAAGCCACACTGGCACGGCTGGCGCATCACAAACTGCTGCAGGACAGCCGCAAGCTGGGACTCTGTCAGGGTGTCCTCGCCTTCAATGAAAAGGCCATCAAGAGTAAGGAGCGCCAACGTCAGATGGTGGTACTGAGAAAGGGCTACAACATGGCCTGTGACTCGCTGAACCGCCACGGCGTGAAACGCTACCGCGACGTGCTGGTGAAGTACTATAAGATGAAACCCAACCAAGTGGACTCGCTGCCTGACAACCTGAAGTTCCAGCAGGTGACGCCACCCGCTGAGGAGGAAGTGGAGCGTGCCCGGAAGTGGCTGAAACAATAACGACAGGACTATGGTTTACAATGAAGCGTTGCATACCGTCGTCAAGACCGTGCTGAACCGGCAGTTGGGAAAGGCTATCGGACTGTTGGAGAACTATCTCTATACGTACCAGCAGCCGCAGTTCATGGAACAACTTCAGGAACTGAAGGCTGACTACGAGCTGATGGTCAGCTACTGGCAGAAGGGATTCCAGGACACGCAGCGCGGACAGTTGTACGACCAGCTGCTGCGCCGGATGTATGTGCTGGCGACGAATGTCTATATGCGCTATTACCTCCGTAACAGCGGCTATGTCATGAACATCTACAATACGGCGCGCTCCTGTCGTCAGCACTGGTCGCCTGACGTCATCAGACAGGAACTGGAGGGCTTTGTCACGGACGTGGCCCTGCTGGAACTGGAACCCGAACACGTACGCCGCCAGCGGCAGCAGACGGTCTATGAGCAGCATGAACGGCTGATGGCTTCGCTGTTTGACTACATCTGGACTACGCGGCTGTGGACTGACAGCGTGACGGAGGCTTTCGAGGAGATGCTGCTGACGCCTACGATAGACTCGACCGACCAACAGTTGTTAGTGAGTGCCATCACCTTGACGACGATGAACTTCTGGGATGCGAACAAGTTCAGGCTGCTGATCAACGTGTACCGTAAGACCACCCATGAGCATGTACGCCAACGGGCCTTGATAGGGTGGGCGTTCTGCCTGAACAACGAGGTCTGCACGCTGTACACGGAACTGCGTGACACCGTGAGGCAGGTGACGGCCGACGAGCGCTGCTACAACGAATTGGCCGAACTGCAGATGCAGCTTATCTACTGTATGCAGGCTGAGAAGGACACGCGCAAGATTCAGGACGAGATCATGCCGGAACTCCTGAAGAACAATAACATAAGGATAACCCGCAACGGGATAGAGGAGGTGGACGAAGACCCGATGGACGACGTGCTGCATCCGGAACTCTCGGAGCAGCGGATGGAAAAACTGGAGGCAAACGTCAGGAAGATGATTGACATGCAGAAGCAGGGGTCTGACATCTACTTTGGCGGATTCTCGCAGATGAAGCGGTTCCCGTTCTTCAACAAGGTGGCCAACTGGTTTGTGCCCTATTACCCTCAGCATCCGGCCGTATCATCTATAATAAATAATGTACGCGGGAAGAAGTTCCTGGATGCCATGCTGTCTCACGGTCCTTTCTGCGACAGCGACAAATACTCGTTTGCCATTGCCTTTGAGTCAACGGTCAGACAGTTGCCCGAGAGCTTGATGACGATGCTCGACCGGGGCGAAGCCACGCTGGCCGGTGCAGGGGAAATGACGACCGAGGAACTCGCGTCACCGGCCTTTCTGCGCCGTTCTTACCTGCAGGACCTGTACCGATTCTTCAGGGTCTATCCGATGCGGGGTGAGTTTGTCAATCCCTTCAGTCCGCTCAGGGACGGCAGTTTACGCTACCTGTTCATGGCCAATCCGCTATTCCAGAACACGCGACTTGAGTCGAAATTCGGCGAGCTGGTGTCGTTCTTCATCAAGCACCGCCAGTATGGGGCAGCGAAGCTGATGTTGCAGAACTATCGTGAGGAACAGCGCGACGCCCAGTTCTATCTGATGAACGGCAGTCTGCTGATGCGGACGCACGATGCTGAGAATGCCGGACTGACTGCCCGGGAGTGCTTCTCGCGGGTAGTGGAACTGGAACCCGACAACGAGCGGGCTTGGAGCGGCTATGCCAGGACGCTCTTTGGTGAGGGTGACTATGCGCAGTCGCTGAAGTACTACAACAAACTGTTGGATAAGCATCCCGACCATCAGAACTACCAACTGAATGCGGCTGTGTGCCTGACCAATATGCAGCAGTATGAAGAAGCACTCAAGATACTGTTCAAACTGAACTACGAGGCTCCTGATAACGCCAACTTCAGCCGAGTGTTGGCGTGGGCACTGGTGGGTGCCGGGAAGTATGAGCAGGCAGGACGTATCTATGAGGATCTGTTAGGTGGCGAAAACCCGGAGCCTGACGACCTGCTGAATGCGGCCTATTATCACTGGTTCAGCGGCGATGTGGCGGGTGCCGTCAGTCTGTTCCGCAGATATGCCAAGCAGGACGGCATCAAGTTTGATGCCGAAGGTGAGTTCTTCGGCAGTGATTACGACATGATAAAGGCCCATGGGGTAGGGGACGTGGAAATCAGGCTGATGGCAGGCGAACTGCTATAGCCAGGGGCGGAACAGCGAGCCGAACCATCCACGGAACTTCGTCCAGGGCGTGCGGAAATTGTTCCACGACTCTTTGTCTAAATAGAAGCTATCGTGCTTGTCGCGGTTGAACATGTCTTCCAACTGCTTCGTCGTTACGGGATTGATGATGACAGCGTTCTCCTCGTAGTCATAACGCATGCTGCGGGCATCAAGATTGGCTGAGCCTACGGTGCAGTAACGACCGTCGACCATCAGGATTTTGGAGTGATGGAAGCCCGGTTCGTAGAGCCAGACCTCAGCCCCGCATTTCTTCATCTTATAAGCATTGCGGAACACGCAGTCAGGCGTCAGCGGGACATCGCTCTTGGCTGACACCATAATCTGCACGTTGACGCCCCGTTTGATGGCGCGCTTCAGCGCTTTCTTCACGGACGGAATGAGCGTGAAGTAGGGATTGACCAGCTTCAGCGAGTCCTGGGCCGAGTCAATAGCCCGGATGTAGAGCTGGCGCATGGCGTCAGACTTTCCCAAGGTGTAGCCGTCAGACGAATAGACGGCTCCCGGTTCGCGGTTGACGATGCCCACCGTCTTGTCGCCTGCGGG
The DNA here is from genome assembly GCA_937898415.1 of uncultured Prevotellaceae bacterium. Lineage (GTDB taxonomy): Bacteria > Bacteroidota > Bacteroidia > Bacteroidales > Bacteroidaceae > Prevotella. The sequence goes on along the minus strand of CALDLA010000010.1, from coordinate 12,920 downwards.
CTGCGCCCTGAAGTACTTCTTGGACACGATGTTCTCGCCCGTGACTTCCTGCCAGATACGGCAGAAAATGTACTGCAGTTCGCCGACGGCAGGTCCCTCAATGCGGCAGTGCATGTCGCGCCATGAGCCCACCTGTTCCGTTCCATGTATATAATAGTCGGCCACATTCATGCCGCCTGTATAGGCTATCCGTCCGTCGATGACCACAATCTTGCGGTGGTCGCGGGGCCAGATGTGGGTGACCCAAGGAAAGCGGATGGGATCGTATTCATAGATATCGATGCTGTCGTTGCGGAGTGACTGCAGGTGGTGCTTTTTCAGGGGTTGGTTGTTGGAGTCGTTGCCGAAGCCGTCGAACAGTGCCCTCACCTCGACCCCCTCGCGCCGTTTCTCGCGCAGGATGTCGAAAAGCAAGGAGGCGATGGAGTCGTTGCGAAAGTTGAAATACTCCAGATGAACACTCTGCTTGGCTTGTCGGATATGTGCGAACATATCGTCGAACTTCTCTTGTCCGCTCATCAGCAGCGTCACTTGGTTGCCTTCGGTGAAGCGGATGCCGTAGTCTTCCATCTGACAGCGGAAGATGCTGTCACTGGTTTGTGCCCCTACTTGGGTGAATAACAATGATGATAGTAGAAGAAAAAGCGTTCTCATTTTCTGTGTTTCAGTCTATACTCCAGGGGCGACAGGCCAAACTTCTCCTTGAACACCTTGATGAAGTTCTCGGCGGTCAGGAATCCCACGTTCGTAGCCAGCTCGCTCATGTTGATATTCGTACGCTTCAGCAGGATGCAGGAGTGTTTCAATCGCAGGTCGCGCACCAGCTCGGCGGGCGTCTTGTTCGTGAGTGCCCTGACCTTGTGGAAGAACGGTACGCGGCCCATGCCCATGGCGTTGGCCATCTCCTCGAGGTTAATCTGGCCGCGACTCATGTTCTGCAGTACGTACTGCTCGATGTTCTTGACCAGCTGCTGGTCCATAGCATCGACCATCGAGAAGTCTCCCATCAGGTTTTCTGACACCTCGTCGGTAATGATGTTGGCCAGTGAGCCTCCCTGTCGTAAGGGCGTATTCTTGTTCTGGATATTCGTGTCAACAATCGTCATCTCGTCGTCGTCCTTGCCATTGTCAATGGTTGCCTCCTGAATCGGTTCGGCATAGCCGATGCTCTCCGATGCAGTAGTCATACTGGCATTGAGACTCTCCAGGCGCCGGGTCTCGGCACCCTCAATCAGATTGGTGTCAACGGCAACAGGACCGAGTCCCAACAGCGTGTTGAAGCGCATGACGGCCTCCTGAAGGTTGAACGGCTTGGCCAGATAGTCGTCGGCTGCCAGGGTGATGTTCATGCTCTTCATGTCTTGCGGCGTCAGGGTGGTGTCGGTCGTCAGCACGAACTTGATCTTCTGCGTCACAGCATTCATCTTCAGCAAGTTGCACAGCTCGCTACCCGTCATGCCCGACATCTCCTGCTTACAGATGACGATATCGGCATTGATGCTCTTCAGGTCTTCTGCCGCCTTGCGGGTGTTGTTGTAGATATGCAGGTCGTAGACGTTGTAAAGCCGCGACTTGGCAAACTTTAGGAACTCTTCGTTGTCGTCGATGAAGAAAACCACGAAACTGCTCGTCGGCGAGTCGTTGCGCCGTTGCTGGTAAACCTCGGAGGTCAGTTCCTCGCTGCTTTCCGGTAGTGCCAGCTCTCCCTTCGAGTTCAGCTCGTAACGGTTGTTCACGTTGTTCTTGGCCCGTTCCTCCGGATGCTCCAATGAGGTCTGCATATCCGACACACGGGTGATAATCTGCAGCATCTGCGAGTGCAGGGCGTTCAGCTGTTCGCGCTCCTCGAGCGATGTCTCCTTCTCTGACAGGTTGCCGATGATGGAGGTCATGCGGGCCATCGGCTGGCGTAGGTCATCGCTGGCCGACTTGATTTCCTCGCGTTGCAGTTTCAGTTCCCTGATGACAGCCTCCTTCTTGCGCTTGATGGCCTTGACTTGTGCAATACCGATTTTCCAGATGTACAATACAAGGATGATGACAGCTGCATAGGCAACGAACATCCACCACGAGAAATACCACGGCTGACGGACGGTGATTTCAAGGATGCGCTCCTGGTTGCTGACCGCACCGTCGGCACTGACTGCCTTGACGTGCAGCTTGTAGGTGCCACTGCCCAGGTCTTGTAGTGTCACTCCGTGTTTGATGGCATCACCGTTGCGCCAGTCCTGGTCAAGTCCCTCCATCCAGTACATGAACTGCAGGCGTTCACTCTGGTTGTAGTTACCTGCTGCAAACTTGATGGTAATGGTGTTCTGGTTGTTGTTCAACTCAATGCGGTTGGTCTCGTTGAGGGCCTGCGTCAGCACAACGTTGTTGTCGTAGACGTGTCCTATCTGTATTTCCTCTTCGCCGATGAAGAGCTGGGTCAGCATGACGCGGGGCAGCGACTCCGTGTCATCGCCAATGTCGTGACGCGTCCAGTTGATGCCATAGACGCCGCCAAAGAGTACGTCGCCGTCATTCTTGGCAAGGATGGCGCCAGGATTGAACTCATTACTGAGCAGTCCGTCTGACATGTCGTAATTGTACAGTCCGTAGCCAATGGAACCGTCATCGGCATTGGGCTGTACCACCACGCGGCTAATGCCGTTGCTGGTGGTTATCCACATGTTGTGCTTCAAGTCTTCGGTAATGCCGCAGATGTTGTTGTTGCACAATCCCTGCTTCTCGGTCAGGTAGTTCAGGTCGTCGTTCTCCATGTTCAGGACGTTCAGTCCTTCACGCGTACCAATCCATATCAAGCCTCGAGAGTCTTCATAGACCTGGGTGATATAGTTGTTGGTAAACGATTTGAGGTTGGAGGTGTTACCAGTCAGGTGGGTCATCTCGGTTGACGAGAGGTCCAGAATCAGCAGTCCCTCATTGGTGCCCACCAGAATCTTGTTGTTCTTGGTGTAGAAGAGAGAGGTGATGGTGTTGGTTGTCAGCTTACCGTTCTCGCGGGTGTAGCTGGAGAAGGTATTCATCTTGGGATTGAATACCTGCAGACCACCGCTCGTGGCTATCCAGAGATTACCTACACGGTCGGTACAGAGTGCATGGACATGGTCGTCAATCAGGGTGCTCTTGCCGTCCAGGTTGGCTGAGTAGATGGTTGAGGCACCATCCTTAATGCGCGTCAAACCATTCTGTCGTGAACCAACCCACAGACTTCCGTCCTTGGTAAACTGCATAGCCGAGATTTTGTAGCTGGCCATCGGACCTTGATAACCGACAACACCCTGGTTGTTGGTACCGTACCATACGTTGCCCGACGCATCCTGTGCCATGGCCGTGACATCGCCCATCTGGGTAGAGTAGAAACGGTAGATATTCTTGCCATAATAGGCGACACCCGATTTCTCGGTTCCCACCCACAGCAAGTCAGTATCATCGACGTAGATGCTCTGTACCCTCAGCTGTCCGGTGCTCAGTTGACCGGTATTCATGTTCTTGGTCTCGGCTGGTTCCATCTCGCGGGTGTTGACATTCATCCTGATGAGACCGGCGCGGTCAGTACCTATCCAAATATTACCATTGCGGTCGCCGCCCATGCCGTTAACGGAGTTGTCGACGCCGATACCCGTCAGACCGAGTTTGTCGCCGATGTTCGTGTCCCACTCATTGGAACTCTTGTTGTAGACAAAAAGGGTTCCCTGACCGTACAGCCAGATGTTGTCCATCTGGTCGGCAAAGGCTTTCAGCGTGTTGGTGTGACGAAGGTCGCGGTTGGCTATCTCGTTGGTCTTCCAAACGGTGTGCTGCTGGTGCATGACGTCGCAGCAGGCAATGCGTCCGTCTTCGTAGACAATGAGTGCTCCGTCACGACACTCGCTGATTGAGCAGATGTTACCCTGCGGTACACCGCGGGCATCGTTGGTATAGCCAAACTCAAGGAGGGTCTGCTGCTGCATGTTGTAACAGAGCACACCCTTGTTGGGGATGGCTCCCCATACGTTCTTGTGCTTGTCAATATAAACAATGGAGGGGATGGTTTCGATACCCATCCGAGAGAACGTCTGCTTCATGTCGCGTTCGAACGACTCGCTCTGCGGGTGATAGATGCAGTAGCCGGCGGCTGTGCTGATCCAGAGTGTACCGTCGAGAGCCTCCTGTATGCTGTTGATATAGCTGTCGGGTAGGGAGGAACCGTCCTGTGAGTCACACTGGAAATTTTTGAAAGTGTGGCCGTCAAAGCGGTAGAGTCCGGCGGGGGTTCCAAACCAGACGTAGCCTCGTCCGTCTTTGAGTATACAATTTATCTGACTACTTGTCAAACCGTCATTGGCATCAAGCGTTTTGAACAAGTATATGGCAGCAGCTGTAATGGGCAGTGCCAGCAACAGCAGGGTTAATAGTCTGATTTTCCTCATGTTCATCCTTCTTCCTTATTATTATATCATGCATGAGTAGTGGTCTACCACGCCAAGCAGTTTGTGGGAGTTGTCAACCACTAATACGCTATGGATTTTAAACTTGTTCATGATTCGCTGAATCTCTGAGATCTTCATCTGCGGATGGACGGTCTTGGGCGTGACAGTCATGATGTCGGCAACGGTACGATTGAAGAACTCTGCCTTCCACTTTTCCATCGCCCTGCGGATATCGCCATCGGTGATAAGACCGACGACCTTACCATCCACCTCGGCAATGCCCAGTCCGAGCTTTCCCTTGCTGACGTGGATGATGGCTTCGCCCAGATGCATCTCGGGCGAGATGATGGGCATGTCCACCGTCCGCATCACGTCCTGAGCGGTTGTCAGCAGGCGTTTACCCAGTTCGCCGCCGGGATGGAATTGAGCAAAGTCTTGAGGCTTGAAGTTGCGCTTCTTGATGAGGGCTACGGCCAGTGCGTCACCCATGGCCATCTGGGCAATGGAACTGCTGGTAGGAGCCAGGTCCATGGGGTCGGCCTCATGGCGTACGCTGACGTTCAGGTGGCAGTCGGCATATTTGGCTAACAGCGATTCGGGGTTGCCGCTCATGGCAACGATGGGAATCTCCATCTGTAATACCAGCGGAATGAACCTGAGCAGTTCGTCCGTTTGTCCTGAGTTGGAGATGGCTAGCACCACGTCGTCGCTGGTCATCACGCCCAGGTCACCATGGAACACGTCCAGCGGGTTGATGAAGAACGAGGGCGTACCCGTCGACGAGAGAGTGGCTGCTATCTTGGCACCCACATGACCGCTCTTTCCGACGCCAGTGACAATAATCTTTCCGTGACACCTGTACATCAGTTCGACAGCGCGGTCAAACTGCTCGTCCATCATGGGTATCAGCTCCAGCAGGGCTTCTGCCTCGTCCTTGATACATTGTATGCCGTACTCTCTGACCGTCATATCTGTTATGCGATTATTTCTTTAATCAATGCTTCTAATTTATTAAGCTCCAGCATGTTGGCTGCATCGCTTTTTCCGTTGTCGGGGTCGGGGTGGACTTCGAAGAACCATCCTGTGGCTCCGAAGGCCTTGGCTGCCAGTGCCATTTGGGGCACGAAGCGGCGGTCGCCGCCCGTCTTGCCGTTACTGCCGCCTGGACGTTGCACGGAGTGGGTACAGTCCATGATGACTGTCGGCACCAGTTCCAGCATATCCGGGATGTTACGGAAGTCCACGACCAGATTGTTATAGCCCATCATGTTGCCGCGTTCCGTCAGCCAGACGTCGGTTGCACCCGCCTCGCGGGCCTTTTCTACGGGGTACTTCATGTCGGCTCCACTCAGGAACTGTGCTTTCTTGATGTTCACCGTCCTTCCCGTCTTGGCAGCAGCTACGAGCAAATCCGTCTGTCTGCAGAGAAATGCCGGTATTTGAATGACATCGCATACTTGGCCGACGGGTGCTGCTTGCCAGCTCTCGTGGATGTCGGTCAACAGCCGCAGGCCGTATTTCGACTTGACATCGCTCAACATTTGTAACCCCCGTTCCAATCCAGGACCCCTGAATGAGTGGATGGAAGTCCGGTTGGCTTTGTCAAAGGATGCTTTGAAGATGATGTCTGTACCCAATGCACCATTGATCCGCACTAACTCCTGGGCTACGGTGTCAAGCAGTTCGGCAGATTCAATCACACAGGGACCGGCTATCAGTTTTATATTTTTCATATCAAAGTGCAAAGATACAATTTTTTGTTATAAGTAACTAATAATTAAGAATTATTAATAATGTGTATGTCGCGTTGCGGGAACGGAATCTCGATGCCATTGGCCGTCAGGGTGTCATAGACACATTTCAGGACGTCACTGATGACATACGACTTCTTGGGCGCATCGGCCCATACAAACAGCTTGAAGTCAATGCTGGAATCATTCATCTGGCTGACCACGGCTTTTATGCGCTTCTCGGGATCCATCCACTGGTGATGCAAGTTGTTGACAGCTTCCTCGACCACCTCCGTTACCTTTTTCAGATTTGAGCCATAGGCTACGCCGAACGGTACAACGGCCAGCACGTAGCCGTGATTCTTGGTCAGGTTCTTGTAGTTCTTGGTGAACAACTGTGAGTTCTGGAAAGTGATGATCTCGCCTGCCAGCGACTCAACGACCGTTGACGTATAGCTGATACTGGTCACTTTTCCCATGGTGCCGTCCACCTCAATCCAGTCGCCCACCTTCACACGGCCTGCCATGAGCGAGGCTCCGTAGTAGATGTTCTCGATGATGTCTTTCGAGGCAAAACCGATACCTGTTGACAGACCGCCTGAGATGGCTACCAGCCATGTGACACTGATGTTCAGGATGCTGAGCGACAGGAGTAGCCAGATGCCCCACACCAATACCTGTATGACGTTACGTCCCATCACCTCACGGCTCTGTGCCGTGGTGGGGTCTTGTTGCTGGTAGTGCAGCCGCAGGAATTCCAATATGGTGTTGCTGACATAGCGAAAGAAGAACCATAGGCAGATGACCATCGTCAGTTTCGTGATGCTGAGACTCAGGTTGGCCGTGTCAATGAACTTGCGCTTGAACAGTTGCATGCACAGGTCGCTGAGGTTGAAGATTTCGGCTGCCCAGTAGATGCTGATCATGACCGAGAGAACTCCCATGACGGGCAGTGCCACGGTGTAGAGCAGCTTGTAGAACCAGCTTTGGGTGATGGGGGCATCCTCCAGTCCGTGACGGCTGCCATAGCGGTGGATGTACTGTCTGACACAAGTGATGGTCAGGATACACGTCAACTGCATAATCCACCATATCAGCACCTGCACACTGAGCAGGGTATAGCCCGACCACGATAGGAAGACCGAGACAAGGAACACCGTCAGTGATATATAGGTGTATAACATATCTGACCGTGGAACATTGCGGTTGTGGTGCTTGATGACATTCCACTGCCATAGCGAGCAGACCAGCAGGATGAGCGGGAAGAGCAGGTTGACCAGTTCGTTGGGTATCAGGATGATTCGGAAGGCGATGACAATGAAGCCGATGATGATAAGCGGTGCATAGATATGGAAGGCACTCTTTATCTGAGTGCCGTCGACGCGTAATAGTAGCGAAATGAGAATAACGCCCAACAGCCAGGCATATTCAATGAGCAGGTCGCTGGCCATGATGAAGAAATTCTGTTCTAACGTGGCACGTAGCACGCCCATGATCACTGCAAATGTAATGGTCGTCGTGGCCAGGATGATACAGGTACGCTTCTGAAGGAACTCCTCTGTGCGCAACCGTTTTGGCATCAGGAACCGGAAGATCAGCAGGTTCAGGATAATGGCAATGGCCACATAGACTGCGATGATGCCGAACAGGCCGAAAATGACGCTACTATCCCATTGTGACTCCTTGGTCGTCGACTTGTACTTGCCCTCTACCGTCTCCCTCGTCTGACGCAGGTTGGGCTTCAGTCCCTTCAGAATCGAGAAGTAGTTTTTTCCGCCGTTCTTGAAAATGTTTGTCTGAATGTCGTTGTAGCGTTTGTTAGCATAGTCATTCAGGTTGCGCAGCCTGTTTTCCGTTGTCTCGTAGAACTCAATGTAGTCCGTTATCTGGTCGCGGCTCTCCGTCAGCGTGTTCCTGATATTCGTTGCCAGCGTCAGACAGACGTTACGGTTCACTTTCGGACGTTCGCCCAGCATGTTCTCCGGGATGGTTTTCAGGCTGTAAATCAGGCTGTCATACTTGGCAATCTCGTCTTCGATTGATGCCAGGTATTTCTTGAACGGAATCTGTGAACGTTTGAAATTGTTGTATTGCTCGGTAGCCTGATGACAGGCATACGTCAGGTCGAACACATAGTTATGTTTCTGCGAGTAGAGCATCAGCTGGTTCTGGTTGCTCTGCTTCATGGTCTCCACCAACTGGTTGATGATGGCCTCGTTCTGTTTTTTCCGCTCTGCGGTCATTTCCGACAGGTTCCGGTGGTATTCGGTTAACTCGACCCTGAGTATCTCCAGGGTCTGTTCCAGGTCGCGCTCCTTCAGAACTGCCTCTGCTTGCGTAAGGCCGAGGAAGATTAAAGCCAGCGTAAAAAGTAGTCTTTTCATCTTCATTTATTACTGTTTTGGCAGGCAAAGATAAACAAAAATGTAAAAATATCAAAGCAAAATGCCGTTTTTTAATTTAATTTGCGTACTTTTGTGCCCGATGAAACTCATTGCAGACAGTGGTAGCACGAAAACAGACTGGGTGTTGACCGATGAAGCAGCCGTCAGAGGCCGCTTTCAGACGCAGGGATTGAACCCCTTTCACCAGTCGGAGGATGACATTAAGTCCATCCTTCGCCAAGAATTGTTGCCGCAGCTCCCGAATCTCCCGTCATTCGATGTGTTCTTCTATGGCAGTGGTGTCCGACCCGAACTGGAACCGCTCATGCAGCAAGCTCTCCGCTCTATCTTGCCAGGGGTGTCGGCCATCAAAGTACACGGTGATTTGTTAGGAGCCGCCAGGGCTGTCTGTGGTGCCGACGAGGGCATTGCCTGCATCTTGGGAACTGGTTCCAATTCATGCCTGTACGATGGTCGGCGGGTGGTGTCCAACATACCTCCGCTTGGCTACATCTTAGGCGACGAGGGCAGTGGGGCCGTGTTGGGAGTACGCTTTCTGAACGCGCTCTATAAAGGCTTTATGCCTGATGCATTAGTTGTTGAGTTTCAAAACGATATGAATATGAGCATGGATGATGTTATAGCACGTGTCTATCGTCAGCCAATGGCAAATCGTTTCTTGGCATCGCTGTCACCCTTTATCCGTCGTCACACCGAGTTGCCTCAGGTACACCAATTAGTGATCGACAATTTCCGTGATTTTTTCCGGCGCAATGTCCTGCGTTATCAGCGACCCGATCTTCTGGTGGGCTTTGTCGGCAGTATAGCTTGTTCATATGATGACTGTCTGCACGAGGCGGCTTTAGCCGAAGGACTGACGTTGGGACGTATCATGAAGAATCCCATTGACGGGTTGGTAGCGTATCATCAGAATTAATCATACCTTAATTAATAATAACAATCGAAGAAATGAAGATAGGAGATACAGTAAGATTTTTGAGCGAAGTCGGCGGTGGCCGCGTGGCTGGTTTCCAGGGCAAGGACATCGTGCTTGTCGAGGATGAAGACGGTTTCCAAGTTCCCATGCGTACTGCTGACGTCGTCGTGATAGGTGAGGAAGACTATGACACCCGCCACATGGTGGAAGTGAAAAGTGAAAAGGGAAAAGTGAAAAGTGAGAAGGGGAAAGCGAAAAGTGAACCGCTGGACGAAGAACCAGAGACAGAGCCTGCCGATAAGCCTTTGACGTTTAAGGCACCTATCGTTGAACGCAGTGGTGGTGACAAACTGTCTGCCTATTTAGCTTTCGTACCCATGGACATCAAGGAGTTGTCTGATACCCGCTTCGAATCCTACATTGTCAATGACTGCAACTATTACCTTCGCTACGTCTATATGACAGCCGAGAGCAACAGTTGGTATGTCCGCTCCACGGGTGAGATTGAACCCAATACGAAAATGTTTCTTGAGGAATTTGGCCGTGACCAGTTGAACGAACTGGAACACTCTTGCATCCAGTTGGTGGCCTATAAGCGCGAAAAACATTTCCTCCGTAAACCGGTTGTTGATGCTCTGATTAACATCGACCCCGTGAAATTCTACAAGCTGCATACTTTTGAAGTGAACGATTACTTCGAACAGCCGGCGCTCATTTATACCATTATTGAAAACGACCGTCAATTTGTAAAGCTATGAAATACGGATTCTTGAAAGTGGCAGCCGCCGTTCCTGCCGTGAAGGTGGCTGATGTCGAATATAACGTGAATCAGGTGGAGAGCCTCATTGCCCAGGCTGAGGGCCAGGGCGTCGAGATCATGGTGTTTCCGGAACTATGTCTGACTGGCTATTCCTGTCAGGACTTGTTCCGCGAGCAACTGCTCATTGACAAGGCTGAGGAAGGTCTGCTGGTGCTGCTCGATTTCACCCGCAAGCTCGATGTCGTCTGCATCGTCGGTCTGCCCGTACAAATTGGTTCGCTGCTCTACAACTGTGCAGCCGTCATTCAGGGTGGCACGCTGCTTGGGATTGTCCCTAAGACCTATTTGCCCAACTATGGCGAGTTCTATGAGAAACGGTGGTTTGCCTCGGCACAGGACCTGATGCCTCAGGATGTCTATCTGGCAGGCAGCCCCGTCCATGTGACGCCTGACCCCGTCATCTTCTCTACCAGCGACGGTGCCCGTTTCGGTATTGAAATCTGCGAGGACGTGTGGGCTCCCACGCCGCCTTCCAACCGCTTGACACTGGCCGGAGCCGACGTCATCTTCAACCTGTCGGCCTCTGACGACCTCGTCGGCAAGCATCAGTACCTACGCCAGCTGCTATGCCAGCAGAGTGCCCGTACCATGTGTGGCTATGTCTATGCCAGCTGCGGCTTTGGAGAGTCTACCCAGGATGTAGTCTATGGCGGCAATGCCATGATTCTCGAGAATGGCCATCTGCTCTGCGAGAGCGAGCGCTTCTCATTCCAGCCACAAATCAAGATGATGCAGGTTGACATCGAACGTCTGCGTACGGAGCGTCGGACCAATTCCACCTTTATCACTGCTCAGTCTCGAGTCAAGTGTACACCGTTCAATGTTGCCTGTAAACCCACGATGCCTCGCGACTTTGAACTGATGCGTCCCGTCAATCCTCATCCATTCATACCTGCCGATGACCAGATGCAACCCACCTGCGAGGAGATTCTCAATATCCAGGTGGCCGGACTTGCCAAGCGCCTCTACCATATCAATGGTTCAAAGGCTGTCATCGGTATCAGCGGCGGTCTTGACTCCACGCTGGCGCTGCTGGTCACAGTCAAGGCTTTCGACAAGTTAGGACTCGACCGCCGGGGCATCATCGGTATCACCATGCCGGGCTTCGGCACGACCAACCGCACCCATGACAATGCCGTCAAACTGATGCAGCAACTGGGTGTCACCATCCGTGAAATCAGCATTGCCAAGGCCGTCACACAGCATTTTATGGACATCGGCCATGATGCCAAGATACACGACACCACCTATGAGAATTCCCAAGCCCGTGAACGGACCCAGATTCTGATGGATGTGGCTAACCGCGAGAATGCTATTGTCGTCGGCACGGGCGACCTGTCGGAACTCGCACTTGGATGGGCCACCTATAACGGCGACCACATGTCGATGTATGGCGTCAATGCCGGGGTGCCCAAGACATTGGTACGCTATCTGGTCAGCTACATAGCCAAGACGATGGCCACAGAGGTGCTGCTTGACATTGTCGATACGCCCATCTCGCCCGAGCTGATCCCAGCCGACGAAAAAGGAAACATACGCCAGAAAACCGAGGACCTGGTTGGCCCCTACGAGTTGCATGACTTTTTCCTCTACTACTTCCTGCGCTTCGGCTTCCGTCCTGCAAAGATATTCATGCTGGCTCGTCGGGCTTTCAATGGCACCTACGACGACGAGGTCATCAAGCACTGGTTGCAAACTTTCTGCCGGCGGTTCTTTACGCAGCAGTTCAAGCGCTCCTGCATGCCCGACGGCCCCAAGGTGGGAAGTGTGAGCCTGTCGCCACGCGGCGACTGGCGTATGCCCAGCGACGCCTCCTCTGCTCTGTGGCTGAAAGATGTTGAACGTTAATTGTTTAAATCAGAATAAAGAAAATTAGAATGATGAAAAAGATTGTTTTCGTTTGCCTCGCACTGCTGGCTGTCAGCACGATGGAGGCTCAGACTGCGAAGAATGACACAGCTCGTTTTATGAAAGAGTGTCGAGAGTTCGGACGGTTTGTCGATGTGGCATTCCTGAACAAGAAGGTGGTCGACTCACTGGTCATCCGTCAGGACACCATCATTGCTCATTACCGTGCTATCAAGCCCCGCCTTACCGACCCCCAGGTGGAGGAGTATAACCGTATCAAGGGGCGCTATACCAAGCGCATGATTGAATATCGTAGCACCTGCATTGGTGACGGACTTCAGGTGACAGGCGATAGCATTGCTGCGGCAACCGGTCGTGTGGGAAAGTCCATCGGAGGCTTCTTCAAGGGACTCTTCGGAAAGTAATCGGCACATCGTCGACGGTGGCTGATGTGCTGAGTTTCGCAAAAAGTGACGGATTTTGGAATTATTTCTCCAAAAACTTTCGCAGTTTGCGAAATTTTGTCTATCTTTGTAGGCAGTTTTAAAAACTAAAACAATTATAACATTAAATATTAACAGCTTATGGCACAAATTACTGGACACATTTCCCAGATTATCGGCCCTGTTATCGACGTTTTCTTCGATACCAAGGGACTGGAGGCGGAAAAGGTGTTGCCAAGGATTCACGATGCCCTGAAGATTGACCGTGGTAACGGCAGCGAACTCATCGTCGAGGTGCAGCAGCACATCGGCGAGGATACGGTTCGCTGCGTGGCTATGGACA
>CALDLA010000009.1 GCA_937898415.1 uncultured Prevotellaceae bacterium | reverse complement strand
CGCCATCTTTAATTAGAGCCCTGAGGATATAATATCTTCAGGGCTTTTTCGTTATTTGACCTCCCAATCTCCCGTTTTCTTCTGTATACTGATGCAATTAATTCGGAAAATATGACGGGTGATTCAAAAAAATTGTATATCTTTGCCGACAGTTATGAATCGACTGAAGTCATATCTCGTCTGGCTGCGACGTATAGGGCATTGTCGCGGTTTCGGAATCCAGTCTCCTGCTGACTATTGGTTCGTCCGGTATGTCATTAATGAGCATTGGCCCTATTACCGTTATGCGGAATTGGGACGTAATGACGACTGGCTGACATGTAAGTTAGGTCGGTTGTACTTTAGGCTGGCCAACTGGCGACAGCCGACGACCGTGATGAGCGATGGCTATCAGGAGTATTTTAAAGCGGGTTGCGGAAAGACGGAGTTCGGTCGGTCGACGGAATTGATACGCTTGACGCTTGACGATGATTACTGTGAACGTTTAAAGACAATTTGTAGCAAAGCGAACGAACAGATGGTGCTGATTGTGGAAGGCTTGTGGAAAGACAAGAATTTCTGGCGCGAGATTACCAGTGACGAGCGGACTAGTGTGACGTTTGACCTCTATTATTGCGGCATCGTGTTATTTGATAAAAAGCGTACAAAGAAGAATTACATTATTAACTTTTAAATTGACTATGAAAATAACGAAGGTGTATACCCGTCACGGTGACGGGGGAGAGACGAGTCTTGTGGGCGGCGTCCGTATCAAAAAGAGTGATATTCGGATTGAGGCGTATGGTACTGTCGATGAACTGAGTGCCCACTTGGGACTGCTTGTTGCACTGCTACCTGAAGGTGGAGAACGTGCAACTGTAATTAGGATACAGAACAATCTCTTCAATGTATGTACGCATTTGGCTACTGACCAAAGCCAAACACCGCTTTATCCCTCAGCATACTTAGCCGAGGGCGAAACGGAGTTTCTGGAGGCAGAGGTTGACCGTATGATGCAGTTGCTCCCCGAGCGTCAGGGCTTTATTCTGCCTGGTGGGACGCCAGCAGCGGCTCAGGCGCACGTGGCCCGCACTGTCTGCCGTCGTGCTGAGCGACGCATTGCTGGGTTGGCAGAAGTAGCTAAAGTGGGGCAGGAAATACAACAGTATGTGAACAGATTGAGCGATTATTTGTTCGTTTTAGCCAAAATAATAAATTTTAACAGCGGACAAGCAGAAATAATTTGGCAAAATGCTTGCAAGTAGGAAAAAAATGATTACTTTTGCGGCCAAATTCGAAACCGTTAAACGTAAAGACTATGTATTGGACACTTGAATTAGCTTCAAAACTAGAAGACGCTCCTTGGCCTGCAACCAAGGATGAGTTGATTGACTACGCCATTCGCTCGGGGGCTCCCTTAGAGGTACTCGAGAATCTCCAAGAAATAGAGGACGAAGGCGATGTATATGATAGTATCGAGGATATCTGGCCCGATTATCCTACGAAAGAGGATTTTCTATTCAACGAGGATGAATATTAAGAATTAGGAAAGTGGCATTTATTTGCCACTTTTTGATTTCTACTATCGACAGAAGGGCGATGTAAAGCGGTACATTCAAATGCATGTGCTAATATAATATTATGGCGAAAATAAAGAAATTGAACTTGGAGCGCAAGAACGATAATTCTCAAGAGGATTTGTCGTTTGATGACTTCCTGACTATGCTGAAGCAAGAGTATGGCATTGATAAAGATAGTTTAATTGATAATGAATTTGAGGATGCAGGCAATGAAGAAGACGATTCTTATGGTGAAGAAGATTATATGTACGGTCTTAAACTGCCTAAACGAAAGTTCATTGGTACATCCAAGTGTGAGTACCATATCCGCATTAAGCTGAATGACTCGCCCGTTAAGATTTGGCGTGAACTCGTTGTTCCGTCCAATATCACATTGGAGTTACTGGCTTTCGTACTGATTGATGCAATGGGGTGGGCACATGAACACCTATATCAGTTTAGGGGAAAGAACGATGTGTTTTATATGAACTCTCATGAGATAAAGGAACACAAGAATTCATTTTTCGGTTTCCTTTCTCGTGTTCAGTATGTGAACACTGAGACAACTTCCTTAGGCATGGTTTTACAACCCAAGGGAGGAAGAATAAAGTTTGAATACGATATGGGTGATTCTTGGACACACGATGTATGGGTTAAGAATGCCCGTGATTATGCGAAGGATGAGGAACCAGTCATCAAACTTTTGAAAGCCGAAGGTGCATGTCCGCCAGAGAATTGCGGAGGTGTATGGGGTTATGCCGAACTCCTTGAACTTAATAATAAAAAACGTAAGACAGCCGAAGATAAAGAACGTCTGGAGTGGTATGGCATAATCCTGAGGACTGTGATTTAGAGTCATTGCAAGATGATATTGAGGCTTTGTGGCTTGAGATTAAAGACGAAATGGGGGAATAAGAATAGTAAGTTTGTCATTAAGAGCCAATCGGGGAGTTAGCTCGAGCCAAAAGGGGTTTTGGCTCGAGCTAAATGGGGTTTTGGCTCGAGCCAATTTTTGGGGGTATTTTTGACTGGAGCGTAATACTTCATTCCAATTTGACCATTTTTCAATACGAAACAAGATTTTTTCAACATAAATGTATCAAAATGGACATTTTTTACCTTAAAATGATGAAAAATTTGTATCTTTGCAGAAATTTTCCACTTTGTGTCCTCATGTGGCGTGACCATTAGGGCTGCCCCTACGGACTGGACGAAAACAAAAAAGAAATGAAAAGATTTGTATTCATTTTGACATTGGCGGCATCGGTATTCAGTGGCTGCCGCGAAATCATCCTTATATCGGCGAAACGGGGGATTTAGCTTACGACAGCTATTCCTCACAGTTTGACTACCTCTGGAAATGTATGAGCACTGGCTATGTGTTTTGGGATGTGGACGAAACAGACTGGGATGCTGTTTACGTGGAGTATATGCCTAAATTCCAGGCCCTCGACGCGAAGCATGAGGCGGGACAGGATGTCACCCTTGCTGAACTGGAAACACTCTATAAAGGGGTCATAGGCGGTATGAAGGATCATCACTTTTATTTTATGGTCAAAAACCTGTTCCCCTCGCCTAATGACACGGTCTCCGATTTCTTCATAGAACCAGGACAGCTCGAGGTGGAAAGCAGGGATTACTATATTGAGCCCAGAGCCGATGAGCAAATGAAACTGGACTCGTTCCTGACCAGCATAGAACAGCATTACGACATAGCAGTGCATGAAACAGCCTCCGTTGAGATTCCTGTATTAGAGGGTTCCGTCATCTACCATTACTGTCTGATTAACCTCCCCGATGGGCGCAAGATACCCTATCTCTGGCAATCGATGGCAGTCTTACACCCATTTTGAAAGCCCCGGTAAGCGATGCCTCCAACCTCATCGACCATTGGCTGACTGCCATCGCCGAGACACCACGCGAACAGCTGGCCGGTATTATTCTCGACAACCGTGCCAACAGTGGCGGGTATCAGGATGACCTGGATTATCTCGTCGGCTCCTATATCGACGAAAAGACAGAGATTTTCAAGACGCGCTACAAGGAAGGTCCCGGGCGGCTGGAGTATTCCGTTTGGATCCCCTATTACCTCTTTCCACAAAGCCAATACCATCGCGACATCACCGCTGAGAACATCCCCTACGTCATCCTTTGTGACATCAACTCTGTCAGTATGGGCGAGACGGAACCGATGTTCATGAAGGCCGTGCTGCCCACCAGCTACATCATTGGCGAGCGGACCTTCGGTGCCACCGGACCGTTGCAGCCTGTAGCCTATATCAACCTTACATACGGCGGTCCGTTTGGCAACATTAATACCATGCACCATGATGTCTATACTTCTACGTTTGAGGCCTTGATAGGCGGCCAGGTACCGGAAGGCATTGGCTGTTTGCCTGACCAGGAGGTGCTTCGCAAGAACTACAACGGTGACTTCAAGCCCCAGCTGGATGCCGCCATCGAATACATCAGAAATAAGAAGTTTTAGGAGTTAAGGAGTTTAAGGAGGAGTTAAGGAGTTAAAGGAGTTAAGGAGATGATGAAAATATCTTACATGAAAATGATAACCGTCATTCTTTTGTGCTGGATGACGATGGAGGGCACCGCCCAAGAAAAAAACAGATGGACTGTTGGCGTGAAAGGAGGCTGGAGCTATACCAGCAATGTCCGCTCGAACATGGGCCGTGGGGATGAGACGTATTCTCCGCTCTGCGGCTATGACATAGGTGTGCAGGCACGATACGGAGTGCTTGATTGGCTAGCCATCCGCGCCGATTTGGATTATATGACCCGTTCGTACAAAATGGAGCGCAACCTCCATCACATTGACCCGGTATACACGAAGTATTCCAATGATTACCTCATGCTGCCCGTGATGGCCGACTTCTCTTTTGGCGGGAAGAGATTGCGCGGTCATGGGTATGGCGGTATGTATGGTGCTTTTTGGATGAAAGCCCGAACAGAGGGGACCACTTTCTGGATGACGGATTATTATATTTATTTTGACAATTTCAAGGAGCATCGTGCGTTCAACAGTGAAGACCGACGACTGACCGCAGGAGGCGTTGGCGGATTGGGAGTGAGCTATGCCTTCCCGGATGTATGGAAAAACGGAGGCGGTCCTGTCATGACCCTCGATGCGTTGTATTACTACGACTTTGTCAGCCATCACAAGGGCTATCCTCATCTGAGCGACCCGCGCTATCTGAGTACCCTTTCCGTCATGCTGGGCGTTGCTTTTTGCTTTTAATTGACAATTGAGCCTAAAAATGAACAAAAATAATCATTTTTTCGCAAAAATGTTGTAACTTTGCACCCGAAATCCATTAAAATATCTACCCAAGTTATGACGAGAAAGTTTTTCATGATGATTGCTGTCATTGCCAGTACGGCGCTGACAGTACGTGCTGGTGGTCTGATGACCAACACAAACTACCACATTGCATTCGACCGCATGATGGCGCGCGGTGCCACGTTCGACATTGACGCCGCCTACTCCAACCCAGCCGGAATGGCGTGGGGCTACGACGGTTTCCAGCTGTCGCTGAACTTCCAGAAACCGTGGCAATACCGTGACATCGAGCTGACCACAGCGGCAGGCAGTCACACCTACGAAGGAAAGGCTTCGGCTCCTATCGTGCCGGCACTCTTTGCCTCCTACAAGCAGGATCGCTGGGCCGTCAGCACGATGATAGGTATCGTGGGCAGTGGCGGCTTTGTGGAGTACAAAGAGGGTGTGCCCATGTTCAACGCACTGCTGGGTAGCACCATCACCACGCTCACTCAAGGTCTGTCAGAGGTGACCGGCGGCCACACGCCCGTCGTCACCCCCGATCAGTACGATGCCGAGATGAAGGGCAAGCAGTACATCTATGGCGGTCAGTTCAACTTTACTTACAGACTGCTCGACTGCCTCTCGGCTGCCGCCGGTATTCGTGCCAATTACTATGACGGCTACTATCGCGGCCACGTCAAGGCCAATCACTCTGCCTCGGGAAACCTCGCCAACCTCTCGCTCGACGTCGACCAGAAGGGCTGGGGCTTCACGCCACTCGTCAGTCTGGCTTTCCATCAGGGACCACTCACGATTACGGCCCGTTATGAGTTCCGCACGAAGATTGAGACCGAAAACGAGACAAACAGTCTGAACGCCGAACTGAACACCACCAAGCTTGTCACGGAACCGTTGACACAGTTAGTGGTGGCTGGTGCCATCACGGCAGCCCAGGCTCAGGCTATCGGACAAGGCATCCAGGAGAAGATGGGAGGTGGCTTCAGCGCTTATACCGCTCCCTACGAGGATGGTGCCAAGACCCGCTACGACATGCCCGCCCTGCTCTCCGTGGCCGCCGGTTACGCCTTTACGGACAAGCTGCGCGCTACCGTGGAATATCACTTCTATGACGACAAGAACGCCAAGATGGCTGGTGACCGCCAGAAGGAACTGGAGCACGGCACCCACGAGATTCTCGCCGGTGTAGAGTACGACATCAATGACAAGTTCACCGTCAGTCTTGGTGGCCAGCGTACCGACTACGGCCTCTCCGACGGCTACCAGCAGAACACGTCGTTTGCCTGCGACAGCTACTCCGTCGGTCTGGGCGGTGCCTGGAACATTACCGAAAAGATCCGCCTCAACGCCGGCTACTTCTGCAGCCTCTACAGCGACTACGACAAGCAGGCCGCCTACGGCAAGGAGACCTACTCACGTACCAACAACGTCGTCGGCCTGGGTGTGGACTTTAAGTTCTGATATCCGTTGCGTAGCAGATACGTGGCACAAATGCCCAGCTTTTTAGGTTTTAGATTTTTTACGTTTTACAAAAAGAGAACCCATCGGATGATGATGAGTTCTCTTTGAGTTATACCATGTCGTAGCCCTTTTCGATGATTGCCTCGTCTATGAATTGTCCACATTCCATGAAGGCCATAGCCCCGAACAAAGCTATCATGGTTGTTTTATCTTCAAACCTAATTGGCGCATCTTTCGGTATTCCTACACTCTTCGAAACGTTATTGATGTAGCGTTGTGTCGCATTCTCGTTAGGCGGTGCCCACTTGGTAATAATCTTCGCTATCGTATTTCGTTTATAGCGATTGGTATACCTTCTTAGGATGGCATTCCGGCCTTCACACCCTCGAAAGAGTGGTCGGTAATGGCCTTCATCTTGCTGAAGGCAGACATAACGGTGTGCATGATGATACGCTGAATCATCTGTGCGTCGGTCTGCGGGTTGGCGGGAGATACGACCTCGCGCATAACGGTGTCGCCATTACCATCCTTATAGATGGTCGAGCCTGCCAACTTTCCTTTTGCTCCTTTGAGCCAAAATCCTACTTTTGCCATAAAAAGTTTAGATTAAGTTGGGTTAAACAATATGAATAGTTACAGAAACGGGAGCAGCCTCGGAGAAGACTGGGAGTAGCACTCCAACTCGGGTTCCGGTGGCAAAGGTAGATAAGATAATTGAAACGTGTAAGTTTTTTGGCAGAAAAAACGCATTTTGCAAAATGAGATATTTTTACGTTTTGGCGAAAAGATTATTTACGCATTTTTCAAACGTAAAAAATGTAAAACGTAAAAAGCCGGGCGTTTGCGCGACTTACCCCCCAACCCCCAAAGAATCCTGAGGTATTCCGCTTCGGGATTAGCCGACAAAACTTTTTGTTGAATGAAACAACCGGTTCGCTGAATATTTTTGGCGAGCCGGTTTGTTTGGATTATCTTTGCATCATCAAAAATAGAAAAAGACAGAGTTATGAAGAAGATTTTGTATTTCATGATGCTTGCAGCATCGGTAGCAGTACTGACGTGCTGCTCGGCGGAAGACCCGTTCGAGGAGTTTGTAGACAATGGTAATGACAGCTGGAACGGTGGCGGTATGCAGACAAATGGGAATTCAGCCACAATAGGCGAACTGACCACGTTCGACGTTGCAATAGACAGGACCACGGCTGAGCCGACAGAGGCCGCAACGGCCTATCTGCCCGACGAGGAGGACGCGCTGGAGGACAATGACTTCACGACGGAGGTCAGCATCGACCTGTCGAATCCCGTGGCAAAGACGGAGAACGGTGTGGAGGTGACGGTCAGTGGCGGTCATGTGACGGCCAACCACGGGTCGGAGAAGAAGGTGTGCTACGTGGTGAGTGGTACGACGGCCAACGGTTCGCTGACCATCTTGGGCGAGAAGAAGTATGCCGTGAAGCTCAGCGGTGCGAGCATCACCAATCCCGACTCGGCGGCGCTGAACCTGCTGAGCGGCAAGCGGGCATTCATCATCCTGACCGACGGCACTACAAACACACTGGCCGACGGTACGGGCGGCTCGCAGAAGGGCGCCCTCTACTGCAAGGGCAAGCTGCTGTTCAATGGAAGCGGGACGCTCAGTGTCACTGGTAATAGCAATAATGGCATCCATTCGGCCGACTACATCGCCTTTAACAAAGGTAATAATATTTACGTGAAGTCGACGGCCAATCACGGCATCAAGGCCAACGACGGCATCTACATCAACGGGGGCATCCTGAACGTCGAGGTGACGGCGGCGGCTGCGAAGGGCATCAACTGCGAGAGTAACATCATCGTCAACGGCGGGCGCACCACCGTGCTGACCACGGGCGACGGTATGTACGACACGGATGACCGCGAGGCCAAGGGGGCGGCAGGCATCAAGGCCGACTCAGCGCTGACGGTGAATGGCGGCGAGCTGTGGCTGAAGAATACAGGCTCGGGCGGCAAGGGCATCAACGTGGATATGGAGGCCCGGTTCAATGGCGGCAGCGTCTATGTCATCACCAAGGGCGGACAGTACAAGAGCAACAACGACACCTCGTCGCCCAAGGGCATCAAAGCCGATGGCAACATCACCGTGAGCGGCGGCCGTATCTGGGTGCGCACCAGCGGCTATAACGGCGAGGGCATTGAGACGAAGAAGGAATTGAGCATCACGGGTGGCGAGGTGGCCTCGTATGCCTACGACGACGCCGTCAACTCGAAAAGCACGATGACCATCAGCGGAGGCTACGTCTATGCCCAAGGCCAGCACAACGACGGGCTGGATGCCAACGGCAACTGCTACATCAAAGGCGGCACCGTCTACGCCATCTGTTCCGGCTCGCCAGAGGTGGCCATCGACGCCAACACCGAGGGCGGCTACAAGCTCTACCTGACGGGCGGCACCGTCGTCGCCGTGGGCGGATTGGAGAACGGCTCTCAGCTCTCGCAGTCGTGCTATCAGAGTTCATGGTCGGCCAACACGTGGTATGCGCTGACCGTCGGCAGCAATACGTTCTCGTTCCAGACTCCGTCAAGCGGTGGTACTGGCTTGGTGGTCAGCGGGGCTTCGCAGCCCACACTCCAGTCGGGCGTCAGCATTAGTGGCGGCACGGCCTACTTCGGTGGTCTCGGTATCAGCGGCGGCACCGTCAGCGGTGGCTCCAGCGTCAGCCTCTCCACCTATACAAGCGGCAGTGGCATGGGCGGCGGTCCCGGTGGTGGCGGTCCTGGTGGCTGGCGCTAATGCAACAAAAATGCGTGGTGTATATATCAAAAACGGCATGAAATACGTTATTAAGTAAAAACTACCGCAAAGATGAGAAAAATATTATGCATCCTAAGTCTGATTGCCGTGCAGGTATCAGCACAAACGTTCACGCAGTACACCACGACGGAGCAGCAGCCGTGGCAAACGAAAGGTAAGGTCTCGCTCTCGGCGAAAGCCAAGGCGCAGCCTATTCTTCACTCTTCACTCTTCACTCTTCACTCAAAGCCTTTCAAGGCTTTCGGTACCTGCTTCAACGAACTCGACCTTGATGCTATCCGACTGCTGAAGCCGGAGGAGCAGGAGAAAATCATGCACGATATCTTCGCGCCCGACGGCGACCTGCGCTTCACACGCGGACGTCTGACGATGAACGCCAACGACTATAGTCGTGCGTGGTACTCGTGTGACACAGTGGCGGGCGACTTCGCGCTGAAGTACTTCAACATCGAGCACGACAAAGAAAATGTTATCCAGCTCATCAAGATGGCGCAGCGGTGGCAGCCTGCCATGACTTTCTGGGTGTCGCCGTGGAGTCCGCCAGCGTGGATGAAGATAAACCAGGACTACTGCGTTGCAAGCTCGCCATATAACACACAGCCGAAGGAGAAGGATTATTTGCTCTTCGACGACGGCGGCATGCCCGATCCCAACGAGATGCAGTTCTTAGGAGAGCGCAAGGGTCTGTTCCCCAAGAAGCTGGCCTCGCAGAACTATTTTATCCAAGACCCGCGCTACCTGCAGGCCTATGCGAATATGTTCTGCAAGTTCATCGACCTCTATGCTGGGGAGAACATACCCATTGACATGGTGATGTACCAGAACGAAGCATACAGCTACACGCCTTATCCAGGATGCGCATGGACGGCAGAGGGCACCATTAAGTTTAACAAGGATTATCTGGCGCCCACCCTGCGCGAAAAGCATCCTGAGGTGAAGCTTTATGTGGGCACGTTCAACACCAACCGTCAGGACTATGTGCAGCGCATTGTCAACGGGCTGCAAGGCTGTGTGGAGGGACTCGGCTTTCAGTGGGAAGGCCGCGAGAATCTTGACTATATGCGCGAACACCATCCCGAACTGCACATGGTGAGCAGCGAGAGCGAGTGCGGCAACGGCCAGATGGGCTGGCGTGCCGGCGAGCACACCTTCTACCTGCTGCACGAGTACATCGGTCGTGGCTGCGACGAGTACTACAACTGGAACTTCATCCTTTGTGACCAGGGCCGCAGCGCCTGGGGCTGGAAGCAGAACGCCCTCGTGCAGGTGCGCTCGGCCAACCGCACTTATCGCTACACTCCCGAGTACTACGCCTACAAGCACTTCTCCCACTTCGTGGAGCCGGGCAGCACCCTCCTTGCTTTCTATCCGATAAAAGACGGTCTCCAGACCATCGCCTTCCAGCGTCCTGATGGCAAGCGCGTCATCATCTGCGGCAATACCAATAACGAGGCTCGTGAACTTAGTATTCCCGTTGGCAAGCGTTACCTCAATGCGACCCTCGCCGCCCATTCGTTCAATACGTTTGTAGAAAAATAAAACGAACATGAAAAGAGCCTTTCTATTAATACTATTAGGGCTGGCATTTACAGTGCAGGCTCAAAATAGACAAAAGTTCGCTGGTTACCTTTTCGCCTATTTCGAAGGAGGGGCGAGCAGAACCTGATGGAACAACTGCGGTTCGCAGTGAGCGAGGACGCACAGAACTGGTATGCGCTGAACGAGAACAGACCCCTACGCTCCCATGGGCATCATCAGCGAGATTGCCGGTAACTCGAACACCACACACCCCGCCATCGTCAATTTCAGGAACCAATGGCTTTTCTTCTCCCACAACGGCGGTCTGACCGACGGCACCAGCTACAGTCGCAGCATCATTGCCGAGCCTATGAACTATGACGGTGACGGGCGCATCTGCAGGATTCCCGCCACCGCCGAAGGTGTCAGCCAGGTGCCGTAGATGGGTGCCTGGCAAAAGTCCAAATAGATTACTTCCATATCTTCCTCGTGGTGCCATCAGGCATTACGAGGATGTTCATACCCTTCTGTAACTTGCCAATCCGCTTACCATCAGGCGTGTAGATGCGTACTTTCCCTTGCTGCACCATCATCACCTCAGTGATTCCCGTTGCGTAAACGGCTATCACGGTGACGTCGTGGTCAGGCATCACGGCAGGCTCACCTTCCCACACGAAGCTGACGTAGTCGCCCTGCGGGGCGGGCTCTGGCGTGATGGGGGTGCCCTCCTTGACGAGACTGGTCTTGTAGGGGGTGTCGTCGATGAGATAGGTCAGGGTGTAGCTGGGCAACTCGGTGATGATGAGCTTGCCGTCGACATAGCTGATGGCATAGTTCTGGGCTTCCGCTCCGCCTACGGTGACGGGATATTCGCCGGGGGCGCTGCTGGCGGTGGCCTCGCTGGTGACAACAGGCTGGCGTGTCAGCACGGCACTGGTCTCATTGTTCTTGAAGCCCTGATAGGTGAGGGTGAACTCAGGCAGCGGGTCGCCTTCGCGTTTGGTGTAGGTGCCAGCACTGATGGTGAGGGGAGCAGGCTCGATGGTGAGGGTGCCTTCCACATAGGTGACCTCTTCGTTGCTGACGGTGCCTTGGCTCACGACGATGGGATAGGTGCCTACGGGCGAGTTGGCCGTAGCCTCACAGCTGATGACTGGCGTTCCCTCGAGGTCTCCGCCTTCGACAGTATATTCAAAGGCGGGGTTGGCATCGCCATAGAGGCGACTGTAATTTTGTGCGGTGATCACTGAGGGATCGGGATCTGGCGTGAACTTGAACTTCGCACAGTTGACGAGCTCCTTGGTGTCCTTGTTGAGTAGCAGTGCCACGACGACCAGCTGATCCTTGTTCTGGATGCGTGTGTTGCCCGTGATGTCGAGCGTGTAGGTATAGTTCATGGGCACCTCGCTGGTGATGGTGGCAGGCAGTGAGCCTACAACGCCGGTGTCGTGCTGCCAAGTGGCCACGGGAACATGGTCATACTTCACGTCCTGCATCACACTGGGGCTGTCTACCAACGGCTTGAGGTTGGGGTCGTTGATGGTGCTGCCCGAGAAGTAGTTCTTCTGACTCCAGCCTGTCTGCTTATCCTCAAGCAGCAGGTAGCCAATCTGATAGGGCGACGAGGCGACGTCCTCAACGAAGGTAGTGGTGGTACTGACCTTGATGGCCGTCTTGCTGTCATCGGCCCACTGGGCATCCACCGCTATCTCGCCAATGGTATATTGACGCATGGCATTCTCGACATCGAGCTTGATGCCAAAGGGAAGGATGCTGGAACCATAGTAGGGGTCGACCACCTCGACACGGTTGATCTGGCAACTGGGGAAGCTGGTGGCATTGACGCTGTAGCCGGGCAGTTCCATGAGGTCGTTGCTATGCACAGCAACGGTAACGACGTCATCGTGGAAGGTCTTGTTGAGCAGTTTCAGGCCAGTGGCACCACGGGGGCACCATCCGCACCAGGTGCCAGTAGCCTCCTCGACCAGCGGCACGAACTTGGGCTTGCGCTTCACGGTGACCAGCGTACCGGTGGCTGTCTTCTCGGTCGCCTCGTTATCCACCCCGTTCACCTTGGTGATGGTCAGCGTCTTCACTTTCTCGCCAACGGTGGCATCGGCAGGGAAAGGTATGAGCACCTGTGCCGTCATCATATAGGAGAGGGGCGAGATGTCGATATGCCCCTGATAGACGTTGTCGCCGGTGGTAATAGTATAGTCGATGTTGGTGATGGGGTCGATGCTGCCACCCACCATGTAGACGGGCACGTCGACCAGCGTGTTCAGTCCGGCATAATGCGTGCCGAAGTCGGATACAGCCACGCTGGCGGCATACTGTCCAAGCTCATCATCGGTAGGATCCATCTCGATAATCTTCGGGAAGGAACCCCAGCCAGAAGTGGCAGCATAGGCGTTCTTTGTGCCGAAGGGGACATAGAGCACAGCCGTCTCCATGTTTGAGCCGCTGAATACCGTGGAACTGACGGGGAACGGCTTCTTGATGTAGCTGACCACAGTGGTGAGGTTGTTGCAGAAGCGGAAGCAGGACTCGCCCAACTCCTTTATACCGGCAGGTATTTCGATATAGGCCAAAGACTGATACTGGAAAGCCAGAGGCGCAATCTTCACCACGTCCTCAGGAATCTTTGTCGTGCCGAAGCCCTGAATCAGCGTGTTGGTGGCCGTCTCGATAATGGCGTTGCAATTATTTCGCGAGTCATAGACAGGATTCTCAGGATCGATGACAAGCGACGAAATATTCGAACAGCCTACAAACGGGCCTGTACCCAGCTCGACGATGCTCTTGGAAAGCCTGACGGAGGTCAGGCCCTCGTCGGCCCAGAAAGCGGAATTGTCAATGCTCCTCACACCATCGGGCAGGTCGAGGCTGGTCAGACCTCTCACACCACTGAAGGAAGATCTGCCAAGGCCCACCACACTGGCCGGCACCATGGTGGAGCGGCAGCCAATGAGCAGGATATTGGTAGAGGTCTCGATGATGGCATTGCAGTCCTCACGAGAGTCGAACACAGGGTTGCCGGCCTCAACACTGATGGATGCCAGGCTATGGCATTGATAGAAGATTTCGAAGTCCAGCTTAGTGACAGACTTGGGAATAACAATCTTCTTGATGCCCGAATTCATGAATGCACTCTTGCCAATAGACTTCAAGGTGTTGGGAAGCTTAATCTCCTCCAGCGTGATGGCGCCAGCCAATCCATCTTGGCCGATGGCATCATTCTCTATTCTTGCATTGGTCATGTCGAGGAGGCGCAAGATGCCATGCTGATTGACTCCACACAAATTGTATTTGATAAAGCGGAGGTCATCGGCATTGAGCTGCCCCGTCAGCGTCAGACTCTCAATGTTGTCAATCTCGTCCTCAGGGATGAGTGTCGACAGGCTCCCGGCAGTAGCCACATGCAACGTACGTGATGACTGGAGTTCCGACTCCTCCAATATGGTGGAGAAAGCATTCCATCCCGTTGCATCCTGATACAGAGCCTTCGTACCGTCAGGCACTATCAGCCTGGCTTCCGGCGAAACCTGGTTAAAGGTGGTGGCATCAATGGTGGGCGGCGTCTGACACTTTACCCGGCACACCTTCGGCTTGAAGAAGCCAAAAGCAGAGCTGCCAATGGTGGTGACATTGGAGGGAATCTCCAGATAACGCAACCAGATACCTTCAAAGGCCAACTTGCCTATGTGCTTCAGCGACTGTGGCAGTGTGACAGTTCTTATATCGTTGTAACGAAACGCCGCATCGCCGATGGCCTCAATGCCTTCTGGAATTTCAGAACCGGCACTGCCCATCAGGACGGTGTTCGTGGCCGTCTCAATCAAACAGTTACAGTTATTCCTGCTATCATAGACGGTGTTTTCGCTATCCACCGAAATGCCTTGCAAAAGAGCAACGCTGAATGCTGCCATTCCTATCGACGTGACATTCTTGGGAATATGCAGGTATTTCAGCGGTGCGCCCTCAAAAGCATTTGGCTCGATGGTTGTCAGGCTCTCAGGCAACGTTATGCCGAGAATGTTCGTGGAGAGAGAAAAGGTTGCTATCGTGGTCACGCCCTCAGGGATGACGGTAGCAGGACAGCCGGCAATGAGCGTGTTCGTGGCACGCTCGATGATGGCATTGCTGCCGGCAGGCGAGTAGTAGGTGGGGTTGTCCTCCTCCACCTCTATAGCCCCCAGGTTCTTGCATCCCGTGAAGAGGCCTCGGCCTATGCTGGTGACGGTCTTCGGCACGACGAAAGAACGCAAGTCGGTACTAGAAAAGGCACCTAACTTGTAGGACTTGATGCTGGAGGGAAGGATGAGCGTCTGCAGGGCTTGGCACCCAGAGAACATGTTCTCGCCCACCACATCATCCTCAGTTGTATAGCTCCTGTAGTACGCCTTTCCACCCTTCACAATCCTGGCATCCTTCATGTCGAGCGTCTGCAAGCTGGAATTCGCCATTTCTCGAATCACATAGATGTCGTCACCATTCAGGTTGCCAGCGATGGTGAGTTTCTTGATACTGCCACGTTCCTTCTCAGGAATCATGTCGGCCAGCGTGCCAGCCTTGTCAAGTTGAATGGTACGCTCGAAAGCAGCATCTATAGCATCGTCATTGTTGTTAGATGCAGGCTGGATTGCGATGATGGCATTCTGGTTTTCCGTGTAGTGCTGCATGTCGTTGGGACTCAGGTTGGTCAAGGCGAAATAGCCGTCACACTGTCCGCTCCAGCCCCAGTTCACACAGAACAGGCCGTCCTTATAGCCATGTAGGACGAAGGAGTGGCCCGACAAGCCGTTTCCCGCGTCACCACTGTAGATCACAGGGCGTCCCACAGTCAGTTCGTTGTAGATCAACTCCTCCCATTCAGCATCGGAATAGGAGCTGCGGCCTACAAGCGTGGTCGTCTTGCTGTAGTTGAAGACCGATATCAGGGCACCGGCAATATCGATGGCACGGGCTCCCGACTCGATGGGCATGTAGTCCATCGTGACGGCCTGGCCACAATAGCGCATCAGCCAGGCGATTTCGTCGTCAGTCATGCTGTACCATCCAATCTTACGGGCAGGAAGTTCTGGCATATAGACCTGCTCCGTATTCGATGTATAGTCTGCTACCGACCTCACCTCGTTGATAGGCCACTGGAAGTAGTTGATGACCTGTGCCATTGCCGTGGCCACACAGCCCGTAGGAGACTTCTGTCCATTCACTACGGGGCAGTGATTGTTGTAAGGAGCCCACTGATCCCATTTCGTCGTAACCAGCGGCTGCACCTCCGGCCTGCTGGCTGAAGCAGGGGCGCTGAGATGCTGGGCACCATCGGAAGGTGCATTGGCAATCTCGTCGTAGTAGTCCAGCAGCCACTTCACGTTGTCAGGCAGTTGATCCATGCTGAAGCTGCCACTCTCGGAATAACCGAGAATGTCCTTCAGGCGGTTATCGCCTGCCACAATGACAAAGCCGCCGTTGTTCTCAGCATTAAAAACATAGTAGCCCGCACTGCCTCTATCCTTCTGCGGAGCACGCTTCCTCATGCCGCTATGCTTGAATACCTTGCCCTGCATAAACTGCTGGGCTTTCTGCAGAGCCTCTCGCTCTGTCACTTTCTCTGCCTGTGCCACTAATCCAAGGAAAGCACACGCTAACAACAATAATAGTTTCTTCATATGTCAGATTTTTAAATGGCAAAGTTGTGGAAATCAGCTATTCGTAGTCATCGATAACGGCGTTCATAAAGTCCATCATGGGCTTGGCTGTTCGGAAGACGTGTTCCATCTCATCGAGCCAGGCATCGCCCTCGAAGAAATCATTATCGAAGCGATGCCAGGCGCAGTAGTCCTTCAGCCGGAGGAAGTTCACGTAGGCATAGTCACGTGGGAAGCCTGACGGGCTGGTCTTCAGTTTCGACATGCCGAAGCCCTGCGCACTTTCCCACGTAGCGTTGCCGTCGTCAGCGAAAAGCTTCTTGAACG
Source organism: uncultured Prevotellaceae bacterium (assembly GCA_937898415.1). Taxonomy (GTDB): domain Bacteria; phylum Bacteroidota; class Bacteroidia; order Bacteroidales; family Bacteroidaceae; genus Prevotella. The sequence continues at coordinate 56,360 of CALDLA010000009.1, read as the reverse complement.
CTGGCGTATCGACGCAGCGCAGCCACTGCTCCTCGTTAGCCATCAGCTCATTACGACAAGCCGTGAGGATATTCGTTGGCAGCCAGTAGTTGCCGACGGCCAGCAGACAGCTGTCGGGCTCCATGTGCAGGTAATAGCCGCCGCGCAGCGCCTTCTTGCCGTGTGCATTGATGTAGGCTCCGAAGTGATTCTTGTAGGGAGACTTGTCTGTCGAGAAACGTGTATCGCGATTGAAGCGATAAGTACAGTCCTTCACTGTCTGTGTAGCCACCGTGGGATCGAAGGTGATGATACGTCCGATGGCCTGCTGCACACCCCGCTCCCACTCAGCCCGCACTGCCTCATACTCCTGATGGTTGGCATGGAACCATTCGCGGTTGTTGTTCGCCATAATCTGGCGCAGATAGCCCAGTATTCTTTTTGCATCCATATACTAATCTGGTATTTAAGCAGCCAACATCTCTTCACCCAATTTGTGAATACGGGAAATGATTTCCTCTTCACGTTCTTTCGAAGGCTTTTTGAAGCCATTTATGTAATTTCGGAGCAACGTAGGGTTTAAGCCCATTGAACGGGCAAACTCTGCTATGTTGATTTCTTTGTGTGTCAAGAAGAAACGCTGCAAAGCGCTCGGTTCGGCATCCTCGTACTCGAAGCTCTCAAAACTTATGTCCTCATCAAGGTCGCGCCAATGGATACCGCCCATTCCGAAGGTGTATTTACTGCGTACATCGTCAGAGGCATCACGCAACTTTGGATACCATAGCAATGATTGCTTGTACTCCTTTTCTTTTTCGTCCTTGCCATAAATATAGTCGGCATCAAACCAAATCTTCGTGATCTTCATGTTCAGTCCTCCCTTTTGTCTTTGTCAAAATACTCTTTCCAACGCTTAAGTTGTCATCAACCATCTTCTTGATCTTCTTAAAGTCGTTGGCTTTTATCCCAGTTTTTTCAACTTGCACGAATTCCTCTCCGTCCCAGTCGAATTTTGCCATACCACCATTGCCTTCCACATGAATGTGTGGTGGTTCATGCTCCCTGCTGTAAAAGAAGAAAGAAAAACCAAAAAATCTGAATACTTCTGGCATAATCCTATAATGTTTTGCTCTTTTTGGTGCAAAAATAGGAATTATTTTTGATACCTCCAAATTTTACGGAAACTTTCTTACGATTCCCCCTCAACGTGACTTATACTGATAGAGGTGATTTCATTTCTTGAATAAGTCATCGCACGTAACAACCCTCTGAACTTTTCCGCTATGCTTACCTTGCACAAGTCCATAAGTAGTTATCAATGTCAGATGCACTTTTTGTTTAGAAGAAAGCGTCTCCTTTAGCAAATTTTCCCGATGAAGCATCTTTGTCTCTTCTTCCTTATCAATAGAATAAGGTGAGTCGCAGAATTTCATCTCGCAGAGGTTGACGATGTTGTCAGCCCTGATAATAAGCAGATCCACTTGCGCACCAGCCCTCGTTTCATCACCCTTTATATTCCATGCGGAAATGGAAGACTTCTATTTCTTTTTTCTTCCAATGACAGTACTCATAATTGTCTAATTTTGCCGCAAAGATAGTAAAAGTATAGCAATCGGCAAAATAAAATATATTATATTCTGCCGTTTCCTATGTCTTTTTAACACAAAAGGCAAGTTTTCCATTAATTAACTCGTTCGAAGCGTTGAGTCGACTCATTCGATCGAACGAGTCGACTCATTTGATCGAATGAGTCGACTCAACAGTTTGAGGGTATCTTCAGATGAAAATAAGAACTTTATCCGAATTGTTTACAAGTGTTCAACAAAATGGCAGAAGAACCTTATGAATTGTCAATAACGATGGTACGACCAATCTCAACAAGGTCTCGGCGGGTATTGATTCTATAAAAGTCATTAAAAAATTAGTAAGAAGTTTGTTACTAATAAAAAAAATACATAACTTTGCAGCATACAAATGCTGTAGATTATGATAATCTTCAACTGCCACAGAAGATTGCTCAAAAGAAGAACATACGTCTCATAGTGTGCCTTGATGAGTTCCAGCAGATAGCAGATTTTTCCGACTCCATAACATTCTGTAACATTTGATGACTCTATATTTAAGTTGTGGATGCAGAGACGACGGCCGATATGAAATTAGCCTTGATGATTAATGACTTAAAACATGGCTTAAAAAAACATTCACTCGAGTCAATTCATCATCTGACTCGACTCAAGCGATGATTTGACTCGAGTGCCGTTTTTTGGAGCCTACTAAAAGGAGTGACAAAATAGCTTTCATTATTTTGTGTTAATTGTCATAGTCGTCACCTCCCGCAGCCTTTTCATACTGCGGCATAGATATTTTCTTCGCTTTTGGCTTAGCCGCTTCTCTTACCATCGGAGTGTATGCTTCAATGACGTGCCTCCAATCATTAGGCTCCATATTAGGATAGCGTTCGCCATATGTCTCCATCACTTCACGCTGTAAAACAGCATCAGTTGTGGCAACATCCATCTGTAGACGCTGATAGATAAGATTGCGAACTTCGCGGTCATCTTCAACATTCTCCAACCTGCGAACTATCACATCCTCATTCTCCTTGAAGTTCTCCACTTGAACCATTACTTCACGGAAAACTTCTGGAGTATACTGTGGTGGATACTTGTTTTTCACAAGACATATCTTGATGTCTTGTTTGAGCTGGTTGCGAATGTTCTTGTTGTTAAGCCAGTCGGCAAAGGATGACTTGGCATCAATGATGACACGGATCTTCTTGGCCAGACTCTTACATTTCTCATTCACGACAACCCCATCTACCTCCTTGTCCTCACCATACTCGAAGTTGTATTGGTCTCTCAGGTGAATCAGAATGTCATAGAAGGCTTTCTCTTCAAAAGTCAGGCCCAACTTGCGGAAACTTTCTTTGTCGGCCTGCATCCTCTTCAGTATTTCCAGAGCCTGCTCTGTTGCCTCCTTGATGATGCTTTCTGCCGTTGCCTCTTGTGCAGCACCAGCTTCCTGCTCAGACAGGAACTTGCGCCTGTCATGATACTGTTTAATGGTGGCCTCAAGCATTTCCTGAAATTTCTTTGATGCCACTTGATTGGTTCTGCCGTATTCCGTAATCTTTTGACGGAGCATCTTGACGAGCATTTCCAGCCCTGAAGCGGGCATCTTAATATCATGTAGTCTCTCTACGAACTCTGGCCCAAAGATATCCATCTCTTCGCCGTCTTCGAGAATACTCTCAACGTTATTATATTTCAGCGCTTCCTCCACCATTTTTGCCACACGGCGGTTCATGGTCTCAGTGTCTGGGGCATCCGTTCCGTTCATCTTATAAACCATTCCGGCTATGGCCATGAAGCACTGAGCCAATGCCTCTTCTTCTTCCTCCAACTCACCCGATGGCTGACACAGGTCATATGCTTTCCTCATTCTCTTCACCTCTTTCAGGAAGTAGGTCTTGAACGAGACTTTCTTGGCCTTCTTGCCATCCTTGCTTTCAGAATTCAACACCTTTGTTGATGCAAACACATACTCTGCTGCCTTTGCTAAAAGGATGTATCTCTGTCCGGGATCAGTTTCAACATCCAGGAAAGGAGTGAGGTCATAATCCTTAAACAGCATCATGAGTATCTGCAGGTGTTCACGGAAGATGCCTGTAGCTTGCGCCACATCATCTGCCGTAAGTGCTACAGAATTGTCTCCTCCGTATATTTTCCTTGCTTCCAACAGCTGGTCACGAATACCAATGTAGTCGACAATCAGACCGTATTTCTTCCCTGGATATTTCCGGTTGGCGCGACTGATGGTTTGGATAAGAGTATGCTTTTGCAGCGGTTTGTCATTATAGATATAGGTGAGACAGTCCACATCAAAGCCGGTAATCCACATATCCACAACAATGACAATACGGAAGTTTGAATGTTCCTGCTTGTAAGCTGCATCCAAATCTTCTGTCCGCTTGTCATTCTTCACACCGCCTAGATAGTTATACATATCCGGGGCATCGTTGCTGGCAACACTGGCCACCATAGCAATCGTTGGCATCAGCTTCAGTTTCTTCAGCTCTTCCTCAGAAACTTCCACACCTTCTGGTGTTTTACGCTCAACGAACCATTCTGAATAGTGTTCCTTGAACTTCATCAGCAGATTATATGCTATTTCTCTCTTGGAACAGACAATCATGGCTTTTTGCACCCTGTCTGGATCTTTGGCAACAGCAGCCACATAGTGGTCGTGAATATCAACGGCCAACTTTTCAAGACGGTCGGACTGACCTAAAATTTCCTCTAACGAACTCATGGCCTTCTTGCTCTTTTCTATATCCTCTTTGGTCGAGCCCTCCTCAGCGCATTGTGCATAGTAAGCCTCTATCTCCTTCACCTTCTCTTGATTGAGCAGCACCTTGGCTATGCGAGGATGATATTTGATGGGGACGGTAATCTCGTCGGCCACAGCCTGGTCCATCGTGTAGCGGTCTATCTCATCGCCAAAGGTCTGATAGGTCTCGGCAATGGGCGTACCCGTGAAACCAACAAACGTAGCATTAGGGAGGGCCTCGCGCAACACTTTGGCGTATGGCTTGGAAATCATGGCCTTCATGTTCTCGTCGGCATCGTCGCTGAACTTGATACGCTTCGAGCCTTCTATCTGTGTGCGGTGAGCTTCATCGCTGAAACAAATGATATTGGAACGCTCATTGATAAGACCTATTGGGTCATTCTTCCTGTCGCAGAACTTCTGTATCGTGCAGATGAAGAAACCGCCACTCTCTCGGGCACCAAGTTCTTCGCGCAATTTCTTTCTGGTAGGCACCGTTTCTACAACACCAAGACCAAGATACTCTTCGCTCTTGGTGAATAGCTTTGCCCCCTGCTTCTGCAGATCCTCGCGGTCAACTATCATCAGGATGGTTGGCGAACCTATCTCTGCCGCACACCGCATGGATAGCTGACGGGCCAGAAAAGCCATAGTATATGTCTTGCCGCAGCCCGTAGCGCCGAAATAGGTTCCACCCTTCCCGCTCTTGGTCTTTACTGAGCCGATGATGCTCTCGCGCAGTAATCGTGTGGCGAAGAATTGCGGATAGCGACACACTATTTCCTTCTCGTCACTATCATATTTCTCGTCTTGGAAATAGACATAGTCCCTGAATATCTCCAAGAAACGCTCCGGACGATAAACGCCTCTTACCATCGTTTCCAGTTCCTCGAAAGGCATAGTAGAGACTTTATCCTCATTCTCTACTCTTCGCCAGGCATAGAAATGCTCATAGGGTGTACGCACCGTGCCTAAGCGTGTCTTCACCCCATCGCTGATGCAGGCCAGCGGACAATAATGCAGCAGGTGGGGAATGTCGCGCCAATAACGTATGTTGATTTGCTCCCAAGCGTCCTCTATCGTGGCATTGGCATCAGCTGGATTCTTCAGTTCTATGACACAAACAGGCAAGCCATTCACATAGAGTAACACATCGGGGCGACGTGTTTTCTTCTCTCCATTGTTAATGTACTCAACGCTGAACTGATTGACTACCCTGAAGATGTTATTGTCCCATTTACCAAAGTCAATTAAACTGATGGTATAAGTTATGCCTTTCTTCGAGGTAAATGATATGCCATCCACCATCCATTTATAGACCTCATGCAATGTGGCAAAGTCGGTGTCGGCTCCTACAAGTCTGACTTTATCGGCAATCTGACGGATTTCTTCATCATCCAAGCCTTTCTCTTTATTGTTGTCCTTCAAGAAATTAACGAGGTCATCCATATTCAGGACTTCCTTCTTGTCGGCTCTTGAAATATTATCACCAAAGAGATACTCCCATTCTTCTTTCTCCAAGAAAGAGATGAGCGCATTCTCGTAGTCACTCTCCACGAAGCGGCCATTGATGTTGTTTAGGTTTCTCGCCATATATCTAAAATCTAACTAAAAATTAACTAAATCGAGCCAAATCGACCTAAAAACCAACTAAAAACCAACTAAAAACTAACTAAAAACTAACTAAAAACTAACTAAAAACTGACTAATTATTTTTTAAAGCTTTCCATTTTAGTCTTTCGGAATAAATATGCCCCGATTCTTTAAGACACTGAAGCAAATAACTGAGCGTTTTCTTTTTGGCATCAATCGATTTGCCTGATGGCAGTGTCACTTGCATATACTCATATATATCTTTAAGCATAATCCCTGTATCACCAGCATTTTCCACGCATTGCTGCAACATGTTTAGCAGTTTGTTCTTATCCAGCCCCTTCTGCTTGGTATATTCAGGAACTTGGTGAGTCTTTTGGGCAACAGCCCGCGATATGATATAATGAGGCTTGTGCCATTCTATGAGTTTTTTGCTTTTCAGTATCCTCAGCGCATCATCAGTTATTGGACGCTTTTTCTGAATTGCATCGAGCCAAATACATTCTTTAAGCGACAGCGAGTTGTCTCTCTTCAATAATTCAACATAGTTTTCATCGATGACGCGACCATATATCTTCACGTTTACCTCTGGGACGTTCTCATTGATTTCATAGTCAGGCATTGGGAAATGACGCTCTTTCTGCTTGAAGAACATCGTCTGAATACCACTGCTTATTGTGTCAATCATATTGAAACTCACCATACCTTTGCAAAGACAGTCATTCCTGTAGAACTTCTGTTGTTTTAGCGAGTCAAGAGCATTCTCCAACGTGCCTGGGAAGAAGGTGCCTGCATTTGAATAGTACAGATAGTCCGACCCCTCGATGAAGTTTATTCTCTGACAGAGCGTATAGTCCTGATGTGCTATGGCGTTATGTAGCACCTCGCGTATAATGAAGTCATCATACTGCATAAGTTTGTCAGGGAACAGTGTGCCTCCAGGCATCTCCCGCATGGTAAGGTTGCGAATTTTGCCCAACACCTCATCAACGGTCAGTATATAGGGTATAGAGAAGTGCTGATAGTTTATCTTACGGCCTTCCTCGTTTACCAGTGTCCACGTAATCTGAGGAACAGCGGGCGAAAGCTTATAGGCCACCTCTGGCTTTCCTAATAGAAGGAGTGCGCCACGTGTCAGTTTTCCGTCATTCAGCATCCCGCTATGCCTTAAAAACTCTTCCTGAGACCATCCGTCCACCATTTCGGCCGGCTTGTCATCATACACTTTCTTGAACATGATGCGAGCTTTGGCCAGCGCCAGTTCGTCAAGATCATCCTTGATGGTTGCTCCTTCAACCACGTGTGCAGACCAGTCATCCACAGGACGCTGGTTGCGAATGGCGTCATATTTGTCTTGCGACAATGGCTCTAAGCTTTCTCCGCTTCGCCCGTATGCTATGCCCTTCCACTTGGTGACAATATTCCTTGGCGCAGCTGGTATCTTGAACATCAGCACCCGTTTCCCTTCTACATCGATGGGAACTATCTCTCGGAAGGTCAGACCTCCTGTGGTGTTGACAGCAATATCATGTTTCATAAGTTGCCGTTTGGTCTCGTCCATCAGGAATTGTGTGCCTACGGCCTTACGGTCGTTATTCACGCCCAGCACAATCCATGCGAACTCCACATCACGCAGATTTGCCTCATTGCTCAATGCAGAGAAATACTTGCCGAGTTTATTCATATCATACTGATTCTCGGCAGTCTTGTATTCTATCACCTCCTGCTCTACATGGGTAATGAGCTGTTGAAATATGGCTTTATAGTCTTCCATTGTCTGGTAATGATTTTAGTTTTGTAATGAGCCTTTTATCAGTATAGGACAGAGATTGTTTAGTTGCTCTTTTAGCTGGGAGGCAATGGCCTTACGCTCCTTATAGACTTTGTATATTGAGGCTATCGAACGCTGGGTCTCAATAGACGGGATGGGGATTTGCATATCAAAGAAACGCTCCAAGTCCAGATTTGAGCGTATGCTCCCATCGCTTGCAAACCATCCATAACGGTCAATCTCCTTTCTGGAGAACCACAGCTGGATATACGGAACCAGTACGGAATCGTTCTTAACCTTCAAGACTGTATAAGCGGGTGAAACGATAATGGGATTTTTGCTTTCATTAAGGGCAATCCTTATACATTCGTCTCTTCCTGTTTGCATACCGCTGAAAGCAAATTCATTCTCATTGACGACCTTGTACTTCGACAAATCAACGCCATTCGTATCAGCAACAGAGTCCATGAAACTCTTCTCAATATTGATTCCCTTGACCGATTGTATCTTCGAACCATTATTCCTGTTGTCCACCTCTTCAAGAAGTTCTCCGATTTTCAATCTTCCACTCTCAGCCTTTAATTTGTCCAAGTACCCATCACAGACAAGTTTTAATTCATCTACCTTGCTTTGGTATGCTTCAAGGTTCTTTTGAAGTGACAGATAAACGTCAACGTATTTGCGCTGCTGTTCAACGGAAGGGAGAGTGATGTCAATATCACAGAAATCTTCCCACGAGAAAGTCTCTCTTGCACTTCCCCATGAATTGAAACGAGAATAACGGTCAAACTCAGGGCGGTTGAAGAATATAAATAGGAATTCTGGTATTAATAAATCTTTTCGCCTACACTTAAATGTCGTGTAGATGGATGAAATAAGAATGGCTACATTTGAGTTGTTAAATGCCAAAGCTATTTTATCTCCTCTTCTTGATGTATCTGGAACATAAGAGAATTCACCAGGATTAACAACTTTATATGTATCTAATGATACACCGTCCATATTTGCTTTTGTATCAATAAAAGTTTTCTCTGTTGAAATGCCTTTAACACTATCAAGCGAATACTTGCCCGAGTAATTCCTCTCATCAGATAATTCGATGAGTTCCCCAAGTTTATACTTATTCAATCCCATATCCAATACCTTTAAACGCCTCTTCAAGCATTCGTTGTGATTCCTTTTCCCTTGTCATCAGCTCCTTCATTTCCTGCTGAATGCGAGCCATTTCCTTGGGATAGTCTATCTCTAAATCGTGGTCGATAAACTCAATATATTTGCTGGGAACCAGCGTCCAGTTGTTTTGCTCTATCTCCTTTATCCCTACGCTGCGATAAAGCTCTGGCTCGGCAAAGTTCTTGCCGTCTGTACCGACAGATTGCCATTGATGATAAAGGTCGGCTACTCGCTGAATCTGTTCAGTAACGAGTTGCACCTTTTTCTTTTGTTCGCCCTTAACAGGATTCTCAGTCCAGCGGCGTAAGTCCATGAAGAGAATTTCGTGCTCACGGTTGCGAAGCTCGCGCCCATGATAGCGGCCTCCTCGTTTGTTCTGATTGAGAATCCAGAAGGTGACGCTGATGTCAGTGGTGATAAACAGCTCTCTGGGCAGAATGATAATGGCTTCCACCTTATCATTTTCTATCAGTTTCTTTCGGATTTCGAGGGCATCGGTATCGCCCAGAGCACCATTGGCCAGCAAGAAGCCTGCCACACCTGAAGTTTTCTTCAGATGGGAAAGCATGTGAAGAATCCAGGCATAGTTGGCATTGCTTTCTGGAGGAGTCTGATAGTCTGCCCATCGGCTATCATACTGAAGGTTGTCATTATACCAGCCTTTGAGGTTGAAGGGAGGATTGGCCATGATGTAGTCGAAATACAGCCCTCGGTGAAGGTCGTTGGTGAAGGAGGAATCGCTCTCGCTCCCCAGATTATGACTGATGCCACGAAGTGCAAGGTTCATCTTGGCCAGTCGATAGGTCGCTGCCTCTTTCTCCTGACCATACACATTGATACGGCTTATATCGCCCTGCTTGGCTTTTACCAGTTCTGAGCTTTGGATGAACATTCCGCCCGAACCGCAACAGGGGTCATAGAGCGTACCGTCAAAAGGCTCTATGACGGTAGCAATCAGTTGTACCACATCGTGCGGGGTATAGAACTCACCCTCTTCTTTGGTGGCGTTGACGGCAAACTCCTTCAGGAAATATTCATAGACACGTCCAATGAGGTCTTTTTCTTCGCCAAAAGTCTTATGACTGATCTTGTTCACCTCATCCACAATCTTCTTGATGTCGTTGGCACCCAGATTGCGCTGCGTGAACGTACCCTCCACGAAGCATCCTTTCAAGTCAGGATTAGTGGCACCAATACTTCTGAGAGCTGTATCAAGAGCCACGTTCAATTGTGGTGCTGCCGTGTTGATGATGGTGGACCAACGCGATTCTGGTGGAAGGTCGAAAGTACCGTCGGCAAAGGTGGCATCCTCGAAGAAAGCCTTTACGATTTCTTCGTCATCAGGGTCAAGCCCTTCGTCTATCAACTTCTGGCGCAACTTTGCAACACCATCCTCGTATTTCTCACCAATAAACCGTAGGAACACGAGTGTCAGCATCATGTCGCGCTTTTCGAAAAACGACCCTGAGTTCTTTGCCTGTCGCAGAATATCCCGACACTTGAATAGAATGTTATCAAGATTCAGCGTTTCCTCTTTTACTTTCTTTGCCATATATCCTTGGATAGCGTGGTCAGCAGCAATTGGTCTGACTGATACCCAAGCGTCAGAGGGTTCTACAGTTTTAGGTTTCCACAAAGCAGAAAAAACGAGGGTATCTCCTGCTGCCACAATACGTGCAGTGTCGCTTTTCCACAAAGTAGTGCCCTCGCCCGATAACTCTTCTCACTAAATAGATTTAGAGTCAGCAGGGCAATAGCATTTGCAAAAATACGAAATAAAATCCTTACTTCTTGTACAATTGGGCGTAATTTAAGAAAAATTTAACTGCCAGAGCGTAAAAACGTACGTATAGCAAATAACCCGGGGTTATCGTCAAATAACCTTGGGTTATTACGCAATAAGGCAGGGTTTTGAAATCAGGAAAAGTCATTAAGAGCCAATCGGGGAGTTGGCTCGAGCCAAAAGGGGCATTGGCTCGAGCTAAATGGGGTTTTGGCTCGAGCCAATTTATTGGGGGGTATTTTTGACTTCGTCGTCATTTATTAATAAATAGCACGCTACTTATTAATAATTTGCATGCTATTTATTAATAAACGCGATTTCAGCCCAACATAGGTTCTCAACCTTATGAACATATGTGAAAAGGCCAACGAACATATGTTCATTAAAAAAACAAGTGCAAACTTCTTTTATTTGCCGAATAAATCATCCATGGTCACTTCACTACCTACGATGCTTCGCCCAACGGCATTTGCCACTCCGAATGTCGTGACAAAAGAATAGACAAGCGTTTTTGTCGTCTTTGCCTTCTCTTGGAACAGACTCATCCTGTTTCTGAGTGTATTCTCGTAGCTGTCGGTGATGTTGTACGGCTTTACAGAGAATTTCATCTCGCATAGGTTAATAATCCTGTCTGCACGGTCAATCAGCAAATCTATTTGCGTACCTTTTTCGCCATTGTCTTTTTGCTTCTTTGTGGGCACATACCTCCATGAAGAAGCTGAAGTGGCCATGCCTGATATACCCAGCTTCTGTTTTATTTGCTGCAAGTGTAACAGGCTAAGAAGTTCGAACGACAGTCCCTGCCACGACTCTACTGACGGAGACTGGAAATTATGGCTCCACCATTCTTCGTCCTGGGCATTGAAGCTGTCAATAAACCTATAATAAAATAAGGTATAAAAATCAACCAACCGATAAATGGCACCCTTCGATTTGTTGCCGAACTGTGAATAACGCAGAACGAAGTCGCTACGTTCTAAGTTTCGAAGTACGATGGTTAGTACCGATTTGTCTATATTTGTTGCCTTTTCTATCTCCTCACGTGTCATGCCCTCTCGCTTGCCATTCAGCAGTTTCACAACACTGGTATATTTCTCTGTATTGCTGAATAGTGCGCTGAACAGTTCTTCAAACTCTATTCTCAATTCCCCATTCTTGCGAAAGAACAGACGGTCCACATTCTGAACAAGGCTCTCCTTTACATTCAGCAGACTATAGTAAAAAGGAATGCCGCCAATGATCATGTACGTCTGCAGTAGTTGATATCTGTCCCATGAGGCTCCGCGGCTATGCATATATTGCTCTACCTCATTCAATGTGAATGGTCGGACATAGATATTGTTGGTAATCATACTCATAATTAAAGAAGTTATCCACAAGGTATGTTTTGCCGACTCGACGACGGCCATACACAATCACGAACTCAGAGCGGTCCGACTCCATGCAACGTTGGAGTTCAGACATCTCACGTTCACGTCCTATAACAATCCCTTTATTCATAACAGTTACCAAATATAGCTGCAAATGTAAGGAAAAAAAGTCAATCAGCCAAAAAAAAGTATGAGCAAATCATCAAAAATCTAAGTTTTTTAATGAGATTTTTGATAAAAAGCTCATACTTTCCTGTTTTGTTTGGCTGCAAATATACAATGCTTTCGTTTTCAATCGTGCTGCAAAGTTTAAAAAAATCGTAATATCAACACTGCAAAGTGTTAAAAACGGAATGAAATAAAGCTTATTCCGCTAAACCTTATAGTTTCTCGCCCTTCATAGCGGAATAAAGGCGATTTTATGCCAAGAAAGAACAATAGGTTCAATGTGCTTGCCTACGCATTTCTTGCTACGAAGCCATCCAACACTTTTTCCATGGCTTCCAAAAAAGTGTTGGAAGGCTTCGTAAAATTTGTCAGAGGGGGTCAACGTCGTAATAGACCTGGAGGGAGGCGTAGCGCTTGTCCTGGAGCATCTGCTGTTGGGCAAGCGTCAGGTATCGGCGCACCTCGGCCATGTTGAGGCTGTTCTCTAATTTGAGGACGAGTTTGCGGATGCAGAGGGATTTTACGCGCGAGATGCCGGGTTTGTCGGGGCCGAGGACGCGACCGCCGAACCACTGGCGCAGGCGGAAGCCCAGCTCCTGGGCGGCAACCTCGACCAATTCGTCGCTGCGGTGTTTCAGGTAGACGTCGATAAGTCGGTAGAAGGGTGGGTAGTGGAACTGCTGGCGCTCGGTGCAGAGCGTGCGGTAGAGGGTGGGGTAGTCACCGCGTACAATCTGCTGAATGATGGGCAGTTGGGGCTGGCGCGTCTGTAGGATGACCAGTCCGCGTCGCCCTTTGCGTCCGGCGCGTCCGCTGACCTGAGACATCATCATGAAGGCGTGCTCGTAAGCCCGGAAGTCGGGATAGTTGAGCATTTTATCAGCATCTAAGATGCCGACGATGCTGACACGGTCGAAGTCGAGACCCTTGGAAATCATCTGGGTGCCGATGAGCAGGTTGGTGCGCCCGGAGGCGAAGTCGCTGATGAGCCGTTCGTAGGCATTGCGGGTACGGGTGGTGTCGAGGTCCATGCGGCTGATGCGGGCTTCAGGGAAAATGTCGCGTACGTCGGCCTCAATCTTCTCCGTACCATAGCCGTGGGCCTGCAGATGGATGTCGCCGCAGTTGGGACACTCTATGGGCACCTGATAGACGGCGCCGCAATAGTGGCAGACCAGCTGGTTCATCTGTCGGTGGAGCGTCAGCGATACATCACAGTTCTGGCAGTGGGGCACCCATCCGCACGACTTGCACTCCAACATCGGGGCGTAGCCTCGGCGGTTCTGGAAGAGGATGGCCTGTTCGCCACGTTCCAGCGCCTCGCGTATGCGTGTTAACAGAAGCGGTGAGAAGGGACCGTTCATCATCTTGCGGTGCTGCAGGTCCTTGATGTCCACGACCTGTATCTCAGGCAATTCGAGCCCTTGGTGGCGCTCCGTCAGCTGCACATAGCCGTACTTGCCCGTCATCGCGTTGTGGTAGGACTCCATCGAGGGGGTGGCGGAGCCGAGTAACACTCGTGGAGGGTGGAGGGTGGAGGGTGGAGTGAGACTTGCCATCATGATGGCTGCTGAGCGTGCATGATAGCGGGGCATGGGGTCCTGCTGCTTGAAGCTGGTCTCGTGCTCCTCGTCGACGATGACGAGGCCGAGCCGTTGGAAGGGCAGGAAAACGGCAGAACGGGCACCGAGGATGACGTCGTAAGGATGGCCGGAGAGTTGCTTCTGCCAGATTTCCACCCGCTCGGCATCGCTGTACTTGGAGTGATAGATGCCCAAGCGGTCGCCGAAGACGCGGCGCAGACGGTCCATCATCTGTACGGTCAGGGCAATCTCGGGCAGCAGGTAGAGCACCTGCCGGTGCTGCTCTATCTCGCGCTGGATGAGGTGGATATAGATTTCGGTCTTGCCACTGGAGGTGACGCCGTGGAGCAATGTCACCTGCTTCTTCATCATCGACAGCAGTATCTGGTTGTAGGCCGTTTCCTGAGCCTCGCTCAGGCGTTTGATATTCTCAGGGTGTGGCTCGCCGCCGTGATTCAGTCGGCCCACCTCCACCTCATAGGTCTCCAGCATGCCGCGTTTCTGCAGCATGGTGACGGTCTGGAGGGTGGCGTTCGACGAGTTCATCAGTTCCTCGCGTGTGACTTCGGCCGGGCATTCGGGATTCATGTCGGCTCCCGAGAGAGTCAGGAACTCCACGAAGCAGTCCAGCTGCTTCTGTGCCCGTTTCAGCATGTCGAGGGCGATGTGCAGCGACTGCTCGTTGCGGAACTGGGGAGTCAGTCGGATGTAGGTCTCCGTCTTCGGACGGTAGCCGTCCTCGGCCTTCAGTCCGGCAGGCAGGGCCGCCTTGAAAACCTCGCCGATGGGCGACATATAATAGTCGGCTATCCACTGCCACAGCCGATACTGCTCAGGAAGCAATATCGGCTGTGTGTCGATGAGCATCTGGATGTCCTTCACCTCGTAGCCCTCGGGACGGTTGTCGTGTAGGGTGGCAATCAGTCCGACATACTGCTTGCCGCGTCCGAAGGGGACGAGTACACGGCATCCCGGCGCCGCCTGCTGTTGCCACTGGGACGGTACGGCGTAGGTAAAAGTGCCGTCGAGCGGCACGGGCAGTATGATGTCGGCAAAGTTCAAGGCGTATCAGAAGTATAAGGCCACGGCAATGTGCCAGACGTTGGTTCTCGATTTGGCGCGGCTCCAGGTGGTCTCCCTCAGTTCCGAGCTCAGTTTGTCCCATGTGAAGTCGGCAGTCTTGCCCAAGGGAATGTTATAGTAGATGCCAGCTTCCAGTCGCGGTCCGATGTGGACACCGGCACCGAAGTTGAAACTGACGAGCGTGTTTTGCAGGATGTACTGGTGATTGTCTTTCTGTTCGTCCTTCCAGTAATAGATGTCCTTGCCTACGTTGAAGGCCAGCTGAGGGCCGCCGCTGAAGAAGATGCCGAGGGCGTCGCCGATGTCTATGCCGTAGCGCACGTTGGCCGGTATCAACAGGCTCTTCTGCTTGAGCCGTTCACCGTCCACCTTCAGAGAACGCTGGTTGTAGAGGAGCGATACGTCGATGCCCAGTCCGACGACCGGTAGTGAGATTCCCAGCATGGGGCCGATGTAGAAACCTGCCCTGTTGCTGTCGTCCAGGTCGTGGCCGCTAAAGGTCATTTCTGTCAGTTCCAGTCCTCCCTTGAGGGCAAAATTCACAGGTTTACCCGCCTGCACTGACTGGCACAGGATGACAGTCAAGAGAACGATCCACTTCCTGCCCATCACTTCTCAGTCCTTAGTGGCGTTGGCGGCGTACGGATACGCGGGCGGCACTTGAAGACGAACTTGACGAAGCCGACGACTTGGTGCGGCGGCTGGCCTTCTCGGTCTTGGTCTTGGCCTTGCGCTCCTTCTTGGCTGACTTGGTGGCTTTGCCGGCCTTGGTGTCGGCCACGCTGTCAAGCGAGTCACGCTTCAGCTTGTCGCCGAAGATGTTGTTCTTGAACGCCTCCAGTTCAGCCTCTATCCGCTGCTGTTCTTTGGTGTATTTGGCGGTGTCGCCTCCGGCAAGCTGAGCCAGCGTCTTGCCCAGCATGTTGTTGGTCTTGTAGATCTTGCCCTTGTACTTGTTCAGGGTGAAGTAGTCGTCCATCGACATGACGGCAGCGTTGTTGACGTCGGACGTCATGATGGTCTGGCGGCTCAGGTAGGGCTCCAGGTCGCTGTACTTAATCCAGAAGAGCGGGTACTGGGCAGCCTCGCCGCCGAAGTCGTCCTCGCGCATCATTACGGGACAGAGAGCCAGCGGCTTGATGTGGAAGGTGGCGTTGCTCTGGTCATAGTAGGCACTCTCCTTCAGGAAGTACTTCATCACCTCCTGCGACGGGATGTCGCTGTTGTCAATCTTCAGTTTGCCGTCCTGCTCCTCGTAGAAGATGTGGTAGTTGTCGAGCACCGTCTTCAGCTTCACCTTGGCTCCGTCCGAGAAGTCATCGTTGCCGTCATTGGCCACGGAGTATTCGTAGATGGGGATGTAGCCGCCCTGGGCCAGCTTGAAGATGTAGGTAAACAGGTTCATCTGCTTGCCCTGCGGTTGTACGGGGTAGTACAGTCCGGCGTTGGCTTCCTCATTGAGGTCGATCTCGCGGTAGATGTCGCGGCGCCATACCACGTCCTCAGGCATGTCGATGGCCACGGGATAGCTGATCTGCATACGGCGCGTCATACTGCTGTTCTGGGATGTCTGAGATGTCTTAGATGTCTGGGACTTCTGAGACTGTTGTGTTTGCTGTACGCGGCTCTTTTTAGGCTGCGCTTGCGCTTCGCTAGTGAATAGTGAACAGTGAATAGCGAATAGTGCAACAAGCACCATCCAACGGCTGCTCAATATTCCCTTATTATTCATTTCCTTTCTTTCCATTATATCAGTCTTATTATTTCACTTTTCACTCTTCACTTCTCACTAGGCGCGTAGCGCCGCTTACTTCACAATGATTTCCATCGGGTTCTGCAAGGTGCGCTGGATGCCGTCGGGGCCGACAGCAACGACGCGCGAGATATAGAAGCGGCGGTTGCGGGCCAGTTTGCGGAACGTGTCCTTCTGGCGGTCGCTGAACTGTGCGCCGTTGCTGGCCATGGGCACGGCGTTACCCATGTTGTCGAAGAATACCGTCTCGAACGATACCACCCTGAAGGCGATGTCGAGAATACCGTCGTCGATGGCGGCACCAATGCCCTCCATGCCCATCAGACTACCCTTCGCCATACCGCCTCCCTTGAAGCGTGAGGGGTTGCCCTGCTCGTCGCGGATAGGGATGAACGGGGTGGGGTCGGGTAACTTGCGCACGCGGAAGGTGAACTGTCCCATCTGCTGCGGCCGTCCGGTGTTGGTCGAGGTGACAGTGATGGTCACGTTCTCGCCTACCTTCGACGGACGGGCAATATACTTGCCGGGGCCTGTGGGCTGCAGGGTTCCTCCGCCGCTCATCGAGGCCTGAATCTTATTAAGAGGTACGCCCGGCACCGATACGCTGATGGGGTTCGAGTAACCGGCATAGAGCATGTTCATCAGGTCAGCCGAGACGGTGGCCGAGGGGTCGACGACGGTGTACTTCTGCGAGAAGTCGCGGCGAATCTTGTCGCCGTTGCCGTTGACAGTCTCAATGTATCCGGCCAGGGTGAAGTCACCCGTGCGTCCGCAGACCAGTTCATAGGTATTGTCGCGCAGGGTCATTTTCTTTCCGCCGATGTAGATGTCGGGCACCTGGGTCGTATCGACGGCAGCCATCACAATCTTGGCCGAGAATTTGTCGCCACGGACGACCGTCTGAGAGTTGGGGATGACGAATGCCTCCAGTAGGTTGACGCGGATATCCTTCACGTCGATGTTCTGTACCAGCGTGTGCAGCACCTCCTTTTCAGCATTGCGCACGTCGCCCTGCAGTTTCGAGAGAATGGTGACGGCAGCGATGGCCGGCATGGACTCAAACTGCGTCTCCTGCCAGTTCTTGCCGAGTGTGCGCTTCTTGGCCGACACCTCGGTGGTGAGGTCGTTGGCAATGTTGCGCTGCTTGGCCGTGTCGGGAATCATCTTCAGAATGCGTTCACGGTACGAGTCGATAGCCTGCTTCAGCGCATCGCCACGTCCTCGTCCTGGGGCTAACATCACTTGGTTTGAGGCCTCCAGGTCTTCCTGGTTTTCCAGGTTCTCGGGGTCTCCCTCTTCACCGTCGGCCTCGCGGGCGATGGCCAGTTTCAGTTCGGCGGCAAAGTTATAGAGCGAGTCGCTCATCTGGCGCACCTGCTGAGCCTTGTCGTACCACTCCTTCACTTTCTGGGGGTTGGCTTTCATCTGCTGTTCGAAGGCTTCGTAGATGGCTTGGTTGTCCTTGATAGCGTTCTCGGTAGTCCGTCCGATGCTCTCGCCGACGATGGCGAAGCCATTGAGCACCTCATTCGAGACGTTCAGGGCAAGCATGGCCATCAAGACGACGTACATCAGGTTGATCATCTTCTGGCGCGGAGATACCGGTCTTTTCTTTATTGCCATGGGTTATTGTTTTATGGGGCTAATGGGACCTCTGGGGCTACTGGGATTACTGGGTTATTGGGGCCTTGGGCATGTTCACCGTCATAGCCTCAATCATGCGGGTGTAGATTTGGTTCAGTTCGGCTATCTGGTCAGCCATCTTGCGCGTCTGCTCGTTAATCTCGTCAATGGTGCCAATCTGCTGGCTGGCGCCCTTGAGCTGCATCTCGTAGATTTTGCAGATGCCCGTCAGCGTGCGGTTCAGGTTCTCCATCTCCTCCGAGTCGCGTGTCAGGCGTTCACTCTGCTCAGCCACCTTCGACAGCATCTCTGTCAGGCGCTTCAGCTCGTCCACATAGTTGGCGGTTGCCTCTTCCAGTTCGGGATTGACGGGTACAGGTGCTGCCACGCTGCCGCCAGCAACGGTCGTTACCGACGAGGCAACGGCTGCGATAGCCTCGCTGTCAACGGCTGCCTGTCCGGCACCTTCGGCCAAGGCTGCTATCTGTCCGGCATCAGCAGCTTGTCCGCTGCTCTGAGGTGCTGTCGCAGCTCCACCGCCGCCAATAATCACCGTACCGCCGCCAATGACGCCGCCGCCACCAATCACCGTGCCGCCGCCACCGCCATAGACGATGCCCTCGCCACTGCCGCTATAGACGGCACCTTCGCCGTCCGTTTCGGCTTGTTCGCCTTGCTGCGGAACAGCCGTTGCAGCAGCCACCGCTCCGATTTCATTGACATGCGTCGGCAGTTCCATGCCGTCGGCCGTCTTGTCGAACGGACGGTCGAAGGCCGCGATGAAGAACACGACAACCTCAGTACCCATGCCGAGGAACAGCATGAAGTTGGCACCTGGCAGGTGGGTCAGCTTGAAGAGCGTACCGAGAATCACAATGGAGGCACCCCAGCTGTAGGCGTAGTTCATGAACGTCTGTCCGGGGACACTATCCAGCCACTTCTGCAGCCGGTAGATGATATTGAATTTACTGTATCTGGTCATGGCTTATTTTCTTTTCTTTGAGGTTTTTGCTTTTTCGCTTACAGTATTGGCTAATGAGCGTACGCAGCGGAAGCCGATGTAGGAGCGGGGCTGGTTCTGGAACTCGCTGCTGCGCCAGGCCGAGCGGATGTAGCTCTCAGGGTCTTTCCATGAGCCGCCGCGCACCGACTTCTTCTTCAGCCGGTAGGGGTCTTCCTTGGCCGCATTGTAGCGCAGTTGCGGGTTCACATCGTTCATGGCATCAACACCGGCCTCGGTGTAGATGGTCGATGTCCACTCGGCCACATTTCCGGCCATGTCGTACAGGCCATTGGTGTTGGCGCTGTAGATGCCCACCTTCGAGGTAATCAGGTTACCGTCCTTGGTGTAGTTACCGTTGTCGGGCTTGAAGTTGGCGTAGAAGCAGCCCTTGCCTGAGGCCACGTCCTCGTTCTCCCAGGGGAACTCATTGCCGTCCTTGCCACGGGCGGCATACTCCCACTCAGCCTCTGTCGGCAGACGGTAGCGCTGTACGTAGCGGGCAGCCGGGCCGAGGCCCTTCAGCAGGTACTCCGTGCGCCAGGCACAGAAGGCGTTGGCCTGCTCCCAGGTGACACCCACCACGGGGTAGTCGTTGTAGGCGGAGTTCGAGAAGTAGTTGCGCATATACACCTCATTGTCGGCATTGGGGAAGTCGTTCACCCAGCACGTCGTGTCGGGGTATATATTAATAATGTACGTGTTCAGGAAGTCCCACGGGCCGCTGAGTTCGCGGTTGATGGTCTCGCGCACAATCTTGCCCTCGTCGTTGATGTAGGCGGTGTCCTTCGAGATCCACACCTTTTCGTTCGGGTCGATGGTCACGTCGGTGTTCAGGTTACGCTCCTCCGGGTTCAGACGGTTGCGGCGCAGGGCGGCTGTCGTGTAGTCGTAGATTTCGTAGCGGTAGTTCATCTGCGAGGCGTCCAGCATCTTCTCGCCAGTCACGGGGTTGGTGACGTAGAGGCTCTCGAAAGCGCGCAGCTCGTCCTCGTTGGGCTTACGCGGCAGCGACTTCTTCCAATTCAGATGAGGCTTCACGGGGTCGCCGTTCTTGTCTTCTTCAATCTTGTACGACTCGTCGCCGCCGTAGTTAGGGTCGGCCAGGCGCTCACGAAGGATGGAGTCGCGCACGTAGTTCACAAACTGGCGGTACTCAGAGTTGGTAATCTCCGTATCGTCCATCCAGAATCCGTCCACCGAGATGTCGCGCACCGGTGTCTGTTTGCCCCAGAGGGAGTCCTGCTGGTCAATACCCATGCGCAAATGACCGCGCTTGACGAGTATCATGCCGAAGGGAGCCGGCTCAGAGAAAGCCCGGCCTCCCGATCCTGTCAGTTCGCCACCGGCGCCTGATGACACCTTGCTGCCGAAGCAGCTGCTCATCATCAGCACCGCCATGGCGCAAAATCCTATTGTCAGTCTTTTCATATCATTTTTATAATAGTCTTACACTTTGATGTCTGTTCCGGCCTTTTTTCCCGAAGTCGATGTCCGTCTGGTACCCCACAAACATCTCGTGGCTGCCGTTGCCGATGTTGATGGCGGTGGTGTAAGCCTCGTAGCTGTAGCCGACCAGGATGCCGCGGAAACAGCCGCCTATCAACAACGTCACCGAGTTGGTGGGACTGTAGGACAGGCCGGCATACATCACCTTATTCTCGTGGGTGTACTTCAGGCGCCCCGTCACGTCACCCCTGTAGGCAACGCCGTCGGAACGCCCGAACACCGAGGTCTGTATCATAAGAAACGGATTTCTGAGCTGAATATTGTATCCAGCCGTAAAATAATAACTACGGGCTATCTCCAGCTCGTTGGTTTCACCCAGGTCGATGGTAGGCGCCAGGGCGTGCTGCACCGATGCTCCCACGTACCAATTGCGGTGCTGGTAGTAGAGTCCGCCGCCCAGGTCGAAGCCGTTTCCGGTGACGTCGGCCTTGGAAAAGGCCTCGTCGCCGTCCTGTTCCGTATCGACACCGGAGCCATCGAACGTCTCGCTCAGCAGTCCGGCCTGTACGCCGATGCTGAGCTTGCCCCCGAGCAGCCGGAAGCGGAAGGCGTACTGTCCGCTCACTCGCTTATGCGAGAAGAGTCCTATCTCGTCGTTCATGATCTGCACGCCCACACCGTGCATGCTGCCTAACAGGCTGACGGGCATGTCGGTGCCGATGTACATGGTCTTCGGGCTGTGCTCGAATCCCACCAGCGTCATATTGTAGGCCGCCGCCACGTTCATTTTCGGGTCCTTGCCCACTGCCGCCGGGTTATACGAAGGCTCCAGCGCCCAGTAATGACTGAACGCGGGGTCGTACTGTGCCCGTGCTGTCAGCACGGCTGAGAGTACAGCGGCTATGAGGGCATAACGTCTAAGCACATCCTATATAACGCCGGAAAACGTTTTTTATTGCTATCGTATGTAAATAAAAAAGGGGTGTGTCCTTGCTGGCACACCCCCTTGTGACGGAATCTTTAGCGGACGATGACTTTGGCACCGTTGACGATGTAGAGGCCGGGGGTAAGTCCCTGGGTGGCCTGACCGCGGTTGACATTGCTGCGGACAAGCTGACCCGAGACGGTGTATACGTTGACCGTGCCTTCAGCCGGGCGTACCTTGGCTTCGGCGATGCCCGTCGGGTCGTACTGCGGGTCGCTGCTCAGGAACATCTCCTTGACGTTGAGCGTCTTGTTGAGGTCGCCAGAGAAGGTCACCATACGGATACTCTTCAGGTTGAGCGGCTTGCCGTTGCTGGTCTTCGACGTATAGACAGCCTGTGTCAGGTCGAAGACGGTCTCCATTTCGGTCGTGCTCAGGGGCAGCGAACAGCAAACGCCTGCCGTCCTTTCGGTTGTGTAGAAGTTGACCTTGGCATTGGCAGCCTGCTTGGATGATGTCCTGATGACCAGGTACTTATATTCTGACAAGTCCTTGGCGGCTTCATAGACCCAGCCCATCTGGCTGTCGGCAGAGGTGAACTTGAAGTTGATGTTCGTCTGGTTCAGCCTGTAGGTGCCCGTTCCGGCAATGTCGCCACGAACGTACTGGTTGCTGAAGGGGAAGTAGCCCGACTTAGCCGTGAACTTCTTCTCGACCGCGTTGCCCAACACGTCGTGATGGGTAGCGACAACCTCCGTGCTTCCCTGGCCCACACCTAACATCTCGCCGTTGTAGAACTCTACGATGTCCTTGTCAGTAACAGCGAACTCCGTATTGTTGTTGACGAATGCCGTGTGCTTGTCGGCATAGGTGGCGGTAACGACGGGTATGTACTTCTCGCCAATCATCACCTCGGCAATAGCACTCGAGGACAGGGTCAGCGTGGCGGCTACGTTCAGGGCCTCGGCCTTGTACATGTCCTCTACAGGAGCCTGGAACTCAGCGGGATAGATGTCTTCCTCGTTGAAGTTGGCCTCGGTGCTGAACCAGTCGAAGTCGGCATAGCCGCCCTTGGCCTTCGTGGCGTAGCAGAACAGGCCAAAGCGTGAACCGACGAAGACGCTGAGGTTGAAGCTCTGCGAGGTCTCGCTGCCCAGTCGCTTCCAGGTCTTATTGTCGGTTGAATAGTAGAACTTCGCCTTGTTCTCCTCGTACTTGATGCCGCCGCGCAAGTAGATGATGCTGTCGGGCAGCTCAATGGCCAGCGTCTTCTCGGCTGACTTGGAATTGTCGTCGCGTACCTTGTCCTGCTCCCAGCGCAGCTGCAGCTTGCCGTCGACCATTTCGACACAGATCATGGCGTAGGGGTCCTGCAGGATGCAGATGCCGGCGCGGTCGCCCTCGGTCAGTCCACGGGTGTCGATGCGGACGGTGCCGGTGGTCTCCTTGCCTTTGATGGCAAAGATGCGCTGTGTCAGCATGTTGCGGGCCTGCGGCAGCTTCGTGGTGACGTTGGCCGTCTTCAGCCGCAGCCAGCCCGGACGCTCGAAGAGGCTCCACGCCGTGTTGTCGGGCTTGTGGTTCCACTCCCACTGCATACCGATGGGGTAGGTGCGGAAGATGTCGGTCGTCGGCAGCCGCTTCACCCTGACGTCGCCCGTGGCAGCAGGCTTGGTCACCTTGCTGTCGAAGCTCTTGTAGGGCTTGCCGTTCAGACCCACGGTGAGCCATCCGTCGGTGGTCCACTTCACGGGCTGCAGGTTGGGCATACGGCCCATGGCGCCGAGGTCCTCCTGCATGACGGTCCACCACTTGCCGTTCACGTCCTCGACCAGGGCACCCTGGTGAATGGTGTTGGGCACGTTGTCGTAGGACTTCTCCACCACCATCTTCTCCTCGTAGGGGCCGAAGGGGTCCTTCGAGCGGAACACGGCCTGCCCCGAGGGCCAACCGCCGTAGGTGGCGTAGATGTAGTAGTAGTCGCCCACCTTGTAGAAGTGGCTGCCTTCGAGTCCGTCCTTATCCTTGATGACTGCCACCTCTTTCTTGAAGTTGAAGTTCTCGTCGAGCTCGCAGACGGAGATGGTGCCGATGCCCTGAGCCACATATACCTTGCCGTTGTCGAAGAGCATTCCCGGGTCGTAGTAGCTGCGCGACAGCTTCTTCATCGTCCACACGCCCTCGGGGTCGGTGGCCGTCAGCAGGTATCCGTTCAGGCTCCAGCCGTCGATGGGGCGTTTCTCGTTGATCAGGATGTGGAACTTGCCGTTGTGGTATTTCATGGAGCAGGCCCACATGCCCGATGCGTAGGCGTTCTTGTTGTTCAGCAGGGTGTAGCCCGCGTCGCTGCCTAACTGCTGCAGTGGGTGGGCACAGTATTCCCAGTTCACCAGGTCCTGCGACTTCAGGATGGTGGCGCCGGGGAAGTGGTGCATCGTCGTCGAAACCATATAATAGGTATTACCCACGCGGATGACGTCGGGGTCGGGGAAGTCGGCGCGCACGATGGGGTTCTGGTACGTCTTGCCGAAGTCGCTGACGGGCACGCTCTGGAAGTCGGCCTTCGGGTAGTTCTGGTTGTAGTATTCGGCATACCAGTCCATGCAGGCCTTGCCGCAGGCCTCCTCCAGTCCGCCGAACGACGGCACCACCTTGTTCTTCTTGACCAGCGTGTCCACGTCGAGCAGGCAGTGCGTGCCCGACAGCGTCATCGAGATGTTGCCGTAGTAGTCGTGTACGTTCTTCGTTATCTGTCCCCAGACCGACGTGCGGCCCGTGGCCCATGTGCCGTAGTTCGACTCCACCCACTCGTTGTGCTCGTTGTAGTGGCCCGAGCCGGGCTTCTTCGGGCTCCAGTCAATCTCGGTGATGATGATAGGATTGGTATCCACCACGGGCACCTGATTATGGAACTGGGTAATCTTCGCCTTCGTCCTTGCAGCCACGTCCTTGGCTTCCCACTTCTTGTCCTCACAGCCGTACCAGCCGTCATAGTCGTGAACGGCATAGCCGATGTTGTAGCCCGTGATGGGGTAGGTCTTGTAGTCGGCATAGCTCGACTGCCAGCCCGTGCCGGGAATCCAGATGATGCCCGTGAAGCCGTTGCTGCGAATCTTGTCGTAGACGGGCTGGAAGTAGTCGTGCATGGCCTTCGCGTCGTCAGCGTTCTGCGAGTTCTTGATGCTCACGGGCTCGTTGGCCAGCTCAAGACTGATCTGTCCGGCATACTTGCGCACCGAGTCGTTCTTACTGACGATGTCCCACACCTGAATCAGGTACTTCTGATAGTAGTCGCCCACCTGCAGACGGCCAGGGCATACGCCGGGAGGGCGCACCACCACGTACATGCCGTGCTTCAGGGCGTCGAGCATCAGGGGAACGTAGAGTGTAGAAAGGAAATTCGTGAGTTTCGACGGGTTGAAGTGCTTGATGTTGGCCTCATTCGTCCACTCGTCCGACTGGACTACAGCCGTCTGATAGGTATAGCTGTTGTCGCCACTCGTCCAGGCCGGGTCCAGGTGTAGGCGAAACACGTTGCACTTGGCCTGCTCCAGTCCCGTGAACAGCTTCGTGAAGTATTTCTTACAGTTGGTGGCTCCCGTCTCGTTGTACCCGCCTGTCCAGCGGTTGTTGTTGAACCACATACTCGGTGTGTCCATCACACCATGCAGCACGACGTGGTTGCCGTGCGTGTCAACCAGCCACTTGCCTTCCACGTGGAGCGAGGGCAGCGGCTTCGTGCCCTGTGCCCACATTCCCAATGTGGCACAGACGGCGAAAACGATTGTTTGTAAAGATCTCTTCATATTCATAGCTTTTTCTGCTGCAAAGGTACGAAAGTTTTCTGATAATAACGCGTTTTTTTAAAAAAAGTTACGTAAAAAGTGCCCCCAAGAAATTGGCTCTAACCGATCTTTTATGTGTATCATAGAGTGGAGAAATATAATGGCGGCTGGCCTTTGAAGAGCCATCCGCCATATTTTCAGCTTTTTGATAATTCTTTCAGGGTGTCAGTCCCAGTGTTGTTAAAAAGCGAAGCAGGCACGGACAAGATAACTACGGTTCTTACCACGGGGATAGAAGTTGAGATCGCCATCATTACCTACGCCTTCTTTATTGATGTAAATGCGAATAGCGCCGTCACCATTGTTCTCCTCTGGCGTAAGCGCCGAAGCTCCTTCCGTAGACGACCAATAGTTGCGGGTCTTCTCCAAGGGTGTGCCCCCGGCGGCGTTGATAACCGTATTCAGTCCGCTACAGTTTGTTGCGTTGCCGCCGTTGGCTGTGAACATATTCTCCCAATCTTCCTGACTTGGCAGTTTCCATGTCTGGCCAATAATGGTTGGTGCGTGGGCTGCAGCTCCGCCCTCACCTGTGGCGTCAGCCCAAGTCCAATTCTTATTGTCGCCTTCGTTAGAAAGAGCAATGACTAAACCATTAGAACCATTTTTATAAGCCACCACACCTGCAACAGTTACTTCCGAAGGTAGGTTGTCTTTGTTGGCCACAGCGTATGCCAAACCGTCGCTACCAACAATTTCACCTAATACAGCATCTGCAAGGGCATGTCCCTCTGCTACAACGTCAGTACTGCCCTCGGGGGTCCCTAGGGGTTGTCGGGCATGTCAACATCGACAGCCTGAGCCGTGTCGCCCCAAGGCTGCACCTCGGCCGTCACCTTCACGCTCTCCAGACCCACCACAATCTTGATGATGTAGGCCTTGCCAGCCTCGAACTTCAGGTTGTCGAGGCTTTTGGAAATCTCGTTGGCAATGTGGACGCCCGTGGTCTTGCCGTCAGAGAGGTACTTGCCCACGCGCTTGTCGGCCGTCTCAATGTCGTAGAGCATGCTGATCTTGACGGGTAAGCCTGTCGGGATGACGTAGATGCAGTCCTTGTCTTCAGTGGCATTGGCAAAGATGTTGGTATAGTTAGCGGTGGGGATGCCCGCGTTCTTATCCAGCCAACCTCCAGCGGGAGTCGACTCCTCAATGATTGTTTCGTTCAGCTTGCCCAGCACCCGCTCATTGGGGTTCACGTTGTTGGCGATACCCTCCTTGTCGTCGAACAGACCGTCATTGAAGCGGACAGCCGTAATCTTCAGGTCGGTAGCGCCGTCATAGCTCATCCACCTGGCCGTGGGAACGGTGCCGTTGAGGGGAGTGGCGCTGTTGAGGTTCAGTGCACCGCTCATGGCAAAGCCCTGGAACTCAATCCAACGCAGATAGACGCGCGTGGGAGCGTCAATAGGAGTAGCGTCGCCAGCAGCCACGTATTCGGTCGTGCCCTCGGTGGCAATGTCGGAGGCGGCGATAATCTCGACCTTCAGTTTGGAGAGAGCGTGGTGGAACCGCCACTCAATCTTGTCGTCCACACCCTTCTGCTTCGACAGGTTCAGGTAGCAGCCGCCCTCCTTGAGCGGCGTAGCGGTGGCCGCAGGAGCCAATCCCTGGAAGTTTGCATTGGCGGCAACGCCCCAGAGCAGGTCTACCGACGTCTGCGGGTTGGTATCCACCATGTAGCGGATGACAGGGTCACCCTTGTCGCCGTTACGCGATGCCGACGTGATGTTCTTCCACTGCTGCTGGGCAGCATCGTCGCCAGCAAGGACTACGCCCGTCATGGAGTTGAGATCGACATACGGGGCATAGGCAAAGAACGTCACATAGTCGATGTCGTTGCTCTTGGCATTGGTGCCGAACTCGTTAGGCCAGTACTTCACGGGGTCGTATTCCCACTTCTGGCCGCTCCACGTCACCTTCTGGTTGTACATGAAGTTGATTTCGGAGTTCTGACTGTCGTAGAACGAGTTGTTGGTGTGGTAGGCGAAGACGCCGAAGCCTCCGTCGGCCTCCTGTAGGCTTTCAGTGCTCAGCATACCCGCCTTACCGGCACGGGTGACGGCGCGGTTGGTGTAGACGTTGAACGAGACAGCACCGTTTTCTGCCTGCTGTTGGACCTGGCGCTGTGCCAGCTCGTCGGTCTCTGAGCAGCCAGCTAACATGGCAGCAACGGCTGCAAAAAGAAATAGTTTTTTCATGTTCTTTTGTTTTTTATTTCATTATTTTTTTAGATTCGTTCTGTCGCTTTACACGTTTTAGTGTACAAAGATAGTATTTTCCTGCTTTCCCCGTTTCATTTATACTGATAATTTAAGCCTTTATAACATTTTTTAGTTATTCTGATTACATATTTATTCTAATGATATTTTTTTGGGGTAAATTTGCTATCGTTTCAGATTTTTTTTATTAATTTTGCAGCGTTTTATTATAGCTACATAAATATTATCAAAAAAATAAAAACCTAAAAAGTATGAACAACCACTTGATTGAGCTGGCCCGAAGAGCATGTCTGTGTCTCGGCGTGGCCATGGCCTGTGGGTGCTTCACGGCATGTACTGACGACTACGACCTGGACGACCCGGATAACTATCCGTCGTGGTTAGGTGGCAGTATCTATGATGCCATGAAGAACCCGGAGAACTTAAGAAGCACCAATGGCAACGTGCTGACGGGTACTTTCAACAACTACCTGAGGCTGATTGACGACTTGGGTTACGCTGAGACGCTGTCGAAGACGGGTTCGAAGACGGTGTTCCCAGCCAACGACGAAGCCTTCAGCCGATTCTATGCTGAGAACCCGTGGGGCGTCAGGAAGTATGAGGACCTGACAGTCGCCATGAAGAAACAGCTACTCTATTCGTCGATGCTCGATAATGCGCTACTGGTAGAAATGCTGTCGAACATCTCGGACGGATCTACCGCCGTGATTCAGGGCCAGGCCTTGAAGCACACGACGGGTGCCAACGTGATTGACACCATCACCTGGCTGAGGAACCGCGAGAGCATGCCTGTGAACAACCCCTACTGGGAGAAGTATTACGACAAGGGCGTCCACATCGTGATGGATGCCACGCGCCCGATGATGGTACACTTCACCGAGGAGCAGATGACCGGCAACAACATCACGACCCGTGGCGAGAAGAGCGACTTTGAGGTGGTCACTGGTACTCCGTATAACATGGAGGAGAAGTCGGCCTACATTTACCGCAACAAGATTATCAACTCTGACGTCACCTGCAAGAACGGTTACATCCACCAGATGCAGGACGTGCTGGTGCCCCCGGGCAACCTGGCCGAGCTGATTAGGACCAACGGCGAGAGCAATCTGTTCAGCCGTATGCTCGACCGTTTCTCGGCACCCTACTTTGACGCCACCACCACCAAGAACTACAATGACTATGCGCAGGTTAACAACTTGCCGCTGATAGACTCTATCTACCAGAAGCGCTACATGAGCCAGCGCTCGCAGGGCGGTGAGCTGACGACAGACCCCAATAAAATGGTGTCACAGTATGTGCTGCCCTTCGACCCGGGATGGAACAACTATAATAATGGTACGAACGAGAACTCCATCAAGGACATTGCCGCTATGTTCGTACCTACGGACCAGGCTATGAAGGAGTACTTCCTGCCGGGTGGCGGCGGCGAGTTCCTCATTAACGCCTTCGGCAAGAAACCCAACACGGAGGAGAACCTGGCTGAAAACATCGACTCCATCCCTTTGCAGAACGTGCAACAACTCATCGGTAACCTGATGAAGAGTTCGTTCGTGGGTACCGTCCCCAGCAAGTTCAACCGCGTGATGGATGAGGCCAACGACCCGATGGGCTTGTCGCTTGACGTGCTGAACAAGAACGCAGATGGCTCGTATGACGTGAAGATTGCCAACAACGGTGTAGCTTACATGCTGAACACCGTGTTTGCACCGCCCTCGCTGATTGCCGTCTCGGCTCCGGTGACGCTGAGCAGCAACATGCGCATTATGAACGAGGCCGTGAACGACGGTAAGAGCCGTACGACGCTGGCCCTGAACCAGAACTACTACGCCTACCTGCTGGCCATGAGTGCCAACTACGCTTTCTTCATCCCGACGGATGATGCCTTCGGCCGCTTCTATGTGGACCCGGCATCGCTGAACAGCACCCAGCCGCGCGCCCTGAAGTTCTACTATCAGGACCGCAGTCCGTACGTCTATTGCTCGGCATGGAAGTATGACTTGGCTACGGGTACCGTCGGTACGGCGCCTGAAGACTCCATCGGACGTGTCTCGGCCGACCAGTTCCGCAGCCAGTTCATCGACATCCTGAACTACCACACCATCGTGCTGCAGGAGGGTGAGAAGTTAGGTGGCAACAAGTATTACAAGACCAAGCACGGCGGTACCATCCGCTTTGACGGTAACACCGTGGTGAGCGGCGGACAGTTGGAAGGCAAGTCGCCCGTGTCGCAGATTACGCAGGTCTACCACCAGGCCAATGGTGATGCCTACGCCATCGACCACGTCATTGAGCCCCCGCTCCGCTCGGTGCTCGACGTGTTGGAGAATGACTCGCGCTTCTCAGAGTTCATCAACCTCTGCACCGACTTCGACATGGACAGCATCATGGAGTTTGCCAGCGACAGGATGACGGAGAAGAACGAGGTGACCAAGAAACCACGTATGGACGCCTACCACACTTTTGCCGCCAAAGGCGGTCTGACGGATAACGTCAACTACTTCAACTCATATAATTATACGGTATACGCGCCCGATAACGACGCCATGCAGAAAGCTTACGGACAGGGATTGCCCAAGTGGAGCGACATCAAGGTGCTCGTGGACCGCTGGACACCTGCCAAGAACGCCGCTGCCGAGCGTGCGGGCAAGGCCGAGATGACCTGGAAGGAGGCCGTACAGGCCGGTGCCTTCGACAACGACAAGGAGGCCTTCCAGGCCGACCGCGACCAGGCACTGGCTATGGTGGAGGAAATCAACACCTTCATCCGCTACCACTTCCAGGACAATTCCGTCTATGCTGACAACACGGTGGAGGCTGGCGTCTATCCTACCGCCTGCTCCGACACGCTCGGTATCCGTGAGAAGTTGACTGTGTCAGGAGGTAATGGCCATATCACCCTCAAGGACAAGCGCGGCCAGACGATTACCATCGAGGCCTCCAACTCGTCGAAGATGGTCAACGAGATGGCCCGCGACTATGTCATTGACAGCAGGACGCGCAGCATCTCTACCTCGTCGTTTGCCATCCTTCACCAGATTAGCACGCCGTTGAACATACATACCGACACCGACCGCTACGACGGGCTGTGGTCAGGCAGTAGCGCCAGGGCAAAGCTGAAGGCTTACCGCAAACAGTACGACTCCTATTTATATAAGAGATATGACCAGCAGAATTAGGAACCATCTAAGGAATAATAGAATATGAATAGCATAAAATATATCATCTGTATCATCTGCGCCGTCTGCGGACTGTCAACGACAGCCTTGGCACAGGAGGCCCGTATATCGGGTACTGTCAACGACGCCATGGGACCCGTGATGATGTGTAATGTCGTGGAGATTGATGCTAACAATCGTAACGTATCCTTCGCACAGACAGACATGAACGGTAACTTCTCCATGACCGTCAAGAACGCAAAGAACAAACTGAAGATCTCGTATGTAGGCTATAAGACCGTCACCCTGCCTATCGGCACCCGTACCCGCTTCGATATCAAGCTGGAGGACGCCACGCAGATTAAGGAGGTGACGGTGGTCGCCAAGCGTAAGTTCAATCAGGGTGGTCTGGCTATCCCCGAGCGTGAGGTCTCGGTGGCCGCACAGACTTTCTCAATGAAAGAGGTGGAAGGTCTGGCCTTTACATCGGCCGACGAGGCTCTGCAAGGACAGATTGCCGGTCTCGACATCGTGGCCAACTCAGGTAACCTTGGTTCCGGTACGACGATGCGTCTGCGCGGTGTGACCAGCATCAACGGCTCAGCCGAGCCGCTGATTGTCGTCGACGGTAACATCTTCGACAACCCCGATGCCAACTTCGACTTCCAGAACGCCAATGAAGAGACCTACGCCTCGCTGCTGTCGGTGAACCCGTCGGACATCGAGGACATCCAGGTACTGAAGGACGCCGCCGCTACCGCCATCTGGGGTTCGCGCGGTGCTAACGGTGTCATCCAAATCCGCACGAAGCGCGGTGCCCGCGGTAAGACCCGTGTGGACTACTCACTACGTGTCCAGGCCAGCTGGCAGCCCAAGGGCTACAACCTGCTGAATGGTGACGACTACACCATGATGCTGAAGGAGATGTACTACAATCCCGCCCAGAGTGCCTCGGCTACGACCAATATCAACGAAATCAACTACAACCGCTCATGGGCTGACTTCGAGAACTGGAACAACAACACCGACTGGGTGGACGAGGTGCAGCAGGTGGGCTGGAGCCAGTACCACTACCTGACCATCACCGGTGGTGGTGAGAAGGCCAACTTCCGCGTGTCAGCCGGCTACGACCACCAGAACGGTACCATTATCAAGCAGACACTTGACCGCTTCACCACGAAGCTGGCACTGGACTACTTCGTCTCTGACCGCATCACGTTCCGCACCACCTTCCCCCTGACCTACACGTCGAACCACCGTAACTACGACGACAACATCCTGGGACGTGCCCAGAAACTGTCGCCTAACATGTCGGTGTACCGTCAGGACATGAACGGCAACGATACCAACGAGTTCTACGTCATGCAGCCCGACCCCACGGAGGAACAGTTCCGTGCTGCCGGTTTCTCAAGTGCCAACGATGCCGGTTCCTACATTGCAGGAACTTCGTCAGCACAGCTCAGTGCCATCCGTGACCTGGGTAATCCCGTGGCTATTGCCCATCTGGCGTGGAGAGATGAGAAGACCTACCGTATCTCGCCGGAGTTCCGCTTGGACTACTACCTGCTGAGCAAAGACGACTCCTCGACACAGCTGAACTACAGCGGACTGGTCTATATGGACATCTTCTCGAAGAGTGAGCCGAAATACCTGCCAGGTTCTTTGGCTACCCGAGGATGGACGAATGGTAACTACAACCGCAGCCAGGTGTACGACTACAACTCGTTGGCCTTCACCACGCGTCACACCCTGACGCTGAATCCGCATTTCACGAACGAGGATTTGTTCCTGACGATGCTGGCCCGCTGGGAGATGACCTCAGGCAACGACAACAGCCAGACCGTCGTGAACCGCAATGCCCCGAACGGTACCACCTCGCCCACCGTAGACACTGCCATCGAAAGCATGAGCTCGGGCAACGGACAATGGCGCTCGATGTCGGGTATCTACAGCGGACACTTCTCCTATATGTCGCGCTACTCTATTGACTTCTCGCTCCGTGCCGACGGTACCACGAAGTTCGGCGACTCTAAGAAGTGGGGTTGGTTCCCTGGTCTGTCGGCCCGCTGGAACATCAGCGACGAGCCGTTCATGAAGTGGTCGAAGAAGTGGCTCTCCATGCTCTCCTTCCGTCCCTCGTGGGGTATCGTCGGACGTCAGCCGGACGGACAGTACCTACAGTATGCCAAGTACAACACGTCGGGTGTGTACGGTACCATCTCTGACAAGCGTAGCGTGACCTATCTGGAAGGCTTGCAGCTGAACGAACTGAAGTGGGAGCGTACGACCCAATATAACTTAGGTGGCGACTTCGGATTCTTTGACGACCGCCTCACGGGTGACTTCAACTACTACTTCAAGCGTACCAAGGACCTGCTGATGGGCGGTGTGCGCATCCCGTCGTCCACAGGTTTCTCGTCGTTGTCTTGGGCTAACGTCGGTGAGATGACCAACAAGGGAT
Organism: uncultured Prevotellaceae bacterium; assembly: GCA_937898415.1. Taxonomy (GTDB): domain Bacteria; phylum Bacteroidota; class Bacteroidia; order Bacteroidales; family Bacteroidaceae; genus Prevotella. Next base: position 23,101 of record CALDLA010000009.1, on the reverse strand, counting down.
GGGAACTGAATGTTTCGGCGAATAAAATTGTCAACATCGGCAAGTTCTCCGTCAGCGCCAACTTCAACATCTCGCAGAACTTCAACGAGATTGTCGACATGGACGAGAGCGTGCTGGAGAGCATCAACGCCGAATGGGACTCCAGTAAGCGCGGACAATACCTGAACCGTATTCAGAAGGGCAACCCGTTAGGTTCTATCTACGGACTGCGCTACAAGGGCGTCTATCAATATACCTACGAGTACCTGACGAACCTGAAGCAGAGTAACGGATGGACTGGCAAGCAGCTGGAAGACTACATCAACAATGAGTTCCTGGCCAAGGGCAAGACAGCTCCTGTTGCCATCAATAGAGACGGCAAGGTGATGATGACTTCCAAGGGCGACCCCATCCGTCAGGTATATAATTTCGAGGACGGCGACCCCACCTATGAGTTCCAGGGTGGCGACGCCATCTATGAGGACGTGAACAACGACGGACAGATCAACTCGCTCGACATCGTCTACTTAGGTAACTCCAACCCGCACATCAACGGCGGTTTCGGCTTCAACCTGCAGTATGACAACTGGGCCTTGAAGACGAGTTTCAGCTATCGTCAGGGTATCAAGATTGTCAACTCAGCCAAGATGGGCCTTGAGGAGATGTTCAACGCCTACAACCAAAGTTCAGCCGTCAACTGGCGCTGGCGCAAGAACGGTGATGTGACCTACATTCCGCGCGCCATGTTCGACACCGGTTACAACTGGTTAGGAAGTGACCGCTACGTCGAGGATGCCTCTTTCGTCAGAATGAGCTACGTACAGCTTTCCTATAACTTCAAGAAGAAGGTGCTGAAGTCATTGGGAATGAACCGACTGACGATGAGCCTCTCTGGACAGAACCTATTCTGCTGGAGCAAGTATAGCGGTACCGACCCTGAGCACTCTCCCGGTTCATGGGGTATCGCCTATGACGGTTCTCAGACACCACGAAGCAAGTCGGTAACGATGAACATCCAAGTGGGATTCTGAGAAATGAGTAATTAGTAATGAGTAATTAGAAATTAGGATTTAGGAATTATGATTACCAAAAGCATAAAGAAATATATGGTGAAGGGGCTGCTGTGCTGTGGTGCCGCCGCCGCCCTTGCCAGCTGCAACGACTTCCTGACCATCTATCCCACCGACCGCATCGTGGGTGATGACTTCTGGAAGACCAAGGCCGACGTGGAGCAGATGGTGGACGGCTGCTATCTGAGCATGATCAGCTATAACATACAGGAGCGGCTCATCATGTGGGGCGGTTTCCGTTCTGACGAGTTGGTGAAGCTACAGGACTACAACGACAACACGCTCGATAACATCAGTGCCGTGAACCTGCTGCCCACTAACAGATATGCCACGTGGGACGCCTTCTACAATGTCATCAACAGTTGTAATATCGTGTTGAACCATGCTGCCGACGTAATGGCCGAAGATCCAGAGTTCACCGAGGGCGACTACCAGGTGGTACGTGCCCAGATGCTGGCTCTGCGAAGCCTGTGCTATTTCTACTTAGTACGCGCTTTCCGCGACGTCCCCTACGTCACTCGTTCATACGAGGATGACAGTCAGATAGAGCCTATGGCGCAGAGTGATCCCGAGACTGTCCTTCAGCACTGTCTGGATGATTTGGAGGAGGCTCGTCTGTACATCATGCGCTCTGGCTCCTACGGACGTAGCGACTGGCGCAATTGGGGTTATATGACCCGTGATGCCGTCCATGCACTCATGGCCGACATCTACCTATGGCGGGCTTCCATGAACCACAGTAACAGTGACTACCAGCAGGCCATTGCCCTGACTGACTCGGTCATCAACGCGAAAGACGCATATTATAAGCTCTATCAGGAAAAGGAAATTACTGCTAAGGAAGAGGATCGTTACCACCTGATAGACGGTGACAAAGCGTTATACACCATTTTCAGCAGTGGTAATTCACGTGAAAGCATCCTGGAGTTGCAGTACAACGGCCGCAACAATTCCAACCAGGCCCTGGAGAACTATTATTATCAGTCGGGCAATGAGAATAGCTATAGGTCGACCAGTATCCTGATGGCCTCGCAGTTGTTTAGCACAGTGGCTGCCAACGCCAATACCTCGGAATCGAAGAAATTCTATTGTTCGAAGAATGACTACCGTTTCTGGAACAATGTGTACGAAGCCAACAACGAAGAGGCTCAGCAGTTGAGCATTCGTAAGATGGTGGATGATGGAGGATCGACCGTCGAGGTGACCTCCAACGTCGGTCCCAGAAAGAGCAACTCCCGACAGTTCAAGGAGTTCAGACAGAACTGGATTGTCTATCGCCTAACCGACATCATGCTGATGCAGGCCGAGGCCCTGGTGGAGACGGCTGCCAACGACAGTGACGTCGTGACCCTGAAGAAAGCCTTCGACCTGGTGCAGTCTGTCAACAAACGTTCTATAAAGAAGAACTCCACCGACACGCTGAAGTTTGATGCCTTCCAGACGAAGACCGGCATGGAACTGCTGGTCATGAACGAGCGCGAGCGCGAGCTGTGCTTCGAGGGTAAGCGCTGGTTCGACCTCATGCGCTTCTGCTACCGCCACATGGAGGGCGTCAACGGTCGTCAGCGACTGGCCGATACCGAAAGTTGGCCAGCACTTTACAAGCCAATGTTGCTGCAGATTGTCAGGAAGTATGTCGACAGCGGCGGCGATGCCATCTCCTACAAGATGAAGACCGAACCCTATCTCTACTGGCCTATTCAGGAGAGTGAGCTCAAGGTCAATAACCTCTTGAAACAGAATCCTGTCTTCATACAGGAGAAGTCTACTTCCAAGAATTAATCGTTATCACAGAAATTGCATAAGATTATGAATACGAAGATAAAGAAATACATTGTGAAGGGGCTGTTGTTCTGCGGTACAGCCGCCATCTTCTCACCGTTTGTCTCCTGTAAGGAAGACATTGACGAATCGAACCTTTATACATTTACGGGTGAGACGATTGAGGACTATCTGGTGAACCGTAGCGACCGCTTCAGCAGCTTCAATTACATCCTGTCGAGAATTGGCTACGACAAGATCCTTTCCGCCTACGGCACCTACACCTGCTTTGCTCCGGATAACGATGCCGTTCAAGCTTACATCGACAGTCTGTATGACGACCCCGTCAACGTAGACTTCCCCCATAACGGCATGACGGCCAAGAGCCTGGAGGGTCTTACCGACTCGCTCTGCGAAGACATTGCCTTGTTCCACCTGTTGTCCACAGAGATGATGGGTGTCGACATGGGCAATGGCATGACCATCAAGACCATGCTGGGTCGTGATATCAACACCAGTATCGACCCGGAGTCAGGAGCACTGGTCGTTAGCCGTGCGTCCACCATCACCAGCATGGACAACGAGTTGGAGAACGGCGTCCTGCATGAGATAGACCATGTCATCCTCCGTTCGAACATGCTGATTGCCGGTGAGCTGGACAGCCATCCCGACCTGTTCACCATCTTCACGCAGGCCTTGAAACTGACGGGACTCGCCGACTCGCTGAATGCCGTCAGCACTACCGATGTGGGGCAAGTGGACAACAAACGTAAGTTTTACACCCCTGAAAAGTGCGAGCTGGGCTACACCATCTTCCCCGAGACCGACCAGGCCCTGGCCGATAAGGGAATCAACAACATTGAAGACCTGAAGGCCTATGCCAACGAGGTGTACGGCCATTGTGCTGACAAGGATGCAGGCTGGTATGACTATGCCCGTAATCATGACATCAAGGTGAGCACCGAGACAGACTATGCAAACCCGTGGAACACCCTGAACATGTTCCTGCGCTATCATATCCTGGAATACAAGATTCCCTACGACAAGCTCGTCATCTCCAGCAACCAGATTTCCAAGGTCACGCTTGTGGAGTATTACGAGACTATGTTGCCCTACACGATGCTTAAGATTACGAGAAATAGCAGTAAACTCTATATCAACCGTTGGATAGCCAACAACTCGCTCACCGACATGGTGGCCGAACTTGGCACGGCCGGTATGCATTCCGTCTTGTTCGAAGGTATCGACCTGAAGGGCTCCAGCTCTCAGATATCCTCGCTTAACGGCTATATCCATCCAGTGAACGATATCCTCGTCTATGACAGCAAGGTGCCGCGCGGCGCCCTGAACGAGCGCATCCGTATTGACGATACCGCCATCTTCGGCGAGATGATGTCCAACTCGTTCCGCTGGATATCCTATTCACAGGTGAAAGCCCTCAACGGTGGTCTTCAGGGTACAGACGGACGTCACGCTAACTGTGACTACATCCGCTTCCCACCGAAGTTCTTCAAGAACCTGGCCATCTATAACGGCGAGGACACCCGCTTCTACTACTTCCCGGGTCGCGGCAGCAGCTGGAGCAACTATCAGGAGGACGAGTTTAACTGCATGGGTAACTATGACTTCTCCTTCCGTCTGCCGCCGGTACCCGATGGCACCTACGAACTGCGCGTGGGTTATACCGCTGAGGATCCTCAGCGAGGCATGCTGCAGTTCTACCTCGGCAGCAGTTCTGACCTGACAACGATGAAGGCGCTTGACATTCCTCTTGACATGCGTCACATTCCTGCCAACAACAGTAACCTGACGCCCGACGCTGTGACGGGCTGGTGCGACTGGACCAAGCTTGATGACAGCGGTATTGAGAGCGACGCCAACATGCGTAACCTCGGTTACATGCGCGGACCTCTTTATTATACCGTCGGCGTCAACTCTGGTAGCTATGCCCGCAACAACCCCAAGGACTTGCGCCGTATCGTCGCACGCCAGGAGTTTAAGCAGGGCGATTACTGGGTACGCTGTAAGAGTGTGATTGAGAATCCACAGGGCGAGTTCCACCTGGACTATATCGAGTTCTGTCCGGAGAACGTCTATAACAACACCCGCTACGTGGAGGACATGTACTAAGATTGGAAATTGAAGATTGAACATTGAAAACTGAAGATTATGAATAGCAAGAATATAACCAAATATCTCATCGCCTGTTCGTTGTGCTGTGGCGGTGCCACAGCTTTCGACGGCTGTGCCGACTGGGATGACCACTACGATGCCAACTCGGAACTGTTGGACACTCAGCAGTCCACGCTTTGGGAGAACATTGCCAATACCGACAACCTCTCGCAGTTTGCATCGCTGCTGAAGAAGGTGGACTATGATGCTGTCCTCAACGCGTCGCAGACCTACACCGTCTGGGCGCCGGTCAACGGCAGTTTCGACTATGAGACGGTAAACGCCTTTAGTGACGAACGGCTGCGCAGGGAATTCATCGAGAACCACATAGCCCGCAGTAACTATCCCGCTTCGGGTGTACTTGACAACCTGCCCATCTACACGCTTAACGAGAAGCTGGCGCACTTCAATGGAGACCTGTACTACGATATGCAGGGGATCAGCGTGGTGCGTCCCAACCTGGCGTCGGAAAACGGCACCATCCACCTGTTGGGTGGCAAGATCCCGTTTGTGCAGAATATTTATGAGTCGCTGAATGCCAACGAATTCCCCATCGACTCCATCAGCAACTTCTATCACAGTTACGACGTAAAGAAACTGAACGAGTATAAGAGTGTTCAGGGACCCACCGTGAACGGTGAGATCACCTATCTGGACTCCGTCTTCGATGAGCACAATGATCTCTTCGCTGACTACTATGCCTACATCAACCGCGAGGACAGTAATTACTCGATGATTATCCCCACCAACGATGCGTGGACCAAGGCTAAGGAGAAGGTCAGCCAGTACTTCCACTACGTGCCCTCGTTCGAGTTCATTGAGGATTTGGCGACTAAGCTGAAGACGAAAGTTGAGATAGCCGATGTCCAGTATCTGCAGGACTCTATGGTCAACCGCATGTTGACTGCAAACCTGTATTACAACAACAACCTCTATGACAACAAGAAGCTGAAGACGCTGAATACGGGCGAGACCCTGCAGTGCGACTCCCTTTACAGTACCCTCCGTAGGAAGGTGTATTCCGAGGATGCTGCATCGCTGCTTCATGGTGCCACACGTTACACTTGCAGTAACGGTATCGCTTGGATTACCGACAGCCTCCGCATGCAGCCTTGGCTGTTCTGGAACCCGGAAATCGTGGTCGAGGGCGAAACGTCGCAGTATCTCGCCAATACGAATAATGTGTATGAACCCGTGCAGCGTGTCACCGTCGTGGGTGAGAACCAGAACCCCGAGATTTCCGGACGCCTCTCTAAGGATGTCTACCTCGAAGCGCAGCCTGCCAGTTCGAACGTCAACCCCGAAGTGGACTACTACCTGCCCGATGTCCGCTCTACGACCTATAGCATCTACATCGTCATCGTTCCTCCCCACATCACCAGCACGGTGGGTACCAACAAACCCAACCGCTTCAGCGTGTCGATGGGCTATGCTGATGCGTCGGGCATCAACGACGATAGCAACCGTAAGTGGGTGGCAGAGTCGAACTTCGTCAGCGATACCACCAAGATTGACACCATCTATCTTGGTGACTTCACCTTCCCGATGGCCTACGCCGGAACGGGTAACTACTACCCCTACCTGCGTGTCAGCAGCAGCGTCACTAACCGTGATCGTCTGAACTACGACCGCACGTTACGCATCGACTGCATCATCTTGCGGCCCAAGGAGCTTGACGATTACTTGAAGGAGTACCCCGATTACAAGTACGATAAGGGAGAATGACCAAATAAATGCAAACTATAAAAAGTATTGAAGATGAATACGATATCAATGATAAGCAAGCGAACCTGCAAAATCACGGTGATGGGCTGTTGTCTGTTGGCTATTGGCACGCTGCCGGGCTTTGCGCAGGACGATGACGATGATGACGTAACCGCCGCTAAGGTTGTCAAGAAACCTGTGGTCAAGCTACCGACTTACCCGACCGTGGAGATTTCCGGCGTCTGCATCGATGCCGCTACCAAGAAGCCCCTGGCCGGTATCATGGTGCAGGCACTCAACGACATCAATTATACGGCCATGACCGGCGAGGACGGAACGTTCGTCATCAAGGTTCCCGAGTTCACAACGGCCCTCTACATTCATGCCCCCGAGTTTCTGAGTCAGCAGGTAGCCATTGGCCCGAAGGGAACCGTCGGTAACATAGAGATGCTGAGCGACAAGTTCCGCCCCATGTACGGCAAGTCCAATACCATTGGTGCCCAGGCCGAGACCAACATTGTCAACACCACCTCTCAGACCGTCGAGACCGACATCGAGGGGTCGTTGGGTGCCGATGTCCGCAGCATCTCACGCTCCGGAGGTCCCGGATACGGCTCGGCCATGTTTGTGCGCGGTCTCAATTCACTGACCTCCAATGCCCAGCCGCTGATTGTCGTCGATGGCGTCGTCCAGGACATGCAGCAGACCCGTATCGCCCTGCATGACGGCGACTACACCAACCTGATGCTCAACATCAATCCCGAGGATATTGAGAAGGTCACCGTGCTGAAGAACGCCACGGCTCTCTACGGAGCCAAGGGCGCTGCCGGCGTCATCCTTATCTCGACGAAGCGCGGTCATAGCATGGCTACCCGCATCGACGCCAACATCGGCGTGGGTGTCGTCCTGAAGCCCCGTCTGCCGGATATGATGGACGCTGCCCAGTACAGGGTTTATGCTACGGAAATGTTAGGTACCTACCCCGACATATCGAACTACACAGACCCCCTGACCTTCAAGTTCCTCATCGACGATCCGTCGAAATACTACTATGCCAAGTACCATAACAGTACTGACTGGAAGGATGAGGTCTACCACACGGCCATGACCCAGAACTACAACATCAACGTGCAGGGTGGCGACGATGTAGGTATGTACAACCTTTCGTTAGGCTATACCGATGGCCAGAGCACTGCCCGCAGAAACGGCTTCAACCGTCTGAACGTCCGCTTTAACACAGACATCAATATCATCAGCCGGCTCACCACCCGTTTTGACATGTCGTATGCCAAGATTAACCGCGACGTATTCGACAACGGCGCTCCCTCCAGCCTAACGGAGGGAACCATCTCTTCGCCCACCTTCTTGGCACTCATCAAGTCGCCGTTCCTGAATCCCTATACTTATAATAATGTGACGCGCAAGCTGTCGTCAACCCTCGCTGAGGCCGATGACTACCTGACCGTGCTCGACAGCGACCTGACATTAGGTAACCCCACGGCCCTGCTTGCCAACGGTGACGCTATCAATAAGAACCGCGTGGAGATGACCCACTTCAATACGGTGATTGCCCCGCGTTTTGAGTTCAATAACAGCCTGACGCTGACCGAGGTGTTCAGCTATACGCTCGACCGCGTATCCCAGCGCTACTATCGCCCAAAGGACGGTATGCCTACCTTCCTCATCGACGGCCTGGGCTATGTACAGAACAAGGCCATGTCCATGTTCTCGAAAGAGACAGCCGTCATGAGCGACACTCGTCTGGAGTGGACCAAGCAACTGCGTGAGCACCATGTCAATGCCTTTGCCGGTATCCGCTATTCTTCGTTTGCCTATGACGATAACCAGCCTGAAGGCCAGTACTCGTCGGCAGGTAACGACAAGACTCCGAACATCTCTGAGAAGATGGACTTCGTCGATGCCACGGGCGTCGATGACGAGTGGCGCAGCCTCACGTGGTACGGCAATGTGGACTACAACTACCGCAACCGCTACTTCGCTCAGGTGTCGTTAGCCCTCGAGAGCTGCAGCCGCTTTGGCGAGGAGGCCGACGGCGGCATCAGCATCGGCGGTGTCAAGTGGGGCCTCTTCCCCAATGTGCAGTTAGGCTGGCTCATCACCAACGAGGCCTGGTTCCCCAAGGTGAAGGGCTTGAACTACTTGATGCTGAAGGCCGGCTACGATATCTCGGGTAACGACGACATCTCGGGCAACGCTGCCCGCACGTCGTTCAACGTCACCAAGTACTTGTATAAGTCGACGGCTGCCGTACTCGACAACATCGGCAATGAGAGCATCACCTGGGAGCAGACCAACAAACTGAACCTGGGACTGAGAGCTTACATGCTGAACAACCGCTTGGGCATTGACTTCGACTACTATTTCAACCACACTAGCAACCTGCTGACGCTGAAGACCTTCGAGAACCCTGTTGCCGGTATCAACAGCTACTGGAGCAATGGAGGATCGCTCGACAATACTGGCTTCGAGGTGACGGTGACGGCCAAGCCCGTTGTCATGAACCGCCTGAACGTCGAGGTGGGTGTCAGTGCCGGACACTACGTCAACAAGGTCAAGTCGCTGCCTAACGACAGCAAGCTGTACGTAGGTGGAGAGAAGACCGCACAGGGCTTCACCTCCTCTATCTACGGCAAGGACAACATCGCCACTATCGTGGGTCAGCCCGTGGGTGTGTTCTACGGCTACAAGACTGACGGCGTGTTTGCCACCGACCAGGAGGCTGCCGCTGCCGGACGCGGAGGCTACCTCGCCCTGATTGACGAGACTGGTGCCCGTCAGGAGTTCAAGGCCGGCGATGTCCACTTCGTTGACATCAATGGCGACGGCATCATCGGTGAGGCTGACAAGACCATTATCGGCAATCCCAACCCCGACATCTATGGTAACATCTTCGCCAACGTCAACTGGAAGAACCTAACCCTGCACATAGGCTTCAACTACTCGCTGGGCAACGACATCTTCAACTATCAGCGCAGCCTGATTGAGGGAGGCTTCAACTTCTACAACCAGACGACGGCCATGACCAACCGTTGGCGTGCCGACGGCCAGAAGACTGACATCCCCCGCATTTCCTACAATGACCCCATGGGCAACAGCCGTTTCAGCGACCGCTGGATTGAGGACGGCAGCTATCTGCGCCTCAAGACCGTGAACCTCACCTACAAGGTGCCTGTCAACTACTCTTGGCTGCAGGGACTCAGCATCTGGGCTGAGGCCAACAACCTTGTGACCATCACCCGCTATTTAGGCAACGATCCCGAAATGTCGGTGGCCAATGCCGTCCTCTATCAAGGCATCGATAATGGCAATGTAGCGTTGGGACGCACCTTCACATTGGGACTCAAGATTAACCTCTAATGAATAAGAAATTATGATTACAAAGAATATCACAAAATACCTTATCGCCTGTTCGCTGTGCTGCAGCGGTGCCGCAATCTTCACCTCCTGCGAGGATATGTTCGAGACCGAAAGCGACCGTCAGATTTTTGACCCGGCACTCGACCAGAAGACGGACTCTATGTTCTATACACTCGGCATACTGAAGGGCCTGCAGTTGCTGGCCGACCAGTATGTCATGACGGGCGAGATGCGCGGCGACCTGACGACCACCAACATGTATACGGAGACCGACCTCCAGAGGCTGGCCAACTTCACCGCCGACGCTACCAACAAGTACGACTCGGCCTACGTCTATTACCGCGTCATCAACAACTGCAACTACTACCTGGCCCACCGCGACACCACGTTGCGCACTGGTAGCCGGTTGGTGGCTATCCCAGAGTATGCTGAAGCCCTTGCTGTCCGTGCGTGGGCCTATCTGCAGCTGTGCAAGAACTACGGTGAAGTGCCCTTCTACACTGATCCATTGGTCAGCATAGGACAGGCCAACAGCCAGATGGAGACCAAGGACCTGCGCGGCATTTGCGACGCGCTGACACCCGAACTCATCAAGTTCAGCGGTACCCCCGTCCCCGACTATGGCGAGACCAGTGCCGGTGTACTCAATAGCAGTGACTCTGAGAATCCCCAGGAGAAGAAGGTGCAGACCAAGAACGCCATGATTCCCGTTGACGTCATCCTCGGCGACCTCTTCCTTGAGACTCACCAGTACGAGCAGGCCGCACGTTACTACTTCAATTACCTGCGTACCAACCGGTGGCGTATCCGTCAGGCATACACCGACCCTAGAGAGAGTTTTATCATAAAGATTCTGGAGGACAAGATTCCTACTTCTATGTCGTTCCGCACTTCTGATACGAGTTTTGAGTGGTCGACCATTTTCAGCGTCACCAGCACCAACGACATCATTACCTACATCCCCATGGCTGCCAACTACTTGCGCGGAGCCGTTACCGAGTTGCCACGCTATTTCGGTTACGACTTCTACAGCACCACTGGCGGTTCGGCTTCGTCAAGCGCACGCTACCTTCTGGAGCGTCAGATTGACCCGTCGCCCTCCTACATCGCCCTTTCCGACGCACAGGAGTACTACTATACTCCCACGTCGTCCTCCGGCGGTAGCACTGTCGTTAAGACGGCTGAACTGGGCGACCTGCGCCGTTATTACACCATGCGCCAGGTTAGCAAGGACGACTCCACCTTTGCCGTCATGACCAAGTTCACCAGTGCCAACATCCCCATCTACCGCACGGCCACCGTCTACCTCCGTCTGGCTGAGGCCCTCAACCGCATGGGCTATCCTGATGCCGCCTTCGCCATCCTCAAGGACGGTATCAACGAGGATCTCCTCTCCTACGTCATGCGCGGCGACAGCCTCGACCAGGCATCAGGTCGCTATATCCGTCCTGAGACTGAGACGATGCTGAAGACCACCGTTCCTTTCCTGTCGGCTGAGAATCTCACCATGTTCGAGGACAACTGGTCTATCCATAGCCGTGGTGTCTATTACACTCAGGGCGCTTTCTCGCCCTATCAGTACCACACTATCGTAGGACGTAAACTGGCTGAGCTGAACGACCAGTTTGGCATTGCCGGCGCACAGTTCACTATGGCCGACACCATCAATGCCGTCGAGGACATCATCTGCGACGAAATGGCACTTGAACTGGCCTATGAGGGGTGCCGCTACGGCGACCTTACCCGTATCGCCCGTCACAAGAATCAGGCCGCTCTTTATGGCTCCGACTTCGGCAGCCGCTGGCTGGCCGCCAAGTTAGCCTACAAGCAGCCTGCCGTTTCGCTGCTCGACGAACGCAACTGGTACTTGCCTTTCAAGTAAGTTGAGCAAACAAAATAGAAGAAGTCGCGCTTTCCGCATTCGGGAAACGCGGCTTCTTTTATGTTCTGTAAGTCGATAATAATTCGGCCTTACAGTGTTTTTCGCCTGCTTATGCAAAAAAGTGGGCGAAATATTTTGCAGTTTCATGATTATTGTTTATCTTTTCCAATATTATCAGAACTAAGGACTAATAAATAATTTAAAACTCAACAACTTACACAATTGATATGATATATCTTTGGTTCTGATAATCCATATTATCAAAACTTTCTGATAATATGGACCAGTTTTTCGCGGCTGTAGAGCAGCGCGACAATCCTGAGCTTCGTGGCAAGCCGATAGCGGTGGGGCACGATGCCGAACGGGGCGTGGTATCAACAGCCAGCTACGAAGCACGGCGGTTTGGCGTGCATTCGGCACAGTCCATTCAGGTTGCCAAGCGGCTGTGTCCGCAACTGATCATCGTGGAGCCGCATTTCCAAAAGTATAAGGAGGTTTCAGCACAGTTACATGAGATATTCCACGACTATACCGACCTGATAGAGCCTATATCCCTCGACGAAGCCTTCCTCGATGTGACGGAGAATAAGAAGGGAATTGAGTTGGGCGTGGATATTGCGCGAGAAATCAAGCAGCGTATCCGTGAGACGACGGGACTGACGGCATCGGCAGGCGTGAGCTACTGCAAGTTCCTGGCAAAGATTGCCTCCGATTGGCGCAAACCCGACGGGCTGACAGTGATTCACCCTGACAGGGCTTTGGACTTCATCGCACAACTGAAGATAGAGAAGATTTGGGGTATAGGTCAGAAGACCGCTGAGAAAATGCACCGAATGGGAATCTTCACGGGACTTGACCTGAGAAACATGTCGCTGAGCCGACTGACGCAGGAGTTCGGCAAGATGGGGCAAGTGTTCTACGATTTCTCGCGAGGTATCGACAACCGGCCTGTCATCAGCGAGTGGGAACGGAAGAGTGTCAGCTGTGAACAGACCTTTGAATCGGACATCAGCGAGAATGCCGCCGTCACCATTCACCTGTATCACACGGTGCTCGAACTAGTCAGGCGCATCGAGAAGAATGACTTCGAGGGCCGCACCCTGACACTGAAAGTGAAGTTTCTGGACTTCCGGCAAATCACCCGCAGCATCACTGTTGATTATATTCTCCGCACCAAAGACGAAATCCTTCCGTTGGCCAAGCAGTTGATGCAACAAGTGGAGTTCTTTGACAAGCAAAGCGGCTACGCCGAGCGCCACACACACCCCATCCGACTGTTAGGATTGGGCGTTTCCAATCAAAAGATTGCCACACCACAGGAAGAAAATCAATGGATTGAGTTGGAATTGGAATTTGAGCCATGGCCAGAGAAATAAATAAAGAGGAGCAACACCGCAATGGATGCTGCTCCCAACTGTTTTAGATGTTTCAATCCTTTTTAGACAAAGCCATGAAAGGCTTATGATACCTCGATGGCCTTGGTGACCTTCTGCTTCGGCTCGGTCTTCGGCATGGTGACGGTCAGGATGCCGTCCTCGACCTTGGCAGAGATCTGATCCTTCACCACATCGTCTGGCAGCGTGTAGCTCTGCTCGTAGTTCGAGTAGCTGAACTCGCGGCGCAGATAGTGATGGTGCTTGTCCTCATGCTTGTGTTCCTGTTGGTGCCCTCCATCGATGTTATCAACATCGTGGACTCCTCCCTTCTCAATGGCGATGGTGAGGTTGCCCTCGTCGTTGATGGCCACACGGCAATATTCTTTCTTAATGCCTGGAGCTGCAAGTTCCATCGTGTAGGCCTTCTCACTCTCCTTGACATTGACTGCGGGTGCTGTACTGTTGGCACGAGGCATCCAATCATTGTTCAAGAAATCCTCAAATACTGTTGGCATCCAACTGTTCTGAAACATTACTGGTAACATAATCAATACCTCCTAATTATACTTTTAGTTTAACGTATGTTCTGAGTGCCTTTGCCTTTTGAGCTCCGGCTCTCACACATCTAAAAGCAACTTACGTGCCGAATGCCAATCTGACATTCCAAAGAGGCCAGAATGGCACGGAATTTAAACTCGCTTAAACTACGCTGTCAATTCTTTAAACTCAGTTAAACATTCGGGGCCTTTGGGAAAATCCCCATGAAAGTTTAGGGATTCAGGAATCTCAAAATCGGGTTTTTCATTTTCAAATCCCATTGATTCGCCTTAACTTTGCACCGTGATCCAGAACATAGGAGTCTGAACACATAACGAAAGTTGAACAATTTAAAAGAAGAAGATTATGAAGAAGACAATAGTGAGCACTAATTGGCTGAATAAAGTGATCGCAATCATGATGATGATGAGCATCACATTCGCAATGCCAGCAATGGCCGGTAATAAGAAGAACAACAACGGTAAGAACGACAAGGTTGTTGTGGTAGTGAATAACGATAAGAAGGGTTCGCACTTCGACAAGGTTGATAAAAAGACAAGCCACTTCGATGCCAACAAGACCCATGCCTATCGTCCTGACGTGAAGACCTGCACTATCAAGGTGAGCCGTCACGAACCTCATAAGAAAGTTGTGGCAAAGGTTGAGAATATGAAGGGCGTGATGGACACCAACTGGAATCCACGCACTCGTGAGTTGACAGTCAGCTACGATGCCAACAAGACTTCAGCCCACAACATCAAGCACTTCGTGGCGTAAGCCATTCCATATAATTCCAAAAGATGCTCCGGCTTGCTAACTGCAGGTCGGAGCTTTGATTAATTATATCAAGCCTTTCCTTTGAACGTATATCCGATACCCTCAACAGCTTTACGGATAGACTCTTCTGTGGCGGGGCCTTTGATGGTGAGGGTGTTGGCTGATGCACTGGCCTTGGCTTTCTCTACGCCTGGCACTTCCTCGACGGCACGGACGACGGCGGCCTCGCAATGGCTGCAATGCATATCCTCAACCCGGTAGACGATTACATCGGGGTCTAACGGCTTTTTGCTGGTAAACTTGCTGAAAAACTTCATCATAAGAGCAAATATTATTAATAGTGTTAATACTGTGGCGCAAACGAATTTGAACGGACTTGGCAGAACGGACGTGCTCATGCAGCAAGCATCTTGGGCAGCGACGGAGAAGTCGATTCCCGTAGCATTGAGCAGCAGGCCGAATAGAACTGCGAAACCAACAATGGTCATCAGATAAATCGATGTGAAGAGACGTCCCATCGACTTATGAACCACGAGGATAGAGGCGAGATTTACCGCAGGCCCGGCCATCAGCATCACCAGTGCCGCTCCTGGCGAGAGTCCTTTCATCATCAGGGCTGCTGCCACGGGAATACTACCCGTCGAGCAGATATACATCGGTACGGCGATAACCAAGATTACCAGCATCTGCAACAGTGGTTGACTGCCGAAACTGAGGAAAAACTCATCAGGTACAGCGACCTGAATCAATGCCGCAACAACAAGTCCGATAAGCAGTCGCAGACCGATGTCGCGAAGCATATCATAGTAGGCATACTTTAGTACGCGCCAAATCCTGTTTCCGCTTTCTACTTGGCATGAAGTGGACGAATCATCCTTTATATCATCCTCACGAACCAGACGGTTTACCAGCAGTCCGCCACAAACACCTGTGATAAGCGCTGCTGTAGGACGGATAATGGCAAAGCCAAGTCCCATCAGCGAGAAAGTGGCCAGAATGGAGTCGATGCCCGTCTGCGGTGTGGCAATCAGAAACGAGGCAATGGCTCCCTTCGACGCCTTCTCGTTCCTTAGTCCTATAGCGGTGGGGATGACTCCACATGAACACAGCGGGAGGGGTATGCCCAACAGCGCCGCCCAAACAACGGACAGCTTATTGTTACGCGAAAGATAATTGGCATAGAACCTTTGCGGCACAAAGACGTGCAGAACTCCTGCGATGAAGAATCCCAACAACAGATAGGGAGCCATCTCGCAGACCACGTTCAAGAGTGATATGAAGAAACTCTGTATATCCATCGGCTGCAAAGGTACAACAAATAATTCGCAACTCGGTTGCAAACAGATAGAGTTTTTTCTGAGAATACAAATTTAATGCTTATATTTGTATCTATTTTTGTGGATTACTCTGTTCATGTTTACGTTCGTCGTGGTGTAAGAACATTATTACAGCCCAAGTAGCGAAGGCGAGGACAATGATGTCGATGATAATCATTCTCAGCATAATCTTAATCCTTTATCCAAGTTTAATATCGATATCTGTATGGTGATAATGCGCATGAACATCACTCAACTTCTATGTTGTTATGACGGACCAACCACTTCACGAAGAAGAAACCAACAACAAACTCTAAGGCTATGATAAGCCAACAATAAATACTTTCCATGTCTATTTATATTATAATTCGGATGCAAAGGTACGCCGAATCATGGAAAGCCGAAAGCGTTGGCTATGGGAAGTGAAGAAAGCGGCAATCCACAGAAAACGGATTGCTGCTATCGGATTTCTCGATAGCAGTTAAGGCTTGCTATTATAATACCTGACAAACAATGCGACACCAGAGAAGGCAATCACGAATTCAAGGGCTACGATGACAATGTACTGCATAATGCTGATAGTTTTTATTGATTCACAATTCTGGTGCAAATATACGGATTATCCGCTAAAGGCTGACGGCTCGGTTATTGGTTGTTCCGAAAGGCGCTATCGAAAAAAACAATAAACGATTTTCCAGCTTAGTTGCAAGCTTATTCCAAAATTATTCGTACCTTTGCACCCGTAATACAGAAATGTGTTGCCCGCGAAGGTGCACTTAGCTGTGCTTAATTGGGAATGTGAGTGAGAATCTCCGACTGTCCCGCAGCAGTGAACTCCGTTATGGCTCCTAAGCATAAACGCCATTGAACTTCGTTCGATGACGTTCACGCTCTGCAAAGCTCGAATGTATTCGGCTTTGCTCTCGCTAAATCACGCCATTGCCCGTTTGGGTGAGAAGGCGCTTGGGAGTGGAGGAAAGTCTGAAGACCAGCCTTTGTCGGTAAAATGCCGAACGACCCTCGATGTAAGGGCGAAGAGGTGCAAGCTCTCTTTTTATTGGCTCAGCGCAGCAATGCGCACATACGTGTATTATTATATAAGTTCAACGGACGGAACAGCGAGCACCATCCGAGTTCACTCGAAGATGGTCGAGTCGTGACGGACGAAGACAAAGCCAACGGGAGACCCAGTCGTGAGACAGCATCTCCCATTTTAAACAAAAAGATAATGAAATCGACAATAGTAATCTACGGACACGAGTCCGAACTGACCAAGGCTGATGCCAAGCGCATTGCCTTTTTCCTTGGAGCGCAGACAACCTGTACTCGCCACATTGGTGAGGCCCTCATGAATGGTGTTGAGAATATCGTGCTCTGTCTTCCCTCAATCAACGCTGAGGGAGCAGAAAGAGAATGGCAGGAATTCATCGACACCTTCCACAGCATGAATCTGACAGGAAAATGCTTGGCCATCTATGTACCATCTGATAGTCTTACTTCAGAGAGGCTTAATATTCTTAAGTATGTGCTCTACCAACGAAATGTAAAACACATTATCAACCCGCTTTTCGGTATACAACATTATTCTATTGACAACTGGATTAGCGCAATATCTCCCAACCTATAATACATACAAAGTATGGAACTTCGCCAACTGAAATATTTCCTCCGTGTGGCTGAGACGCTTAACTTCTCCGTAGCGGCCCGCGAATTGTTTATCACGCAGAGTACGCTCTCTCAGCAGATCCTGAACCTGGAGCACGAACTCGACCAACAGCTCTTCGAGCGCAATAGCCATGAGGTGCTGCTCACCGAAGCTGGACAGATGCTGGTGCCGCTGGCCCGCGAGTGTATCTACGATGCCGACACACTACTGCAGCGCGTACAAGAGCTGAAGCAGATGCTGACAGGCGAGCTGAACATCGGCGTTACCTTCTCGTTCAGCAGTATGATTGCCGAGACGATGGCCGACTTCCTCAAGAAGTACCCCAAGGTGAAACTCAACGTCTGCTACGCCTCGATGACAGATCTTATCAATAAACTCCAACGCCATGAGCTCGATCTCGTACTGGCCTTCAAACCCACCGAGCAGAATGCCCACATCGAGAGCCGCGAGTTGTTCGACAATCGTCTTGCCGCTATCGTCAGCGACCATCACTCGTTGGCACAGAAAAAGAGCGTCACGCTACAGGAACTGGAGAAGTATTGCCTTGTCCTTCCCGCCATCGGCATGCAGGCCCGCAACGCTTTCGAGCAACTCATCGCCGATACCGATTGCCATTTTCGAATAAAGGCCGAGATTAGTTATGTCAGTCTGCTATTCAAGCTCGTCCACCAGACCCGCTACGTCACCATCCTTGCCGAATCGACTGTTGTCAATGAGCCCGGCCTCCGCGCTATCCCCATCGATGCCCCCTCAAACCACATGCAAGGTTGCATCCACACCTTGAAAGATGCCTATCAAAAGCCCTCTGCCCGCGAGTTTATCCAGATGCTCAGCCAATCAACTGCCATCCTTCACAATACCACGCTGGCGGATATGTAAGTAACGTTTGCAAATTATGGTTTTACTCCTAAAATCGTGGCATACGTAGGTTTCTTACGGTGGATTTCCGTCTGGGTGAAACCTGCTTCGTCGAGCAGTTTTTCAGATCCTCCGGCGAATAGGCTGTCATGCCTTCAAATGGAGTGTGCTGCAAACCCGCAGATGGTCAGCAGCCACAGAACCGAAATCTTAATACTCTTTGTCATAGTTGATATTATAAAATCGGCTGCAAAGGTACGGCAATTAAATAAGGTGCGCAATACCTAAAACGCGGTGTTTTAAGTATTGCGCACCTGTGTAAACCTGCAAATGCAGATTAATAAGAAGTAGGTATTTACTTCACCCAGTCCTCCAAATCTTTCTTTGATGCACGATTCAACAACTTTCCTTCCTTCCACTTTACATCAGGATATGCGGCTTTCAGGTCCTCGCAGGCTTTCTTGATACTGCTGCCGCCAGAAGTGGCGAAAGGAATGATGGCCTTTCCCTTGAAATCGTATGCCTCCATGAAGGTGTTGATGATTGTGGGGCAGGTGTACCACCTTTGAGCGTCCCCGTCAAACGGGGAAGCGGCGTAAGCCAAAGAGGAAGATATCCTTGGCTTAGGCCAGCCCCTTATCAAGGGGCTTCAAATGTCAGGAGTGCCACTAACATCATTACTATCTTCTTCATGCCCTTTCGTTTATACGCTCTTTCCTAATTCGTATGCTTCCTGTAGTTTGGCATTTCCATCGATTTCGCGTGCATCATTTACACCACCGCAGAAGAGAGTGCCAGCCAGATGACTCTTTGGATAGCAGTCAATCCAACCAGTTAGACCAGCCTCGGCCCTCTTTGGCGTTTGTTCTTCATCCTCGGCTGCCGTTGTCAGCAGATAGACATCGCGGAACTTGTAATCCAACTCATACATGGCATTCATGCGATCTATGAGCGTCTTCATCTGTCCGCTCATCTCGTAATAATAGATGGGTGTCGCCCAGCAGATGACGTCGGCCTGAAGCACTTTCGTCATGATGTCGTTCACGTCATCGTTGATGACACAGCGCCCCAGTTTCTGACAAGCCAAACAGCCCTTACAGAACTGGATATTCTTGCCTGCAAGTGAGATCTTCTCTACATCGTTTCCAGCAGCCTTGGCACCTTCCACGAACTGGTCAGCGAGCATATCGCTGTTTGAACCATTGCGAAGACTCGTAGATATTACAATTACTCTTTTCATCTTTGTTTGTTTTATGCTGTTAATCTATATTCATTCGGAGTCATGCCGGTCTTGGCCTTAAACAGACGGGTGAAATGCTGGGGATACTCGAAGCCGAGCTGGTAGGCAATCTCGCTAATGGGCAGTTTTGTTTCAAGCAGAAACTGCTTCGACCGATCGATGACGGCATCCTGGATGTGATGCTGACAGGTGATGCCCGTCTCCTTGCTGATGAGGTCACCAAAGTAGTTGGGCGATAGACAGGCTTTGTCGGCAAAGTAGGCTACCGATGGCAGACCGTTTCGCTCTGGATGACCGTTCTCGAAGTATTCCTTCAGCTGTTTCTGGAATACAAGGAATACCTCGCTGTTCACCTTGTGTCTCGTGATGAACTGGCGGTCGTAGTAACGCATGCAGTAATCCAGCAGCAGGCCGATGGCATCGGTGATGAGCGTCTGTGAGTGGCGGTCGATGGGGTGCTGCAATTCCTCTTCGATTCTGTCGAACAGTTCTACTATCATGTGTTGCTCGCGCTCCGAGAGGTGCAGGGCCTCGCGCTGGTCGTATTCGAAGAACGTGTAGTCGTTGATGCGGCGGGCGAGTTGCGTGCCGTAGAGCAAATCAGGATGGAACAGCAGTCCGCGCGAGGGCGGCATGGGGCGGCTCTCGTCCCATTCCACCTCGACCACCTGACCGGGCTTGAAGCTCACCACGGTTCCCTCCTGATAGTCGTACTTCTCGCGTCCGTAGCGTATCGAGCAGCCGTCGCCCTGCTTCAGGAACAGAGCATACAGTCCATAGTTCAGCCGCGAGTGGTTAAGGTCGCTGGCCATCGGATTGGCGTGGTTCACCACTGTCACCAACGGGTGTAGCGTCTCCCACCCGTACAGTTTGTTGTACGCATCAACGCTGTCTATCTGGATGATTCTCTTGTTGGTCATTTCAAATTGTCGTGGAAGAATGTAGCAAGCTTGTCGAAGGGGATGTTGTTCTGTTCACCACCATCGTAGAGGTCGCAGTGGGTGGCACCAGGAACAATGTAGAGTTGTTTGTTGCCGCGAGTAACGATGAACGGCTCAGCAAGCGGTGCATTGAGCGGCTGCAGGTTCGCGTCCTGACCTTGCAAATCGACCTTCGCACCGGTCATGTTTTCGTAGGCGGTGATGCCGAAATAGCGGCTGTGGGCCTTCTCGCCGTGAAGAATCATGACGGCATTGTCAATCTCGTTGGTGAACTTTAGGAAACCGGCATTGAGCCACGGCAGGATGGATGTCTTGTTCCAGCCCTCGTTGGAATTGAGGCTGCGCTCGTGGTAGCCGCGCGGGGTCTTGTAGTAGGCATGGTACTGCTGAACGAACCACGGCATGTTGGTCGTATCTTCCACCACGCCGCCTGCACGCTCGTAGGAGCCGCCCCGGTAGTCCTTCAGCCGCTGCTCGGCCAGGGCTTTGCGCATCTCGTCACGCGCCTCTTTGCTGTCGCCCTCGTCGTTGTAGCCGTTCTGCGACACGCGGCTCATGTCGTACATCGTCGTTGCCACGGTGGCCTTGATACGCGGGTCGAGTGCCGCTGCATTGAGGGCGATGCCTCCCCATCCGCACACGCCGAGGATACCCACGCGATCAGGGGTCACATCATCGCGCGTCATGAGGTAATCCACCGCCGCAGAGAAATCCTCCGTGTTGATGTCGGGAGAAGATACATAGCGAGGTTCGCCACCCGACTCACCGGTATAGGACGGGTCGAAGGCGATAGTCAGGAATCCGTGCTCGGCCAGCGTCTGTGCATAGAGACCGCTCGACTGTTCCTTCACGGCGCCGAAGGGACCAGAGACGGCGATAGCAGCCAACTTCCCCTCTGCATTCTTCGGTGTGTACATGTCGGCAGCCAATTCGATGCCGAAGCGGTTCTTGAAGGTCACTTTCTCGTGAGTCACCTTGTCACTCTGCGGGAACACCTTGTCCCACTCCTGAGTCAATTGCAATGTTGTATTCATATCTTCGTTTGTAGTTTGTTTGTTCTCGTTGCAGGCCGTGAGCGTCAAGCCCATCAGCACTGCGGCAAATACTGACTTTCTCATAAAATTACTTTTTTACCATTTCTAATGAATATGCCTTTGCTTGGATTCGCTACTCGCTGACCATTCAGCGAATAGTACGCTCCGCTTTCTGCATTGGAGCGGATATTGCTGATACCTGTTGCATTGTTCAGCGACAGCGTGACCCTGATGTTGCTTTCGCCTGCTTTGAGGTACGTGCGCAGTTCGCTCTCCGACAGTCCGTCAATCTTGCCCAAACGGGTGTAGCTCCACGAGTTCGTGCCGTAGAAGATGCAGATATTCGAACCGTTGTACAGGATGACGTCACCCGGTTGTGCGTTAATCTGCTCGTTGCTTGTGGGCAGCGAGAAGCCCAGTGCTCCCCAAATCTCAAAGTCTCCGCTGCTGTTCAGCGTCACGGTGACGGGAGCCTGCTGCAATTTCTCGACAAGCGTCTTTGTTGCTTGATTGTCGACGAGCGTCACAGCTTGTGCCTGTCCGTCGATAGTGATATACATCTTTTGTGTCATAGTCTGCGCCTTCACCTCGTCGTCCTTCGTGCAGCACACCATTAGGAGAGACATCAAAATCAAAGCTAAATTCTTCATGTTCATTACGTTTTGAAATCCGCTGCAAAGGTACGACGATTCTGCCAATCAGGTACTACCCAAATCTTGGAAAGAATTACCAGAATTACGGAATCTGCTATTATCTATTGTAGTTTGTCGTATATCTCATCAGTCACAGGCTCTAGCCACTCATGGCTTGCGCCCTCTTTTACGTCTTTATGATACGTCAGGTGCTGGAACCACGAATCTTTGGCGGCTCCGTGCCAATGTTTTACTTCGGCAGGGATGGCGATGACGGTGCCGGGAGTCATCTCCTGCGGTTCTTTGCCCCATTCCTGATACCAGCCGCGACCGGCGACGCAGATCAATACCTGCACCTGTTTGTGATGGATATGCCAATTGTTACGGCAGCGAGGTTCGAAGGTAACATTCATCACACCACCACCGACATCTGCCAAGTAGCTGTTGCCGATGAAATACTGCGCATAGCCCGTATTGGGTTCGCCCTTCGGCCACTTACTACGCAGGGTATAGCTCTCGCTGTCAAGCCACGCACAGAGTTCGTCAACGAGTTTCTGCGGGTTGCCCATGTTTACAGCCCCCTTCTTGTGGGCAGCCAACTGCGGGGCTACACCTTCCAGTCCGCTAAGGGCTGCAACGGTCACTATTTCGCGGTCGGCATTTGTGAGTTGGTCGCCAGCAAAGATGTCGCCGAAAAGATGCGACTTCAGATAGTAGTCATCTTGCGGACAGAACTCATAGTTAAAGGGCTTTCCTGAGAGTTGTGTCTGGTTCTTCA
>CALDLA010000008.1 GCA_937898415.1 uncultured Prevotellaceae bacterium | reverse complement strand
CTTCGCCGACGGTAAATGAAACTGCGTAACTGTGTAACTGCGTAACACCGTGAAAAAGCAGTCATTCTGCTTTCTTTACATTTTAACATTTCAAATAAATCTGAGAAAAATGAAAGAAAGGCTTGTTTTGCATCTGGATTTTTTGTACCTTTGCATCGTCAATGAAGATAAAAATTTGCGCCCCCACGAGAGAAATTTTTCTCGCCCACGGGAGAGATAAAAAGAACGAGGAAACTTCTGGAGCAGCGAGAGCCATCAGGCTAGCATGAATGGCCGAGTCGTGACAGAAGTCAACGATAGTTAAACTGGCGCGGATGACCTTCGGATTTGATAAGGAAGATGGAGGCGGAAGTGGCCACCCGCTAGACCAGAACCTTTAGTATTAACCATGAAAAACATTTGACAGTTATGGCACTGAAAGTAAAAGCTAAGGAACAGTATCAGAACATCGGCAAGTATGCTGGTACGTATCGTTACGTGATGATGCCGGAGCTCTACACGGCTCTGACTCAGGACAAGGTGATCAAGGAGGCAGCCCTCCGCTCAGGCGTGAGCAAGGGAGTGATGCAGGCCTGTTGGGATGCAGCCGGTGAGGTGATCAAGGCGTGGGCCACCGAGGGTCACAGCGTGGCTCTGCCCGGTCTGGGAACCATGCGCTTCGGCCTGCGCGCCAAGAGCGTGGACGACGTGAACAAGGTGAAGGCAGGTCTGATTTCGAGCCGCCGCATCATCTTCACCCCTGACACCGACCTGAAGGGGGAACTGGCCAAGACGGCTGTGCAGATTACCTGCTACGACCGCGACGGCAAGGAAGTGAAGCGCGTGACCTCGACCGACGACGGCACCGTGGAAGACCCT
This sequence comes from uncultured Prevotellaceae bacterium, assembly GCA_937898415.1. Classification (GTDB taxonomy): domain Bacteria; phylum Bacteroidota; class Bacteroidia; order Bacteroidales; family Bacteroidaceae; genus Prevotella. The sequence goes on along the minus strand of CALDLA010000008.1, from coordinate 65,872 downwards.
GAGCAGGAGAACGGCGGCACCCAGAACGGTGAGAACGGCGGCACTCAGAACGGTGAGAACGGCGGCACCCAGAACGGTGAGAACGGCGGTTCTCAGAACAACGGCTCTAACAGCGGCAGCGGCGTCGACGATGACGATCTGCCTGGAACGGGCGGCTAATCAACCCCAAGTTATTAACCTAATAATTGAGACAAGCCATGAAAAAGGAAACGTGGAAGACCATCATTCAGGTGATTGTATCAATCCTGACGGCAGCCCTGACGGCACTCGGCACGACCTCCTGCCTGGGCCACGGCCCCATCACTCTTTGAGTGAAGTGAAAAAGTGAAGAGTGAAAAGTGAAAAATTTGCTTCCGTTCTGATTACACAACGAGAGGACTGACAGACTTTGAGAGCTGTCAGCCCTCTTTTCGTGTTTTTGTGAGACTTATACCCCCCCTAAAATTGGCTCTTAATGTTCTACATGTAAAGGCCGAACGAAAGAGAGCGGAACTTCACACCACCGTCCTTCAGCACGTTGTCGTTGGAATACTTCACGTAGAGGGGAACACTGAAAATACCGAGACGGAGCATCCAGTCGATGGTGATAGGACGCTGGCGGATGTTTTTCTCCACCTTTTCGATTTCATCACCAAACATCGTGTACTCAGTCTTGATGCTGCCATAGACGTTGAAGTTCACCACTGGGCCGAAGCCTATCCAAAAGTCCTCGCCGAAACTATGCTCATAGGCTAAATTGGCCGTGAGCGAGAAGACTTTAATGCGCGAGAAATCGGGCGACACCTCCAAAGGATACTTGTCGATGGTGACATTACCGCTGGGGGCTTTCGTGAAGCGTGTGTCGCCAGTCATGCGGTAGTTCTTCCAGTCGAGTCCGAAGCCCAACGACACGGTGTTGCGCTTCCGACGATCGAAGTGATGGTCCCACTGTATCGGAGTGAAAAAGATTTCCCACGACTTGAAGGTCGAGAAGTCCGTGCGTGTGTCGGCCTTGGTGGGGGCAGTAAAGCCGAGACCGAAGTGAGCCGACAGCGTGTTGCTGGAACCGCGGCCCGTCGCGTCGTCATTGGTCTTGCCAACCTTCACGCTGGGTATCAGCTCCCAGCGGTCACGTCCGATGCGGGTGGTGCTTACGTAGTTGGAGTCCACAAGCTGAATGGTGTTCTGATACGTAAACTTGTCGTCGCCCTCCTTGCCCGTGACGATGATTTTCTGTAGCGAGTCGCCCGTCACGATGGTTACCTTCTTGGGATTATGAATGACTACTGTGTCATTTTGTGCTGCTACGCCGCTAAATGAAAACGGGAAAATGATGAATGATAAATACAGTATGCGTTTCATATCTTCAATTGTTTTTTTATCTTCAATCCTTTATTTTTTCAAGAGTTCCTCCAACTGCTCCAGGCTTTTGACGGGGCCTTCCATATAGATGACGGTCACTTCACGCTCCGACGCGTTACCCCTCCAATATACCTGATAACACAGGAAGCAGTTTTTGTCGCCCTGTTTCCGCACCTGGGTTTTGAAAGTGAGGTTATGTTCCTTACCGAACACTGTTTTTTGGGATTTGTCGCTGCCGCTGGCAAAGTGACCCTTGCCGTCGGCCTCAACCATCTGCAACAGCCGTTCGGCCTCCTGTTCCGTGACCATACAGCGCACACTACGGTAGTATGTCAGCTGATACTTGGCCAGCGTTTTTCCTCGCACACGGGTTTCCACCATCTTCTCTTGCGGGATGATGCGCCCCTCAAAGAGGTCGTTGATTTTCAGTCCCGTTTGCGCAGCTACGCCGCTAAACGACAACTGAGAAATGATAAATGATAAAACTAATAGCAGTCGCTTCATATCTGTCACGTCTTTTAATTCTTTAATTTCCCCCAAACATTGCCTTTAGCTGTTCCTCTACTACATCGCTACCGTCGGCAGTCATAGCGGTCATCGTCTTCTGCATCTCTTTGAGCACCACGTCGCGGTTGGTCACCCGTTCACCATAGATGTAGGCCACGCACTCATCCTCGCGCTGATTGTGGTAGAGGACGGTGCCGCCCACTATCAGCAGGAGGGCTACGGCAGCCGCAGAGAACCACCAGCGGTGACGGTGTGTGGATAGTGGATAATGGATAGTGGATGGGGCGAGAGAGCCCAATGCCGCCAAGTCCCTGAACAGTTCGCAGTTGGAGCGCAAGTCTTCAGGTATATCGTCATGCCGATAGAAGTCGTACAACTCCTGCTCCTCCTCCGGCGTGGTATCGCCTTCGAAGAATTTGTCGGTCAGGGTTCTTATTCTCAGCAAGTTATTCATATCGTTTCTCGTATTGTTGTTTCAATGTTTGTCGGGCGCGGCTCAGCGTCTTGCGTATGGCCACTTCGCTGCTGCCCGTCAGTTCGGCAATCTCCTTCATCCCCATTCCCTCGATATGCCGCAGCCGGAGGATGGTCTGCTGGAGGGTGGGCAGTGTGTCAATCATCTCCAGTACGCGCTCTATACGCTCGTCGGTCTCAGTCTCTTCAGGCTGTTCGCAGCTGGCGGTCAGCGCTTGAGACGGTCGTTGCCGTCGCAGCCGGTCAACGCAGAAGTTGCGGACGAGCACCGTGGCCAACGCATCGATGGGCATACGGAGCATATCGACCATCTGCCACAGGCGCAGCAGGACGTCCTGCACCGTGTCTTCAGCATCGTCTCCGTTCAAGTATCGTCGTGCGGTCTGCAGCAGTTGTGGCCGCAGCCGTCGCGCTTCTTCCTTGTATTCTTCTTGCGTCATTCAGACTGTCTCTTTACCAATAATACGCAGAGGCTGCGATTTTGTGACATCGCAGCCTCGCTTTTTTTCGTCCTATTGTTCGTTTTCCAATTTCAGATGATCACTCCTCCACCTTTTCCACCTTGAAGTCGGCAGCGGAGAACCAGTTGGCGTGACAGGGTGTCTCCGTAAACACCGGATAGGTGCTGATGCCGTAGCGGAGCGTGGTGGGGCCGTAAACATTGATATCCAGCATAACGGTTTGCCAGCCATTGCCTAAGCCGCCCTCTTTGCCATAAGCGGGTACCATTATTGTGGCTTTCACGGCATTGTCGAAGGCTGTGGCAAAGAGGCACACGCCGCCACCGTCGGCACGGGCGTTGCAGCTGACACGGTAGGTGCCGGAATCGACCTCCTCTTCCAACGAGGACAGTTGCATATACCGGCTGTCTTCAGGTCCCCACATCTCCACGTCGATATAGGTAACCGTGGAATCGCCCGTGAAGTACTCGCCCCTCTTCACGAAGTTGGCATAGCAGTGGTGACGCTTCTCTATCCACATTTTGTGCTCGTTCAGATAGTCGCGGGCCACGTCGGTCATCCAGCCCTGTTCTTCGTCCATCACTTCCTGGCGATGCCAGTTGTTGAAACTCTGGATGACGCCGATGCTGGGGAAGATGGCCAGCATGGCTGCCAACCAGATAATGATCCAACCGATGCGCTGGGCGGTGCCCATTGCCTGTATCTTGCCAGCCTTTGCGAGCAGCATGTGGGCGATGGCATAGATGGGGATGAAGAGGGCCAGCAGCAGGCTGACGATGAAGACGGCTACCGCCCAGGGATGTATATAGAAGGTCTCGGCCAGGTTCAGGTAGCCCAGGTCGAAGGGCAGGTTATGACGGAACTCTCCAGGCACCAGGAAGATGAAGAGCAGCGTGCCGGCAATGACCAGGAAGCACCCCAGCAACACCAGTCCGAAGACGGCGAGAAAGGCCACGAAGATGCCCATCAGCATTTTCAGCACTACCGACAGGCAGCCCCGCATGTGGCCCTTCGGCTCCGGCTGGCGCTTGTCCTCGACGACGACATCAGCCAGGTTCTGCGGCGTCACGTCCTTGCCCTCCATCTCAAGCATTTCCTTGGGTTTCTTGGCCTCGGGCATGGCGATGGCCAGCGCGATATAGAAGAGGATGAAGCTGATGTTGAGAGAGAAGAAGAAGCCCCCTAAGTGGAACAGCTTGAACAACGGGAACAGGAAGAAGTTGGAACCCAGGAACAGCAGGGCATAGCCGATGCGCCACCACGTGACATCCGTCCCGGTATAGGTGGCAAGGCCCGAAAGCACACCCGCCAGCATCTTGTCGTTGGGGTTACGGTAAAGCCGCTTGCCGTTAGTCCTTGCACGCAGGTTGTCGCGGAAACCGTTGGCAGCGGTGCGAAAGGAGTCATACTTATGCCCACTTTTCTCGTCTTTGTTTTCGTTGTCGCCTGTCAGTTCCTCAGGACGGCCGATGCGGGTGATGATGTCCTTCACATGGTCGATGGTGATGGCCTCGATGCCCTGCTGACGCAGTTCGGCAAACAGTTCGGCGATGCGGGCCTCAATGTCGTTCACGATTTCCTCGCCACCCTCTTCCTTTCCAAAGGAAGCACGGAGCGACTCGATGTACTGCTGCAACAGTTCGTAGGCATCCTCGTCGATCTGGAACAGCCGTCCGCACAGGTTAATGGTGATGTTCTTTTTCATTTTGATTCTAATAGTTTGGGGGTGATGGTTTGTAGATAATTGATGGTGTTAGAGAGTTCCTTCCAGGCCGTGTCGAGCCCTTCGAGGAATTGTTCGCCCTCAGAGCTGAGGGCATAGTACTTGCGGGGCGGTCCCTGCGTCGACTCCTGCCACTGGTATTGCAGCAGCCCGTCGTTCTTCAGGCGGGTCAGCAGCGGGTAGAGCGTTCCCTCCACCACGAGCAGCTCGGCCTGCTTCAGTTGCTGGATAATGTCACTGGCATACGAGGGGCGGTGCTTCAGGAGCAGCAGTACGCAGTACTCCAGCATCCCCTTGCGCATCTGTGACTTGGCATTCTCAATGTTCATGTCTTACTGGTTGAATTGGTTTCCGGCTGCAAAGATAGGTAAAACTTTAGTACCTTGCAATACAAAGTACTTAGTTTTTGCCAAGAATTAAGTCTATTTAACGATTCAGTCGTCCAAGTCTCGGCAAAAAGCCTTAACTTTGCAACGAAATTATAAACCTGAAACTCATGTGTAAGAAAATATTCGCCACTGCCGCTATCGTGGCAGCAAGCCTGCAAGCCAACGCCCAGACGCTGGCCAACGAATACAAGAGCACCAGCAACGGTAACCCTATCAGTGCCAGTGTATTCTGTGCCGACCCGACGGCCATCGACTACAACGGGCGCCTCTACGTCTATGGCTCGAACGACCACCAGCAGTTCAAGGCCAATAATAAGAAAGGTGACAACGGCTACGGTGCCATCAAGTCGCTCGTCGTCCTTTCGACCGACGATATGGTGAACTGGACTTTCCACGGCACCATCGACGTGGGCAAGCTCTGCTCGTCGTGGGGCTGGCAGTTTGCAAACTCATGGGCACCGTCGGCTGTATGGCGCACGACGGCGGCTGGCAAGAACGAGTTCTTTGTCTATTTCGCCAACAGCGCCGGAAGTGTCGGCGTGCTCAAAAGCACCACCTCACCTGTCGGACCGTTCAACTCGCCACGCTCCAACCCCATGATTACCGGCAGCACGTCGGGCGTCAGTCCCTGCAACTGGGTGTTCGACCCAGGCGTGGTCATTGACAGCACCGGCACCGCCTGGATAGGATTCGGCGGCGGAGACCCTAATAACCAAGGCAGCGACCTGCAGCCCAACAACGCCCGCTTCGCCAAACTGCAGTCCTCGATGACAGCCATCTCAGGCAGTGCCGTCAAGATACCGGCACCCTACCACTTCGAGGCCAGCGAGCTGAACATCATGGACGGCAAGTTCGTCTATACCTACTGTTCCTCATGGAGGGGACGCAACGACTGGAGCAAGTATCAGAAGGAGCAGAACATCAGCGTCGGCGCACCCGGTTCCTGCACCATGTGCTACATGGTCAGCGACAATCCCATGGACCCCAACTCATGGGTTTACATGGGCGACTACGGCCCCCACCCCGGCACTTCGCCCAATAACCACTCCCACCTGCATAAGTTCCAGGGCAACTACTACCACATCTATCACTCGGGCGCACTACTACAGGGCATGAAGAACAAGAATGCCGTTGACGGCAGCGCATCGGGCTACCGCTCCATCTGCGTCAACAAGGCAACGGTGAACGAGAGTACACAGAAAATCAACAAGGTCACGCTGAGCAATGGCGGCGTCACCGCCATCAAGAACCTCGACCCCTACGAACTGCAGCAGGCCGAGACGATGGCCACCTGCGGCGGCATCGGCTATGATGACTTCACGAACATCACCAAGAACACCAGCATCAGCAACCTTGGAAACGACGCCTCACGAAACCTGCAGGTGAAGATGGCTGCCGGAGCCTGGACCCAGCTGCGCAAGGTGGACTTCGGCAGTGAGGGAGCCGCCGCGTTGATGCTCCGCGCCAAGGGGACGGGAACCATTGAGATACGTCTGGGCAACAAAACGGCTCAGCCCGCCGCCACCATCGACTTCGCGTCGACCGCCTACAAGGACTTTACCGTCGAACTCGACCCTGCCACCTTTACTGGCGTCAAGACCATGTACATCGTCTGCACCAGCGCCACCAACGCCTACCTCGATGCCTGGCAGTTCATGCACGAAATCCCCGATGCCATCAGCACCGTACGGGTCACTCCCCAACCGACAGAAACTGCGACCTACGACCTCACAGGTCAACGCATGAACGACCGTACTGCCCGACGGGGCGTATATATCCAAAACGGAAAGAAGGTGGTTGTCAAATAGACGACCACCTTCTTTTCCTCTCTTCCTCTCTGCTTATCTTATAACAATCTTCTTACCGTCGCGGATATAGATTCCCGGCTTCAGCGCATCGGGGTCAGCCAGTCGTCCGTCGAGCGAATAGAGCGGAGCACGGAAGGGGGTACTCTTGGTGTCAACGCTGCGGATGGCGGTGGTCTCAGGATCGTCGTTGGTGAGGTAGACGTCGTCGAGGACAATCTTACCGGCCTTGGTAGCGCGGAAGGCCATCTTATAGACTTTCGAGGGGTCCATCACCATCTTGTTGTACTTCAGGTTGTGAAGGTCGATGATGACGGTGGTGCGCTCATTGATGGTGTCTCGGTAGGACACGTTCTTGCTCTTACCATACAGCCACACCTCGGCACCGATGTCCTGCGGTTCCTTCAGCTTGACGACGAGGTAGTTGTAGCCTGACCAGTCGACGAAATCGGGGTATGTCCAGGTGGCGATACCAGTGCCGGTGGACTTCACCGTGATGGTGCGCGAACTCTCGGTGACGGTGCAGTGCTTGTTGGCCACGAGGTCGTAGTTGTGGAACGAGAAGTAGGGATACTGCTTGCCCAGGGTGTAGAGACCTTCGGCGGCGTAGCGGCTACCCATCATGCGATAGCCGAGGGCGTTGAAGTGCCAAGGATCGACACCGTTGCCAGGACAGCCTTCGGAACTGATGATACGACTGCCCTTGACGACGTTCGGCATGCGAGCCACCTGAGTGTTATGGCCGTAGCAGGCACCGCCCTGATCCTGACGCAGCGTCTCGCCGACGAACAGGGGCACACTGTCGGCTCCGAGTCCGAGGTCGGTCAACATATCATTATAAATCTTCTTCACCATGTTGGGCCAGTTGGGGTCGCCGTTGTTCGTACAGCCCTGATGCAGCAGGATGCCCTTGATGACACCCACCTCCTGCGCCTTCTTAGCCATCTCGATGATGCGTCCGTAGGGGTTGCCGCCGTAGTGATTCTTGGCCAGCGTTGCCCACCACTCGCTGGGATTGTCCTTCATCTTCTGCTGATACTTGTCCTTGTCGAACATTTCAATAGGCGAGCCGCCCATGGCGACGGGGATGACACCGATGCGCACCTCCTTGGGCAAGTTCTCACACATCATGCGTCCGAAGTAGTCGGTGGGGCCGAGGCCGCCGTTAGGGCTTACCAGCGGGGGCGTGGCCTTGTACCAGTTGCCCATCTTGCGCGAGGGACTGCTGAAGTTACAGGTAGCCAGCAACCGGAAGCGGTTGTCGATGTTGGAAGCATTCTTGTCGATAGACTCGGGCTGCGCATTACCCTCCATATTCGACTGTCCGAAACAGATGTAGATGTAGAAGTTCGGATCTACGTCGGCCTTTGCTCCGAGGAGCGCGGTGGCCAACAGCACCGCAACAAATAGTAAACGTTTCATCATCTTGTCAATATTTTAAACTTCTCACTTCTCACTTTTCACTCCTCACTTTTCACTCCTCACTTTTCACTAGGCCGCAGGCCGCTCACATATTTCACGGGTTCACCGTCACCCTTCAGCAAATCGGCAAAGGTCTGCGGGCTGATGGTGACCGGCCCGCGCATGAACTCGGGGATGTTATAGCAACGGAGAAACTGACGGTGATAGTCGGGATTGGCCTGCGGCAGTTCGAAGGGACGGCTGCAACGACCGTCCTTGTCGATATGGGCAAAGAACGGACGGGTGTAGGTGCCGTCGTCACGGCGACTGCTGAAGACCAGCCATCGGCCATTCGACGACCACGTGTGATAACTCTCGGTGTCGGGTGAGTTTGCCTCGTATAGAGGTCCAACGACATCCCGCTGCAAATCGAGCATCCAGAGATCGGCATCGTGGTGCCAGATGTGAAAGTAGCCGTACTTCGCCATCGTGAAGATCAGGAAGCGACCGTCGGGCGAGATGCGGGGCAGGACGGCACTCTGATCCAGACTGTCGGCAGAGAACACCAGTTCACGAGGACCGAACTGCCGAGCGTCGGGGTCGAAGCTCTTCTTATAAAGATTATACTTCAGTTGGTCGTAGTGGTCAATGACGTCACGCGTTCTCGACAACGTGGTGTCACGGTCCAGATGGGCACTACAGTAATAGAGCGTCCGTCCGTCAGGAGCCCAGGCCGGGAATACCTCAAACTCGGTAGTATCGTTCTCAAGGTTGGTCACCTCGCCCCGTTCCACATCGTAGGCAATGATGTCACTCTCTAAGTCGTAGACCTCAATCTTGTCAGGATGAACCGTATGGAAATTCTGATGCGTCTTATCAGTGGAATAAACGATGAGGTTCAGCCAGGGATGCCAGGCGGGATAGACACCAGCCGACAGGATGGAGTCGTTACGCATGTTGACCTTTTTCAGCTTGCCGTCGTAGGCGATGACGGTGCCGCCGCTCTTCTGACGGGCATGAAACTGCATACGCTCGGGGTTCCACTGCTGATAATGGTGGCAGTTAATGCACTGTCCTTCCTTCTCGAAACCACAGAGCATATTGTCGTAGATGACGCTCTCGTCATAGTTCTCCAAACAGCGCTGGCTGATGGTCAATGCCTCATAGCTGACGAACGAAGGCGGGATGAGGCGGTAACTCAGGTAAGGGTCAATGCTGTCGCCTGACACATAGATATTAAACGGTTTGTAGTGCGTCCACTGGTCAGCATTGCGGGCATAGACGTCGACTTGGATGGTGTCAGCCTTTGTCACTAAGGAGCGCCACTCACCTTGTGAGGGCTGCATCTTTCCGGCACAGACAATCTCCTCGTCACCTGCCGTGTAGCGGGCTACCATCTCGTCGGCCTGCTCGTCCAACTGGAAAGTCAGCGGGGCGATGTTCACGGGGATGGTCACCTCCACATAGTCAGGGTAGATCTTCGGCAGACGGTCGCTGTCGGTGAACGTGTCAGGTACCGACGGACCGCAGGCAACAGCCAGCCAGCAGCAACAAACGATATATAACAGATGCTTCATATACTTTTCACTTTTCACTCTTCACTTTTCACTCTTCACTTTTCACTCTTCACTTTTCACTCTTCACTCTTCACTCTTCAATATTCCGGTAGATGGTCCATCACATAATACTCATAAAAGTAAGTCTGCCCGAAAAAGGGATATAACCCCTGTCGGGCCACCTCAATGTCAGCATCGTTATAACGCGAAGCAGATTCCATGAAATGCTGGAACGACTCCTTCACCCCGGCACTGACAGGGAAACGGTCAAGGTCCGGGCGTTCCTCCAAATAGCCAAAGAGGTAGGCAGCCTCCTGATAATAGATAGGTATGCCATCATCAGCATGCTGATTGACATAGTCGTAGAAATGATACCAGAACTGCTTGGCATTACGGGTCCATAGCGAGGCTAAGAGCGTCTGCTCTGTGAACAGCGGGTTGCCGGCATAGGTGCTACTGGCTAATTGGTTCATCAGGAAACTCTCGACATTTCCCTCATCGGCATTCAGGTCGTTGTCGTAATGCATCATCAGACGGACGGGACCATACTCAGGATGGCGGGCGATAGCCGCCGTATCGCCGATAAGACTCCGGTTCTGGTCAGCCCAGTCCTTGAAGAAGAGCGTATGCTGTAGCAGTCCCAAGTATTTGCGGGCTGGAGCTTTCTCACCATTCAAGATAGCGCACTTGGCCAGCGTCTTCAGGTGTTCGGCACGCCAGCCGAACTCAACGCCCATCTCCGTACAGAGACGGACACTATAGTTCAATATTCCGTACTGGTAATAGACAAGCGGTCCGACGGCCAACATGGTACGCATACCATAGGGGGCGTTATATGGCTTGGAGCCGTTTTTGTAAAGGTACATCTCGCTGCCCTGACGACCAAGACGGCCCAGGGCCAGGTTCTTCATCATCACAATGGCGCGGGTAGGCTCATCCTGCTGACGGGCAGCCTCCTGCAGTACTCCTTCCCAGTCGAGCTGCTCGACGAGGTGCTGCATGGCCAATTCGCGGTGGAAGTTCTCGTCCTTGAACCAGAAATGGAACACGCCGAAAGCCACGGCGACCAACATGACTGCCTGCACAATGACGGGCTTCAGAGGCTTGGCTGTGGACTTCAGGGGAACCAAGGCCAGCACGACGAAGAACAATGCCAACAGATAATAAGGAGTATAATAGGCGTGATACTCCTCTGTGATGTAGAAAAGGGGAAGACCGGCGTAATAGATGTTCGCCAGGTTTGTCTGATAGAAGATAAAGCGGTAACAGAACAGCGGTACGGCAACGGCACTCAGGAAAGCCACCACGGTGTCGGTCAGCGAATGCTCCTTCAACCTCCACGACCAGAGAGCCATCAACAACGGGGCGGCAAGACCGTAAATACCCATCAGCGGATAGCCTAAGGCACAGGTCAGAAAGACAAAAGCCGTCCGCAGATAATACTTGGAGGGCAATAAGCGGTATAACCACAAAAGCGCAGCCACAGCCGTCGTGCCAATAGTGGCCGTAAAGCAGTGCCCCTGTAGTTTCAGTACATAAATCCAATAGCCCTGGGTAACGAAGGGCATCAACAGCACCGCTACGGGAATCAGTAACAGTCCGGCCCAGAGGTCTGGGATGCGGAATGCCCGCTTGACGAGCCACATCAGCAACCACCACCAGGCAGCGAGCAGCAACACGCCTAACCACGGCCAATAAAAGAACTGCGTGAAAAACATTCCGACCCATGTCAGCAGGCCACCGGGCACCACCATCTGTTCCTTCAGGAACATCGAGGTACTAAGAAACAGGTTCATCTCCTGAAGCTTCCACAGCAGATGTCCCTCAAAAAAGAGCAAAGCACCGGTAATGACAACCAGTGCTATGAGCCACACAACGATATACAAAAACTTCTTCATCTTCACATTCTAATGAACACAGGGATGTGTGCCTTGTCAACAGGCGTCGTGACCGTCTGCCCGCCGTCGTAGTGGCGGTTGGTGCGATAGTCCATCCATCCTTCCTTATTCTTCGGCAGATAGGTCTTCCACTCCGTAACACCGGGTTCTGTCACAGGACTGATGAGCATCTTCGGACCGAACATGTACTCATACTTCTGCTTCAAAGCCTCGGGGTCGTCGGCAAAGTCGAAGACCAACGGACGCATCAGGGTATAGCCTCCCTTCGAGACACGTTCGGCACAAGCAGCGATATAGGGCATCAGCCGTTGACGCTCTTTCAAGCATTCGGTAATGATGGCCTGTGCTTCAGAGCCATAATTCCAAGGTTCGGTATTGCTCATATAGCCGTGGACACGCATCAGCGGCAGATAGACAGATGTCTCTATCCAGCGGAGCATCCGCTCGATATAGTCCTGATTGGTGTACTGGTCACCAGGACGGAAGAAGCCGCCCGCATCATAGGTCCACCAGGGAACACCTGCGGCCTGCACGCCTAAACCGGCCACAATCTGTCGACGGAAGGTCTCCCAGTCATTACCCACGTCGCCACTCCACAGGGCTGAGCCATAGCGCTGGATGCCGGGGAAACCACAGCGAGTGAGGATCATGGGGTCACGGCCAGCCTCAACAAGTCCTTCGTAAACCGTCTTGTTGACCAGCAGGGGATAGACGTTACGTACCTGTTCGCCCGCCCACTTGCCATTGTTGACGCGACGGCCTACGAGGTCATCGTTCTCAGGCTCAGTAGCATCCTGCCACCAGGCGTCGATGCCAAGGGGAACGAGCCGCTGGTTGAAATTACGCCAATAGGCTGCAGCTGCATCAGCGTTGAAGAAGTCTATCCAGTCGGTACCGGGAATATAGTAGTTCTTGCCCGACATCTCACGGCCTACGTCGGAATTCTTGTCAATCTTCGACCAGACAGATACCATCAGCCTGATGCCCATACGGTGCAAGCTGTCAGTCAACGCCTTCGGGTCGGGATAGTGTTCCTCGTCAAAGCGCATGGAGTTCCAACCATACTTGCCCCAGTACTGCCAGTCCTGCACCAGCACATCGACGGGCATTCGCTCTTTCTTAAAGCGGTTGGCCGTCTCCAGGATTTCCTGTGAGGAATGGAAGCGCTCACGGCAGTGGATATAGCCCAGTGCCCAGCGGGGCATCAGCGGCGCAGGGCCTGTCAGTTCGCGATAACCGGCAATCACCTCGTCAGCAGAACCGACGAACACGGTATAATCAACTTGAGTGGCGACGGGTGAACGGAATACGGTCTGATTCTCCACCTTATTATAATAAAGCACAGGAGCATCCCCTCTTGAGAGCTCTGCCGTCACAGCGTGGCGACCTGCGGTCAGGTGGACGATGGCCGACGTGGTGGGCGGTAGCCACGTGTTCTGCATGTCGATGACCGTCTGTCCGTCAATCACGAGGTTATGACGGCGAGCCATCTTCTGACCGACGTCGAGCAGCAGGGCGTAGTCACCCTCTTCGGCAATATCGACAGTGGCATCATAGAGATTGCGCTGACGGACCTCCTGACGGCCGCCCTCGGTGGTGGTGACATTCACCACCTCGCTCGCGCCCTCTCCACTGCGTCGTGTCATTGTGACACTGCTGTCCGCAGGGTTGAAATCGACAAGTCCATAGTTGTTCCATAATATGCCATAGCCCTTACTCGACAAGAGCATGGGCAGACTAATCTGGGTGTTCACCTGTGTCAGACGGCGGCTAAGACCGCGGACATTGGAATAGCCGTCCTGAAACTGTCCAAGGCCGAAGAGGAATTCATCCTGAGGTGAGTCGAAGGCCAAGGTGGCCTCTCCGTCCTTCATCTGGTGGCGCGTGGCCTTGAACACGGTCCTACCCTTCCGGTCCTTAACGGTCAGCACCTGATGCTTGGCGTCAACGTCAACCTTGATGTCACGCGACTTCACCTCGTCGTGCTTCACATAGATCCAGTCTGGCAAATCATCCTTTACCTCTCCTTCGGCATATTGAATCCGCACGGCATTACGTGCCACAATGGTTACCGTAAGCCGTCCGTTACCGAAAGGCTTAGTCATAGCCTGCATGTTCAGGCCACACGCCAGCATGAAAGCCAACATAAGAAAATTCCTCATCGCTCCTATCAGATTTATAGGGTACAAAGGTACAAAAGAAATCACTACTTGAGCCTTCCGAATGTTTCACAATGTTTTGTTGATGTCCCAAAATGGCGTCTCATGATAAAAAAACATTAAAGAAAATTACAACGTAACATTTTTTTTATTATATTTGCTGCAATTAAATGAATTGAACTAAAAACGAAAAACTATGAAAAAAGCATTGGTTTACCTCTGCCTGTTGCTGTGGACTGCCACTGCCAGTGGTCAGCCACGCTGCAACGATGACGGAACGGTGACGTTCCAGTACAAGAACGATTCGGCAAAATCAGTCATGGTTGACGTGCAGTTTGCCGGGCGTCATGAAATGACACGTGGCACTGACGGACTATGGACGGTCACACTCGGCATCAAAGGAGACAAGAACTCTCCGGTAGCCCCCGACATGTATCCCTATTGCTACATCGTTGACGGTGTAAGCATCATGGACCCGGAGAATCCGCAGTACTTCCCCAACGAGGGTTTCAAGAACAGTCTGCTCGAAATCAAGTCGAAGGACGGTTCACTTCCCCATGACATCAAGGATGTACCCCATGGCCGCATGGAATATATCCATTACTATTCCAAGAGCCTTGGCGGCACGAACACCGCCGTCGTCTATCTGCCACCCAGCTACAACTCGATGGGAATGCAGTTTAACATGGGCGACCAGAAGAAATATCCCGTATTCTACCTCATTAGCGGTACGACCGACACGGAGGAGGTCTATTACAAGGTAGGACGCGTGAACTACATCCTCGACAACCTACTGGCTGACAACAAGGCAAAGGAGATGATAGTCGTGCTACCTTACGGCAACCCCACGAAGCTGCTGCCTCTGAAGGCCACCACGCCCGATGAATCGGGTGCCCCGCAAACCCGCTTTGGCGGTGACGTTTTCAGCAAGGATCTTATCAACGACCTGATGCCTTACATCGAGAAGAACTACCGAACCATCAACAACCGTGACAACCGTGCAATCGGCGGTTTCTCACGAGGCGGCAACCAGGCCTTGTACAATGGCTTGACGAACCTCGACAAGTTCTCGTACCTCTGCTCGTACAGTTCCTTTACCTCCACCGACATCAAGGATGTCTATGACAATGCCGACGATACAAATAAGAAGATTCACCTCTTCTGGCTCGGCGTGGGCACCGATGACTTCCTCTACGGCAACGCCCGCGACTACATGGAATTCCTTGACAACAAAGGAATCAAGAGCGTCAAGGAGTTTACAACGGACAAGTTCGGTCATACCTGGATGAACGCCAAGTACTTCCTGTACAAGACCCTGCCACTGCTGTTCAACAAGAAGGCTGCCGAGGCTGCTATGAAGGAGGGCAAGCCGGCACCGGCCAAAACCGGTCAGGAGCAGCAGTTCACCCCCAGCGTCATGGCCCGTCTGTTCCCGCGTCCCATTATCTCGCCGGAATATACCGAAGAAGGGATTACCTTCCGCTTCAAGGCTCCCGAAGCCAAGCAGGTGGAACTGGAATGTGAGATGCTCCCCATGAACATGGTGATGGTTCGCGACTCCGACGGTGTCTGGTCAGCCACATTGCATGAGTATTTGTTTGAGACATTCAAATACTGCTTCATCGTCGACGGCACACCCGTGGCCGACCCCAGCAACATGTATCTCTCACCCGACCGTGGTTTCAAATACAGTGTGGCGGACAACCCGCATTCACCCTTCAACTTTGCTTCTCAAGGTGAAATCGAGCATGGACGTGTAGGCTACGACTTGGAGCGTCAGGAAGCGTGGTACACCTCTCCCATGCCTCAGCAGGGACGTACGATGCCTGTCTTTATCCAGCTTGTTCCCGGCGAGAACGATACCATGGAGAGCTGGTTCAAGGTGGGCGGTGCAGATGCTATTACCGACCGACTTATTGCCGACGGCAAAGCTAAGCCCTGTATCATCACCACCAGCCCAATGGACTTCATGGGTGGCGGTGGTGGCGGCATGCAGATGCCCGGATTCCGCATCAACACCCTCAAAGCCGACGACTATCCCACATGGACACAGCGTCGCCGTGCATTGGTAAAACTGCTGCTTGACATCCAGAAGCAGCCAGACCCACAATTCCCGGGCTTCGGCGGTGGCGGTGGCTTCGGTGGCGGCCGTCCCGGTGGCGGCGGCCGTCGTGGCGGCGGCGGTGGCTTCCCCGGTGGCGGTGGCGGCTTCCCCGGTGGCGGTGGTGGTTTCCCCGGTGGCGGTGGCTTCTAAATCAACACGAAACACTAACATTAAACAACCAATATGAAAAAAACTGTTTTGGCGGCTATGACCGCCATGATGGCCTTGACCAGCGCGTCGGCCCAGAACAAGTATCCCTGGCAGGATCCGAAGATGCCTACCGCAGACCGCGTAGAAAACCTGCTTGGTATGTTAAAACCCGACGAGAAGGTCGGACTGATGATGAACAAGTCGGCCTCGGTAGACCGTCTCGGCATCCCCAGCTACAACTGGTGGAGCGAGGCTTGTCACGGCGTGCGCCAGGGCGGCTACACCGTTTATCCACAGCCTATCGGCATGGCGGCTGCCTTCAATGCGCAGTTGGTCTACGACGTCTTCTCGCAGGTCAGCGACGAGGCCCGTGCCAACTGGAACCGCTCTGACCATAATCAGTTCAATGTACCGCAGGGCGTCACCTACTACCCCGGCAACCCGGAACTGACATTCTGGTGCCCGAACGTGAACATCTTCCGTGACCCACGCTGGGGACGCGGACAGGAGACCTGCGGCGAGGACCCGTATATGAACGCTATTCTCGGACTGCAGACCGTTCTCGGTATGCAGGGCAACGATCCGCACTACCTGAAGACTCATGCCTGTGCCAAGCACTACGCTGTTCACAGCGGTCCGGAGCCTCTGCGCCACTCCATGAACGTAGAACCGACGAACCGCGACCTGTGGGAGACCTACCTGCCGGCTTTCAAGACTTTGGTAAAGAAAGGTAACGTGCGCGAGGTGATGTGTGCCTACCAGCGCTTTGAAGGGAAACCCTGCTGCACCAGCGACCGTCTGCTCATCGACATCCTGCGCAACAAGTGGGGTTACGACGGCTTGGTAGTCACCGACTGCGACGCCATCAATAACTTCTTCAACCGCGGTCAGCATGAGACGCATAAGGATCCGCTATCGGCTTCTGTCGATGCCGTGCTCAACGGAACTGACCTGGAGTGTGGCAAGGTCTTTATGAATCTGGCCGACGGTCTGAAACAAGGTCTCATCAAGGAGAGTGACCTCGACGGCCATCTGCGCCGCACACTGACAGGTCGTTTCGAATTAGGTATGTTCGACCCTGCCGATATGCTGCCTTGGGCTAAGCTTGGTCCCGATGTCATCAGCAGCGAGAAGCATGACCAGTTGGCTACTCAGGCTGCCCGCGAGTCGATGGTGCTGTTGGAGAACAACAAAGCTGTGTTGCCACTCTCAAAGAGCATCAAGACGCTGGCCGTCCTTGGTCCTAATGCCGACGACGTCGAGCTGCTGAACGGTAACTACGGTGGCACACCCACCGAGACCCACCAGCACTCACTGCTCAGTGGCATCAAGGCTGCACTGCCCAACACCAAGATTATCTATCAGAAGGCTTGTGAACTGAACGACGAGTTCAACACCATCCACCACCTACAGGAGTTCAACGACGGCAAGGGCTTGCTCGTAGAGTTCTGGAACAATCGGGACACGAATTTCGAGAACCCTGACAAGAGCGGCTACTACAACGAGCTGAATTTCTCGACATTCGGTGCCTGGGGCTTTGCCGAGGGCATCAACAACGACAATCTTGCTGTCCGCGTCAGCGGTAAATACACGGCTACGTTCACTGGCGAGATGAAATACACGCTATCTACCGACAATGGCTACATCCTGAAAGTCAATGGCGAGGTAGTCGAGGAGAACAAGGGCGGCGGTCGACGTGGTGGTTTTGGCTTCGGACGCCGTGGCGTAGAATACAAGTCATTCAACGTGGAGAAGGGCAAGGACTATGATGTCGTCATCGAATACCGCCGTGGTAATGGAAACTTCGCCATGCTGCGCGGCGACATCTGCGAGCGCAAACTGGCCGACTTCACCGACCTGGCCAAGGAAATGAGTGTGGCCGACGCCATCATCATCATAGGCGGTATCTCGGCCCGTATGGAAGGTGAGGGCGGCGACAAGCAGACCATCGAACTGCCAAAGGTGCAGCAGCTGTTGCTCGCCGCCATGCACAAGACCGGCAAGCCTGTCGTTTTCGTCAACTGCTCAGGTTCAGCCATCGCTTTCGGTTCAGTCGAAGGTCAGTACGACGCCCTGCTACAGGCTTGGTATCCCGGTCAGGGTGGCGCCAAGGCATTAGCAGAAGTCCTCTTCGGCGACTACAACCCTGGCGGCAAACTGCCCGTGACGTTCTATCGCTCTAACGACGACCTGCCCGACTTCATGGACTACTCGATGAAGAACCGTACATATCGCTACTTCACCGGCCAGCCCCAGTACGCCTTCGGCTACGGTCTGAGCTACACCACCTTTGCCCTGGGCAAGGGACAACTGTCAGGCAAGTCAATGAAGAAGAAAGGCAAGGTGACCGTCACCGTCCCCGTGACCAACACCGGCAAGCGTGAAGGCACCGAGACCGTACAGGTCTATGTAAAGCGTCTGGGCGACGAGGGTGCTCCCATTAAGGCCCTGAAGGGTTTCCAGAAACTGAGTCTGAAGCCCGGCGAGACCAAAACAGCCACCATCACGCTGGACGGCGAGGCCTTTGAATACTATGACGAGAGCATCGACGAACTCTCAGTCATGCCCGGTCAATACAAAATTTTCTATGGAACGTCTTCGCTCGACAAGGATTTGCAGAGCTTCGACTTTACGGTAAAGTAATTGTTACTCAACATCCCAATCATTAAAGTCTCTTGAGGCAGCATCGCTTCCGTTGCCCTCATCCATAGTGGCGGGCGATATGTTGATGACAAAATCATCATCCAACCGATTGGAACCGGTCAACAGAGCTTGTTCCAATCGGTTTTCTATTTCCTCCAATTCTGGGGTAATGTATCTTTTCCTTTCCACTTGTCTGTCATTTTTATTTAACCAACACCTTCTTTCCCTTTTCCACATATATACCAGCCCTGGTTGATTTCGTCTGCCTTCCGCTCAAGTCATAATGGGGGACAGCAGCGTCAGAGGTTCTTCCATCTATCGCCTGGATGGCCGTAGGCACGCCATCGATCAGGATACGGGCCTCAGAAGGATTCGTCACACTGAAGTATGCACAGTAGGCGGGCAACGAACCGGAAGTGAGTCGTTTGAGAGAACCGTCAGTAGCCAGGTAGGCTGGCACTTCCATGAGTTTGTCATAATCTCTCTGCTCAAGCAGACCCACGAACTTGAATTGCTCATTACCATCGGCACTACCCTCTGTGACAATGTCACAAGCGTCGCTGAACGTAAGGTTTTTCAGGTCGTTGACGGGTTTGACGAGATAGGGTTTGCCTGCCATTATCTCATGTGCATCAGTAAATGCCATCGTATAGTCATTGACTGAGGAGAACTTCTTCAGAGCCACATCAGCCCCCAATGCATCCCTTACCTGCTCCCCCGTCAACGAAAAAGGGAGGCACAAGGTGTTCCAGTAGCTGCTAGAGAGCTTGCGATCAATAGTGGTCTGCACCTGCAGTTTGCCGTCCACCAGTCTTACTTTCACCAACTGTTTGCCAAGCGTCAACTGTCGCTGTTCATTGGCGGTAACGATGATGATGGGATTCTGGCCTTTGATGAGGTTAATCAGGGTAACGGTAGTCGGGTCATTGTCGTCAACGACAGTCTCCACACCCGTTCCTTTGATAAAGAAAAGGATAGTCTGAGCAACAGATCGATTCTGCGAGGCCGTGAAGGTGGCTGCCGACTGGTTGTCGCTCACGGTGGTCTTTACATTGAAAACGGGAGCACCGAATTCGGTGACGACACCGCTTAGCGGACAACTTGTTGTGTTTCCGCTGAAATTCGACAGCAATAGATAGGCCGTCGTGTCGGGATCAAAGACGATGGCGCCATTCCAACCTGCAGGAGTTGTCAACTGCTGATTCTGAGCCGACAGACGGGCGGTAGTCTCTGCATCGACATTCGAATAATAGATGATAGCGCGACGGTCTACGACCTCATTCTGGCTGACACTGCGCGTCGTGTTGCTATACGACGTGTAGAGCTTGGCTGTCATAATGGAGTTGTTGTTGGCTCTTTCACCAAAAGCCATCTGCTTGTCGCCAAGAGCGTTGATACCCAGTGCGTTGTCAATATTCACCCATGGGCCGTCCAACCGCGTAAAGGTGGCACCGTCCAATTGCCGGTGACCATCTTTGGTATAAAGGGTACGTTTGGTACGAGTCAGTTCGTCGACGCTGATAGCCATCAGACCTCCTTTCTCGGCAGTAATAGTAGCTACAGCCTTCGCACGTACATTATCTAGATATATAACGGCATTGCCCGGCGTCGAGTAGATGGCAAAGCGGTTGTTCAGGGTAGCATCGTTGGTATTGAGTTCACCATTCATGGTATAGCTATTGCCGTCGAGCTGATAATGGCCGCTGACCACGGGAGTGGCATTGGTTCCCTTACCCTGCACCTCATACCAGCCGAGGAAGTTACCAGTGTTGTTGGCACGGAAAGGTACGATGATTTTATTCTTGTCGACCGAGTTAGCGGCAATATAGCCCGTATAGCTCTTCAGTCCCGTACTCCAGGAGAAGCAGGTGAAACGGTCGTCAGTGGCGGCACGGACAATGTTCTGCGAAGCAAGATGCATTGCCTGCGAATAACTTCGATTGAAGTCATCCCACGTGGTAGCGGTCATGTCGGTAGTAGAGAGTACCTCGTGCATCAGCCAAGTCATCATGACACGATGAGCCTCAACACCCATACGGCGAGCCCCGACATCAGGTCGCAGCAACCATGCTCCATCGGCGGTGGTGGTCTGTCTGGCCTTGATCATCTTGTAGGCCAAATTCTCAAGCATCAAGGCATGAGGGTCGCGAAGGAAGCAAGCATTGGTACTATAGCTGGTTATCTGGTCATATAGGAAGAGGCTCCAGTCATTTCCGTTGGGCATAGCCAGTTCACCGTCAGCCAATGCCAGCCAGTAGAGCACCTCCTGCATCACCTTATCGTTGTTGTGCATCAAGGCGTTAGTTTTCCACTTCTCCTCACCGTACAGTCCCTGTTGGAACAGTTTCAGTGCCAAAGCTGCCTCGCCCAGTTCCTGAATGACCACGTTCTGATAAGAGGTATGGAAGTAATTATGGTTCTGTAGCGTGTAGTCATCGTATAGGTTCTTTCCCTTATACAGATCCTTTACCGTCTTTGTGTCGTATTCCGGGTCAATAACCGTCACATCGTTGGCATCGTCTTTCTGGGAATAACTATTGATGGCAAACTCCCGTAGACGGGCAAACCACTTTGGAGCCAGCGGGTCGTTGGGGAACAGTCCCAAGGTGGCAGCCAGTACATCGGCCTCCCAGCCATTTTCCTCTGCCTTCGTATCACCGCTGTAGCCGGTGGGAATAGTACGATTCAGTTCATAGTTGCACTCGGCTTTCAGTAGTTGATAAATATAGTTCTTCTGAGCATCATTGAGTTTGTCCCACTGGAAGAAGGCACTGTAGGCCACGGACATAGCCCAGAGCGAGCTTTCCCAGACGGCATCACTGGTAGAGGTACTGCCCCAGTAGTTTCCTCCCGAACAAACTTTTAGTTTGTTAGCCTTATGGGTGGAATAGGCAAACACCAATGATTTCATGGCCATCGTCTCCAGGTCATTCCAGGTTACGCCCTGTGGCAATGTTACCTTGCCCTTACCATACTTCACGAGGAAGGCGCAAATCATCGACAGGTCAGCATTGGGACGAACACCCTTTTCGTCATTAGCCATGGTGTTTTCACCCTTAAAGCAACCGCAGACCTCGTCGATGCTATTGGGATACTGGCAGTCTTGGAAGTCATTCTTCAGATAGATGGCAAAGTTGGCCAGCATCTGCAGCAGGCCGGCCTTCATGACTCCTTCGGCAATGAAATCGCCAAGCACGACACCTTCTGTAGGACTGTTGACATCAGCCTCAGTGGGGTCCGTGGGAATCTCGTAGTCATCGGACAAACGGAAAAGCTGTACCTTATCTATCATGACACAAGAGCCACCCGACAGCCATGTCACTTCAAAACCGATGGTAGCACTACCTTCAGCGGTCTGTTCGAAGTCCACAGTATTGGTATTCCACGGCATCGAGGCAAAGCACCCCGTACTGCCTTGAGCGAAGGCAACGTCTGTACGCTGAACACCGGCCGTCAATGCAATGGCCGAAGTGGCACTGTTGGCATAGGCCGAACGTAAACCTGCCGCCAGCCGGTACTTACCTTTAGGCAGCGAGGCAATGGTCTGACGAACAGTGGTTGTTCCGGTGCTCCATCCCATGCGTAGATAGTAAGCTTGACTGCCGTCGGCCAGTGTCGTTACTTTTCCGAAGTTGTTATCCGTATAGCAGTCTTTGGTCACGATAAGGCTGACAGCGTTGGCGCCGTTGTTCACCGTCCAGTCCTTCGGGGCATTGACTTTGTAACCGCGCAGTCCGTCGGCACTATTGTTTTCTGCCTGCAACGATGCGATAACGTCGCCTTCAAACGATGCATTGCGGAGATAAGTTGACGTTACATCAGTCATGTTTTGTGCCCTGGTCACGATGGCCAGTACAAGTGCTAAGCACGTCGTTAGTAGTCTGTAGTTCATATAGTTTTTATCTCAAAAGTTTTAAAATACGGTGCAAAGATACGAAAAAGTCAGCACTCTCCACTCACCACTCACCACTTTTTTGTAACTTTGCCCCCAAATTTACCATTAATAAAGAACCAAAAGAATGTTTTCGGCATTGTTTTCAGTCATTTTGGTCATCAATGAACTGATGTCCAGCAACGCGGGACAGGCTCTGAGTCCCGCCACCAACTTCGACAGTTGGATAGAATTATATAACCCGTCGGGCCAAGCAGTAAACCTTAAAGGCATGACACTCAGCGACGGTTATGGCAACCGCTGGCAGATGCCCGCCGACATAGGCGAGGTTCCTGCCAATGGCTTTAAAGTTCTCTGGCTCGGTTCCAATGATATCAAGGCTACGCAAGCTCCATTCAAACTCGACTGCGATGGCGGTTCCATCTCCCTCACCGATAAGGACGGCGCACTCATCACCAGCCTGAACTACCCCGAAGGCAAGAGCCGCACCTCCTATGCCCGCAAGACCGACGGCGGCGAGGAATGGGGCTGGACGGACGATGCCACACCCGGCGCTACAAACACTACGGCAAAGTTTGCCGAGAAACGGCTGGATGCTCCGGTTGTCAGCATTGACAGCAAGTTGTTCACCGGTACGCTCAATGTCAAAGTGGATATTCCTGAGGGATGCAGACTGATGTACACGCTCGACGGCAGTCTGCCAACAGCCCCCACGGAAGACGAAGTGGTAGTACCTTGGCAGCAACGAGTAAAGAACGGCGACTGCGAGGGTACGG
Organism: uncultured Prevotellaceae bacterium; assembly: GCA_937898415.1. GTDB lineage: Bacteria > Bacteroidota > Bacteroidia > Bacteroidales > Bacteroidaceae > Prevotella. The sequence goes on along the minus strand of CALDLA010000008.1, from coordinate 42,593 downwards.
ATGTCAGTTGCCTACAATACAAGAACGGCGAGAGCAATAACATCGCAAAGAAAATAACCGACGGCATCGGCTCAGACAACTCTCGTGGCATCAAGGTTCATGCCGTCGCGAATGCCTCTAAGGCTTCACAGACACAGTTCTACGTCTATACGCCCGACTTCACATGGAAGACCGACATACATTACCGTTTCCGCATGAAGGTACGTGCCGACAAGGCTGCCAAGATTAAGGCTTACGCCCAGAAGAAGCCTGGCGAGGACATCGTGAAACAAGAATGGGGCTGGGGCGGAGGAGGATCTTCAACACCAATCAGTATGCTGAAAGGCACCTACAACGTGACCACCGAATGGACGGAAATCGTCTGCGAAGATGTCGTCACCTACGAGCAGTCCGGAGAGCAGACTGACTGGTGGGGAGGCAGCACCACTTATGCCCTGAAGTGCATTGCCTTCAACCTGAACGAAGACAAGAAACTTGAGAATAACTTCTATTTCGACGATATCTCATGGGAGTCATTGCCTGAGGACTATGGCGAAGAACCCACACAGGAGAGCAAGGACGGCAAGTTCGACATCGCCAACACGACGAACCTCACACTCCGTCTGTTCCGCGACGGCTACCTGCCCAGCGTTCCCGTCACCCGGAGCTATATCCAAACCTCAAATAAGTACACGTTGCCCGTCATTTCCATCGTCGGCGACCAGAAGTACTTCACCGACCCGAAGATTGGCTTCGACTGCGACGGTGACGGCACCAACGGCAAGACCGGCAATGGACAGAGCCAGCCCAAGAACTACAATCAGGACTGGGACCGTCCTGTAAACTTCAGCTTCCTCAGCCCTGAGGGCGAGATGCTGTTCAACCAGGATGTCAATATCAGCGTCTCAGGCGGATGGACGCGCTCCCAGAGTCATCGTTCGTTCAAGCTGAAGTCCAGCAAGATTTTCGACGGCCAGAACCGCTTTGACTACTCGTTCTTCCCTGAACAGAAGCCTTACATCCGCAGCAAGGTGCTGCTCATCCGCAACGGCGGTAACGATGTCTGGACCCACAACGCCCGTTTCTTAGACCCAGCCTTGGAGACTATCATCCAACGCTCAGGCATTGACCTTGATGTACAGTCCTACGTCCCCGTCATTGAATATGTGAACGGCCAGCTGCGCGGTGTGCTGAATATGCGTGAGCCTAACAACGACAAGTTTGCATACGCCAACTGGGGCTACGACGACGAGGAACTCGATGCTTTTGAGAATATGGAGATGAAGAATGGCAACGACTCTGTCATCAACCGCATCTTCGAACTGGGCCGCAACTGCACGGACGACGCAGCCTACGAGGAACTGAAGACACTTCTGGATATCGACGAGTTCACCAACTACATGACCGTCACTATGTTCCTCGACAACGACGACTGGCCCAACAACAACATCAAGGCTTACCGCAGCCGACTAGACGGCCGCTACCGTTTCATCAGCTTCGACCTCGACTATGCCTTCGCCCTGCGCAACTTCAACAAGGACAACGACGACCCCTTCAAGTACTTCGTCCGCTTCAAGGATGCCGACAAGGTGTACGATGAAGACAACAGAAACCGTGAAATAGTACGCTTGCTGCTCAACCTCTTAGGCCGCGATGACTATCGCCGTAAGTTCATCGACACTTTCTGTCTCGTCGGCGGCAGTGTCTTCGAGCCCACCCGTTCCGGGGAGATTGTCGACGAACTGCTGGCCAAGGTCCAGCCCATGTGCCAGTTGATGAGAAATCTGGGCATCACCGACGGCACCGAGCCTAACCGCGCCGCCAGCACCATCAAGAGCAAGCTGAACGGACGTTCGAAGAAGATGGCTGGTCACTTGAAGAGTTTCTCCTATGCCCAGCTTAATACCGCAGCCCAGGCCGTCACGCTCAATGCTGATACGGAGGGCGCCCACCTTTATGTCAACGGCCTCGACGTACCTTATGCCGACTTTAACGGCCACCTATTTGCGCCTGTCACGCTCCGTGCCGAGGCTCCCGCTGGTTACCGCTTCGTCGGATGGAAGAAAGGCAACGAGGTGGTGAGTACCGAGGCCGAGATGAGTCTGCCAGAGGACGCTACTGTCAACCTGACCGCCACGTTTGCCAAACTCGGCGATAACGACCTCGCCCAACAGGGCATCACGCCTGTCCGCATCAACGAGGTGAGCGCCGACGACGGTATCTATGTCAACGAATACTTCAAGCGTAAGGACTGGGTGGAACTCTACAACACTACCGATAAGCCTGTTGACGTAGAGGGTATGTACCTCAGCGACAATCCGGAGAAACCGAGGAAATACCAGATTACCAAAGGGATGACAACAACCAACACCGTCATCCCCGCTCACGGCTACCTCATCATCTGGTGCGACAAGGAAGACCCGCTGTCACAGCTGCACACCTCGTTCAAGCTTGACAACGAGGGCGACGAACTATTGCTCACAGCTGCCGACGAGTCGTGGACTGACCGTTTCGTCTATGCTGCCCACACCTCTGACCAGACCGTAGGACGCTATCCTGACGGTAGCAGCCAGGTTTACGTCATGAACGTGCCCACCATTGCCAAGGCAAACATCACATCGAGCTACGCCGTCAATGTTGACCAGAACAATCCTACTGGCATCAGCGACATCATGGCTACGACCAATCCCTCGTCCGAAGCCGTCTACGACCTCTCCGGCCGACGGGTGACCTCGCCGCAGAAGGGCATCTACATCATCAATGGCAAAAAAGTCATCATCAAATAAGACGAATTAAGGCGGGCCGCTTAGCCCACCTTAATTCTTAGTCACCTCTTACATCTTACTTCTTACCTCTTACATCGTTCAGGAAGTTCACCATCTTCTGTAGGTTCTCCTCGCTATACATACCCATGCCGTGACCACCCTCAGGCACAAACGTAGCCTCAGTCTTCACGCCAGCAGCCACCAGCTTCTCATAGAACATCTTACCCTGACAGCAAGGCACCACGTTGTCCTTCTCGCCATGGAAGATGATAATCGGGGGATTCTTCTTATCTACATAATAGGTGGCACTCAGGCTCTTGTACTTGTCAGGCTCTTTGCTCAGCTTTGAGTCGAGCAGGACATCCTCAGGGCTGTTCTCGCCCATCTTCATGCCCTCGCCGCAGTCCATAGCTGTCAAGTCCACAGGTCCCGACCAGTCGCAGGCGGCATTCACAGTGCTGGCCTCTTTGGTATAGGCACCAAGGTTTCCTTCCAGGTCGATATCCACCGTGCCCACCTTTGCCTGCTTGATACCGCTGGTAGTAGCAGCTACCGACGACAGATGGCCACCTGATGAGAAGCCGCTGGTGGCAATAAACGACGTATCGAACTTATACTTCGCAGCCTCACCGCGCACAAAGCGGATGACAGCACGGATGTCGTGAATCTGGGCAGGCCACTTGGCATCCATGCTCGATCGGTGGTTAGGGCACACCACGGCATAGCCGGCATTGAGCAGGGCCTTGACAATGGTACCTAGGTCGGCGGCACCCTTGCTGCTGTTGCTGAACCACGCACTACCATAGATGTGGATGACCACGGGATAGCTTGTCTTCTCCTGCTTGGGCAGGTAGATGTCGCAGGTGTGGAACGCCTTGTCGTCTCCGGCATAGTTCACGTCCTTCCACTCCTGTGAAGTTTCTAACTTGGCCTGCTGTTGGAAACCTCCAAAGCCGCCGAAACCGCCTTGTGGCTGTGCCGACATCTGAAGCGCACAGACAGCCACGATTGTTGATAATAAGAGCCTCTTCATCATAGGTTTTAATGGTTTTTGTTACATTTATTTATAAATTCGATGCAAAGATACAAAAAATACACTACTCACCACTCACCACTCACCTTTTTTTTGTACCTTTGCACAAAATACTAACCAAAAAGATACAAAATGAACAAACCATCAATTCTCGCTGCCCTTCTTGCGGCAGCCACCGTGGGCCTCAACGCCCAAAAGCCGATGAAAGCCCCTGTGGGTGGAAAGGCCATTAGTGATGAACTTATCGGTATTTTCTTCGAAGACATCTCGTCGAGTGCTGACGGCGGTCTCTATGCCGAACTGCTGCAGAACGGTTCCTTCGAGTTCAGCCCCGCCGAGCGCGATGGTTGGGGACCTGGCACAGCCTGGAAGCAGGTACGCCCAGGACACTCACTCGGCACCATGCAAGCCCGCATGGACAACCCCATCCATCCAAACAACCCCACCTACATGAGACTCCACACCGAACGCGTCAAGGAGTATTATGACTACAAGGGATGGAAGGGCTACGGACTCCAGAATGACGGCTTCGACGGCATCAGTGTCAAGGCTGATGCCAAGTACGACTTCTCTGTATTCTTCCGCAACATCGGTGCTGCCAAGCAGGTACGCGTGGTGCTGGCAAAGCCCGGACAGGGCTGGGGCGCTGAGCCAACGGCACTGGCCGAAGCCACCGTACAAGTCAGTTCTACTGACTGGCAGAAGTACACCGCCGTGCTCACTCCCTCGGAGGACTGCAAGAATGCCAACCTCCAGATTCTCGTTCTGACCCAGGGCGACCTCGACATTGATCAGGTTTCGCTTATGCCGCAGGACACCTACAAGGGCCACGGCCTACGTAAGGACCTGGCCCAGGCATTGGCTGACCTTCAGCCGAAGTTCATGCGCTTCCCCGGCGGTTGTGTCGTTCACGGCGGCGGCGACGGTTTCTGGAACACCTACCGCTGGAAGACCACCATCGGTCCGAAGGAGCAGCGCCGTGGTCTGAAGAACACATGGGGCTACCACCAGTCAATGGGCTTAGGTTACTATGAATACTTCCAGTTCTGCGAGGACCTGAATATGCAGCCGCTGCCAATCCTGCCCTGTGGTGTCAGCTGTCAGGGAACCAACGGCGGCTGGGGCATGAAGAACCAGGCTCAGGACGTTGTCCCCATGAGCGAGATGGACGAGTGGGTTGCTGAAGCCATCGACCTCATTGAGTGGGCCAACGGCGACCCCGCCACCAACAAATGGGCCAAGATGCGCGCCGATGCCGGCCACCCGAAGCCCTTCGGTCTGAAGTACCTCGGACTGGGCAACGAAGAGAAGATTACGCCGGAGTTTGTCGATCGCTTCCGCTATATATATAATAAGGTGACGGCCAAATATCCCGACATCGTCATCGTAGGTACCGCCGGCCCCGGCTCTCACCCCGGCAACCCCGACCTGGAGAACGGTTGGAAGCTGGCCGAGGAACTGGGTATGCCCATCATCGACGAGCACTACTACGAGCCTAACAGCTACTTCCTCTCAAAGCGCCAGTACGATAAGTATCCCCGTGACCGCAAGACGAAGGTGTATCTGGGCGAATACGCTTCTAAGGACAAGAAGCTCATCGACGCGCTGGCCGAGGGTCTCTACCTGCTCCACGTCGAGCGCAATGGCGACATCGTCTGCATGACGTCCTATGCTCCCCTCTTCGCCCGCAAGAAAGCCGACAACTGGAACCCCGACCTCATCTACTTCGACAACGAGCGTCCGTTCCTGACCTGCAGTTACTACGTGCAACAGCTCTTCGGTCAGTCCAGCGGACAATACTACTATGGCGACTGCGTACAGTTCGACGGCGACGCTCCCGGCGTGGAGCAGCCCCAGCAGGATGTACACTACGGACAGTCTGTCGTGCTCAACGTAAAGACCCGCCGACTCTACGTCAAGCTGGTCAACGCCACCGACAAGGAGAAGGAGGCCGACGTCAACCTGAGCCGCTTCTCACTGAAGAAGACGGCCACGAAGACCATACTTACGGGTGCTCCTGACGCTGAGAACAACTACGATGCCCAGCCCATCGCCCCGAAGACAGAGACCATCAAGGCCGAGAAGAAGTTCGACATCGACCTGCCCCCCTACTCTATGGTCATGCTTGAATATCAGCTCTAAACGTCAAGACACATTCATACCCATTCACCTGATTGTCCCCCGATTGACGCTGTCAGTCGGGGGATAACTCTTATTCGTATGTTAAATAATGATAAATATCGAGTCACACCGTACGAGAGTATTACATTTTTTTATATCTTTGCGTATTAAATAGTTGGATAATCTGTACTAATAACAAAAAATGTAATCATTATGAGAAAAGGACGCTTTATATTCATGTCGGTGACAGCCCTTTGCGCAATGGCTGCCATAGTGTCTTGTTCAAAGAGTGACGAGATGTTCGACGATTCAGCCCTGCAAGAGACGCAGGCAAAGAACTATGCCGAGAACTTCGAGGCTAAGTATGGAAAGATTGCTCCCACCCAGAAGTGGGACTTCACCACCGGCGAGCGCCGCCTGACGCGTGGCTTCACCACCATCAAGACCGAAGTGCTGGAGAACGGCATCGACTTTGGCGATGTGTCAAAGATCAAGACTAAAGTCATGGATGCCAGCTGGCTGTATTCTGAGATTCAAATCCCCGGTGACGTCGAGAAGAATGCCCAGCTGCTTGACGCTATGGTGCAGACGCTTCCCGAGAAGAAGAAACAGAGCGGAAAGCCTGCCGTCCTGGTGGCTCCGGCCAGCGGCTTCTACATTTTCCCACTGTTCAGTGGCGGCTGCCTGACCTTCGACCTGAAGGTGAAGGTTGGCAATCAGGATCCCGTCATTGTGTTCAGCAAGGACTGGATCAACTTCCAGACCATCAATGGTATGAAGAAGGATAGCACTTATGCCGACGGCAGCACCATCAACATGAAGGGCGTCTACATCGAGGCTCCTGTAGGCACACCCGTTGAGGTGTATATTGACAACATCTATGACCATACCCCGGTCAGTAAATCTAAAGGAAAGGCCTTCCCATCACCCTGTGGAACTACTAATGGGCGCGCAGTCTATGTCGACATTCCTGAGGGCATCAAACCCGAACTGACCGGCATCGAGCTGAAGGAGGATGCACAGGTGAAGTACATCGGCATTGAAGATATAACCAATCCAGCTCCCCAGACTGGAGATGACGACTTCAACGATGTTGTGCTGGCCGTGGTCGGCAATCCCGATGTACCTCAGGAGTCAATCATCACCAACGACACCTATGTGGTGAAGACCAGCCGCGGAAAGCGCTACATGATTGAAGACTTGGGTGCCGTTGATGACTTTGACTTCAATGACGTCGTGGTCGATGTTGAGGAGTACACCGTCACCACCCACACCGTGACCTACGAGAACGGTGTACTGAAGACCGATGAAGAGACCAGTGTCGCCACCGAACCCACCAAGGCTCTGCTGCGCTGCATGGGCGGCACGCTGGACTTCGAACTGAACATCGGCGACACCAAATGGGTTAAGAGCAAGAACGGATTCAACGTCCATACAATGTACAACACTCAAGGCGACGTCGACTACAACAAGGTACTGGCCGAGTTCGAGGTCACCGGATATGACTACAATGCCAACAACATCGGCATCAAGGTGGACGGACAGAACGGACAAGTGTTCGAAATCACATTCCCCAAGGCCGGCACCGCCCCGATGATCATCGCCGTCGATCCTACGCAGAACTGGATGAAGGAGCGCGTCAGCGTGCCCAAAGAATGGTTCACCGAAGAATAAAACTTTTTTCAACTCCCAGCAAGTCCAAGCTTGCTGGGAGTTTTTGTCTCATTATGTGAATTGCATTATGCAAGTTAAATAATTCAAAAAGAATAATTCCACAAGGAGAAACACTTGCATAATAAGAGAAATATGCCTATATTTGCAGGAAAATTGCGACTATGAGCATCGTGACCAACCCTTTTATCACGACGGGAAAGATTCCCGCAGAGTTGTTCTGCGACCGAAAGGAAGAATCAAAACGACTGTTGCAGAGCCTGAGCAACGGGGCCAATGTCGTATTGATGTCACCACGCCGTGTCGGCAAAACCCAGTTGATGTATTACTGCTTCGACAAGCACATCATCAGTGACAACTATATCACGTTCTTCATTGACATTCTCAAGACATCGTCGCTCCGAGAGTTTACTTACGAACTGGGAAAGGCCGTGTTCAACACACTTGCCACACGAGGGCAGAAAATGCAGAAGATGGCAATGGCCACAATGCGGTCACTCACGGGAAATATTGGTTTTGACCCCGTCACGGCGCTCCCCACTTTTGGCATTGCCATTGGTGACATACAGAATCCTACCTATTCCTTAGAGGAGATTTTCCGGACACTGGAGGGTGCCGGGAAAAAGTGCATCGTGGCCATTGACGAATTCCAACAGATAATAAATTATCACGAGAAGCACATGGAAGCGTTACTGCGTTCCCACATTCAGAAGCTAACCAACACCCAATTTGTATTTGCGGGCAGCGAACGTCATCTGCTTGAAGAGATGTTCCTCGATTCCGCACGGCCATTCTACAACAGCGCTGACATTCAGAGCTTAGAAGTCATTGAAGAGGATAAGTACAGCGACTTTGTCAGACACCACTTCCTTACAGCGGGAAAGAATATCGACGACGAAGCTATCAACCATGTCTATCGCACCTTCGACGGCAATACCTATTACAACCAGAAGACTATGCGCGAGGCCTATGTTTCCACTGCACGCAATACCGTTTGCTCAAAAGAGATGACGGAACAAATCATCCTGATGATGACAAGGGAGGCCGATAGGCACTATAGCGAATTGATGGCCCGACTGTCACTACCCCAGAAAGAGCTACTCTATGCCATTGCCAAGGAGCACCGAGCTCGGCAGATAACCTCCAGTGCCTTCATACGCCGCCATAGTCTTAAGTCTGCCAGTAGCGTCCAGAGTTCCATCAAGAAGCTACTTGAGTTCGGATTGGTGTCATTTGATGCCGGTGACTACCACATCGCAGACCAGTTGATGCGCCTCTGGCTTATCGCGTAATAGGTCCTTTACCGGCACCTAACTCAAAGCCGATAGCCGTTTACCACACCGACACTTGAACACCTTTAGAACCGTGTAATCCGTGTTCGTTTTTCATCATTCCCCCTCCGAAATGAGACGTTTGCAACAAAAGGGCGAAAACATGAGACAAATAGAAAACCGTGTCCCATATATATATTGTACTTTTGCACCCGCAATTCTTTAGAGATGCCAAGAGATGCTAAATCACAATTAACAACAAATAAATTTTCAATTAAAAAACAAAGTAAAATGAAAAAACTATTACTTTCATGCTTGATGCTCCTGACTATGGTGGGGAGTCTACAAGCAAAAACCGAGAATGTTAATCTGACATTCGAGTGTGGTGAATGGTGCGCAGCCTCATGGGATGGAACTTCGAGAATCTTTTCATGGGGTTCAGGAGGTTGGAATCCTGCTTTTACCTTTACAACTGTTTCTAATCTCTCAGGAGACGTCTCTGACGTAAATAAGCTTGTCTTTAAGTTTGAAGATTGGACAAATACCGTAGATAATAAGCTTACCATATATTTCAAGGAGAACAAAGGTAACACCCAGTCGATGGATTATGTTGCAAAAGCAGAACTTGTTCCAGATGCTAATGGTGATTTTGAGTTAGACATGACAACCTTTGAGTGGGTGAATGCTGGTGAAAACCCTGACAATGCAGGCCAACCTATAGATAAAACGAATATTGTTGATGTCACCATTTATGGCGGTGCCAGAACTGATGATACCCAGAACGGTTCTGTAAAAATCAGTACAGCCTATATGGAAAAGGAAGTTGCCGACGTCGAGGAACCGTTTGAGGATCCTGCACTTCCCGAAGGGGGCGTTGTTATCAAGGAAATGGATTACACGACTCAGACAAAATATCCCTATTATTGGATGGGTGATAGAGATGCTGATAACAAAGAACTCCAGCCCTACTTCGCCAATGGAACTGCGACGGTTCAGATTGTGAACCATGCCTTGGAAATCACCAATACATCTGTTGAAGGTGACCCTTGGGCTATACAGCCGTTCATTATTGACCAATTTAAAATTAAAAAGAATTATGACTATATTATAAGAGTTATCTATAAGTCTACTGCTGGAGGGAACATAAGATTTGATACAGGAAAATGGGGTACATCTGTTCCCATTGAAAACATACCAGTCGAAGAGACAACTGATTACAAAGTGCTTGATGTCAAGTACGAAAAGATTAGTATTGAGACAAACGAAAACGAAGCACATGTTTTGTGGCAAAGCAGGAAGTTACTAGGTACGACAAGAATCTATAAGGTGCAAGTTATTGAGATTGCTCCCGATGATCCTCTGCTCACCTTTAAGGAAGATTTACAAGCTGCTATTGTCATTGGTAATACCCAGAACAGTTTCGCAAAGACCACAGAAAGTTTCGCTACTTTGACCGATGCTATCACTGCTGCTGAGACCGCTCTTACAGATGAAGGTGCAACAGAAGAGAGTCTGACTGCAGCAAAGAAAGCCATCACTGATGCCATCGCTGGTTTTGAACTGCAGGATGGTTATACGAATCTGACTAAGGATATGTTCAGACAGTGGAACGACAACAACACTCCCACAACTTCCACAGCAGTAAATGGAGCATATGTCTTAAATGAGTCTACTGGACAAGTTTTTGGAGAAGGAAATGTATATTATAAAAACTTTGCAGATATTTCTGATTTTAATAAGCTCTACGTTTTGATAAGTGCTGGTGAAGCACGTGTACAAATGAATCGTGAAACTGATGGCGGAACAACACATATTGCTTATAGAAGTGCTGCTGTTTCAGAAGTTGACTTCGCTACAGCAACAGAACTTTCAGGTTTCGACTTCGTACACTTGAATGCAATTAAAGATAATTGGGCTGGAGTTACCGTAAGCGGTATGTATCTCTATCGCACCCTTACAGTCAGCGATGCTGGTATGGCTTCATTCGGTACGCTTTACAAGACCGCCAACCTGAGTAGTGCTGACGCCGTTTATGGTGCTAAGTTTGAGGGTGATGGCGTTAAGCTGATTCCTGTTGACAGTAAGAATGTTCCCGCTGGCGTTGGTGTACTGGTTGAGGGTTCTGACGAAATCGTTCCTAAATTCGATGTTGAGGCTGCTGAAATCGATGGCAACGAGCTGAAGGTTTCTAACGGTACTGTTTCTGGCGAAGGCATCTATGTACTGGCTAACAAAGACAAGGGTCTTGGCTTCTACAAGCTTGCTCCTGACGCAAAGGTTCCCGCAGGAAAGGCTTATCTGCAGGTTGCCAACGGCAGCCGTGAGTACATCGCTATCGACGGTGGAGCTACTGCCATCAAGAACGTTGAAGCTGAGAACGCTAACGGCGCTATCTACAACCTCGCTGGTCAGCAGGTGAAGAACGCTCAGAAGGGTATCTTCATCTTGAACGGCAAAAAGGTCATTAAGTAATATTACATAATTCAAGAATTAAAGAATTGAAAACAATTATGAAAAAGATATATCAAAGTCCAGCTATTGAGGAATTGTTCGTAGCATCTGGCGAACTGATGGAGAACTCGATGCCCAAGTACGAAGATGAAGTGGGCAGCGGCGACGTTTTGAGCCGTGAGCTTGACGACAACCTGTTCTTCGACGAAGATTAAGAAATCCGAGCGTCCAACCAAGACGCTAATCATAACAAAAGCTGGGGATGCACCGCACACGGTGTGTCCCCTGCTTTTTTGTCTTGTTGTTTGAATAATCGTAAGTAATCGAAGAAGTACATACCAAATTCAGTGAATTTACAAAACAAATTCAGTGAATTTACATTGTAATTTCAGTGAATTTACCTTGCAATTTCAGTGAATTTACATTGTAATTTCAGTGAATTTAGCTAGTACATTCAGTGAATCCGCATGATATTGGCGGGGGAACGGCCTACTTCCTGACTCTTTTTCATATAAGGACGACATTTCGGGTGCAAAATAGCAAAAAGATGGGGAAATGGGGAAATCGTTCCAATAAAATATGTAATTTTGCAGGCTGAATAGCCTCTTTTGGAAAAAACGTATGGACGACAGACGGTATCTGCTGAGCCTCATCAAGGAAGGTGAGCACCAACAGCAGGACTTCAAGTACAAAGTGACGGACGCGGCGAAACTGGCGCGTTCAGTATCGGCTTTTGCCAATACTGACGGGGGACGGCTGCTCATCGGCGTCAGGGACGACGGTCACCTGAGCGGTGTCCGCTCTGAGGAGGAAATCTATATGATGCACCAGGCGGCCTATAAGTTCTGCAAGCCTGAGGCCAGCATAAAATTTGATACTTACCATGCGGAAGGACGTACCATTGTCGTAGCCACCGTACCGCCGTCGCTGAAGAAGCCCGTCTGTGCTATTGACGAGGAGGGACGGCAACGTGCTTACATCCGCATTGCCGACGAGAACATCGTGGCATCGCCGGTCCACCTGGCCATCTGGCGGGAAGCCCAGCTAGAACGGGCCACGGTGATGACCTATACTGATGCCGTTCGGCAGCTGATGGACACACTACAAACGGAGCGGCTGACGCTGAATCAGGTCGTCCGCCGCTCCGGTCTTCAGAGATATAAGGTGATTTCGCTGCTGGCCCGCCTCATCCGCTTTGGCACCATCCAATGGACGTATCAGAACCGGCAGTTTTTATTCTTTATGTAAGCATGTTACTTGGTCTTCAGCGGCTCGGGACCGTTCAGGGTCGGTGTGACGGGAATGATACGTCCCTGCTTGTCAAACGTCAGGCGGTCGATGCAGACCTCGCGGTGGATACCAGGCTCATGGTTGACGAAGTGCTTGTTGATGCGATGATAGACAATATACCATTCGTCCTTTCCAGGAATCTGGAGCACGCTGTTATGGGCCGTACCGTAGATTTTGTCCTCGGGTTTCTGCTTAATCACCAAGTAGTTCTGCTCGTCGAGGGTGATGGGACCGAGAGGCGACTTGCTGGTGCCGTAGCAAACGTGGTAGTTAGGTGAGCCCGTGTCGTCGACAGACCACATAAAATAATAGGTACCCTTACGGTAGAAGACGTAGGCGCCCTCGCGGAAGGCCCAGGTCTGCAGGTTGCCACCCTTCGGCGTCAGGTGGGTGATGGTCTCCTTCTTCACGCTCGTCATGTCATCGTTCAGCTCGGCACCTGCCATGAAGCCGTTGCCCCAGTAGATGTAGCATTTGCCGCTCTTTGGGTCCTGGAACACATCGACGTCGATGGCCTGTCCGCCGCGAGCCTCGCTGGGGCGGTCGGCATCGGTGAGGATGGGCGCACCGCTGTCCACAAACGGTCCGATGGGACTGTCACTGACGGCCACGCCAATCTCCTTGCGGTTCGACTGTGGGTTATGAGCTGAGAAATAGAAGTAGTACTTACCCTTCTTCTCAATGATTGCCGGTGCCCAGGCGTTACCCGTGGCCCACTTCACCTGGTCGCCCTTCACGTCGAGCATCTTGCCCTCGTCCGTCCAGTCAATAAGATTGGTAGAAGAAAAGACGCTGAAGTCGTGGCCGCCCCATCCGGGTGTGCCGTCGGTAGTGCTATAGATGTAGTACTTCTTCGTCTTGGTCGAGTAGAGCACCTCCGGGTCGGCATGGAAACCGCTGAGTACGGGCTGCTTGTAACTGGGGAATGCCTTCAGTAGTCGTTCCTTCTCAGCCCGGGTGATGGGAATGATGGTGCCGTGACGCGGTGTGAACTTGCCCTTCATCTCCGTGTTCTGCACAAACGTGAAGGTCTTCAGGTCTTCCGAACGGCAGAACTGGTAGTGACCGTTGCCGTAGCAGTCGTACATGATAATCCATGACTTACCATCGATCGCCTTGCATACGCCGACACCCTCGACGGCCTCCTTCGTCTGCTCCACATTACCGTCCAGCATCTGCCACTTGTCCGTCAGTTGCTTGGCTACGGCCTGATAGATTCCTCGTCCCGACTCCTGCTTATAGAAAAGGTGGTACAACTGGTCGGCCTCGTTGTAGACGATGTCGCCGTCAATGGTCGCATTGCCAGCATCGAAGAGCCATTTAGGCTCACCCTCCAAGTCCGTAAAGTCCTTGTTGGCATACTGATAATAAATCTTGTCGTATGACTTCGGATCGCTGGTGCGCAGCGAATAAAAGACCATGTACTTGCCGGCCTTGCGGTCGTAGATGGTCTCCGGAGCCCAGACGCGGATGACGTTCTTCCACTCCTTGGTGTAGCGGGTAGGGAAGTTGATGGTGGAGTGCTGCCAGTTGATAAGGTCCGTCGATTTCAGCAACACCATGCCGCGATTGCTCGACCATCCGTAGGCCGAGCGCATATCGGTAACAACCATATAGAAGGTCTTTCCATCCTCACAGCGCAGGATGTGAGGGTCGCGGACACACTGTGTCAGGGCGATGGTGTCGCTCTCGATGACGGGCATACCCATGTTCAGCGGCGTGTAGTTATAGCCGTCGTCCGACAGGGCATAGCAGATCTGCTCGTCCTTAGGGTCATTACTATTAAAATAGGTGAAGAGGTAGGCCACCATCTCGTTAGGGTCCTTCGGCTGCTCTTGTACAGCCTGCTTCTTTTTGGCAGCGAGAGTGGGCATGGCCACGGCCGCCGTCAGTAGGATTGCAAGTAGTCTGTTCATTGTATCATTGTTTTTTTAAAGTTTAGCCAATCAGTTGTGGCAGGAAGCTGGAGATGATGAGCACCACAATGCCGCATACAAGCACGGCAATGGTCTTCTGCGAACAGCCCTTCCACTCCTTGAGGATGATGCCCCAGACGTTGGAGAACACCACGTTCAAGGCCATGAGGATGCAGAACGACAGGGTGTCCATCGTGCCGCCGGCCTCGAAGAACGAGCGGCCCAGCGAGAGTCCGAAGAACTGTGAGTACCACAGGGCACCAGCCAGCAGGCAGAAGAGCAGGTTGTTGCCCCAGACGGTCTTCTTGGCATAGTCGCCCCACGTCTTGTTCTTCTGGTTCTGATAGAAGCAGTAAATGGCGTTGGTCAGAAAGCCGCCGAAGGTCACGAGCAGCGTGGCGGGCAGCGTGCGGAACATGGGGTCGGTCAGTTCGCCGAAGTTGATGTCGGCACCAAAGGTCAGGCCCACATTGAAGCAGCCGCTCATGAAGCCTGCCAACAGGGCGATGGCCAGTCCCTTGGGGAAGTTGAAGTCCTTGACGGCGGCCTTCTTCTCCTCCTCACTGAGCGAGGCCGACTTCATCGAGCCAGCCACGCCGATGATGGCAATGCCGATGAGCGTGACCACCACACCGAGGATGACGGCAAACGTCAGCGACTCCAGGGCGTTCAGCTCAGGGAAGAAGATGTTCAGCAATACTGGTCCCATGATGGTGCCCAGTCCGGCACAGGTGCCGAGGGCTATCGACTGTCCCAAGGCTACACCGAGGTAACGCATGGAGAGTCCGAAGGTGAGGCCGCCCACGCCCCACAGCACGCCGAAGAGGATGGTCATCCATACATTAAACGACGGTGCCGAGGCAAAGAGCCCGAACAGCGACTGTCCGGCAGGCACGGCCAGCAGCGCGCCAAGGAACGGCAGCACCAGCCAGGCGAAGACGCCCTGCACTATCCAGTAGGACTCCCACGACCAGTCCTTTATTTTATTAATAGGTACGTAACACGACGACTGACAGAATGCGCCGATGGCAATGATTAATAGTCCAATTACAATTTCCATGTTTTTAGTTATTTGAAATTCCCTGCAAAGATACGAAAAAAAATGAGTCGGCCACCAGTATCGGGCAAAGTAAAATGTTAAATGACGCTAAAAGATTGAGGCAATCCATTGCCGAACCAAATAAAAAGCATATCTTTGCGATATCAAAATGATATCAACCAAAACATTAAGAATTATGGAAACAAAAGAATTTCAATTCAACGGAACAGTACTGAACGGTTTTCTCATGCTGTTTGTCAACATTGCCGTATTAGCATTGTCAATCTATGGTATCGTCTGCAGCATCATCATGCTCGACTTCAATAACAGCCAGCCGGGTGGCTGGCTATTAGGCGGCAGCCTCCTGCTATTAGTAGTAAATATCATCATGTGGTGCGGATTCCTGATGCTGGAGCCCAACGAGGCCCGTGTGCTGACGTGGTTCGGCCAGTACAGCGGCACCTTCACGCGGACGGGCTACTACTGGGTCAACCCCTTCTACACCTCTAAAAAGGTAAGCCTGCGCGCCCGTAACCTTGACGCCGAGCCTATCAAGGTGAACGACAAGGTGGGCAACCCGGTGATGATTGGTCTGGTGCTGGTCTGGAAACTGAAGGACACCTACAAAGCCCTGTTCGAGATTGACTCGCAAACAATGGCCCCCACCAACCAGGCAGAGATTGGCGGTGCCAGTGTGAAGGGCATCATGATGGCGCTGGAGAACTTCGTGAAGGTGCAGAGCGACGCCGCCCTTCGCCAGGTGGCCGGACAATATGCCTATGACGACGTGGATGACAAGATGGACGAGCTGACCTTGCGCGACGGTGGCGACGAGATTAACCAGCAGTTAGAGCAGAAACTCGACGAGCGTCTGGCACTGGCCGGCATCGAGGTGGTCGAGGCACGCATCAACTACTTGGCCTATGCCCCTGAGATTGCCGCCGTCATGCTACGCCGTCAGCAGGCTTCGGCCATCATCACCGCTCGTGAAAAGATTGTTGAGGGTGCCGTGTCGATGGTGAAGATGGCGCTCGACAAATTGTCGAACGAGGAGATTGTAGAATTAGACGACGACAAGAAAGCCGCTATGGTCTCGAACCTGCTCGTTGTACTCTGCGGCGACGACTCGGCACAGCCGGTAGTGAACACAGGGACGCTGAACCATTAAGCGCTTCGCTGGCGCGAAGCTAGTGAAGAAGTGAAGAGTGAGAAGTGAAGAGTGAAGAGTGAAAAGTAAAGAGTTATGGCAAAGAAGGAGACGAAGAACTTCATTCTGCGCGTTGATGCTGACACGATGGACGCGATAGAGGCTTGGGCTGCGGACGAGTTCCGCAGCACCAACGGCCAGCTGCAGTGGATCATCACCGAAGCACTGCGCAAGGCGAAGCGTCTGCCGAAAAAGAAACAAAAAAATGAAACGGAAAGAGAAAGTGAAGATTAAAGTACACCGTACGACCAAGGGTACAATCTTCGAGGTGGCGTTCCTTATATTGGCCATCCCCATGACGCTGTTAGTATTCTCTACTCCACAGTCGTGGCCCGTCCTCGGCACCATCGCCCTGATGATTGCCGTCATCATCTACTACTGCGTACAAATCCACAAGGCAAAGTAAAGGGATGTGCCTATTCCTGCACAGTCAGAATTATCCTTCGGTAAGCCACCAGACGGAAGGGACCATCGTCGTGGACTTCGCAGATGATGTGGATGGTGTCATTATCGGGTGCATCAGCAGGGATATGGATAGTGGCTATCGACGGGTTAGTCTGGTCGATAGTCACTTTTGTTTTCCCTATCTCCGACTGCTGCCACCAGCGGAATGTGAGGCTGTCGCCATCGGGATCAGCTGACTGTGAAGCGTCGAGACGGAGGGACTGGCCCGGCTTCACTGTGACCACAGAGGGTGAGCGCAGGACAACTAGCGGATTGCGGTTGCCACATCCTTCCTCGGCCCACTGCATTCGTGCCATAAAGTCGTTGAGTTCGTCAGGATAGAAGCGGGTTTTATAGCCTACGCTGACACTCCGCAGCGGTTCTTGCCAACTGGTCCAGGAGGTGGTGAGCGAGTCGGCACAGAGGCCGCGCTCGTGATAGCCTGCCCATCCTGCCTGATGCGGGTCCTCGGGGTCGTTCAGTCCGTTGGGCATCACATAGAGGAAACTCGGCGTGTCGCCCTCGACACCCCATTTGTAGTCAGGATATTCGCGACCCAGCGCACCGTGCCCCTGAATGTAATCCTTGTGCTGCTGCCAGTGGCGCTTGCCCAGTTCGCATTGCTCCTGCCACGTACCCTCGTCCCAGATGAACTGCAGGTCGTCCTTGAACTCGCTCCTGAGCCATTGATGGGAACTATAGGCACGGTTCATTCGCATGCTGTACTGCATATCCTGGTCGGTGATGGTATAGATGCGGAATTTACGGACGAAACGTTTCAACTCTTCCGCCGAGCGGGTCTGCTTCACTCGCCAGACGGCCTGTGCCAAGGTGTTGGCTCCGCCCCATGCTGCCACATAGATAGGCCGCGGGTCGTCCTCGTCGGCTAAGCGGATGAGCAGGTTGCTGCCAGGCGAGTCGTTGCCCTCTCCGATGACCTTGATGCCACCACGCACACTGCCCATCACGGCGCGGCCCTTCAGGTAGTCGGCACTGGGCCAGTAGCCTCTCTGCTGTCGTCCGTTCTCCTGTGCCAACGGCAGGAATTCCTGTTGTGCTGAGCGCTTCATCAGGTGACCGACATCCTTGCGGTAGGCTTCGATGACACGTTGCAGATACTGCGCCCACTCAGCAGGGTACGGGTCGCAGTTCCAGCCTACAGACGTGATCAGCGCCTCCATCTCAAACAGGTCGGCGTAGGCCATCAGGCGCACCATCGACTGCATATCATCGGGCTCCACGTCAGCTGGTGCAATATCGGTACACACCACTAAGCGTGGTTTCCAGTTCTCATTACTAAGGGCCGAGCTGGCGACCATGAACAGCAGGCCGATGGAGAAGAGTAGCTTATGTGACATATTCATCAGAAATGATAAAGATTCGTAATAGTGCGTACAAAAATAGTGATTATTCCACAAATCCGTGTAATTTTGTACTCAGTTTTAACCCGTTTTATGAAAAAAGTTCAGGGAAGTGCGGGATATTTCCATGAACTTGTCGTATAACAAGTAGAGATGAGCACAACGACGGAGACAGAAATCGTGGCAGCCGTCCGCAAAGGGCGGCGCGAGGGACAGACGGAAATGGTCGGTCGCTATGCAGAGCGCGTCTTCGCCATGATTGTCAGGCAGGTGACCGACGTGATGGACGCTCAGGAACTGACACAGGACACCTTCCTCCGTGCCTTCAGCCACATCGACAGCTACGACCCGCAGCGGGCTTCGCTCTCCACCTGGCTCTGCCGCATTGCCTACCGCCTGACGCTCGACTTCCTGAAACGCCGACGACCGCAGATTGTCTCCATCGAGGATAGCCAGGTGTGGCAGACGGATATCAGCGACGCGGAGCTGGAGGCTGAACTCTCAACCGGACGAGAAGAGCGCATCGAACAACTGATGGAGATGGTGGACGACCTGCCTGATGACGAACGAATGCTCTTGACACTCTACTACTTCGAGGACCGGCCGCTGACGGAAATAGCCTACATCACAGGCGTCGATCCGAAAGTACTTGCCAAACGCCTCTACCGGACAAGAAAGAAACTTTTGAAAAAATTGAAGAATTGAAGATGAACGAAAGATATAAAGATACCGACCTGCGCGAGGCGCTGAGACGTAAGTACGCGGACGTGCCCGAGCTGCCAGCCGACTTCATGGCCAGCATGAACGAACGGCTGCAGGCGAAACCCGTAGCCAAGACTCGGAGGCTTTGGCCTTGGGTGGCTGCCGCTGCCAGCCTGCTATTATTAATAGGTATAGGCGTGACGATGCTAACGAAGGAGGATAGGCAAGTGCCGGTGGTGGCGAAGAAAATTGAGCAAAAGCAGCATGAGGAGCCAAAGGTGGAGCCAGAGACGCAGACGGCACCGTCTGTCGTTGAGACGCCCCAACCCCAGAAACAACGGAAACAGCAGCGCAAGTCCGTTGTCGTAGAGCAGTTGTTGGCTCAAGAGTCTGCGCCTGTTGAGGAGGTGGCGACGGAGAATGCTGCTGAGACGGCAAACGATGTGGCGATGACTCCTCAGGATAAGCCCAAGACGCTGACCGACAGCGACATACCGATTACGCGGCCTGAGAACTACAAGTACACCCCCGAGGAAATTGCCCTGATGAAGAAGCAGGCCGCCGAGGCCTACCTGAAGTGGGTGGAACTGGAACTTGAGATAGCCAAGCATAATATGGAACAAACAGCACAGCAATAACAAACAAAACAATAACCATCATGAAACATCTATTCATCACGCTGCTCATTGCATGCAGCACCATCACAACGGCCAGCGCCCAGCAGAAGGGCAAGCCGGAGAATGTCATCAAGACTTTTGAATTCCTTATCGACCTGTATGGCCAGAAGGCGGGGCAGACTTACTCCGTCGAGAAGAATCCCAATACGGGTATCATTGAGTCGAGCGAGCGCATCGTGGCATTTACCTGCAAGAAGAGCGAACCATACATTGAAATGATTGGCGACGACTTTATGAAGGACGAGCCGCTCTCATATCAGATTAAGCACATCACACCAGGACAGGGCAGTCAGAACTTCACGCTGGCCGTACACACCAACGTGCCCAACGTGATTAACCATTATGCCATTCGAACCAAGCCCGAACAGGAAATGTGGTTCATAGCCTGCAAGAATCCTGACAACCCCTCGCTGCGCGATGCCTACGCCATCGTGTGGCAACCCGCTACGGACAACAAGGTGAAGGGCACCATCTATATGATAACCTCGCCGCGCCCCAGCAACTTCGGCAAGGCATTCGAGTCGGCGGACAGCAAGACGAAGATTGACAACGTGGTGGGCGAAGTGGTCGATGAGGCTGGCAATCGTGTAGGTGACGTTGTCGAAGAAGAGGTGGCAGTCGACACCGTAGCCGTCATCGACGATTTCGTTGCAGAGCCGCCTGTCGTCAGCGAATTCGCTACACCCCAGCCCAGCCAGACATCGAAATGGAAACCGTCGCAACAGCAGATGGTGCAGCTCCTACCAAAGGCTAATGCTATCCAAGCCAACATGGACGCCATCAAGGCTACCTACAAATCGCTGGAACCACTCTTCAAAACCAAGAACTTTACAGCAACAGACCAAATCTTTGCCCATATTACCAAGCAGAACAAGGCGCTGGACGAGAATTTCCAGGAACTCATCAAGGCGCTCAAAGGCTTTGCCATTCCCTACGACAAGCGAGCCGAGTTCTTCAGCGAGGGCTACAAGGAAATCCTGAAGTTCTATACCGAACAGAATCAGGGCTTCACAGAGATATTAAAGGAGTTCGGCACTCTGCCGAAGGGGGCACAGAAGACACAGAAAGCCCTCAACAAACTCATTGAGAAGAACATGGCGGAAATGAGCAGGACGATAGCCGGATTATAATGATGAGGAAACTATTTTCAATAGCGCTTGTGATATTCGCTGCAGCCATGATTCATGGGTGTGACGAAGGGATGGCGAATGCTGCAGTCGAACAGGTGGTCATTACCGTAGACCAGGAGCTGAATGCCCGGCAGAAGGTGACAGCCCACATGAAGGCGGGCGACTATGACGGGCCTATCGGCATCAAGCTGCGTGGCAACAGTTCGCTGGGCTTCAACCAGAAGAAGTACACCGTCGAGCTGATTGACAAGCAAGGCAAGGAATCGGATGCTGAACTGTTGGGTATGCCTGCCCACAGCGACTGGGTGTTGCTGGCTCCCTACAACGACGTGTCGGCTGTTCGCGACCCCTTGGCCTTCCAACTGTGGCGCGACATGGGCCACTGGGCACCACGTACAAGGATGGTAGAGTTAACATTGAATGGCGACTATCGCGGCATCTACATCCTGTCGGAAGCTATCAAGCGTGGCAAAGACCGTGTGGACATAGCCAAGATGAAGAAGGGCGACACGGCGGGACGCGACGTAACGGGTGGCTACCTGCTACGCATCGATACCTATAATGACGACGACGCCACCTTCACCTCGAAGGTGCCGGGCATTGGCGAGGGTAACATGACGAGTCAGGTCATCTGGTCGTGCATCTATCCGAAAAAGAAGAAACTGCAGCCTGAGCAGTTGGCCTACATCCAGAACTATGTCGATACGGTGGAGCAGGTGATACAGTCGGAAGGGTTTGCAGACCCCAAGACGGGCTATGCACGCTATATCGACGTACACTCGTTTGTCGACTATTTCATTCATACCGAGTTGAGCCTCAATGCCGACGGCTATAAGCGCAGCGCCTATTTCTATAAGGAGAAACTGAGTGCTGACGGCTCGGGCGGCAAGCTCGTGGCAGGCCCTGTATGGGACTATAACCTGGCCTACGGCAATGCGAACTATGCTAATGCCAACAACCTGGAGGCTTGGTGCTTCGAGGGTGCCAGCAACAATCCTACTCCCGCCCTGTGGCAGCGGTTGTTGCAGGACCCGGCCTTCCGCCGTGCGGTGAAGGTGCGCTATCAGTCGTTGCGGAAGGATGTGCTCAGCAACAAGGCCATCAACGATTATGTCGACCGTCATGCCCGTCTGCTGGCACCCTACCTTGACCGTCATTTTAAGAAATACCCAGAGTTGCTGGTCACAGAGAAACAGAAAAAGCAGCTGTCCGCGCAACAGCCCAATGGCGGTTTCGGTGGTGGTTTCCCACCAAAGGGTGGCTTTTTTAATCCCGTCGCTATGTTCGCGGCCTATCGCGTCAGTTCCTACGACGAGGAGATCAAGGTACTGAAACAATGGCTTGCCGACCGCCTGGTCTTCCTCGACCGCAACATCGAGCGGTTCGATAAGGACTGGCAGCCGCGCATCCAGGAACTCAAGGAAATCAAGATGAAGTTGCCCCCGTTTGGCGGTGACGGCGGCTTCCGCTTCCCGTTTCCTCATTAAGTACGAAAAACTTTAAAAACAAAATAGTGTATGAAAGAGAATCGTTTTATTGAAGCAGCAATCATTGCAGTTGGAATTATTTGTTTAGGATGGTTCATGAAGGCAGGTATCGACAACTTTGCCAACAAGGACCGCCACGTAACGGTGAAGGGATTGGCAGAGCGCGAGGTGCCGGCCGACAAGGTGACCTGGAGCATCGGCACGAAGGTGACAGGCAACGACCTTCCCATGCTCTATGAAAGCATCAATCTGCAGACGGACAAGATCAAGAGGTTCCTGAAACAGAACGGACTCGACGAGAAGGAGGTCACCATCAACCCTCCCTCCATCAGCGACCTTGAAGCCCGCGAGTGGGGCGACAACAACAAGAACTTCCGCTACATCATCTCGACCACCATCACCGTTGCTACCAATAAGGTGGAACAGGTGAACAAGGCTATCTTCCAACAGGCCGAGCTCCTGAAGCAGGGTGTGGCCATCGAGAACAGCAATGCCGAGTACGAGTATGCCTCGTTCCAGCAGATGAAGCCTGAGATGATGGCCGAGGCCATCAAGAACGCCCAGAAGACCGCCGAGCAGTTTGCCGAGGCCAGCAATGCTCGTCTTGGTGATATCCAGACGGCCGGGCAGGGCCAGTTCGAAATTGACGACCGCGACCAGAACACACCTTATATCAAGAAACTGCGTGTGGTGACCACCATCACTTATTCAATTAAGAATTAAGAGTTAAGAATTAAGAATTAAGAAAAACTACATGAAATCAACCATTATTACTATTCTGCTTGCCCTCGTCGTCATGACGGGGCAAGCACAGGTCGTTTGGGAGCAGCCATCGGCCTTTATGGGAGACTACAACTCCGAGTTTGACATCACTAAGGTAGAACTGAAGCCGGCGGAGACGGTGCTGCACATTACGGCCAACTACAGGCCCGGCAATTGGATTCGCTTTGCCAAAGAGTCGTTCTTGCAGACGCCCGACGGCAAGAAGTATGTCATCACAAGCGGCGCAAAGACCAACGAGAAGGAGTCGGACCTACAGCCCGACTCGCTCTTCTGGATGCCAGAAAGCGGCATTGCCCATCTGGCCCTGCACTTCAAACCCGTACCCCTCGACACCAAGGAGATGGACTTCCTGGAGAGTTACAACGAGCGCGACTTCAAGTTCTGGAATATCAGCGACGCAAAGACGAAGAAAAAGCTGGAGATGCCTGCCGACTGGAAGAACGTGCAGTACGCCAAGGACGAGACGCTGCCCACCGCTAAAATCAATAAAGGTGTAGCTACCATCAAGGTGAAGATGCTGGGCTACAAGAAGGGCATGGGTCTGGAGTTCTTTGTGGGCACCTTTGTTCCTTTAGCCTCAAAAGAACGTTTCGACAAGACCTTCCGCTTTGCCGATGATGGCACGGTGAAGATAGAGGTTCCCCTGCGGCTGACACGCGAGGTGACTGTCGGCGTGCGTGGACTGGCTTTCGGCAACATCGTCATCGGCCCAGGACAGGAGACGGAGATACTGATGAAGGTCTGCAGCGACAACAAGCCATTCCTCGCCTTCAAGGGCTACATGGCCAAGACCAACATGGACCTGGTGAATGCGAAAAAAGCCAACGAAGCCGCCGATCTCGTCGGTAATGATGACAAGGTATTCTTGAAGGTCAAGGAGTGCAAGACGAAGGAGGAGCGCCTGCAATGCCTGCAGGACATCTTCGACCAGCGCGTGGCCACTATCAGGAAATCGAAATACACCACAGCGGCTCAGGACCTGCTGTGCATGATGGCAGAGTCGAACTTCGTGAAATGGTCGCGCCAGTTTGCATGGAAATATAGCAATTATTATGTGGACGAGGACGGAAGGGTGGTCTGGTCTCAGGAGAATATCTTTGAGAAGATGGATAAAAACAAGGACCTGCTTCCGCTTTCAGAAGAGGAACAAGCCTACACTTGGAAGTACCTGAACGAGCCTACATCGCCATGCAGCCAGGAGTTCTGGGATGCGCCACTGAGTATGTACGACAAGAAAGCCTTAGAGAAGAATACCTATAACAACGAGCTAAGATGTATACAATCCGTCATGCAGCCAGGGCAAGCGAACATGATGGATCTGTATCTCGAGGTGATGAAACATGAGGACTGCAAGAACGTCCTCCTTGAGTATAAGGCAGAGCAGAAGCGCCTCGCCGACGAGCTGGCTAGCCAGCAGAACGTCTACTATCAGAAGTTCGACGACGTAGCCCCTGAAAGCATCCTACAGACCATCCTCGACAGATACAAGGGCAAGGCCGTGCTCATCGACATCTGGGCTACGTGGTGCGGCCCCTGTCGTGCCGGACACGAGGCGATGAAGCCTCTGAAGGAAGAACTGAAGGGACAGAACGTCCAGTTTGTCTATCTCACTTCACCCTCGTCACCCCTCAAAACCTGGCAGGAGATGCTCAAGGACATCGACGGCGACCACTATTACCTAACCAACGAGCAGTACAACTACATCCTCAACAAGTACGAGTCTGAGGGCATCCCCACCTACGCCATCTACAATACCAAGGGCAACCTGACCTTCAAAAACATTGGTTTCCCTGGCAACGACGTCATCCGTAAAGAGTTGGAGGCAGCGAGCAAATAATATGAGAAATATCCCCTATCGGGTGTAATATGGATAAATAAAGTTAAAATTATACCCTTTCGGAGCTATTTACTTGTTTTATCCCCAAAAAATGCCTAAATTGCGCCCGATAAGGTATAATCGATATGTCAGAGACGCTACTTTCAACCACCATCAAGCAACTGCGTAAGGATTATCACCTGACGCAACAAGACCTCGCCTATAAGTCAGGCGTAGGTCTTCGCTTCGTTCGCGAATTGGAGCAAGGCAAGCCCACCGTCCGTATGGACAAGGTAAACCAAGTACTGGAATTGTTTAACCTACAATTGGGACCTGTGCCCATAGAAAGGAGTACTGACAGATGAGACAGGGACGAGTATTTTGTAACGGCATTGCTGCAGGCATTATCACGGAAGACGAGCAGGGTTATTCTTTTTCCTATGATGAAGAATATCTTAGTCTTCCCGATGCACAGCCTGTGAGTCTGACGCTACCTTTGCGTCAGGAGCCATACGTCAATAATGTGATGTTCTCGTTCTTCGACGGACTGATACCAGAAGGGTGGATGCTGAACATTGCTGAACGTAACTGGAAGATCAATCGCAGGGACAGGATGGGATTACTCCTTTCCTGTTGTCGCGATTGCATAGGGAATGTTAGTATTGCACCTGTTTTAAATGAGGAGGAACGCTTATGATGATTAAAAGATGTCTTTGCTGCTATCAGCCCCTCAAGGAAGGAGAGACCGACTATCATCCCAAATGTGCTAAGCGTTTCTTTAAACAGCCGATAGCTCCCCAACTGCCTTATACCAGAAAGGAAATTAATCAATTGGCACAAGTGGTGGTAGAGAGTCGAACAACGGTAACAGGCGTTCAGGCAAAACTCTCAATGGACTTGGAACATGATGCTCAGGGACGTGCCCAACGCCTCACTATTGTTGGAGTGATGGGACGATATATCCTAAAACCACAAACGGAACAATTTGAATGCCTGCCTGAGATGGAGGACCTGACGATGCATCTGGCAGAGATTGCCCGCATCCCCACGGTTCCCCATGCGCTGATTCGCTTTCAGGATGGCGAGTTGAACTACATCACCCGTCGTATAGACCGTACTGACGATGGACACAAACTGCCAATGGAAGATATGTGCCAACTATCTGGTAGACTGACTGAGCAGAAATATCAAGGCAGCTACGGGATGATAGCCAAACTGATAGAAAAATATTCCAGCGCTGCAGGTCTCGACCTCGTGAACTTCTGGGAACAGGTGGTCTTCTCGTGGATTGTGGGTAATGCCGACATGCACTTGAAGAACTTCTCGCTTATCAGCGAAAAGGCAGGAAAATATACGCTCACCCCAACCTACGACCAGGTGTCTACAGCCATCGTCATGCCTGAGGATACAGAAGAAATGGCACTACCTGTAAACGGTTTTAAGAAGAAACTCATGGCAATGGACTTCGTTCAGGCGATGGAAGCGACTGGGGTTACCCAACAAGTGGCTTTGCGAGTGATTAACCGTTTCCCACTCCTGCAAGAGAAATGGTTTGCCTGCATTGACGAATCCTTCATTTCCGAATCACAAAAGTTGCAGTTCAAGGAACTCATCAGTAAACGACTTGAGGCTATTAAGAAATACACTGACACATCAAGAACCTGATACAACAAAATAGACTAACAAATCATGAAACTGAAAACCATTATTACCACCCTGCTTGCCCTCGTTGTTCTAACAGGACTGGCACAAAAGAACAATTACACCGTTAGCGGCGACCTCTCTACGCTGTTCAAAGGTACATCATACGTCGTGAAATACGACTCCGTATATATCCTCAACGACTCGACAAGGATAGTACGAAAAGGACAGAAGCAGCAGAAATATGCCGTGAAGGACGGGAAGTTCATGATTAGTGGATATGTGAAGCAGCCCATGTACTCTACATTGCAGATAGATGTGAGAATGGAACACGATGGGGAAACTGAGCAACACGGTCTGTCAAGACCTTTCATCCTTGAGGCCGGCAACATCGTAATGGACAGCCAATGGGCCATATTCGGGGGGACGTCGCTCAATGATGCGAGTACCAAAGCATGCACCAGGCTCCACGAGTTATGGGAAGCCGGTCAGCGAGAGACGCTGAGAAAGGAGGCACTTGACTTTGTCAAACAGCATGCAGCCGACCCTGCGGCCATCTATGTGACGCTGGAAGCACCGAACTTCATGCAGGCAAGGGATATTCTGCCTATGATAAACCTGTGTAAAGAGAATGGTCAACAGAACATGGAGATGTACTTCTTGGAACAGAGGCTTATTGAGGAAGCGAAGGCGCCACAGGAGGGTGATAAGTTTGCCGACTTTGCTGTAGAGTATGACGGCAAAACGACACGCCTCAGCGACTACGTAGGCAAGGGTCAGTATGTTCTCGTCGACTTCTGGGCCTCGTGGTGCGGCCCCTGTCGTCGCGAGATTCCCAACCTCATCGCTGCCTACAACAAATACAAGGATCGTGGTCTTCAGATTCTCGGCATCGCCGCATGGGACAAACCAGAGGACACGAAGAAAGCTATCGCAGAAGAGAAGATCCCCTACCCTCAGATTATTAACTCACAAAAGATTGCCACCGATGTCTACGGCATCACCGGCATCCCTGAAATTATCCTCTTCGGCCCCGACGGCACTATCCTTACCCGCAGTCTGCGTGGAAACCAAATCGAAATGAAACTGGCGGAAGTGTTTCAAAAATAAGTATCAAATATCCCCTATCGGGTGTAATGTAGATAAATATCGATATAATTATACCCTTTCGGAGCTATAAGGTAAAATGAAAATTATACAAAAATGCGTAACGCAAATTTGTATAATTGAGGAAAAATAGTTATCTTTGCCCCAAAAAAAGTAGTTCACAAACAACAATGGCAAGTACTATATTTACGATTATTTTCTTTATTACTGGCTGAATAGATAATAGCAATACAATAATGAAACTGAAAGCCATTCACCTTGACGCAAAGAAAAAGGACTGATTATTTGGT
Source organism: uncultured Prevotellaceae bacterium (assembly GCA_937898415.1). Taxonomy (GTDB): domain Bacteria; phylum Bacteroidota; class Bacteroidia; order Bacteroidales; family Bacteroidaceae; genus Prevotella. The sequence goes on along the minus strand of CALDLA010000008.1, from coordinate 14,412 downwards.
AGTTTGGAATATTATTTGTAACTTTGCAACTGATAACATTTGATTAGTTCCTTTATACTAAAACATGGATACAGATAATATTTTGTCAGTTCTTGACAACTATGCTCTTGAGACAGTGGATGACACTGCACTCAAGATAGCAGATGACTTTCGTCGTAGACGGATAGAGAAGAGCCTAACTAGAGAAGAACTGTCCCAAACTGCAGGAATCGCTGTTAGCAACCTCGTTAGGTTTGAGCAAAAAGGACTGATTTCGCTAAAGAATTTGATAGCGCTTGCTATAGCTTTAGGCTATACCTCTGAAATCAAAAATCTGTTCTCTACTCCTAAGTATTCCACAATGGAGGAACTGACGCAGATACGTAAGAACGCCAACAAGAAGAAAGCATATAAAAAGCAATGAAAAGTATAGACCGTCTGACTGTAAAATATCACAATCGGGTCGTTGGTATATTATCGCTAACTCCAGATGACAAGTTCTGTGCTTTTGAGTACGACAAGAGTTGGTTGGTTGATGGTTTCAGCATCTCACCTCTCGAGCTGCCTCTACAGCAAGGGCTTTTCATCGCCAAACCTCAGCCTTTCTATGGCAACTTCGGCATCTTCGAGGACAGCCTACCTGATGGTTATGGACGCTATTTGCTTCATAAAGCCCTAATGCGTGAGGGTATCAACGACTCGAACCTTTCTTCATTAGACAGGCTAAGTCTTGTGGGGTCAAGAGGTATGGGTGCGCTTACCTTTCATCCTGAGACCATTATTAAGCAAGGTACTGACATCCATGATCTGGATTTGCTTCAGCAGAAAGCACTTGAAGTATTGAAGGAACGGCAGGATTCTGATGCCGGGCTTCTGCTGTATAACAGTGGCAATAGCGGTGGGGCGCGTCCCAAGGCCATCTTTTATGATGAAGAAGGACATTGGCTGGTGAAGTTCCGTCACACTTACGATCCAAAGGATGTTGGCCAACAAGAATACCATTACAATGAAGTAGCAAGACGTTGCGGCATCAACGTACCTGATTTCAAACTGATGAACGGACGCTATTTTGCTTCACGTCGCTTTGATATTGACGCAAGTGGACAGCGTGTTCATACGGCTACAGCTGGCGGTCTGCTCTGTCTGTCGTTGTCGAATCCCGTACTCGACTACCATAATCTTCTTGCTTTAACAGGCTATCTGACTCAGAATGCCAAAGAAGTGGAAGAGATGTATCGTCGTATGGTGTTCAATTATCTGACAGAGAATAAAGATGATCATTGTAAAAACTTCAGCTTCTACGTCCGCGAAGAATCAGCAGGTCGTTATGTTTGGCATCTTGCTCCTGCCTACGACCTGACGCTCTGCACCGAAGGCTATAACGGCGAACACGCCACATCAGTCAACGGAACAGGCAATCCCACCTTAGCAGATATGATAGCCGTCGGCACTAAAATCAAAATGAAAGAAGATCGTTGCCGCGAGATTTTCGAGGAAGTAGAGTCCTCCTGTGGCGACCTTTTGCTTCATCATATCAAACGATAACAGTTAACAGAATAATCAACTAAATAATCATGAAACTTAAAACCATTATTTTAACCATTCTGCTGGCCCTTGTCGCACTGACGGGACAGGCTAAAGCGAAAGTTATCGTGTGGGAACAGCCCACCATCGAGTATGGAACCAGTAACGGCGACGGATTCTTCCATCTCGCCCTCGACGTGACGAAGGTCGAGCTGAAGGACAACGAGACGGTGGTGTATATTACCGCACAGCAGCGGTCGGACTATCCCGACTTCTGGTTCCAGTTTGCGGGCGACACCTACCTGAAGATAGGAGAGCAGCGCTATACCATCACCTCTGCCGACGGCATCGAACTCAACAAGCACCTTCAGACGAACAAGGACGGCCGTCGTGACATGGCGTTCCACTTCCCGCCGCTGCCCAAGGACACCAAGTCGTTTGACTTCATCGAGGGCGACGGCCAAGGTGCTTTCCAGATTAAGGGCATCAAGCCTGTGGAAGAGCGCTGGAAGCAACTCTTCCCATCCTACTGGCGCGACGATAAGGGCGACTGGAAGATTGCCTTCTTCGACGACTGCGCTATCTACGACTGCAAGTTCTGGAACTACAAGCTGCGCGACGTGAACCAGAAGACGGGCGAAGCGACCATCATCATGACGAACGGAAACAATGAACTGAAGGTCACGGTCGGTAAGGACAAGAAAGGCCAGCGCTTGATACAGATTGGCAACGATAAGGCTGTCTTTTCAATGATGACCAGTCGGTTCCTGCCCGACTATCCTACGAAGGACACCCGTGAGTGTTTTGTGGATACCGGCTACAAGGAGGATACCGTCACCGTCGTGGGCTGGCTAAAGGATATGCCGGAGCACTACAAGCAACTGAAGACTGTTGATTTCGGCTATACAGACCTCTTTACGGACGAGCAGCAGTCTGTAAGTGCCGACCTGGACGAGCAAGGACGCTTCATAGTAAAAATTCCCGCCCAGAACAGTACGGAGTTCTTCATCGACTGGCAGCGTTGTTTCCTCCGTACGATGTTCGAGCCGGGCAAGACCTACTTCTTGCTCTACGACTTCAAGGAGGGCCGCCGCTACTTTATGGGTGACGACTGTCGTCTGCAGAACGAACTCTTCAAGTATCCGCTCGACTGGCAGACCATAGATTTGTATGACGGAGCGGAGAGTGCGGGCAAAGGAGGTGAGGAACTCTTTGAACCATATATTGCCTCGGTCGATAGCCTCATTAAGGCACAGTATGCTTATGTCGACAACCTCTGCAAGCAGCATCCCACGCTCTCCACCCGCTTCAACCTTTATAGGAAAGGTAATACACTGGCACAGCAGGCACGCGCCTTTGGTCAGGCCCGCTTCCGCGCCAAAGGCCTGCAGTTCTCGGACCATGCCCGCCGCTATGCCTACGACACGTTCTGGACAAAGATGGAGAATCCCTATACGCTGCACCGCGACCTCGGTGGATTCCTAAACGACTATCTCGATGATGCCTCGCGGGCACGTAATGCCTTGTTTGCTTATAATCTTCGTGACAACTACAAGGATTTTGCTTCAAACGATGAGGAACTGGCGCTACTTACGCGTTGGAAGAAATGGATAGATGAGGCATCTTCTCTCGTCGAAGCCGAACCCACCGTCGAGGCGAGGATACGTAAATCCCAGGAAATCGACTCGCTGAATGCTGACTTGATTAAGGAGGTGGATAAGATCATCCAAACGCCGAGAGCCTCGAAGATCATCAATGGAGGGATTCTCATCAACACCTTGAAACAACACGTTCTGACACTCGACTCGCTCGGTGCTGACCCGTTTGTCAAGAACATCTGGCTCATCCGACAGGCCCTCAGTCATATTGACCACGAGCGCACCTCGCTGCTGCCCAACGTCTTGGACACCATAAGGGGAATGATCAGCAATCCCGTGTGCATCGCGATGATTGAGAAACAGAACGACTACTACCTCGCCATCGAGAACCGTGAGTTCGACAAACTGGTACTCAAGTCATCCGATAACCTTGCCGACCTCAGCGAGGGCGAGGCGCTGCTGAAGAAACTCGTCGAACCCTACAAGGGCAAATTCGTGCTCTTGGATATCTGGGGCACTTGGTGCGGCCCCTGCAAGGAAGCCCTCAGTCACTCCACAGAAGAATATGCCCGCCTTGCGGACTACGACATCCAGTATCTCTATCTGGCCAATCGTAGTCCCCAAGATTCATGGGAGAACGTCATCAAGGAGTATAACGTCAGCGGCCCCAACGTCGCCCACTACAATCTGCCAGATGCCCAGCAGGCAGCTATTGAGCGCCACCTGAACGTTCATAGCTGGCCTACGTACAAACTCTTCAACCGCAATGGTGATCTGTTGGATCTCAACGTTGACCCACGCAACCTCGAAGAGCTCGCACGACTGCTGGAACAGATGAAATAAAGCAGAAAAATCCCCTCCTAACTGTGGTTAAGAGGGGATTCTTTTTTTATTCGTAGTATTCAATGGTGCGGGTCTGTTCCATTTCCTGCCCCATCATCGAGGCTTTGCGACTGATCCAGTTACCGTGGCTGTCGTACTTGTAGTCGGTGTAGGGGGTGCTCATTTCCTGACCTCCCATGTTCATAGACTCTGAGGCGGGAGCGCCCTGCTCGTTATAGGTACGTCTGGTGGTCACCTGGTTGCCCATGACCTCCATGCTCTGGCTGACGACGCGGCCGTTCTCCCACTTGTAGCTGATGGTAAAGGACTGACCCTGGAACGACATCTTGGCTGACTGCAGGAATCCCTCAGCATCATAGACGGCGTCGGTCATTCCCTCACGCTCCATCTTGCCCTCCTTGGTAAAGTTGATGGTCTGGGCGCGGCCCATCACGTTGACAATCATCGACTTGACGGGACCCTTGGCCTCATTAGCTTCTACGTCGTGGAACTTTGTTTGTGCCTGCATGGCAAAAGGCATTGCCATCAAGGCAAGCATCATCATGATTTTTTTCATTGTTGTGTTTTGTTAAAGTTGTGAATAGATTAAGTTAGAAAACACCACTTAGACGTTAAATGTTTATAAAGGTTTAATGCGTAGCTGATAAATAATTATGGCCGGTTGTTTGCAGAAATGAAAAAAAGGTAGTATCTTTGCGGAAATTCTAAAAGATACCGACAATGAAAAAAATGACGATGCTGATGGCTGTGCTGTTGCTGACAGGGCTGGCGACACAGGCAAGGGAGCGAGTATGCTTCGACAAGGACTGGAGGTTTATGCTGGCTGACTCGGCCCAGATGGCCTCGGTAAATTATCATGATGCCCACTGGCGCCTTCTCAACGTGCCCCATGACTGGGCCATCGAGGGCGACTTCCAGGCCGGCAATCCCAGCGGTGCGGGCGGTGGTACGCTGCCTGGCGGGGTGGGATGGTACAGGAAACACTTCGAAGTGAAAAGTGATGAAGTGAAAAGTGAGAAGTTCTTCCTGGAGTTCGACGGCGTGTACATGAACTCGACGGTCTATGTGAACGGCCAGCTGGTGGGCAGTCGTCCTTACGGCTACTCCAGTTTCGAGTACGACATTACGCCTTACGTACATGAGGGCGAGAATGTGGTGGCGGTACGGGTGGACAACTCTGACCAGCCCAACTCGCGCTGGTACTCGGGCTGCGGCATCTACCGCCATGTATGGCTCACCCGGACGAACGCCATCCATGTGAAGCACTGGGGCGTCTATGTTCATGACGGACGGGTGGAGGTGGACTACGAGAACCCGACAGGACGGAAGGTGACGGTAAAAAATACGTGGCTTGATGCAAACGGGCGTCCTACTTCCATCAAGAAACCTCGCAAGTGGTCGTGCGAAGACCCCTATATATATAAGGTACGTACGCAACTCATCAGCGGCGGCAAGGTGGTGGATGAGGTGGAGACCGTGACGGGTTTCCGCGACTTCCGCTTCGATGCCAAGACGGGCTTCTGGCTGAACGGCAAGAACTTCAAGCTGAACGGCGTCTGCGAGCATCATGACTTCGGCTGCTTAGGTGCCGCACTCAGCGAAGATGCCCTGCACCGTAAGCTGGTGAAGCTGAAGGCGATGGGCGTCAACGCCATTCGTTCCAGCCATAATCCTCCGGCTCCTGAACTGCTGGCAATGTGCGACACGATGGGACTGATCGTGATGGATGAGTCGTTCGACATGTGGCGGCGCCGGAAGACGCAGAACGACTATGCCCGCTTCTTCGACGAGTGGCACGAACGTGACCTGACGGACCTGGTGCTGCGCGACCGCAACCACCCCTGCATTCTGATGTGGTCGATAGGCAACGAGGTGCTGGAGCAGTGGTCTTCGGCTGAGGCTGACACGCTGACGCTGGAGCAGGCTAACCTGATACTCAACGCCGGGCACGATGCCTCGACGCTGGCCAAGGACGGTGAACTCTCTGTGCAGAGTCTGCTGACGCAGCATCTGGCAGAAATTGTCAAGCGTTACGACACGACACGCCCTATCACGGCCGGCTGTAACGAGCCGTCGCCGGGCAATCACCTGTTCAAGAGCGGGGCTATCGACATCATCGGCTTCAACTACCACCACCAGTGGGTGAAGGACGTACCGCAGAACTTTCCTGACAAGCCTTTCATCTTCTCAGAGAGTGTGTCGGCCCTGCAGACGCGCGGCTATTACATGATGCCTTCTGACTCTATCTTCAAGGCTCCGAAGGAGTGGTGGCTCCCCTATACCGATCCCTCGTTCATGTGCTCGGCCTACGACAATATGCATGCTTCGTGGAGTTCGACCCATGAGGAGACGTGGGATGTGGTGAAGCACACACCCTATGTTGGCGGACAGTTTATCTGGACGGGCTTCGACTACATCGGCGAGCCTACGCCCTATGGTTTCCCTGCCCGCAGCAGCTACTTCGGCATCATCGACTTGGCGGGTTTCCCCAAGGACAGCTACTACATGTACCAGAGCGAGTGGACGCAGCAACCCATGCTTCACCTGTTCCCCCACTGGAACTGGCTGCCCGGCCAGACCATCGATATGTGGGCATACTATAATCATGCCGACGAGGTGGAACTCTTTATTAACGGGAAGAGTCAGGGTATCCGTCGCAAGGACGAACATACCTACCACGTCATGTGGCGCGTACAGTATGAGCCGGGGGAGGTAAAGGCCGTCAGTCGCAAGGACGGCAAGACCGTCTCTGAACAGACCATCCGCACGGCAGGTCAGCCTACTGCCATTCGCCTTAGCATGGACTATCGGGGCAAGGACCTGTGCTTTGTCAATGTCGATGTAGTCGATGCCGAGGGGCGTCTTTGTCCTTGGGCAGAGAATCAGATACACTTTAGTACGACCGGCGATGCCCAGGTGGTGGCCACCGACAATGGTTGCCAGACATCGATGGAACGGTTTACGGAACCCCGTCGCAAGGCGTTCTTCGGCCGTTGCATGGTTGTGGTGCGAGGCAATGGGACACTCAAGGCTCAAGCCATAGGACTGAAGGATGGAGTGATAGACTGTCGTTTACAAAGGTAGCCTTACCACAAACCTTGCTCCGTTATGGTACTCGCCGTCAAGCTGGATGGAGCCTCCCAGTCGGGTGGCTATCGAGCGGCAGAGCGGCAGTCCCAGTCCTAAGCCGGCCTTGAAGGAGTCGAGCTTGAAGAAGCGTTCGAAGATGTGCTCACGCTCATTGGCGGGAATACCGCAGCCGGTATCCTCGACGGTCAGCGTCAGCTCCTCTTCGTCAGCCGATGCCTTGACGGTGATACGTCCCTTTGTGGTATTCTTGACGGCATTGTCGAGCAGGGCGTTCATCATGCGCTTGATCATGCTGGTATTGGTCTTTAGACAATAGTCATCACCCTGTGCGCTGTCCAGCGCGAGCTTCACGCCGGGGGTGAGGCCCGGCTCATTCTCGCGGATGATGTCTTTCAGTAAGTTGTTCAACCTGACGGTATCCTCCTTCGGCGCCAGTCCTGATGCCTCGTTGACCGAGAGTTCCAGCATGGCGTCTATCTGGTTGGTAATCAAGTGCGTGTTCTTCAGCATCATCTGTGCCATGTCCTTCCGCCGTTCCACGTTGCCGCTCAGTTCGGGATTGGCCAGCACCTGGGCGAATCCCGCGATGACGTTCAGCGGCGTCCTCACCTCATGGCTCATGTTCTGGATGAAGGCGGCCTTCATCTTGTCCGACTCCAGGGCGTGCTCGTAGGCTCGTTTCAGCTGTTTCATGTGCCGGCGGTGGCTGAACATGATGTAGGCTAAGGCACAGACGAGCATCAGGAGCAGGGCGATGATGATACCCATGGTGATGGTGCGCATCTTGGCAGTTTCGCGCTCTATTTCGTAAAGTCTCAGTTCGTCGCGGTAGCCCTCCATCGAGTTCAGCAGGATAATATTGTTGATGGAGTCGTTGGCCTCCATCTGCGCACGCTGCGACTCGTAGGCCTCCTTCCAGCGTCCGCTCATCTCATAAATCTTGGTGACGGCCTCCTGGCTGTCCTCGCCCAGTTGTTCATGGGCCATCTCAATGGCTTTGTCCGTATGGCCCATGCAAGCCTCATAGTAGATGTCCATCGAACGGCCGTGAACGCTGCTCTTGCCTTCGCTGACTCCCTCACGGTACTTCTTGTAGCCCTCCAAGAATTTCGGGATGTCGCCGCCGTTGAAGTAGCTTAGCGTCTTGCGCGTCTCAATGTCAAAGACTCGTTCGGGCGAATACTTTGCGGCAATGGTGGCCGCCTTGTCCAGCAGTTGCCGGGCCTCCTCGGGGTCGTCACTCATTTCCACGTTGACAATATTCATATAGATGGGCGGCATACTCTCATAGTAGCCGGCCTTCTCCATCATCTCAATCACCATCTTGAAGTTGCGCTTGGCCGCCTCCTTGTTGCCGCAGTAGCGGTTCAGGTGCCCCAGCATGTTGTAGGCCATGTACATCTCCTTGTCCAGCTTGCGGTTCCGCAGTTCTTGCGACAGCTGGCGTGACAGTTTATAGGCTTCGAGTATGCGCTGCCGGTTCATCTGGAACACAATCTCGTTACACCGCTGGGTGTAGTAGGCATGCAGGTCGTTCTTTTTCAACAGGTAGTCTTCCAGCCGTGAGAGGGCTGGGAAGAAGCGGGCGCTGTCGCCCATGTTGAAACCGTAGCGCATGGAGTCGACGAGCGCTTTGTATTCAGGTGTTTCTTTATAGTCGTTGTCTGCTTTCATGGGAAGTACCCCCACCAACAGCATGATGGCAATCAAGATACGTTTCATATCTATAGCGGTTAATAGTCTATCGATTATGAATGCAAAATTACAAATTTGTTTTGTATTCTCCAAATTTTTTCTTAATTTTGTGGCGTGAATATCGAACCAGTTGCATTTTTCCGCTCGCCGCTGACCTCCAAGTTCGGCATTCCGCGTCAGAGCGGACTGGTCGAGGGACTGCCCGGACGCATCGTCTTCACGCCTGATTTCCGGCGCGAGGAGGCTGTGCGCGGCCTCGACGGTTTCGACTACCTATGGCTTATCTGGGAGTTTTCGGCCAATCCGGCGTCAGCTGATGAGGTGCATCTCACCGTCCGTCCGCCGCGCCTTGGCGGCAACGAGCGGGTCGGGGTGTTCGCCTCGCGGTCGCCTTTCCGGCCCAACAGGCTCGGACTGTCCTGCGTACGAATCGACAGGGTAGAGCTGACGGCGCACGAAGGTCCCGTCATCCACGTATGGGGTGCCGACCTCATGGACGGTACGCCCATCTACGACGTGAAACCCTATGTGGCCTACGCCGATGCCCATCCCGACGCCCGTTCCGGCTTTGTCGATGAGCACGAGTGGCAGCCGCTGCAGGTTGAGATTCCGGCCGACGTGGCCGCCCTGTTTACCGCCGACGAGCTGCAGGCCTTGCGCGAGGTGCTGGCCCAGGACCCCCGTCCCCGCTTCCATACCGACCCGCAGCGCCTCTATGGCATGCCCTTCGCCGGTCGCGACGTGAAATTCTGCGTGGCCGACGGTGTCGTGAAACTCAAATCTATTAATTAAATAAGGTATATGAAGAACGTTCAGAGTATGATTCTACTGGTCATCGGAGTCTTGTTCTCCATGATGACAAAGGCAGAGACACTGCCGCTGATTCAAAATGTGAATGCCTATGAGGGGACGACGCTCAACGGCAAGTGGAACTACATCGTCGATGTGCAGGAGGAGGGCTACTACGACTACCGCATGAACCCCACCCGCTGGGGATTCTTCCAGAACGCCAAGCCCCAGCGGCCTGAAGACCTCATCGAGTACGACTTCGACAAGTCGCCCACCATGCAGATTCCCGGCGACTGGAACACGCAGGACGAGCGCCTGTTCTTCTACGAGGGCACCGTCTGGTTCAAGACCAGCTTCCAGGCCGTACCCATGAAGGACTACACCACCCTACTCTACTTCGGCGCCGTCAACTACGACTGCCACGTCTATGTCAACACCAAGCATGTGGGCCATCACATCGGCGGCTTCACCCCCTTCAACTACGACATCAGCGACCTGCTGCGCGAGGGTGAGAACACCGTCATTGTCAAGGTTGACAACAAGCGTCACGCCGAGGATGTGCCCACGCAGATCTTCGACTGGTGGAACTACGGCGGCATCACCCGCAACGTGAAGCTGGTGAAGGTGACCAAGACCTATCTCGAGGACTACAGCCTGCAACTTCAGAAAGCCGACGCCAAGGCCAAGACGCGCCAGATAGACTTCTCGGCCAAGCTGAACAAGGCAGAGGCGGGGCACAACGTGACAGTCTTCATCCCCGAACTGAAGCTCAGGCAGCAGCTCGTTACGGATGCCGAGGGCAGGGTGAGCGGCTCACTCAAGGTCAATGCCAAGAAACTGAGCCTCTGGAGTCCTGAGAACCCCAAGCTCTACCAGGTGGAAATCTCGCTCGACAATGCCTCCTATGCCGACAACATCGGCTTCCGCACCATCGAGACACGTGACAAGCAGATACTGCTCAACGGAAAGCCCATCTTCCTCAAGGGCATCAGCATCCACAACGAGAAACCCAACGGCGGCGGACGCGCCAACAGCGCCGAGGATGCCCGCACGCTGCTCTCATGGGCCAAGGAGCTGGGCTGTAACTTCGTGCGCCTGGCCCACTATCCCCACCACGAGGAGATGGTGCGCGAGGCTGAGAAGATGGGTATCCTCGTCTGGTCTGAGATTCCCGTCTATTGGACTATCGCCTGGAAGAACACGAATACCTTCGAGAACGCCCGCCAGCAGCTGACCGATATGATCAGCCGCGACCACAACCGCGCCAACGTCATCATCTGGAGTATCGCCAACGAGACACCCCACTCAGCCGAGCGCGACGACTTCCTCGGACGCTTAGCCACATACGCCCGAACACTCGACAACACCCGCCTCATCTCGATGGCGATGGAGGTGACAGGAGCCTCGAACTACGTCAACCGGCTGAACGACAACATGAACAAATACGTCGATGTGGTGTCCTTCAACCAGTACATCGGCTGGTACCGCGACGTCAACGATGCGCCGAAGATGCGCTGGGAGATTCCCTACAACAAGCCTGTCATCATCAGCGAGTTCGGCGGCGGTGCCAAGTACGGCTACCACGGCGAGAAAAACCAGCGCTGGACAGAGGAGTTCCAGGAGAACCTCTACCGCGAGAACCTCGCCATGATCGACAAGATTGAGGGACTTGCCGGCACCACGCCCTGGATTCTCAAGGACTTCCGCTCGCCCCGCCGCGTCCTGACTGGCATCCAGGACTACTATAACATGAAGGGCGTCGTCAGCGACAAGGGCGAAAAGAAGAAAGCCTTCTACGTCCTCAAGCAATGGTACGAAGGAAAGTAAGTAAAGTTCAAGGGTGTCTTTTAGCACCCTTGAACCCTATTTGTAATAATCGACTCTGATGTAGTGGCGGGGCGGCATGAGGGGATTCCAGGTCTTCAAATTAAGGAACTCACTCAGCTAAAATGGGGTGATAATCATACGCCACCAGCGCGATACTGCTCACGATGAGCAATACCGCACAGGCGTACTGAGAGATTTTGAAGCCTTTCTGGTTTTCCATGGCCTTCGTTTTACCTTGTGTGTTTTAAATGGTGAATAAATAGGGTTAATTGTGCGCTCCTGCTCAGGTACAAAGGTACAAAAAACAATCGGCATTACCAAATATTTGTGTACTATTCTTTGGTTATTCAGAAACAATTTGTATCTTTGCAGGCAGATAAGCAAACGACAGAAGCGATGAGTACAGAGACGATGACCCAGCTGATAGCCGACTACTTCAAGACGCAGCCCGTCCTGAAGGTCTGGCTCTTCGGTTCCTATTCACGAGGTGAGCAGAACGCCGACAGCGATGTGGACCTCTTGATAGTGCCTGACAACATGGTCGGTTTGTTCAAGCTGAGCGGTATGATGCTCGACCTGCAAGACCTGCTTCAGAAGCGGGTTGACCTTGTTACGGAGAAAGGTCTGCTTCCTTTCGCTCGTGAAAGTGTTGACCGTGATAAAATCCTGATTTATGAGAGAGCCGCTTAGAGACAGAAGTCGCCTGGAGCACATTTTGGAGGCCATTGAACGGCTTCAAACGTATGCCGGCCAACTCTCGCGTGAAGAGTTGGAGGCCGACGTATTGCGATATTACGGAATCGTTAAGAACATTGAGATTATAGGCGAGGCCGCCAATATGCTGACTACCACCTTCAAGGATACCCATCCCGAGGTCGCGTGGCGTGACATATCAGGCATGAGGAATTTCCTGGTTCATGAATACTTCCGAGTTGACAGCGATACCGTCTGGGCTGTTATACACAGTGAAATCGTGGAATTAAAAGAACACATAACCCGTTACCTTACTGAAACCGATTGGGAGGAGTGGGGTAAATAAAGGGCGATTAAGGGACTTCGATCAAAAGTCAGAAACTGCGAGTGAAAGATAATAATCGCGGAACCGTCCCTTGATTTTTTGAACTTTAAAGAATCATTAGTGTAACAACTTGAGCAACGTATATGAATAATCGGAATTATAGCCCAGAGACATTAGCATTGACGGACATATTGATGAAGCAATGTCTTTTTCCCTCATTTCAAGACGATTCTTTTTATAGTCTTACATTTTTTAGAAAGGAACTGCATCTTAAGTCTTTTTCTTTCTTTGACAAGTGTCCAATAGACCAACTCAACAAAATCAATCCACCTGTCATAAGTTATGATCCCACAAATGCACTTCTCCCTATTAATGGGGACTTTCGGGAACATTGGGATTCATTCTCTATTTCATTAACATTCATTATGTCTGTGTTAAAATCCTTTGTTTACGGGCATTCTCGTGATGCAAAGATTTCAGAACCCCTTTGTTTGTGGGCGTTTTGAAAAGGTGGGAAACTTTAATTAATAATAAAAATAAGCAGGTCATGAAAAAAGAAAGAATAACATGTATATTGATGCTAATGTTTGCATTAATTCTATCAACTTCATCTTGTAGTAAGGATGAAGATAGTGACGTTGACACATTTACAAACGAAGAAGATAATAATAATAGCGCCCCAACAAACAATGATAATTATTATGTGAAATATGAAGTGCTAAATGGAGTACAAATATCTTATGCATCAAAGACGGAAAGAACTGTAAAATGTAAAGATGTTAACAAAGAAGTTACAGTCCAAGTGGCTTATGCTCCATGGGAAGCAACTTATGGGCCTTTCAAAAAGGGAGACAAAGTATATATGATGCTTAGCTCAAGCTCGGGAAAATATAATTCCATATGCCGTCTAAGCGTAAGCAAAAATAAAGAAGCGTTTGCAATCAAAGACGAGTCAAATTATGTAACTAGCGGTAAGTTGGAATATACTATTGATTATTGATGAATAACCATTAACATGAACAAAGCGCAGACACGATTTAGCAAGATAGACCCTAAGCTAAGGGATGTTGGCTGGGGGATTGTTCCATGAGCGACGAGAAAGACTTGTCTGAGGGTGTGGGGCAAGCCAAGCTCTATGCCAATGCCATGAAGATTCGCTATACCTATAGCAGCAATGGCGATGAGATATGTTTCATCGACATGGGCGTGAAGACATGTGTCACTTGATTTCCTTACAAATCCCTACTCTGTAAAGAAAGGCGGTGCACAGTTTTTGGGATTTTGTGCAGTAGCAGAAAATAATCGCAAAAAAGGGACGGAAAAGTTTGGAGCAACGCTTTTTCCTTGCTAACTTTGCAGACGATTCGCCACAAAAGTTGGCGGGTCGTTTTTTCGTTTATAGCAGTAACTGAAATGAAAGGAAGGCAAGATGTCGACGCCCACAGATGCAGATGCTGCAGGCAGGCCGTAAAAGAGGTGTTGGAGAAACACGGCGTGAAAGTTAAGTGAAAGTTCAAGGGTGCTGAAAGGCGCCCTTTTTTGTTGATTATCAGTGACTTGCAAGAATGAAAGTTTGGGGTGAAACTTTCTTTCTTTTTTTCACTCACATTATTTCCCGAAATTTGCATCGTGATTCAAAAGAATCTACGCTCTTTGAGACTTTGTCTCGAAAAGCGGCTTCGCCTCAACAAAGCCCAAGCAAGCTTGGCTCTGTATTCGGCTCGCGCGCTCTTTGACATTTTTACATTTAAGGACTATGACACGAGAAGAAATGCTGAAGGTGCAGCCGGCGCAGGAATACATACGCAGGCTGCAACAGAAACGGAATGCGGGCACTGAGGACTGTATGCTCTCTACCGACCTGGCAAGGGAGATGGGTATCAATGCCCCGGATCTACACCACTTCCTGATAGATGTGGGGTTCCTCTTTCGTGAGCGCAAGACTTACGAACTGAAGCTCAGTAACTTGAATAAAAATAAAAACAAAAACAAAAAAACAACGATCATGAAACAGACGATTATCATTACAGAGAGCCCTGAACATCAGGG
>CALDLA010000007.1 GCA_937898415.1 uncultured Prevotellaceae bacterium | reverse complement strand
TACGCGTAGCTTTTTCTGCACCGAAGACAACGACCTCAAGTGGACCTGGCTGAAGCCTAACACTACTACCTCTGCCCTCGAGCAGAAGAAAGGCACCTCCAGCTTTAGCTACACCACCATCCACCTCCTTCCCGTCATCGACATCACCTTTTAATTCACCTTTGGTGAATGGTTCATGGTGAATGGTTCATGGTTCATGGTGAATGGTGAATGGTGAATGGTTAATGGTTCACGGTTCATGGTGAATGGTTCATGGTGAATGGTTCATGGTGAATGGTTCACGGTTCATGGTTCATGAAATTTCTGTGATTTCCGTGCTTTCTGTGTGACTCTTCAGTGAAGTGCATGATGTGATGAGTCCCATATTCAAAGATATCGACTCCGCCGACCTCTTCGACCTCCCCGACTTCCTGCGCAAGAAATAATAATCTGTGATTTCTGTGTGGGTCAACAGAACAGTCCCCCTGACCCTTCTGCAACCCCGTCGACAATGTAGCCTACAATCGTATCGTAGGCGAAATTGAAAATGAATTTGAAGAACTAAAGGATGTTTCTGTGTGACAATGTTTTTATGCAACTAAAGTGAATTTTTATGGCTATTATATCATTAGATAATATAAGGTTTACTTCTTATAAGAAGTTCGCAGGTTCGGAAACATTGAATCTACGCCCAGTTACTGTATTGATAGGAAAGAACAGTAGCGGTAAGAGTTCTATTGCCAGGTTATTTCCTATGCTGAGAAAATCTCTTTCTGGTCAATTGAAGGGGTTGCCATTGTCTTTCAGCAATGATGGTGTCAGTCTGGGCGTGTCGTTCGGCAATCTGTCTCATAATGGTGTATCTGTTGGATTGAAATTCGGGGTAACTCTTTCAAGCGGCATCTCCATAGATGTGACGCTTATGGCAACTATGAGTGGGGAAATTGTCGTATCCGACTATGTACTCAATCATAATGATAAAACCTATACTTTGTCTATTAAGCCAAACAACAAATATTATTCATGTAGAGAGAATGGAAAAGAATATCTCGTCTCGGACATAAATGGCTTTATTCATAGACAACTCTTTGAAGAACTAGGCATTGGAACAGGTTTTTTGATGCCGATTGACTATATTGGTCCATTGAGAATTACGCCAGAGCGTACTATCTATTACAATAGAGGTGAGGGTACAAACTATGTGGGAACGACAGGTAAATACGCCTATGATATGTTTATCCAAGATGAAGGAATAAGGAAAGGCGTGTCTGAGTGGTTCAAGCGCTCGTTTGATGGCTGTAGCATATTCCCTAAAACCATGACAGAGCAGAATGCATATCAGATAATGCTCCATAAAGGTTATATGGACGGTTATGACGTAAACTTGGTTGATGAGGGAATGGGAATGACACAAGTGTTCCCTATCATTGTAAGGAGCTGTATGCCTGTACAGGGGTCAACAGTCGTCATAGAGCAGCCCGAATTACATCTCCATCCAGCAGCTCATGCCGAACTGGCCCGTCTGTTTGCAAGAACCTCTAAGGCTTATAGCCAGAAATATGTTGTAGAGACACATTCAGAAACCCTCCTCATGGGACTGAGGGATGCAGTAGTAGACCCAGACATAGACTTTACCCCCAAAGATGTGATAATATATTTTATCGACGAGGACGAATCCGGAGCCTATTTGCGGCCAATAGAGATTCAGGAGGACGGAGTGCTGACCGACTGGCCAGAAGGGGTGTTTTACGAGAATTACGAGTTGCTCAAAGAAATACGAAGAAAGGTCCAACAGTTATGATTTTCCGTATTGACAAGTCTATACAGGATCAACCAGACAGCGAACTGCTCATATTTGCTAAGGCAGTCCTGAAGGCCTTGGACAACCTCCATTTCGTTGAGATGGACTATGGGATGATGACGTGGTTTGAGGAGAAAATCCTTGGCTCAGACAATTATCTGGGAAAATTGGATCGGGAGGCACTTATGGTTCCTTATCAAAGTGCAACTGGTGAACTGCGGAAGAACCTTTCGACCATTGTTGTAGGCTATTCTACTGGTATGAAAAATGCTACCGAGATGTTTGGATTAGCAGAAAAGCCGGCTACGGTCATCCTTGAAAATGGGTTGTACGACTGGGAGGTAGTAAGGAAATGGATAAAGCTGTATCGCAAAAATTGCGGAATTGACGGAGTTGGAGGACATTTACATCGAATTGTCGGCAGATATCTGATAAAACAGGAAAATGGCGGTGGTGGAAATGGCAGTATTAGTAACGTGGTGAAATCAGTAGCTCCTTCTTATGAAGGACAGTCTACCCTTAAGGTGACGACGCTATTTGACAGTGACAAGAACAAAAAGGACGATGAAGCTAAAAATTCTGCTTTGACGAATTTCCTTAATCAGGAGGGATATGATTATCACGAGCTCGAGAAAAGAGAAATAGAGAACTATTTCCCCATATCGACCTATGAAAAGGCAGGCCTGTTGATTCCTGGTGCAGACACCCAGAATATTACTGAGGAGGAATGGGACTATATGGATATAGGAAAATCTGGGCTCGTTAAAATGGAAAAGAAGGATGTACTATCACTAAGTGAATACTTGACAAAGCCTGAACTTCAACAACGAGTAAGGAATACGGTGCAAAATGGTCGCGACGAGATACAAAGAGTCATTCTCTTCTTGGCTAAATACATCTGATGACGTATGGGAAAAATGAATATCAAGGTAGAAAGAGAGCTTATCTCTACGGTTCTTGACAAGTTGAAGTCGGGCCAATTGGCTATTCCAAGATTTCAACGTGATTTCATATGGGCACCGAAGCAGATAACTTCCTTCTTTGACAGCATTATCAAGGGGTACCCAATAGGTTCCCTGATTTTTTGGAGGCCTGAGAAAGACCGCTTCAAGGTTCAGACGAACATTGAGGGGATTCATGTAGAGACGGGCGATGAAGAATTCATATTGTATGTCCTTGATGGTCGTCAGAGACTTACTTCCCTTATTAGCACTCTGTTTGATGAGGGATATAATCATGAAAAATTCTATGTGAATTTGGAGGATCTTCAGGTTACTTATTGGAATAAGGCAAACAGACAACTAACGCTGAAGTACATCGCACTGAAAGATGCATTCGATCCGTATAAGCTGGTAAGTTATCTGTCGATGCTTCATCAGTCAGAAAGCATACAAGAAAGTGCCAAAAGCACTTACTCTGAGAATGCCAAGCGGCTAAATAAAATTCTCCTGACTTATGAAATTGGTTATATCGTAGTGAGGGGAGGTAATATTGAGGATGCTGTGGAAATATTTTCCCGCCTAAATTCAAAGAGTACTAATATCAGCCCGGACTATATGGTTCAGGCCTTGGCATACGAACCTAATGAGGATTTCCTGTTTGCGGATTCTATCTCTTCCATAAGGGATGACCTGGCAACTTACAACTTCAATGATATCAAGCGGGATCTTATTCTCAAGTGTGTATATAATCATACAGATAAATTCTTTATTGATGCTCAAGCCGAGGATTTGCTTGATTTGAAAGGAGAACTACAGTCGATAATGGCTGATGTAGCAAATGAGGTGATTTTAGCAGCGAGGTTTCTGTCGGAGGAATGTGGTGTGATTGATACCCGGCTTTTGCCCTATTCCTATCAGTTTGTCATGTTGGCGAGTTTTTTCAAGCATCATCCGAATTATTCCGAGCTGAAAGCAGACGACGTCGTCAATCTGAAACGCTGGTTCTTTTACACGACCTATACTTCCTATTTTACGAATACCTCTTTGGGTGAGGTCAGGAAGTATCTTGTAAAATTTGAGAATTACAGCAAAGGAGAGAGTGGATTCCCAGAGCTATACGACGAGAATATTAGCCTATCCGACATTCCGGAATCGTTTTCTTTGAGTTCTGTAAGGGTTTGTGGATTCGTGCTGACACAGATTTTGCAGTTCGCAAAAGAGAAGAAAAATTTGTATTTTGACCTCTATACAATCCCTAATACAGGTAAAAGAAATGGAGGAAACACAATATGTTGTCTGTCCAAGGATGATAGGAGAGAGGTGACAAACCTGTTCAAAGATGGGATATGGGACGAGAAGTATCAGAAGTTTGGTCTCACTCGGAATATGTTTGAGGCATACAAAAATGGGATGAATCATGAATTCTGCGTTAATCGCTATCAATATTTGTTGAATAATGAGTTGGATGTTCTGAAAAAGCTGTTTGGCGAAAGTCTGATGGTAAAGAGGACTAAGGCTTCAGACAGTGAATTGGATAAGAGAATCAAACGTCTTTTGATATGGTTGCTTAGTGAGACGTCGTGGTACATTGATCATCCTTATGATGTTGACAGATTAGAAGAAGTGGCAAATCTCGTTGCCGAAATGGACATACCGTATGGCTATGCCGAGGTTATAGATTTCTGCGAGGCATTGAAATGGCCCAAAGAAACCGCAACTCAAATAGCCGATGCTCTTAATCATGCCCGGCTCTCTAAATATGACACCATGGGGCGCATTGATAAGAAATATCTTTATCAGGTAATGAATGAGGAGATGACGAGGTGAGGCAGAATCTTCCATCTAGGATGACAGGAATCTGTTCTTTTGTCACTCTAGTGTCAAAAATTATGAAGTACTTCGAACCCGTTTCCGAAATAGTGAACCGCGACCTCCATAAATGACCCCTCGATGTCATTTATTAATAATTTGCATGCTATTTATTAATAACTTGCATGCTATTTATTAATAAACGCGTTTTTGCCCCCGCCGAGGGAAATGATGAAATGGTTCATGATTCATGGTTAATGGTTAATGATTTTTCTGTGATTTCCGTGCTTTCTGTGTGACGGTTTCTTTATTCTCAAAAAATAGTAGTACCTTTGCAGGCGATTTCTTGATGTGATGTTGACGAGTGAGCTCGCAAGCAGACAGTGGACGTCGCTTGAGGGCAACCTCCCGCCAAGGATCATCACCATCACCGACCGCGACATGGCCAACTTCAAGTGTGTGGCCATGGCAGAGGACGACAGCGTGATGTTCCTCGGCAATAAGGACTTCTCCCAGAAGATTGGCCGCAAGGTGAAAGTCATCCAAGGCCTCTTCGAAGGTGTCGAGGGCACCATCTACCGCGTCAAGAAAGACCGCCGCGTCGTGGTTACCCTCGAAGGTGTCTGCTCCGTGGCCATCGCCCATATCAATCCCGACTTCCTGATGGAGATTTAATAGTTGGTAGTGCATTGTTACAGTTCATTATAAAGATGCAAACAGTACAACAACAATATATAGCAAATTGGCATGATAGCTTCGTGAACTATGGGTCAGTAGAACCGTCCCCCTGATCCTCAAAAAAAAGATAAATTTCGGTTCAATCTGCGACAAGTATCAGAATCTTTTCGTATCTTTGCACCGCATAAGGAGATATTTAGGATATGAAGACAACAAAAAAGCTTATACAGGCACTCAACTATATAGCCTCTCATCAGCCAAACAAGATGGTGGGGTTCAAAAAGGCATACAAGCTGCTATGGCTTATCGACCGCTACAGCCTGCGTCATTATGCCCGTACGGTCAGTGGAGATCAGTATTTTGCCATGACTCTTGGCCCAGTACCCACCGATGCCAAGCATATCCTTGAAGGTCTGCCTACCAACATGCAGACCTCACAGGCCGAGGTTGATGCTTATCTTCATATCAACCCGACTACCCACAAGGTCCGTTCACGCAAGTCACCCGACATGGATGCTTTTTCTGTTTCCGATGTCAAGGTGATGGACCTGATACTCCAGCACTATGGCAGTATGCGTTCCGGCGACCTCTCCACGCTCTCACACGACTTCCCCGAATGGCAGGCTTATAAGGAGCGTATAGAGGACGATTCCGAAAAGAGCAGCTTCCCCATCAATCCCAACCTCTTTTTCGAGGTTTATGATGATGGCTATGGCGTGTTCAACGAAGACCCTAAGATGCTCTCCATCGCAAAGGATATGTGGAACGAGTATAATGCCACCGTATAAGCAATGGACGATGAGAAGGCGACAGCCACAGAGCAGGAACTCTTTGAGTTGAGCGAGAAGGACATCTACAAGTTCACTCAGGAGTTCCCGGCTGATGCAGGCCAAGGTATTCCCAACCATTACCACATTTGCGTGAAGACAGCTGAAGGCTATTCGATATTCAACTGCTGTACCTCACAGAGTGGCAAAGTCAAAGACCGCATGCAGTTTTTCGGACGTACATACGTCGAGGTGACCAATATGAAGAAAACGCAGTTCACGATGCCCACATTTGTTGACTGCGACAACGTTTTCACAATTACAGACGAGGATTTTGCCCAATACATGAACGACGGCAAGGTAGAGTTTGCCGGCATCATCGCTGGGAGCGACTATCAGCACATTGTCAATGGCATTCTTGCCAGTGAGATGGTTGAGGAAAGCACAAAAAAATTATTCAAGTAATTCGCAGACTGCGGTGTTGAGTTTAAATCTCATGTGAATGAATGTTTATTCATGTGGGGCCTCAACAATTAGGATTAGTAACTTTAAATGGGTCAACAGAACCGTCCCCCTGACCTAGAAGGAGATGATATGGTAGCTAATAAAACAAATATAAGTCATGAAGCAGCTCTCAGTAATGCTGATGGTTTCACAACCTTTAGCTTCGGAGGGTATAACATCCGTTTCAGGGCACCTTATAGTCTGGAACGCTACGTGGATGTCGTGAAATGGGATGATGGCTACTTGGTAGTGCTCGCCAAATACAAGCATAATGCCGAGCCGGAAGAGGAATACATAGATCTCAAACCTATTCTCGAAGGACTATACATTGATGCCACCTCCTTCCTGAAACCGATAAAAAGTGTACGTTTAGCTTATGCCTGATATCAAGACCATTGCCGACAAGGCCGATGTAATCATCAACGGGTATGCCTTCACACGAGAGTCTGATCGCATCCATGTGCTCAACCTGAACAGCCCAAACAAAGCCGTTGTGTTCAGTACCGATGGTGAAGTGTTGGAAACTACGATGGACGATATAGAGATCTCCATTGCCAGTCGCTACCTACAGCAGAATCTAAAATATATGGAGGACTGAGTCATGCCGAAGTATTATGATTTCAAGGTAGCAGGTTATTACCTTTATTTCACTTCCTTCTGTGTTGTGGAATGTATGCACGTCCATGCCAGCGATAGCAAGCTCACCGAAGGTGGCTCAGCTAAGTTTTTTGTCAAGAACAACGGCGACACAGTGCTCCAGAACCGGGGTGTCCTTAACGACCGTGAGATAGCCAAGATCTCCGAGTTCATCAAGGACCATTATCAGGAAATGTATCTCCGTTGGTCACAGTATAGTAAAAATAGTTTTTACGAAAGATAGGCCCTCATCCATCAATCGAACAAAATATGAGTGAGATTTCCGATGCAATCCAGCTCAAATGCTTGTCATTTGGCGATAGAGTAATCAAGTTAAATGATTACCTCCTGAGCCAGGCTGCCAGCAGGATGTATGATGGCAGAAGTATGAAGTATGATGTGAAGGGAGGTAAATCATCCTTCCGCCATCAGACATCAGACATCAGCCATCGGCCTTCACGAGTTCCCGTATACCTTCAATCGGTGGCAACATTAGCTAACCAACTATTGAGGTCTGGCACGAGCATCGGAGCAAAACAACTTCTGGAGCAGTGAGAGCAGAGTCATGCTTGTATGAACTTTGCCGAGTCGTGACAGAAGTCAACGAAGTTAATGCTGAGGCAATCAATGCAGTTAGTAAAACGGATTACCGTTCCAAGTCGTACATTGCCTTAAAGGAAGCTCGAGAATCATTGTATTGGATTGAACTTCTTCATCGCAACAACTACATTGATGATAAGCAATATCAGAGCATATACGACGACTGCGAAGAATTGGTGAAAATATTGGTATCACGCTGTAAAAAGCTTGATCAGCAAATAATTGAAGGGAAATAAAACTCAGACCTCCGACCTCTGACCTCCGACCTCGTTTACCCCTCCGACCTCCGACTTCAGACTTCAGACCTCAGACCTCTCAGCTCTTCCATCTTACTTCTGCCATCTTACTTCTTAAAGCGTGACACGTACCTGTCCCCTGTCATCTCAGATGCTGATTCGTATGAAGTTGGTCAACATCGCACAGAGGAGACCCCTGACCCTAATCGACTCGAGTGAAGGTTTTTGAGGACTGGATAAATTGGGCCAACCGTCCCCTTTTGTTTATAGGCATAAAGAATCATAAATCAGCAGATTATTGTTGCTTTTTTGTGCGATTAGCACTAAATTTGTATTCATTAAAAAAAACTAAAGCGAACAAATGGCATACAGTTTCAAACATGTAGAACATCAAGTCTATCAAAATACATTCCTGAAAGACGTGAGGGTGGCAGTGGAGTTCTCTGCTATAGACGTCGCTACAGTGGATACATCAAAGTTGCAGAGGTATTTTGATAAATTTAATGGCGCAGAAATCAAATCGGCAGATTTTCTGGATCGCGGAAGTATCAATGTCTTTTCCAGTGACCATACCATAGACTTCCACTTCGGTCTTGGTTATGCGGAAGCTAAGCTTGACACACCTCCCTATACGTCATTTGATGACGCAGAGTCTTATTGGCATATATTGATGGACTTTCTTGCTGCAATTGACGTTAGGTCGGTAAGTCGTTTGATGGTCCGAAAATTTAATGCTCTTTATTTTACGACGAATACGCGTGAATATGATATGAGGGAGGTGATGAACGGTCTGTTCTGTGATGATCTGATGAAGACAATCCCTCAGGGAATAAGCAGTGATAAGTCACTGAATAGTTTTGAGTGGACATGGACGGATAGTGCTGACGATGGCAAGTCAGAGGTAGAAGTGGTTTATGGAATTAAGAAAGCTGATGCTACAGTGAAGAAAGACCATCTGACAATGGTGACCTTGATAAAATCGAAAGATTTGACTATATCAGTGGATGATGTGATGAAACTGGCAAAGGAATACAATCAGATTCTCTTTGATATGTTTCATTGGTGTGTGAAGGATGATATTATTAACACAATGAAGCAAAAGCAATGAAAAAACTGACCTATACAGTGAGAGAGTATTTTGTGCAGCATGAATTAACCAGGGAAATGAAAACTACCGTGGTGACATTTATGCTTTTCGCGGTGACAAGTGTGGCCGCCAGTGATAATGTGAGATATTATTCGAATAGCGATGCAGTTCCTGAAGTGGAAACAGTTGTAGGGGGGCAGAGCGTGACGCTGAACAAGGTGATAGCGCAAAACCCTCAATACAGGGCTTTGTTGGATTCGTTGATGAGCCATAAGGGTGGTGAAATGCCTGTTGAATTCTTTAATTCATTTAAAATATTAGCTCATAGTCTGTCAAAACTTTCTTTCAGAGAGTCGCTTGCAAGATACAGCGTGGCCAACAACTTTGTAAATGTCAATATGGCCTTTGACAATGGGATAGAACTGGAAGTGACTCAATTCCCTGATATTACTGAGGTGGCTTTTTCTGTCCTTCACAGAGGTGAAGCCATGCTGGTCGCCACGACAACAGCCGAGGTTTTGGCAGAGAGAATGCAGAATGTGTTGAACGACTCAAAATTTGAGAATGCAATATCCTGAGGTAATTGTCAGCCATGCTGCTTACAAAGAAAAGATTCCGATAGATGACTTAAAACCTGAAGACTTTTGTGTCACTCGAAGGATTGATGGTAAGGTCTCGGATAATTCAGAATCTTTTAATGGGCATGCGGTGCTGGACCCTGACTGCATGGGTAACATCATTGGCATGTCAGTGAATATTTTGGGTGGCTTGTTCCTCCCCGAGCATACTCTCTGGATACAGGACGGCAAGGGAAAGAAACCTTGGGATGGAGTGGAAGATGTAAATGTGGATGATTACCCCGGCTGCTATAGGCTACACGATGGAGAATTTGTATATTATAGAGTGTCCCAATTGCATAATGCAAATTATCCTCATGAATACAAATTGGAAAACAAGGATCAGTACAAAGCGTATCACAATGCAATAGGCAAGAAAATAGAGAAGGCATTCAAGCCTGGCGAAAAAACTGATATCTCTGTTACCCTGACGTTGGAGTCTGCTCCGTCTTTTTTGAACTATTGGCATTTTGAGGTCATAACCTCTTTAACGGGGACTTCTGTTCGTCTTAGAAACAATGATTCCTACCGCCGCATGGTGTATAGTCACATTCTTAACCATGTGCTATGCAGGGATTTTCTTCAAGAGAATGCGACACCCGGCAGTATTCCTGCTGACATCTATACAAAATAAGATTATTCTTGCAAACCGTGCCTTCTGTGTGACATAAATACATCAGACTTCAGACATCGGATTTCATCCATCTAACATCATCCATCGCACATCTAACCACATCTTCCTTCATCCTTCTTCCATCATCCATCTTCAAATTTCTGTGTGATGATTTCTTTATTCTCAAAAAAAAGTAGTACCTTTGCAGGCGATTTCTTGATGTGATGTTGACGAGTGAGCTCGCAAGCAGACAGTGCCTTTGGATTATCAGGGACGGGAAATTCACGATCGCCATCCGTAAAAATGACGATGCCCGCTGCGGAAAATGACCTTCCGGCAGTGACCCCCACCTTTGCCGCCTGGTTCCCCATGCGCATTGCCCACGGGCGACCAGAGCGCACCCTCGCCATCCGCCAGTTCCTCACCGATCTCAAGGTGGAGACCTTCCTCCCCATGACCTGGAAGCAGGTGGTCGAAAACGGCAAGGCCAAGCGCAAGCTCCTGCCAGCCATCGACAATCTGATTTTTGTTCATGCCGAAGAGCAGCGCCTGAAGGATATCAAGCGTCATTACGAGCCTCTGCTCCCGCTGCGCTTCATGATGTGGACGCCGCTTGAGGCTAACCTCCCGCCAAGGATCATCACCATCACCGACCGCGATATGGCCAACTTCAAGCGTGTGGCCATGGCAGAGGACGACAGCGTGATGTTCCTCGGCAACAAGGACTTCTCCCAGAAGATTGGCCGCAAGGTGCGAGTCACTCAGGGCCTCTTCGAAGGTGTCGAGGGCACCGTCTACCGCGTCAAGAAAGACCGCCGCGTCGTGGTTACCATCGAAGGTGTCTGCTCCGTGGCTATCGCCCATATCAATCCCGACTTCCTGATGGAGATATAGCGAAGAAGAAAAACAGTCAATTATTTGGTGATTTCGCAGAAAGTTGCTAACTTTGCATCTGATATATAATGGTGACAGTATCTGTCCCTTGTTACTTCGAAAACAGAAAACGAACGAAGAATTATGTGTACGTGTATAGCAGAAATAAAATCGACATATACTAAGGTCAGGAAGCAGGCCGAGGAGGTGGCTAGCCAGTCATTCGACATGGACGACTTCCTCGATGCCATTAATAAGGTAAAGAAGGAGTTGGCTAGGGTGACCGATGAGACGAATGCTCTCGTGGAGTTGGTGCGCGACCACTTCACCGAGATTACCGTCGACGAGGCCAAGGAACTTCTGGAACTGTCGGAACCCATTCAGAAAAAGATGCAAGTGGTCTATCTGAAGTTGCTGGCATCGCCCCTATACGTAGGACTGGAGACGCCCACCGACCTCTTTCGTCAGACCATGAGCGACTTCGACGAGCTTTGCCGCGACATGAAGACCTTTAACATCGACTTGGCGCAGAATGAACATTTCCTGCAGACGTTGAAAAAGGTCAGCGAAATGATGCACCGATGAAATTCTACACGACGAGCACATTCCGGCAAACACTGGCCTCCCTGACTAAGAAACCGAAGGAGGGCTATACATCTGTCGTTAAGGATATATGCAAGGCGCTCCTTTCTATGGAGCCAAACATCATCCGAGATACCAATGATCGCATCAAGCAGTTTGAAGATTTCAGGGTTGTAAAGCTCAGAGTGCCAAATTCATGGCTTCACTTGTCTAGACCCGATGGTTTCCGGCTCATCTACTATGTCTCGCTTGTATCCGACGATGTGGTTCTTTTGCGCATCTACCCGAAGCGAGGCCCGCAAGGGATAATTGACATCGTAGATGAGGAATACGACCGGCTTCTTCTGGAAATGGTGTCAGAGAACGACGGACACTCGCTTCATCAAGTAGACATCACGAACGCCCTTGCCGAAATCTCTTCGGCATCAAGCATGTTTTAAAAAAGCAGCAGCCTCATGGTGAATGGTTCATGGTTCATGGTTCACGGTTAATGGTTAATGATTTTTCTGTGATTTCTGTGTGACTGTGTGACAATGACCCAATCCGGACGCTGGTAACATCACCCCTCATCCATCTTACATAGAGTCAATTTGAATTACAATATATGAAGACAGCATTAATTACTGGAATAACAGGGCAAGATGGTAGTTATCTTGCAGAGTTTTTGTTGGAAAAAGGTTATGACGTGCATGGAACGATTAGAAGAAGTTCTGTGGACTTTAGAGAACGTATAGTACATTTAGAGGGCAGACCCCATTTCCATCTGCATTATGCAGATTTGGGTGACTCAATGAGTGTGTTAGGCGTAATTGGGAAAGTACACCCCGATGAGATCTACAATTTAGCAGCACAGAGTCATGTGCAGGTGAGTTTCGACTCTCCAGAGTTCACGGCAGATGTAGATGCTGTGGGCGTGCTTCGTATCTTGGAGGCAGTGCGTCAGTTGGGAATGACAGAGACATGCCGTATTTATCAGGCAAGCACGAGTGAGTTGTATGGTAAAGTGGAAGAGGTGCCTCAGAATGAAAATACACCTTTTCATCCATATTCTCCATACGCAGTAGCTAAGCAGTATGGCTTCTGGATTGTGAAAGAGTACCGTGAGGCATACAACATGTATTGCTGCTCGGGTATTTTGTTTAACCATGAGTCAGAACGTCGCGGTGAGACTTTTGTAACGCGCAAGATTACGCTTGCAGCCGCCCGCATATCACAGGGGTTGCAGGAATGTCTTTATCTGGGCAATATGGATTCACTCCGTGATTGGGGATACGCTAAGGATTATGTAGAGTGTATGTGGTTGATATTGCAGCAGGATAAACCTGAGGACTTTGTAATTGCCACCGGCGTGCAGCATTCAGTTCGTGAGTTCACTGAACTTGCTTTCAAACATGCTGGTATAGAGCTGAAGTTTGAAGGCGAAGGTATCAATGAAAAGGGTATTGTGGTCAATGGCCCAGAAAACCTCATAGGAAAGACTGTCGTAGCAGTTAGCGAAGATTTCTATCGTCCTACGGATGTAGTCAACCTTTGGGGAGACCCCACCAAGGCGAAAGCTAAATTAAAGTGGAATCCAAACAAAACTTCATTCGAAGAACTTGTTAAGTTGATGGTTGAAAGCGATTTGGCCAAGGTCGCATCGGAAGATGCAGCCATGAAGGTTCGTACCAACCTTGCTGAATATTTGGAGAAAGGCATCGTAAAGTAATTATCATGTTATGGGTCAACAGAACCGTCCCTCTGACCCGGTGGTTCATGGTGAATGGTTAATGATTTTTCTGCGATTTCTGTGATTTCTGTGTGAGTCAACAGAACCGTCCCCCTGACCATTGAACAAAAGAATATTAATTTATAGACATAAATACGATGACGAAAGAAGAAGCACTACGTCGTTTCAAGGCAGCCAAGCAGACAAAGAAGGATGCAGTTGCCGCTCTTGAACAGAAAATGAAACAAGCCTACGAGGAGCGCACCGGTATGAAGGCCAATTATGTGGTAACGTTATGAACCAGCTCTCTATTCAGGCAATCAATGAATCATCCTCTTATGAGGTGAGTCAGGTGAGTCAGGGCTGCTATCAGTTCTTTACATACCATGGTGTTCATTGCACGGTTGAATTCGTACCCGATGACTCCCTGATGAGTCGAGAGGCATACCATCTGGTAATAGTCAATGTCAATCATCAGAAGTCGCCAAGCGATGTGAAAGTACGAGATACTATTATCGCGATCATTGACGAGTTCTTCGTTGAGAACAATACCACCTTGTTGTATATATGTGAGACAGGAGACAAGAAACAGGCTCTTCGCAACCGACTATTCGAACGTTGGTTTTCCACCTATGAGCGTAAGGCGCAATATACTTTTGTAGCCTCTTCCCTGACAGACGATGAAGGCATTGAGAACTATGCGGCTATTATTGTCCGTAACGATAATCCAGATCTTAGTGCAATTGTAGCTGAGTTCACCACGACCATTTCTTTACTTAGCACGAAGCCGTAATCATCATCCATCTTCCATCATCCATCGAAAAGAAAGTGGGTCAACAGAACAGTCCCCCTGACCCTAGGTAAGTGGAGGTCTAGAACAGGCTTCGATTGATATGAACGGCTTTGAAATGTATAATAACTTAAAATGATGACATGATGGATTACAAGAGTTTGTTTGAGCGGCAGATGCCTGTCAAAAACAAGAGGCGCTGCAACAGTACTCAGGAAATGGAAGCTACTTCGAAAATAAACGAAAGGATGGTAACAATTCAGCGTGAATTCTCTGCAAAGTCGGAAATGTCGCAATCAAAAGCAGCGGGATTCCATTTCTCTTGCTGACATGACGTAAATATAATAAAAAAGAGGCAGCAGCCTCTTGGCTACCACCTCTTTCCGTATTACCTCACGGGCTGCAAATCCCAGTATTCGTGGACAGCGTCGAAACACGGACACGTCTTGCTGGGATTCAGGTCATGGTGACCTACAATCAGCGCTTCGGGGAAGTAAGTGTGCATCTTCTCCACCAGTTCGCGCAGGGCGCGAACCTGTTCAGGGGTACGGGTGTCGACCTCTAGGCCTTCGGCATTGAGGCCTCCTTCATAGCAGATGCCGATTGAATGGCGGTTATGGCCCACGCAGTGGGCACCTGGGTCAGCGAGATGGCGGCCAATCTCCACGGTGCCGTCGCGGCGCACCACATAGTGGTAGCCGATGCCCTTCCAGTGGATTCCGTGAGTCACTCGCTCCTTGTGCCACTCGTCAATCTGGGCGGCAGAGCTGGTCTGGTTCGGACGTACGGCCGAACAATGGATTACGATTAATGTGATTTTTCGCATAGCTTATACATTAAAAGCATAGACACACGAAGTTGCGCCGAGGGCCGTCAGGATGGCTGCCAGGATGTTGATCAGCGTCTGGATGATAAACTTCCAGAGCTTCTTCTTCGAAGAGGTCTGAACAGACACCTCGGTCACCTCGGTGCCGTCAGAAACTTCTGGCATCTCCACCTCAGGCACTTCAACCGAGGACTTGCCAGCAAACAACTTAATGATTTTTTTAATGAATCTAATCATTTTTTTGATAATTTGAAGTTTTTAATAAATAATCAAGAGAAGTCACACAGACCGCGAGGTCTGTCTGTGAGATCTATGCGATCTGTGTGACTCAAGAGAGAGATTAACCGCCAGTGCCGGGGAGATCGTCGTCGTCAGTGCCCGTGCCCGAATTGGTACCGCCGCCAGTGTTGTCACCAGTATTCGTACCGTTCGAACCAGAATCGTCAGAATTTTCTGCGTTTTCTGCGAGAGCCTTTGTGACGCGCTTGAACGTAGCCTTCTGCTGGAAGCGCTCGCTCCAGACCTTCGGCAGCTCAATCGCAATCTCGGCGGTCAGGTCACTCACGGCGAGGTCGCTCGTCTGCAGGGTGCGGTTCACGTCGATGTCCAGTGTCGGATCAGCAGCGAGTTTTGCCTCGAGCTTCTTCTTCAACTGGCTCTGTGTGATGGAGCCCGAAACCTTCGGACGGAAGGTGAGACCCTCAGGTGAGCAGACTACCTTGGCGTTCAGGCCCAGGACGAGCGGCAGACGATTCTCAATCTGCTTCATCACTGCAGCCACGTCAGCCGCTGTCACCGTCGAGCCGTCAGCGAGGTAATCGCAGAGGGCGTTGAAGTCGAGCGACTGCTGGTTCACCAAGCGAGGCACGACAATCTCCTCGTTGATCAGCTGGTTAAGATACTTAATGAATTGTACAGATAACATACTGTAGCCCCTTGCCGGTAGGGTTGGTATTTACTGCCCATCGCCTTGTGGGCAATGTCTTTTGGCAGCCCGGCGGTGTTAATAAATATGTAAAGGGATAATATATAGACAGCGTCGGGAGCAAGCCCCCTCAGCCGGACGAATCCACTTCAGTATCTTTTCAGATTGGGTATGTAAGTACAAAAGAACGATTTGTGAATGAATCACGATGCAAAGTTACGACGCTGAAAAGGTGAAAGCAAGAAAGAAAACATCAGTCAACTTTCATTCATCTTTCAGTTTGATAATCAGTAAGTTGTAAACATAAAAAGAAAGGTATTTTACCTCTTAAAACAGTGAGTTGAACATGGAAGAAAAAGAGAAACAGGGACAGCGAAATACTTTCCAGCAAGTGAATCAGTCGTTTAACATCGGAACCGTGCATCAGCTGAACAACGGCGTGGAGAAGGTGGAGAATACCTATTATTATGGTGTGCGACAGGACGGCAATGCCCAGCCATCAGACTCTCAGGGCGACACCTCGTCAACTGTCACCCCGTCACCAGTCAAATCTCCCATCCCCCGCGAGACCGCCCCACTGCGCGAACAGATACTGCTCTACGTGAGTAGCCTCTCAGGACAGGTGGCCGATGCATGGAAGAGTCGTTATATGAAGATGTGGGAGGATATTCTCGACCTTGAGGTGGTTGCAGCCGATGTGTATAACCCTGGCAAGCAACAGGGCACCAACTTCAACCGCAACCTCGTGGCCAACATCATCCACTATCTGGGTAACCGCAGCCGTAAGGAGGACTGCGTCTATAAGGATTACAACGCCGCACAATATACTGAGAAGTTAGAGGGCGACAAAGATCATTCCGTGCGTGCCGCCCTCGGCCAAAACCCTTCAGAAAAGATTGCATCACGGCTCGACCGATTGATGGAAACAAATAGTCTCTGACTGATAGCGTTCACTTTATGTTTGAGCAATCCGTCACCCAGAGTGCCAGTAAGATTATCGGCGAGTTCGGCCTGCCTCTGATCGGCACGTCGGCCATTCCCGCCACCTTCTGCATGCTGCTGGCCGCCGAGGCCTATCTGTTAGAGAAAAAGCAGGAGAAGGACAAAAGCCGCGAACAGACGGGAAAGCTGCTGGCAGACTATCTGGAGCATCATGCCCTGCAGGTGGCGGTCGATGAAGACGGTATGGCCAGTTGTTCGGTCAGCGACATCAAGGCATCCTTAGGCAAACGCGCCGCCATCGGAGCTGGATCCGCGGCAGGAGCAGCCGTAGGGGCTGTGTTAGGACCTATCGGAGCCATCTTAGGTGGCGTGATAGGCGGTGTCATAGGGGTTGGTTCTGGAGTCGGAGCAGTAATTGGTGGAGGAACCATTGAACGACCAGACATCATTAAAGATGGTCCGACTCAAGAGACCACTACTGCCGTTCAGAATGTGGTTGTGGAGAACAAGCAGGGCACTGTCGTCTATCAGATTCAGAACCTCCACATTCATCTCACCGCCGATTTTGTGAATCAGTTGAACATAAATTCTCAAGAGGTCATCAACAATTTCAAAGACCAACTTCGCGACGAAATTTCCCGTGCCACCGCCCTGCCCAAATGACCCCACGTAAAGAGTTCCGAAAAACCGTCACTCGAGTCAAATCATCACTTGACTCGAGTCAAATCACAAATCGACTCGAGTGAAGGTTTTTGGGGACTGGATTAAAAGAGAAATAGAATTTCTGTGATTTCTGTGTGACAATGAAGCAAGACGTGGGTCGAGAACCGTCCCCTGACCCATAATTCTTAATATTATATAAATGTGGAACAATTTATTTGGTGTTTTTGCATAAAATAAGTAAATTTGCGAGTTCGCCAATTAGTAATTAGTAACTTAAAACCAAACATGATGAAACAAAGTTTTTTTGAAGAGTACTATAAGGAGCTTAAGACTGCTTTTGAGAGTGGTATTCCCTCTGTCAGGTATAACAGCGACAGGGCTCATAATGCTGTTATCATGTGTTTCATGTTTGACTATTCAAATGTGGTGAATATGTACTGCGGTCAGATGTCTGTACTACGTAACGGTTTCTTTGATAAGATCAATGCTCAGAATGATTTTGATGACCCGGAGCTTGGCGAGGAACTGAAGAGCCATTTGAAGAAAAGCCTGGACGGTTTTCTGGGACGAGAAGACGCTCGCCTGAATATTCTTTTCGAATCATATTCTACAGAATACAAGAACGATTTGATTAGTGGTGAGAAGATGAAGGATTCTCTTATCGACAAGAAACTCTCAATGAAGGTACTTCCAGAAGATTTGAAAATTCGCAAAACGTTGGATCATTTTACGGTATCAGATACAGGAATTTATCGTTTCGAGGACGATAAGGAGCAGCACAGCGCTATTTGTTCCTTCAATGATGCAGATAGTTCCACAAAACTTCAAAATAACTTCCAGATACTTTATAATCTGGAGGGTAACGCATCGATTACAACCCTGTAATGATTCAAACTAGCATCATTTTCTTAGGCGGGAGTCAGACTTTCGTCGGTGTGCTTGCAACAGTTATTGTGATGTGTGTCTTGGCAGGTGAGAACAATTTCATCTATAAGATACTCTCCTTGATAAAGGCCCAAATGGCGGACAGTCTGAAGAATGTGAGTTCTGAAATTAATTTCAGTAAGCTAAGTAATAATTCAGATTACAAACTTCTAAAGGTGCTGATGAGCGGTAATAGGACCGATATTAGCGGTCAACAAAAGGTAGAAGGCGGTACTCTTCTTAGCCGAATCAGCCTGTGGAAATCCACTTTTCAGGTAGAGAACGTAAAACCGCAGTTGCAAGGAGAGGACAGGGAGATTTCACTTGCTCCGTTATACACCTTCTTATTTGTCCTCGTTGTTTTCCTTTTCGATGAATTATTGCGTAGTTCAATGATACCCTGTAACGACTTCATGGTGAGTTGTTTGTCATTTTTTACTTTATTTTCATACGTCTATTGGGGCTGCAAGTGGATGACATACATGATAGATGTATTCCGAAACAACGGTAATCGTACATACAATTTGCTTTCCGATGGGCAGTTTAGCAAGATTATGCAGATAGTTCATTTCACACCCTTTAAAAACGATTGGATAAGAATCAGTTATGAAATAGCTTGGTTTGTTTTTATAGCTACCATTTTGGCGATTATTCCTGTTAGTGGAACTGTTTTGGCGGTTGTGTTAACAATATGTGGGGTCGTATTTCCATTTGTTATTGAAGGTTTTTATCATTTACATCCAGCAGGAAAGAAGGTGTCTGACATGGATAAAGGCTATAGGTCAACGCTAAATCATTTTGGTCGATTTTTGCTTATGTCGATTCTTGTGACAATTGTGTATTTCCTTATGAGCAGTTATATACCAGCATTCAAAGGCATGCTTATTCCATATAATGGTTTGCAATGGCTCAAGATATTTACTGTAGGCTTTGTGATTTTGAATGGTTTAATAGTGCCATCAGTTCTTCCATTTCATTCGTACCGACTTCTTAGTAGACAAGTGGTGAAAAAGCCTCAGAAAATGCAGGAGAGGGTAGATAGGGAAATAGAAGGCTTGCTCAGAGATGTGAAGATATTCACATCAAAGTGCCAAGTGGACTAAGGTCGTTATAATGACAGGAGCTTGGTTCTTGACAATAAGGTTTTCATCATACAAGGACTAAGTAGAAGTCAGTGATAGAGTCAACGAGATTGCGGGTTGACAATGACAACGCCGGAAGCTGTTTAGAGGAGATGGGTGATAGTATTATCTAAGAAGTCGCAAAAAATGAATAGAACAAACTGATAAGCAGTTAGCCCGAACTTTTAGTTCTGAGTAACGCTATTGGGTAAGAATCCCATATCAGGAATATGTAGTTTTATGGTCATTGCTAAAGGTAATAGGTTATAGATTTTCTGTGATTTCTGTGATTTCTGTGTGACGATTTCTTTATTCTCAAAAAAAAGTAGTACCTTTGCAGGCGATTTCTTGATGTGATGTTGACGAGTGAGCTCGCAAGCAGACAGTGCCTTTGGATTATCAGGGACGGGAAATTCACGATCGCCATCCGTAAAAATGACGATGCCCGCTGCGGAAAATGACCTTCCGGCAGTGACCCCCACCTTTGCCGCCTGGTTCCCCATGCGCATTGCCCACGGGCGACCAGAGCGCACCCTCGCCATCCGCCAGTTCCTCACCGATCTCAAGGTGGAGACCTTCCTCCCCATGACCTGGAAGCAGGTGGTCGAAAACGGCAAGGCCAAGCGCAAGCTCCTGCCAGCCATCGACAATCTGATTTTTGTTCATGCCGAAGAGCAGCGCCTGAAGGATATCAAGCGTCATTACGAGCCTCTGCTCCCGCTGCGCTTCATGATGTGGACGCCGCTTGAGGCTAACCTCCCGCCAAGGATCATCACCATCACCGACCGCGATATGGCCAACTTCAAGCGTGTGGCCATGGCAGAGGACGACAGCGTGATGTTCCTCGGCAACAAGGACTTCTCCCAGAAGATTGGCCGCAAGGTGAGAGTCACTCAGGGCCTCTTCGAAGGTGTCGAGGGCACCGTCTACCGTGTCAAGAAAGACCGCCGCGTCGTGGTCACCATCGAAGGTGTCTGCTCCGTGGCCATCGCCCATATCAACCCCGACTTTCTGATGGAGATATAGCGAATGAAATGAAACAGGCGCTCGGCTCCGCCGCTTTGCTGGCAAAGAACCCGTCCCTGTGTTCCTATCAGGGTTCATGGTTAATGGTTAACGATTATAGATTTTCTGTGATTTCTGTGTGGGTCAACAGAACCGTCCCCCTGACTCTTCTTGCCAGTGAGATGGTTGAGGAAAGCACAAAAAAATTATTCAAGTAATTCGCAGACTGCGGTGTTGAGTTTAAATCTCATGTGAATGAATGTTTATTCATGTGGGGCCTCAACAATTAGGATTAGTAACTTTAAATGGGTCAACAGAACCGTCCCCCTGACCCTTCTATACCAGGGCAGTGCTCAATCGCATTTCGCTCGAAGACCTCAAAGGATTAGTTGACGAAACGTTAGAAGGCGACATAACAGATGTAGAGTATGCTACAGACGACCGCCTGACGGATGATGACATAAGTCAGTACCTGCGAGGCCGCTGGCAGTTGGAGCACCCCACAGAGCTGCAAAAGAAAGATAAGACTGAACGTAACGAAGTACTTGCCGAAGCCATCCAGTATGGCATACCCCTGAGGCAGCTCAGCCGTATGACCGGTGTCAGTTATGGAGTGATACAGAGAATAAATGGTAAAATAAACGGGAAAGAGCGGGTGTAGGAAGTGGGTCAACAGAACCGTCCCCCTGACCCTGGGATAGAAATTTTCCCTAACATCCTAAATTGTCAATTGTAAATTAACAATTACCGGAATGAACGTAATAAAAACATCAATAGATGGCGTCCTCATCATCGAACCACGCGTATTCGAAGACGCCCGTGGCTATTTCTTTGAATCATTCTCCCAAAGAGAGTTCGATGAGAAAGTAGCCCCAATCCTTGGCCATACAGTCACCTTTGTTCAGGATAACGAGAGCAAATCCTCATACGGTGTGATGCGAGGCCTGCACTTCCAGCGCCCTCCCTTCACCCAGAGCAAATTGGTGCGCTGTGTCAAAGGAGCAGTGCTTGATGTAGCTGTAGATATCCGCAAAGGAAGTCCAACCTACGGCCAGCATGTAGCAGTGGAATTGACCGAGGAAAACCACCGCCAATTTTTTGTTCCAAAAGGTATGGCCCATGGTTTCTGTGTGTTGAGTGACGAGGCTGTGTTCCAATACAAGTGTGATGAGTTCTATCATCCGGAGGCAGATGGAGGTATCAGTATATTGGATGACTCATTGGGTATAGATTGGCGCATACCGATGGATAAAGCCATTCTGAGCGATAAAGATACGAAACATCCATTGCTGAAGCATTTCAATTCACCTTTTGATTATTAATTGTAATTTGAGATTATGTTCAATTTAGATAAATTCATTGCTGACAGTGTGACTAAGCGTTCTGTCAGCATGTTCTTGCCTGATATAGAGGCGAATAAAGAGACTCTTACTAAAGAAATAAAAGACAAGAAAGTCTGTGTCATTGGTGGTGCAGGAAGTATCGGTTCCAGCTTCATTAAGGCAGTGCTACGCTTTGAGCCGAAGAATGTGGTGGTCGTTGATCTTAATGAGAACGGTTTGGCAGAACTGGTGCGTGATGTACGTTCAACAGAGGGGCTTTATGTTCCTAATGAGTTTCGTTGCTATACGCTGAATTTTGCTGACCCAATCTTTGAGAGGATTTTCCGGGAGGAGAAGGGATTCGACATCGTCGCCAACTTCTCTGCCCACAAACATGTGCGTTCAGAGAAAGATAAGTACTCTGTACAGGCTCTGATTGAGAACAATGATATCAAGGCAAAAAAGTTGATGGATTTACTGACAGTCTATCCACCCAAGCACTTCTTCTGTGTCAGCACCGACAAGGCTGCCAATCCCGTCAATATCATGGGAGCCTCAAAGCGTATCATGGAAGACCTTGTCATGGCATATAACCAATATTTCAAAGTCACCACGGCCCGCTTTGCCAATGTAGCTTTCAGCAATGGTTCTCTGCCTGACGGTTGGATTCACAGACTCCAAAAGAAGCAGCCTTTGGCAGCCCCGAGCGATGTGAAGCGTTACTTTGTCTCACCCGAAGAATCTGGCCAGATTTGCATGTTGGCTTGCATCTTAGGTCGCCCAGGAGAAGTTTTCTTCCCAAAACTGGGAGAAGAACAAATGCTGACCTTCTCATCCATCTGCGATGACTTTGTGAAGGCCGAGGGATTTGATAAAGATGAGTGCTCTTCGGATGGCGAGGCCAAAAAGAAGGCGGCTGCTTTAGATCTTACATCTTCCATCTTACCTATTACTTCAGTGAAGTATCCTGTCAGGTACTTTATTTCCGATACGACTGGCGAGAAGGCTTACGAAGAGTTCTATGTGCCTGGTGAAAAAATCGATTTGCAACGTTTCCAAGCTCTGGGCGTAGTGGAGCAAACTACTCGCCATCAGATGGAAGAGGTTAATAGTTTTTTCGATAAACTGGAAGGCATCTTTGCTAAGGAGGACTTCAGTAAGATAGAGATAGTAGATGCGATAAAAGAATTTTTGCCCAATTTCCAACATGAAGAAACAGGCAAAAATTTGGATCAGAAGATGTAACCT
Source organism: uncultured Prevotellaceae bacterium (assembly GCA_937898415.1). Taxonomy (GTDB): domain Bacteria; phylum Bacteroidota; class Bacteroidia; order Bacteroidales; family Bacteroidaceae; genus Prevotella. The sequence goes on along the minus strand of CALDLA010000007.1, from coordinate 41,450 downwards.
CAACTTCGAACATGTAGTGACGCAAAGATAAGAATTGCGGTAGTATGTGTGAAAAGAAAGAACCTTGACCAAAAAATGTGATTATGTGGGATATTCGCAAAAGTGAATATGTCTATCGCTCTCCTTGGTTGACAGTCCGTAAAGATGTTGTACGCACGGATAAGAATGTGGATATAGACGACTTCTATGTCCTTGAATATCCAACATGGGTGAATGTTGTGGCAATTACAACTGATGAAGAGTTCATCATTGAGAAACAATACCGTCATGGCATAGGACAATCCGTATATGAGATTTGTGCTGGTACATGCGAAGAGGAAGAAGCGCCTATAGATGCCGCTAAAAGAGAACTTTTGGAAGAAACTGGTTTTGGCGGAGGGAAATGGTCATTGATAGGTAGGTTTTCTCCTAATCCAAATTCCATGAGCAATTGGTGTTACTCTTTCCTTGCTGAAGGAGTATCTAAGATACAAGAACCACATCAAGAGCCCACAGATAATATACAAATTTACCAAATATCTGCTGACAAAGTATTGTCAATGATGAAGGGTGGAGAAATCGTAGAAGGTATTATGCTTGCTCCCCTATGGCACTATTTCAGTAATCACTGATAATTAATAAAAGAGGTGAAGAATCCTTCAGAGAATAAACGTATTGCAAAAAACACAGCATTCTTATATGTAAGGATGTTGCTCGTGATGTGTATAACAATTTACACATCTCGGGTAATATTGAATGCTCTTGGCGCATCTGATTATGGAATATATAATGTTGTAGGCGGTATTGTGACTATGTTTTCATTCCTCACAGGCTCTATGGCAGGTGCAACGAGCCGTTTCTTGACATTTGAATTAGGAAAGAACAATATAGAAAGACTAAAAGCCACATTCTCAGCTTCACTCAACCTGTATCTTTTAGCAGGTCTTGCAATTGTTATATTAGGAGAAATCGTCGGGCTATATTTCCTGAATTATAAGCTGACGATACCTACAGAAAGGATGCTGTCTGCACATTTTGTGCTTCAGTTTAGTATCATCACGGCTTTTTTTACATTTACCCAGTTCCCATATACAGCAAGTATAATAGCCCATGAAGAAATGGGTATCTATGCCTACATAGGCATCTATGAAGCAGTATCTAAATTGTTAATAGCATGGCTCATAACAATATCTCCTATAGATAATCTTATTTTTTATGCAGGACTGATGATGCTAAACCAATTATTGATTATGGGCTTTACACGCTTTTATTGCATTCGCAGGTATGAGGAATGCCACTTCCGTGTTGTAAAGGATAGATATTTATACCATAAGATAATGGGCTATACTGGTTATGACATGCTGCCAAGCATGGCCATGGTTGTTCAGAACCAGGGAGTTAACATTCTCTTAAATATGTTTTTCGGCCCCGTCCTTAATGCAGCGCGTGCTATTGCCCAACAGATAGATGGAGCCATCTTGCAGTTCGTTAACAACTTCCTTCAAGCCGTTCGCCCACAGGTGATCAAAAGATATGCATCTGGAGATAAAGATAGTATGTTCAGGCTCATGTTTACTGCCAGTAAGTTTTCGTTTATGATTATGCTGGCTCTCCTGCTTCCTATCATTTTTGAGATAGATTATATCCTTTCTCTTTGGTTAGGCGATGCAGTTCCTGACAGAACCGCAATCTTTTGTTACATCATCCTGATGATGGGCGCAATTCATCCTTTGGCATCATCCCTATGGATGGCAGTTCAGGCCATTGGTAAACTCCGTAATTTTAGCATTTTTAATTCAATATTATATCTTTTACCACTGTTTGTGGGTTATTTCCTATTCAAAATGGAACAGCCTGATTATACAATTCTCGTTGCCGTTTTAGTAGGTTCCTTCCTGAGATATGTTTATTCTTTTATGCATCTTTATCGGTTAGAAAAATACGATATTCATTTTTATATATTCTCTGTTTTGGGCAGATGCATATTAGTGGCCTTATTCTCTTCTACGATTATTCTATTTGTTAAGATGCAGTTAGAAGAGAGCTTTATAGGACTAATAATTACATTAATCGTATCAGAATTATCACTTGCATTTTTTGCTTGGACTCTTGGGATGTCTATTAATGAACGACATAGGGCAAAGCAATTCGTGTTTAAGAAAATTGAATATTTGAAAAAATAATAGTTAAATTTTTATGGCATACAAGATTCCTCTTTTTAATCTCAATTTTGACGAGCGTGAGGCTCAGGCAGCGTACGATACTATTAAATCCGGTTGGATTTCCACCGGCCCTAAGAACGCTGAACTTGAACAGATGTTTATTGACATGTGGAAGGTGAAGTATGCAGTCTCTATGAGCAACTGCACAGACGCCCTTCACGTTTGCTGCATGGTTTGTGGTTTTGGTCCAGGTGATGAGGTGATATGCCCCTCTCTAACTTTTGCGGCTTCTTGCAACTGCATTCGCTATGTGGGCGCTACACCAGTGTTTGCAGACATTGTTGGCCCTGACCATATCAATATTGATCCTGCTGACATTGAGCGTAAGATTACTCCCAAGACCAAGGGTATTGTTGTAGTCCACATGGCTGGTTTCCCTGCCAAGATGGATGAGATTATGGCCATTGCTAAGAAGCATAACCTCAATGTGGTTGAGGATGCTTGTCACGGCCCTCTGTCTGAATACAAAGGCAAGAAACTTGGCACCATTGGTGACTGTGCGGCATTCAGTTTCTTCTCTAATAAAAACATCTCTACCGGTGAAGGCGGTATGTTCATCACCAACAATGAGGAGATGGAAAAGAAAGCTCGTCTAATCCGTTCTCACGGCATGAGCACCATGAGCTACCAGCGTGCCAGCGGTCATGCTACTGAGTATGACATAACCTGCTTGGGCTACAACTTCCGTATGGATGACATTCGTGCAGCCATTGCTATTGAGCAGTTGAAAAAACTCCCTAGAGATTTGGAGACACGAATTAAGGTACGCAAGCACTACATTGACCGTCTAAGCAAGATTGAAGGCGTGGTGGTTCCTTTTGCAGACAACACAGAGTTTGTGAGCAACTATATCTTGCCAACCGTTCTACTGAACTCAACAAAGGAGCGTCGCAACAAGATTCGCAAGTATATCCACGAGGCTGGTGTGCAGACAAGTGTTCACTATCCTGCTGCACATAGATTCTCAACCTATAAAGAATTGGGTGCAGTACTGCCTCAAACAGAATACGTGACAGACAATGAGATTACCCTACCGATGTATGCAGCGTTGACTGAGGAGCAAGTTGACTTCATCTGTGACACTTTCGAAAAGGCAGTGATAAAAATCAAATAGTGCCTGTCTGAAGTCTATAGTCAAAAATATGTATCAAAACAAGAAAGCAATCCTTATCTTTGGTGTTGGTCCACTTCAAGAATCTATCATTGGACGAGCCAAGAAAATGGGACTCTATACAGTAGGCATTGATCCCTGTGAGGATGCAATTTGCAAGGACTGCGTAGATGCCTTTGAGGTGGTGCCTGGTCAAGACTACAAGGGACATTGTGCTGTCATTGAGAAGTATAGCATTGATGCCATAGTTACTGCCGCAACAGACAAGCCTCTCGTAATGATGGCTCGCATGGCTGAAAAGTATGACTTTCCGTTCTATTCTGTAGAGACAGCCCAGTGGAGTACCGATAAGTTCCAAATGAAAGAGCGCTTTGAGTTGGGAGGAGTACCTCATGCCCAGGGTAGGCTTATTTCAAAGGTTGAAGAGGCTGAGGGTTTGGTATTCCCTGTAATTGTTAAACCGCGTGATAACTCTGGTAGCCGTGGTGTAAAACTTTGCCGTGACAAGAATGAGCTACAAATTAGTATTGACGAAGCTTTGGAGAATTCCAAGTTAGATACTGTACTGGTAGAAGAGTTCATTGAAGGCCCGGAATATAGCATCGAGAGTTTGCATCACGATGGAAAGAGTGAGGTTGTTCAGTTCACAGAGAAGACAACCACAGAGTTTCCATATAATGTGGAGTTAGGGCATATCCAACCTGCTAATATCTCTGATGAGAATAAGCAAATGATTCGTAAAATCGTTGAAAAAATTGGCAAAGCGCTCAACTTTGAAAACTGCCCCTCACACACTGAGCTAAAGATAAACGAACGTGGTATTTTTGTCATTGAGACCAGCCCTCGCTTGGGTGGTGATTATATTACTTCTACGCTTACTCCGCTTTCAACTGGAGTAAACCTCGAAGATGAGCTGCTGAAGATATCCTTGGGAGAAGCTATCAATCCTCAGCCAAAGGCAGTGCAGTATTCGGGGGTTCGTTTCTTTGCATTCAAGGAGGGTAGTATTATTAAACATGTGCCAAGCGAAGAGTTTGTGAAAGCCTGGCCACATGTAGTAGATTTCTCTTTTAATCTCTGCAATGGAGAGGAAGTTCATCAGATTAAGTCAAGTTTGAATAGATATGGCCATATTACGCTAATAGCTGGAAATAGAGAGTCTATTGACGATGCCTTTGAGAAATATGAGAAGGTAATTCTTGAAAAATGTTTGAACGATTAAAAATTAAAAATATGAAGTACTACACAATGAAAGAAACCCGTGAGTTCTTGGAGAGTATCGGAATGCCGGGCGGTGACTTATATGACCTTCCTACTTCTGAGAAACGTTTCCCAGATGGAGGGCAGTATCGTTTTGAGGTTCCAGGTATTCAAGGCCCTGGCCCGATGAAGACATTGCTTGAAGCTTTGGATGAGTATGGCGTGAAGATTCACCGTGTGACTCAGACCAAGGGTATCATGTTCCTGACAGATGATGAAATCAAGCAGATGGTGGAATATGCCAAGAAATGGGATGTGCAGCTGATTCTGGCCTGTGGCCCAAGGGCAACTACCGATACTTCTGCTTCAGTAAAGACCGAAGAAGGTCAACGCATGGGTTACCGCCTTCGCGGTGAAGAGCAAATCGTCCGTGGTATTGAAGAGATTAAACGAGGTGTAAGACTTGGAGTCCGTGGATTTATGGTCTATGATGAGGGTTTGCTTTGGGCATTGAACGAGGCACGCAAGAAGGGCGTTATCCCTGCTGACTGCCACTTTAAAGTGAGCGCCCATAGTGGTCATGGAAATCCTTGTTCAGCTCATGTGTTGGAAACACTTGGTGCTGACAGTATCAATCCTGTTCGTGACATACAAGTTCAGATGCTGGCAGGTATCCGTGCTGCCATTGATGTACCTATTGATTTGCATACTGAGAACCCGAAATCATCAGGTGGTTTTATCCGTCATTATGAGGTACCCGACTTTATCCGCGTGGCAGCTCCAGTGTATCTGAAGACTGGTGGTAGTGTGGCTGCTAATCACAGTTATGATACAACAGAAAAGGAGGCAAGACAGCGTGCCAAGCAGGTTCTTTTGGTTAAGAGAGTGATAGATGAATATTATCCTGAAGCAATAGTTTCACCCAAATAATAGTTTTCAATTTTCAACTTTTAATTTGATAAATGAGACAGCATGCTTATAATCGTGACTTTAATTTTATAAAGGAGCCGATTGAGTTTAATAAATATACAGAACGTGACACCTTGCAGTATTGCTTAGGTGCCACTCTCTACATGCCTGGCACGAAAGACATCAGGGAGAAAATTGTAAAACACGAGTTGCCTGTTACATCCTTTGTAATGTGCTGCGAAGATGCCATCAAGGAGGAAGATTTGCCAAAGGCAGAACAGAATATCCTTGACACAATGGATTTCTTTGCTGACGAGATTGAGGCAGGAAGACTTACACACAATGATATTCCTCTCATTTTCGTACGTGTTCGTAATCCAGAACAGTTCAAGAGCTTTGCTGACCGCATAACGAAAAAGCAGGCATCAGTACTTACTGGTTTTAATTTTCCGAAATTCAACAGCAAGAATGCCCTTGGTGTGTTACGCACCTTGGTAGAGGTAAACAGCCGTTTAGGTGTCATCCTGTATGGCATGCCTATTTTAGAAGGTCCAGAAGTGGCTTTCGTAGAGAGTCGCAATCAGGAACTTCTGTTGCTACGTAATATCTTGGAGCCTTACAAAGACCTTATCCTGAACATCCGTGTAGGTGGTACAGATATGTCTTCGCTCTTTGGCGTGCGTCGTGGTATCAACTCTACAGTCTTTGATATCATGCCTGTTAGGGATGCGCTCTCAGACATCGTGAACTTCTTTAACCGCTATTGCGACTATTGTATCTCTGCAGCAGTTTGGGAATATTTCCGTGCTTACAAGGATGATGACATTGATGATGTAATTAAGCGCAATTTCCATAATGCACTAATTAAGGGGCAGGATATTGTGAACCCAGCCATCGATGGTTTGCTGAAAGAGGTGTTGATAGACCGTGCAAACGGTTTTGTGGGCAAGACCATTATCCATCCCACACACGCAAAATTCGTAAATGCCATGTTCTCTGTCGTAGAAGAAGAGTACAATGATGCCGTTCAAATACTCAATACCTCAGGCGGTGTTATCAAGAGCGAAGGTGGAGGCAAGATGAATGAGATTGGTCCTCACCATCGTTGGGCAGAGAAGATCGTAAAAAGAGCCGAAGTATATGGCGTGGTGAAGAACGAAGACTCTGTGCTCGGACTTGTTCTTGGCCATAAAGAGTAAACCCCATTATGAAGCTAATTCTTGGTACAATGAACTTTGGACCACAGCTGGATTTAGAGTCCAGCCGTGAGATGACCCGTTCATTCCTTCAGACAGGCTTTAATGAGCTTGATACTGCTTATGTGTATAACGGTGGCGACACAGAGAAGTATCTGGGTGAGATCCTTCCTGACTTAAAAGACTACTATCTGGCTACAAAGGTTCATCCTCGCATTACGGGAAAGCTGGATAGAGAGACGATTCTGATGGAATTTAATGAATCCATGCAGCGCATGAATCGCGAGAGTGTGGATTTGCTCTACTTCCATTTCCCTGATGGCAAAACACCAATAGAGGGTGCGCTTGAAACCATAGCTGAACTTCATCAGCAGAAAAAAATAAAGGAACTGGGACTAAGCAACTATCCAGCATGGCAGGTAATAGATATTGCCTACAAGTGTGATAAGATAGGATGCCCTCGTCCTACGGTGTATCAGGGCATGTATAATGCACTATGCCGTAATGTGGAGCCAGAACTGTTCCCTGCCATTCGTTCACTGGGAATGCGCTTCTATGCTTTCAATCCATTGGCAGGTGGAATGCTGACAGGTAAACACCTGCATTTTGAGGACACACCAGAGCCAGGGCGCTTTGCGCGATTGGCTAGTTACCGCAATCGCTATTGGAAACAGAGCTACTTTGATGCAGTGGATGAGATTCGCAAAGCATGTGAGACAGAGAATATTCCAATGGCAGAAGCTGGCTATCGCTGGCTCTGTAATCATTCCTGTTTGGATGCAAGCAAGGGTGACGGAATCCTCCTTGGAGCATCCAAAATTACACAGATGGAGCAGAATCTGGAGGCAGCCAAGAAAGACGAGTTGCCTCAGTCTATACTGGATGCTATGGATGGCGCTTGGGAAATAGCGAAGCCAGATAGCCCTGCTTACTTCAAATTTATTTAATGTCACACAGATTACACGGATTGCACAGATGAATGTATCGGAATCCTATTTTGCTGAGATTGACAAGATAGCACATCTTGATGTTCCATCCGAGGTGATGGCCAGAGCCAGACGCTCATTGCTTGATTATCTGGCTGTAACATGTGCAGGGGCTGCTTTCCAAAAGGAAAAACTTCAGGGATACTATGACTTTGCTCAACCAGAGGAAGGCAAATTCAAGGCAATAGGAACAGGCAAAAGCCTTGTTCTTAAGGATGCAGTTTTCCTGAATGGTCTGAATGGTCATGCACTTGATTTTGACGATGGCACCAATTCTGGTATTATCCATCTTGGTTCTCCCATATTCTCTTTGCTGTTGCCCTTGGCTCAGCGTTATGATATTTCAGTAGAAGACTTACTCCGTGCAGCCATTATCGGCTATGAGACATCTTATACTCTGGCAGTGTCAATCCAGCCGAAGCACAAGGCAATGGGTTTTCATGCCACCGGCACTTGTGGTGTAATAGGTGCAACTATGGCGGCAGCCTATATGCTTGGATTTACTGAAGAAGAACGTTACCAGGCATTTGCTACCGCTTGTGTTTCTGCATCAGGAATGCTGAAGGTGCTGGATGATGGTTCTCAGCTGAAACCTTATAATGTAGCAAAGACAGCCTTGCTGGCTCTGACAAGTATCCAACTTGCAAAATCAGACTTCAAGGGCCATAATGATCCACTTGGTGGCTATCGTGGTTTCTTGAAAATGATGTCTGGCGATGAGAATACTCCTTTGAAACCGACACTTCTTAATGGCACATACGCTATTATGAAGAGTTATACAAAGCCGTATGCATCATGCCGCTATACCCATCCTCCTGTGGAAGCTGCTATACATTTGCGCAATGAGCATGATATTAAGTCAGATGAGGTGAAGGCCATCAAAGTGGAAACCTACGACCTTGCTGTTTCTGGTCATGACCATACAGACATCAAGGGGGCATACGATGCTAAGATGAGTACACCCTACAGCACGGCTGTTGCACTTATTTACGGCAAGGCCGGTCTTCAGGAGTTTGAGGATGATGTCTTAGGTAGTGATGCTGTGAAGAACTTAATAAAAAAAGTGGAGGTTGTTTCTGATACAGAACTGAGTAGAATATTCCCCGACAAGCAGAGTGCTGTCGTGACTATTACTACAGATAAGGGCGCTTTCTCTGAGCGTGTGGACTTCCCAAAGGGAGAACCAGAGAATCCTCTCAATGAACAAGAGTTCTTTGAACGCTACGAAGCTCTGATGAAATATGGTGATGTAAAGATGGACACCTATTATAATATATATAGGAATATCGGGCAGAAAGAAACCAAGGTTTCTGAAATCCTTGAAAACTTATAAAGAATGGTTAATCAGAAAGAATTATTTGAGGCATTAGAGACAATGGGAGTGGACTTCTATACTGGAGTTCCTGATTCGTTGCTTAACGATTTCTGTCTCTATATGACCAACAACATGAATGGACATCAGCATGTAATGGCAGCTAACGAAGGTAATGCTATTGCTATAGCTGCGGGGCATTACATGGCAACAGGCAAACTGCCGTTGGTGTATATGCAGAACTCGGGTATCGGCAATGCAACCAATCCATTGCTGTCATTAACGCATGACTGTGTGTATGGTATTCCCATGCTGCTCGTTATCGGATGGCGTGGTGATCCTGCCATCAGTGACCATGCTCAGCACAAGAAGCAGGGTGAACTGACGCCTGTGTTGATGAAGGACATGGATATTCCTTTCGAGATTCTGGATGATGATGCTACCGTGATAGAGAAATTCCGATGGGCAGCGGATAAAGCCCGTGAAATATCTTCTCCTGTAGCATTGATTGCTAAGAAAGCCATTCTTACGCAGAAAGAGAAAAAACAGCAATATCCCGAAAGCAACTTAATGAATCGCGAAGAAGCCATCTCGGCAGTGATGGATGTTTTTGGCGAGGATGCTATCTATTTGGGAACAACAGGTCGTGCAACCCGTGAAGTGCATGAGCAGTTGAAACAGCATGGAATCGGCGCTGGTCATGAGTGGCAGAATGTTGGTTCTATGGGTCATGTATCTTCTGTTGGCTTGGGCATTGCTTTGGCTTGCCCGAACAAGCGCGTTGTTGTCTTCGATGGTGATGCTGCAGCAGTGATGCACATGGGAGCTTTGGCTACCAACTGTCGTTATAAGGCTGGTAATATGATTCATATTGTGCTGAATAATGGTGTGAATGAGTCTGTTGGCGGTCAACCTTCTTCTGGTTATGTGGTGAATTTAACTGGAGTTGCTAGTGCTTGTGGTTATGGCAATATAGGTCATGCTATAGAGACAAAGGATGAGCTGCAGCAAGTATTGAAAACACTGTCTGATGGCGATGAGCCTACATTTATTGATGTACATGTTCGCCAGGGCATCCGTAGTGACATGCCTAAGTTGGGTATCAACCATAAAGCAGTGAAGAACGAATTGATGGATTATTTGAAGAAGTAAGATTATGATAGAATTGACAACTCCTTTCAGCGAGGAGGCGATAGCAGCCTTGAAGGTTGGCGACGTGGTAAGTATCTCGGGCGACATCTTCTGTGGGCGTGATGCTGTCTTGCCTCGTATCTGTAAGGAACTGGAGGATGGTTCTTGGAGTAGTCGGGGTATCGACCTACAGGGTGGGGTAATATTCCACACGGCGGTAAGTCCAGCTGGCGTGGGGCCTACATCAAGCAATAAGCTGGAGATAGAAGGTAGCTTCGAGGTGCTTTCAAAGTTGGGTGGCATCAAGATGCATTTGGGTAAAGGTGCTATCAAGCCAGAGACCGTAAAAATGCTTGCTGAGAATAATGCTGTTTTTGCAATTATCCCCCCAGTGACAGCACTCTTGGAAAGCCAGACCTTGGAACGTGAATGTGTAGCATGGCCAGAGTTGGGCATGGAAGCGCTATATAGAATTAAAGTAAAGAACTATCAGGCTATCATTGCCGCAGCGAAGGGAGAGAGCATCTATGAGTAATATTATTGATAAGGTGGCGGACTGCCTCGTCAGAGCAGGATCTACCTTCCGTGAGGATCAGAAGGAGGCTTATCGCAAAGCTATTGCGGAAGAGCAGATTGAGAGTTCTTGCTGGGTGATGAAGCAGGTGCTGGATAATGCACTTGTGGCAGAGGAGCGTCGTAGCCCTCTGTGTGATGATACGGGTATTCCTCATCTGTTTCTCGAAGTGGGAAAGAACCGTGCTGTTACAGGCGAGATGCTGGAGCAGATTAAGGAAGGTGTTCGTAAGGGACTTCGACAGTTGCCTGGCCGTCCCATGGCCATCAAGGGCGATGACTATGCCCGTATTGATCAGAGTGGAGGACTGAATGAAGATAGTGGTGCTTTAGATGCTTCGCCGATATTGATTAAGCCTGTGGATGAAGATGTGATTCGCCTGACGGTGCTGATGCTTGGTGGTGGTCCCGCCATTCGCGGTATCACTCAGCGTGTGTTCCACAAACATAGTGTGGATGTGGTAATAAATGAAATTGTGAATCGTGCCAAACCTGCTGTCAGTCAGTTAGGCTGCTCACCCTGTACATTGGCTATTGGTATTGGTCGAAGTCAGTTCGAGGCAACGAGCTTGATGATGGAGGCTATGGCGAAAGGTGACTTTGGTGTACAGAGTGACTTTGAGAAACGTATCACAGAAAGCGTCAATGAAGCAAATGTTGGCCCTCTCGGACTGGGCGGCAAGCATAGTGTATTGGCAACTTTTGCCAAGATTGGCCCCCAGCGTGCTAGTGGTGTTCGCATAGTAGCTTTGCGTCCCTGCTGCTGTTTCGAGCCTCGTAGGGCAAATGTAGAATTATAAAAAATTGGAACATATATGAAAAAACTGAAAGGAAAGAAACTGTTAGTTCTTGGAGGTTCTGCTTCAAATGTGCAGTTGGTTCACTTTGCGCAGCAGATGGGTGCGTATGTGATTGTTGCAGACAATAGGGAAAAAAACAGACCTGGCAAAAAAGCTGCAGATGATTCCGCTTTGATTAGCACTGATGATTATGAAGGGCTTTGCCGTTATATAAAGGAAAATCATATTGATGGCGTTGCCACAGGTGCCGGTGAATGGAATGTGGTGAATGCTATGAAGTTGTGTAAATTGGCAGGACTTCCATATTATGCTGATGAGCATTTATGGGAGTTGTGTCAAGACAAGAGAAATTTCAAGGATTGCTGTATTAAGTATGGCATTCCGACTGTCCCTGAATTTTCAGTAAACAACAAACCAACCCCATGCGATTATCCTGTTATTGTCAAGCCTGTTGACGGATGCTCTTCAAGAGGTATTACAGTATGCCGTGATGAAGAAGAGTTGAACAAAGCCATTGAATTTGCTCTGTCCCTTTCTCAATCAAAAAATGTAATTATTGAAAAGTATGTAGAAAATGGTGGAGTTACTATAGATGCCAAGTATGTCGTTGTAGACGGCAAATGCTATTTAGAGGCATTGGGCGAAAGATATGTCCTCAATGGAGGGTTGATTACGGCAATTAGTTTCTATCCCTCTTCATTAATGGAAAAGTATATGCAGAAGGTAAATTCTAATGTTCAGAAGATGTTTGAGTCGTTAGGATATAAAAATGGCGTTTTTTTTTTCCAAGCAATCCCTGATGGTGAAGATATCTACGTATATGAGATGGGACTCCGTGTGAGTGGAGGAATGATTTACAACATGACGGAAGCCGCAGGTTGTAATAATGTCATGAAGATGCTGATTTACCACTCATTGACTGGTAAAATGTGTGAGAATGAAGATTTAGCATTGATTGACCCTCTCTTTAAAGGTAAAAAAGCAACTACATTATCGTTACCATTGCGGCTAGGGAAAATCGCATCAGTAAAGGGTTTTGAGAAAATAGATAGCATCCCTGGAGTTGTTGATGTGACTGTCTATTATGGTGAAGGCCATGAGTGTGAGTCAAAGCATATCAATACATTAGACCAGCTTTTTGCCAGAGTAATGCTTGTTTGTGACTGTGAAGAAGATCTTTTCCAAAGACTGAAAGAGATTCGCGACACGATCTCTGTGGTTGATGATGAAGGAAATAATTTGATTATATGGGATACTTTTGACCATATAGCTAAAGCAAGAGGTTATTGAAAATTATTGCTGTCCGATAAAAATCGGAATTGATTAATATTCATTTGAAACTGCCTTTAAACAGGCAAATTTAGTTTTCACTTCAAAAAGTAACCCCTCCTATGTGGGAAATAGCTCCAATTGTCGGATATTCTGACTTGCTACCCATCTCGCTCGCTGTTGTTCCAGCAGGTTCCAGTCGAGTTTCGGACAGTTGAGCAGCGTAACAAGGTCGATGTACGCGCCCAATGTCGCCCTTGTAAGCATCACGATATTCGAGAAGGCCAGTTTGCTTCTGGCTTTTGTCTGCATAACCCGCAACAGGAGATAAGCTATCATAGTCACCCATATCTGTATCTCAATGGCATTGCGGTTGTCGCCAAGGAAGTATTTCAGCGGGAAGTTCTGCTTTAAACGCTTAAAAAGCGACTCGATGCTCCAACGCCTGCGGTACGTCTCGCATACTTGTTCTGCCGACATTTCCTCAGGATCAAGCACGTTGGTAACGAACTGGATGGTGTCTTTACCGTCATCTGTACGCCTGACGATCCTGCGACAGCGGTATGTTCCCTGTACACGCTCTTTCACAGTGACTACGCCTGAGGTTGGTCTGCGGCCGCGGCGATGCTTCAGTTCCTCGTCAGTCATGGGACGCTCGACATACTTGTCGTACGTAAATTCTATAATCTGGTCTGCGATAATGTCTTTCTCAGGACACTTTCGCTGCTCGATGATCTTGAATTTGGCATTGTCCTTCAGACGACAGACAAACTTGTAACCGGCTTCATCAAGCCGTTTCCACAGCATATAGTCTGTATAGCCCATATCAAAGGCAATGAATGATCCATAGGGAAGGTCGAACAGTCGCTCCATAGCCTCATGGTCATGCACTATGCCCTCTGTATAGTCAACGAAAACAGGAAGATCGATGCTCTCCTCTATGATGGCATGAGCCTTGATGCCGCCTTTTTTCTTGCCATTATTCGGATTGCGCCCAACGCCCCTAAGTATCTGAGAGAAAAGGCTTATCGTGGTCGAGTCCATCACGTAAAGCTTCGTAGAAGCCTCTCTTTTCAACATGCTGTCCGATAAAACAGGTGCATAACGCTTGTAAAGCATCCGATAGATGGAGCCAAAGAAGCTGGACTTGCGCCGTTTATTGGCATCGGACAGCGTACTGCGACATATCATGTGGTCGATGCCCAAATGATTCATACGGGTAGCATTGGCTGCAAAACCAAGGCAGGTCTCACGCAGGGAACGCAGATTGCTAAGCACGGCATAGAGCATCACAACCAGATGTGAGTACCCGTCGAGATGCTTCGTGTAGTAGTTTGCACCCGATTTTGACGCTAAAGTGTTAATTTTTTGCCTGTCCATCAATTTTATTAGCTGACTTAGTACCGGCTGTCCGGAGAAATTTGTACCTTTGCCCATAGATTTGAATTTTGATTGTAGCAAATGCAAAATTACAAATCTTTGGGGACTTGCCGAAAGGTTTGTCCCCTTTTCTGTCGGCTCAGTTTAATTTTTTATCGGACACCAATAATTGAAAATAAGTAAATCTAAACAGAGAATATTATCTATATGATAGAAAAAATTGAGAACCGCAGTATATCTTCATCTGTGAGCCTTTTGGCTGCTTTAAAGCAGATGGATGCTCAGAAGGTGAAGATGCTCTTCGTGTTCGACAATGAGCACTTTGTGAGTATCCTCACCATTGGCGACATACAGAGGGCCATTGTGAAAAATATCGATTTGGATACATCTGTTGCGCAGGTGGTTGACCGCAACAAGAAGTTTGCTCATGTGGGTGAATCTTTGGACGTGATAAAAGAGAAGATGTTACGTTTGCGGGCGGAGTGTATGCCGGTACTCGATGAGAACGGAGAACTTGAGGATGTTATCTTCTGGCGAGATTTGTTTGAGAAGGAAGAAACTGACCTGCGCCCTAAGATTGAACTTCCTGTGGTTATCATGGCTGGAGGTAAGGGTACCCGACTGAAGCCGATAACCAACGTGATTCCTAAGCCCTTGGTGCCAATCAGCGACAAAACGATTCTTGAAACCATACTCGACCAGTTTGAGTCCATTGGCTGCAAGAAATTCTATATGAGTGTCAATTACAAGGCAGACATCATGAAGTACTATCTCAGCCAACTTGACTATCAATATGATATTGAGTTCTTCCAAGAAGATAAGCCACTTGGAACTATTGGTAGTGTGAGTCTCCTGAAAGGAAAGATAACCACACCGTTCTTTGTCTCGAATTGCGACAGCATCAATGAACAGGATTACCGTGATGTATATGACTATCACGTAAACAATCACAATGACCTGACTATTGTTACGATGGTTAAGAGTTTCAAGATACCTTACGGTGTAATAGAGACAGGTGAGGATGGGCTTATGGTTTCTTTGAGTGAAAAGCCCGAATTAACCTATCAGGTAAATACCGGTGTGTATATCTTGAACCCCTCATGCATTGACGAGATACCCGAAGGCGAGTTCTTCCATATAACGCATTTAATGGAGAAAATTAAATCAAGAGGTGGTCGTGTTGGCTGTTTTCCTGTAAGTGAACATGCTTGGAAGGATATGGGTGAATGGAGTGAATATTTAAAGATGATAAAGGTGTTATGAATAGGCCATTAAGAGTTGTGTGGATTTGTAATGTTATGAATCCTGAAATAATTAATCGTCTTAAGTTCAAAATGAGTTTTGCTAACTATTTTGTTAGGATGATTCAAGGAAAAAACATAGATTTGCGAAAAGAGATTAAAGAGGTCAGCCCTTGGATTACAAATGGAATTAATGAGTTGAAACTCTATCAAGATGAAGTAGAACTACATATTATCAGTCCATGTCCTTATTTGAAAAACAAAAAACAAGAATTCATAATAGATGGAACCCACTATCATTTCTATCGAAATGAAATTTTTACTATGTCTTATAAGGTGAAATGTAAGTTAAGGCAGGGGTTGCTGCAGGCATATGAATATTTAGGAAACAGGAATTTGATAAAGGAATATATTGTAGCTATAAAACCAAATATAATTCAACTGATAGGAGCCGAAAACCCGTTTTACTCTCTTTCTGCATTAGATGTCCCCCAAAATATACCATTGATTGTCCAACTTCAGACGTTGATGAATGAGCCCGGTTTTGAAGCCAATTTCCCGATTTCTCATTCTTCATATGTATTTAGAGCAAAATCCGAGTTGCAAATTCTCAGGAGAGCCGATTATATCGGATGTTCAGTAAACAGATATGTTAATCATATAAAAAACAACTTAATTCCTAATTCTATTATTCTGAGAACACGATTAGCTGTTGGAGTCAATCGGCAGGATAGGCTCGATATAAAGAAGGAATTTACCTTTGTCTATTTCTCTAAATATATAGATAAAGCAGTTGATCTCGCCATTGAGGCATTTGCTTTGGCTCAACTTAAAATACCTTTTATTACTCTTTTGATTATTGGAGGTTATACAGTAACTTTTAAAAGAAATATAGATCAACGCATTGAGGAACTGGGGATGGGAAATTCTATTTTTTTTACAGGTGAACTTCCTACTCATGCGGATGTCCTATCAGAAATACAAAAGGCAAGGTTCGCATTACTTCCATTGAAAGTAGATGTTACTTCAGGAACTATAAGAGAGGCTATGGCCTGCGGTCTTCCGGTTCTTACAACCATTACGCAAGATGGAACACCTCATCTTAATGATGCACGTGAAACAGTATTGCTGTCACCTATTGGAGACCACCAAGCTTTAGCTAATAATATGATACGCATTTGTCATTCGGAAAAATTGTCATGTAAACTAAGGGAAAATGGTTTTATGACAGTAGAAGAAAAGTATAGTAACAAACGAGCCATACTTGATACAATCGCAGTAATAAAGGCTACCGTAAACCACTTTTATAATGGATCTACAATTCCTGATTATTTGTTGTCAAAAACAGGGGATTAAGACATTCTTATAAATATTGAAATAAATGCCACAGAAACAACTTAATTAATTTAACAGATGCGTTTTTTCTATTTCTATTTATACTTAATTGGATTCTTTCTTGTTATATTAGTCCCGTTTCTTAGAAGAAGGACTGAAAAGAAATTGCTCCTGTTTTATTGTGTTTTGCTATCATTGGTGACAGGTTTAAGAGGGTATATGGTAGGCAATGATACACCATCTTATTCTTACTATTTCTCTGAAAAATTCGGATTATTATTTCCTCTATATGGAACTATTAGACAACCTTTCGAAGGTCTTGAATGGGGTTTTGTGGTTACTACAAGATTTTTGCATAATATATCTTCCTCACCTACATTCCTTTTCTTGGTATCAGGATTTGGGTTGTGGATGGGGGTATATTTGTTATATAGGAAATCCAATAGGCCTCTTTTAGCTTTATTGACTTTGATAACTTTAAATTTTTCATACCTCAGTTTACCATTAGCTGCAGTTAGGCAAACTATGGCTTCAGCGGAATTATTATTTGCGTTTTATTTTCTGAAAGAATTCTTCAAAAAAACACAATCAATTAAAGATGCGTTATATGATAAATATTTCCTATCGGGCGCCTCTTTGTTACTACTATCTATCCTTACCCATAGGGCTGAGATTTTTACCGTCTTAATTTTGGTATTGCTGTATTTCGTTAAATTTACAAAAAAACGTGCCTTTATAATTTTGACACTTTCCTTGTTTGTTTTTTTGCTTGGTCAATATTATTTGAAAGATTGGATTCTTATAATCTTTAGCTATGTATCGCTAATTGATTATGAAAACATTGCATTACTTGGTCAAAGATATAGTGACATTCTTAATGATACAGGTACTGAGTTTAATAATTTAAAAGTTCTATCATGGGCAATACCTTGTTACGCAACGATATATTGGTTGAAAGATTCAAAATTAAATGACTACGGTGTTAAAATATATATAGTTACAGTATGTTTGATGATGCTACTGAGTTTTCAAACGAATGGTATGAGAATGACCATGCAAATGGCATTCTTGGGCTTTGCAAGTGTCCTTCCATCAATATGTAAGTGGAATAAAAATAATTATTATATATATGTTATTATTGTCGGTGCATATCTGGTTTTTGATTATAGACTTTTTGCCCGATGGCCTGCAGACATTGACCATGTAATACCTTATTATTTTGTTTGGCAATAATCGAAATAATTATATTTATTTTTATCGGACACCAATAGTTTGTTTCTTATTTTTCTATTTTCAGTATGTTCTATTTTGGAATACAACTATTTGAGTGAAGCAAGGAAAACAGATCTTCTTTTGTCATCGATACCACTTTGCATAGCTTCATTCTATTATGCAATTACTATTAGTAATGCATGTCATTGTTTGAGTTGTTTAGGAAAACGATATAGCTTGTGCTTGTATGTTAAGCATACATTGGTGTAAGTATCTTCATGTATATTAAGAGCAATTATTTTTAATTATTGTTTGAGATTGCCATAATGAAATATGATGTGATTATTCCAATGGCCTTTAATGAGTTAATGTTCATAGATAAGGCTTTACCATATATTGAGCAGAATCTCATTGATGCCGATAAAATTTATCTTATAACTAACAAAAGATATTTTGGTAAATTAGAAAAGTTGACCAGAAGACATCCGAGATATGTCATACTTGACGAAAATGAATTAGTACCAGGTATGACATTTTCAAGTGTGTCTATATCCCCAAATAATAAATATGGAAAAGCAATAAGAACAGGATGATAGTGAGTAAATTTGTCAAGTTTTATAGATGGGCATATTGGAGAAGTTGGGCAAAACTTTTAAACCACATTCTACGGTTTTATTTATATTTGAATGGAGTTACTTGTGGTCGTGGTATTAAAACAATGAAGAGTTTACCTAAATTGTTTAAAGATGATAATAGTAGCATTGTAATTGGGAACAATGTTACATTCAACAACTATACTAACACTTCATGGTACTGTAGATGCTCTCTAATTTCTCGCAAGGGAGGGAAATTGATAATTGGGGATAAGACAGGTCTTAATGGGTGTGAAATAGTGTGTGAGAAATCGATAAATATCGGCTGTCATGTTATGATAGGTGGAGGATGTAAAATATTTGATACCGATTTTCACCCTACAGATTGGAGAATGAGAAGAGATCCTGCTCTATGTACCAATGGAAATACAGCTGATGTTGTCATTGAAGATGATGTTTTTATTGGAACAAATTGTATAGTCGAGAAGGGTGTTACTATAGGTAAGCGATCAATTATCGCTGCAGGTTCAGTGGTCACACATAGTATACCACCCGATATGATAGCTGGAGGCGTGCCCTGTAAAATCATAAAACATTTGGAATGAACAACCCCAAGATAACCATAGCTCAGGCGACATATAATTGCGCTGGAAGTTTAGAGGAGTCTCTTTTGTCCGTTATCAATCAAACATATCCGAACAAGGAATATGTTGTGATTGATGGAGGCAGTACGGATGGGACGCTTGATATACTTAATAAGTACGGAGATAAGATAGATGTGCTTATTTCCGAGCCAGACAAAGGTATCTATGATGCGATGAACAAGGCTTTGAAATATGCGACGGGAGATTTTATCATTTTCCTTGGAGCTGATGACCATTTCCTGTCATGGCGTACATTGGAAAAAGTGGCGCCGAAATTGACGGATCAGGAACATGTGTTCTATGGTCAGATTTTTTTTGAGGCATATAATCTATTGCATAAAGGGAAATTTAGTCGGTTTACTCGCGCCAGATTCAATTATTGTCATCAGTCTATATTTTATCCTCAATCAGTATACAAAAACTATCAATATGATTGTAAATATCGGTTATATGCTGATAATGAATATAACTTCCGCGTAAGCGAAACTTACCCTTTTGTATGGATTGGTGAAACAGTGTCTTTCTATGCTGCTGGAGGGAAGAGTTCTAAAAGAAATGATGAGGAATGGGATAGGATAGAAAAGGACATTACCATAATGCATTGTGGCAAGATTGCTTGGTGGTACAGATGCTTATGGAAAATGTACAAAAAGTTAAAATAGATAACGTTGAACTTATGAACGAAGCAAGAGTGGCAATTGTAATTGTCTGCATGAACAATATGAAGAATCTTGTTCCATGTTTAGACAGTATTGCCAAATATACAAAACTTGAGCATGAAGTATGGGTCAATGCTTACATGTTCACAGAAGAGAATTTGAAGATTGCACAGGATAAATATCCATATGTGCACTGGGTCATAAATAATGAAATTGCTGGCTTTTCGGAGAATAATAACATTATACTCCGTCAGCTGAAGACCGAATATGTGTTAATTCTAAACGATGATACAGAATTTAAGGAACCCGTGTTGGACAGACTTTATGAAGATATAATTCAACCAAGTATAGATATTGTAGCACCCAAAATGATAAATGGTGAGGGGAAAATATTATGGTGTGGTCTAGGGAAGCCTAGTGCCATTTCTCATCTAATTACAACATCTGGCTTAGGAGGTCTTTTTCATAAAAACAATAAACATGAAAAACAAGGATTGTTTAAGACATACAGTATGTGTGGGGCTTGTTTTTTAATAAAGAGAGATGTTTTTGAGCAGTTAGGCTGGTTTGATGATTATTATTTCTTTTGCCCCGAAGATATTGCCTTGTCTGTAACGGCAAACGAGGCAGGATTCAATATATGGGTAGATGCAGATATTGTTCTATATCATTACCAGGGCAGATCCTCAAGCAGGGTTTATCCTGCCGTTCTTCCTGCTCTGCGTAAGGGTGCTGTAAGATTCTACGGTAATGGAAGTAAAGCTAAAGAAAATATTATTTCTTTTGCTGAAATTCTTATAGCTTTCGCAAAAACAATAATACTATGCTTCTCAAATAATTGTATAAATAGACATGCTCAATGGAACACTGTTAAGGCGATGTTCTCGTCTAAGACCCCCAAAGAAATATTTATTTATTTCTATAAACAGTTGTAAATATCTATAATTGTTTGAGGGAAAAGAAAAACGCGGGAAGTTGAATGTGCGTTTGGAGGCGGTTACAGCTATAGGCTATGTCATTCTAAATATAGAGGACTATGTCGGACAGAAAATTCATGATATACAGAAGACGTAGATGTTTATGTCTAATTAGCCAATACTAATAACTGCACAACTTGCGCTGCTTGTTTGTTTTAGAATTAAATAAAAAAATAAATAACAATAATGGACTGCTACAAAGAATTGTCTTACGACAAAGAAAAATTCAAGCGTAAATTGCTTACAACATTTTCGTTTACGATAGAATTTCTAAATCGCCACAATTTAAAGTGGTTTGTTGGAGGAGGAACATGTATAGGTACTATTCGACATAAAGGTCTAATTCCTTGGGATGATGATATTGATATATTCATGCCAAGAGATGATTATAATCGACTATTATCTTTGCAAGAAGAATTGGATGGTACGAACTATGAATTAATATCTTGGAATAAAGGCTATGTTCCATACCCTTTTGCAAAGGTAGTAGATAAGAGAACCACATTATGGGAGCTTAAATGTCAACCATTTGTTATTGGGATCTTCATAGATATATTTCCTATGGATCTTTCTGAAAATAATCCAATATTTTTGGAAAAACAAATTAAAAAATTTGACAGATATCTAACTCTCTATTTATCATCGATTTCCGATTGTTCATTTAAAGACTTATTACATCTTTTGTTGCATAAACATCTACGCTTTTTTACACGTGGAGTGTTGGGGCTATTCACTCATCACCGAAAAGAATATTACTATGAAAAAATAAAGTCTTTAGATAAAGAACACTATTGTAAAAAAGGGCATTATTATGTTTTGTTTTCGGCATGCTTTGCATATAAGTATAGGAAGGAAATATTTAAGAAGGAATGGTTTGATGATTATATATTGATGCCGTTTGAAGGTATTGAAGTAAGAATGCCAATTGGGTATGATGCTTATCTGAGTCATGTGTATGGTGATTATATGCAATTGCCCCCTGAAAAAGACAGGATAACAAGGCATTTTCATTATTACATGAATCTTGAGGAGAGAAAGACAATAGCTGATATTAGGGAAATCAAACGAATAAAAGAATAGGTTTCAATCTACGGCAAATTATCCGAAATTAGTTTGTTAATAATTAATAATTGGAATTATAATGAATTATGTCATAATTCTTGCTGGTGGTATAGGTAATCGTTTGGGTGCCGGTATCCCTAAGCAATTTGTTGAAGTTCTTGGTAAACCTGTAATTGCATACACTATGCAGAAATACCAAGAGCATCCAGAAATCGATGGTATCGAGTTGGTCTGTGTGGATGGTTTTCAAGATGAACTTAAGAAAATCGCAGAAGACAATCAGATAACAAAAGTTATAAAGATCGTCAATGGTGGTTCAGAATATGAACGCTCTATCATGAATGGTGTTGCAGGCCTGAGAGGTATAGCAAAGTCAAATGATGTTGTCATGATTCATTGGGCTGCGTCCCCATTTGTGACAGAAGATATTATTTCTGACAATATCCGTGTTTGCAAGGAGAGGGGAAACGCAATGAGTGCAAGTCCTGCTTATCTGCTATATGGTAAGAATGATGGAGACTGCTCTAACCAGAACATCAATCGTGATACTTTTAAGGTTTTGGCTGCGCCGCAGAGTTTTTTATATAAGAATATTGTTTCTATCTACGAGGAGGTTAACAAAAGAGATTTGCTAAATAAGATAGAGGCTCATACTACTGCAATTATGACAGAGTTGGGTCTACCAATCTATTTTTCAAAAGGCAGTCAGACGAATATGAAAATAACGACGAAAGAGGATCTCGAGCTGTTTACAGGCTATGTTTTGGCTCAAAAGTATAAATCAGGCGAATTAAAGTTTTGAAAAATGGATAGTATTCAAACAACAGGCGGCGTTCTGCATCCAAATGACATCGAATTCATCAATAATTGTATTTGTGAGGTGTTCAATTGTGAGCCTTCTCAAATAACAGAATTACAACCACTTCAAAAGGGCCTTTCGAACTCTGTCTTATCATTTAAATTTAAAGGGGGGAAGTATGTTTTCCGCTACCCAGGGTTAGGGTCGGAAATACTGATAGATCGTGGTCGTGAGTCAATCGTTCAGAAGCAGATTGAAGATGCTGGAGTGGATACGTCTTTGGTAGCCATGAGTGTTCGTTATGGTTGGCGCATTTCCCATTATGTTAAAAGCAGACCTTTCAACTATCATGACGTGAATGATATGGTGAGGGGAATCATTCAACTAAGAAAGCTTCATGCAGTTCGTCCAAAAGTTAGATGGGAGTTTGATATTAAGGAAAAATGGGAATCTATCCGCGATATGACGCCAGCAGATAGATATGGGGAGAATTTCTCTCAATTCCCTGAATTTGGCGAAATAAAAGAACGCATCTACAAACTGTATGAATTGGCAAAAACAGATGGAATAAAGAAGTGTCTGACTCATGGGGATTGCCGTGATGAAAATTTCCTCATCAATGACGAGGAAATCCATTTGATTGACTGGGAATACGCAGGTTTTGGAGACCCAGGCTTTGACATTGGTACTTACGTTTGTGGCGGTGATCACTCAGAAGAGGAAGTGGATAGAATCCTATTTACCTATTTCGGGAGGAAACCGTCGAAGAAAGAGTTAAGGCATTTCTATGCTTATATTTCCATCTCTGGCTTCTTCTATATGCATTGGACGATGTATAAAGAGTCGCAGGGTCAAGAGATTGGTTATTTGAAACCCCTTTGGTATCATTTTGCCAAAGAGTATAGCAAAAAGGCATTACCATTGTATAACGATTAAAGAATTTGTGATTATGACATATATCATTTTATCAGCAGGCAAAGGCGTGAAACTTCAGCCTTTGACTCTAAATCATCCGAAGTCATTATATAAATTGGATGACGATACAACTATTTTACAGCGGCTTGTTCGTACAATCAGACGGTATGATGCAGAAGCAGAAATAGTAGTTGTGGTCGGTTATATGTATAAACAAATCCAGCGTGAATTGGAAGATGATAATGTGACATACGTTCACAATCCATTCTATTCCGTAACAGGTTCGATGGGCTCGTTATGGTTTGCCAAGAAGTATCTACAGCGTGAGAACATTACCATCATAAACGGAGATATAGTTGCAAGTGATAAATTAATAAAAGAAGTAATATGTCAGCATACTGACTATCCTTGCGTGTTGCTTGACAGTTCCCACAAGGATACAAATA
The DNA here is from genome assembly GCA_937898415.1 of uncultured Prevotellaceae bacterium. Classification (GTDB taxonomy): domain Bacteria; phylum Bacteroidota; class Bacteroidia; order Bacteroidales; family Bacteroidaceae; genus Prevotella. Next base: position 17,499 of record CALDLA010000007.1, on the reverse strand, counting down.
AGTATAATGTTCAGGTTCAGGATAATATGGTATGTGTAATGAGCAAGAACCTCACGGATTACATTGGTAATTATGCGAGCATTGTCAAACTTGACGCGGTCTCTTCCAGATTCCTCCTTGAGCAACTGAACCAAATGGTCAATGAGGAAATGTACAATCTTTTCTATGAAGATGCCTTGGTGCAGATGATATTCGAGAAGAATTTTGAATTATATTATAAAGATATTCAAGATTACGTGTGGACGGAAGTTGATAACGTGGATGATTTATTGAAGGCAAAAGAAATACATCAGATGGATTTTAGGAATCACTAATGTTTAAGTAAAAATGTTACTATGGCGGCAGCGGTAGTATTTTTGGATAAAGGCGTTCTGGACAACCTGCAATAAAATCAGATAATTATTTAAGAGATATTATTGTGTAATTATGCAAGTAGCTTTAGTTTGTAATTCAGCTTTTGGCACTGATGGTATATCGATGTTTGTGATGAACAATCATCGATTCTTTGGCCATGAGAATGTCAGATACCATCTGATATATTCTTCTATCCACAGCCTAAGGGAAGTGGTGGACGGATATGTACAAGACTGGTGCAAGGATGGTGACAAGTCTCTGTTTATCAGCAAGGGCAATGGAGCGCTTGCATTTGCCATAAATTTCTACCGGTATTTGAAGCAAGAGAAGATAGATGTTTTGCATGTGCATGGCAGTAGTGCTGCTATACTCTTGGAAATGATTATGGCCAAGTTAGCAGGCGTAAAAAAGATTGCGACACATAGTCATAATACTCAAGGGAATCACAATACTATCCATAAGATTTTACGTCCTCTTGTCAATTTATTTGCTGACGAACGCTTGGCGTGTGGCTATAAGGCAGGGCAATGGATGTATGGCAAGAAAAAAAAGTTTACCGTGATCCCTAATTGCATCGATACCAGTAGATATCTTTTTGACGAAAGGTTTAGGACAGAAGCTAGAAGTGAGTTAGGAATAGAAGAGAATTGCATCGTCTTGGGGCATGTGGGTATGTTTACAGAAGTGAAGAATCAGAAGTTCCTTTTGCAGTTGATGCATGAATTGGGGAGAGATGGTAAATGTGATTTCAAATTGATGTTGATAGGAGATGGAGAACTTTTGGAAAATGCCCAAAAAGAAGCTAAGCAGCTGTCTATATCAAATAATGTGTTATTCCTTGGCTGTCGGAATGATGTGCCACGGTTAATGATGGCAATGGATGTATTCTGTATGCCATCGCTTTATGAGGGATTCCCCATTACAGCTGTAGAGGCTCAGGCTACAGGATTGCCTCTGCTGATGTCGGATAATGTTTCTCTTGAGGTTAATATCACAGATCTTGTGAAACTACTACCTATAGACCAAGGCACAGAGCTTTGGGAAAAAGAGATTAAACAGGCCTCCAAGACGCAGCACGAAAGGAAAAGCTATGCAGACAGAATAAAGGCAGCAGGCTATGACATAATATATTCGGCGGAAATGCTGGAGCAGATTTATAGGAAAAATATTGATTTAATCTAATGATAAAGTCACAGATTGTTAATAGAATTATAGAAACAGAGGGATATAAGATTAAAGATATCATCCCGATGAAGGGAAAGGTGTTTTCTTATGTGAACCCTGTGTCATATTTAGATGCATTGAAGCACAAAGAGTTGTACTCATTCATGGATGGGCTTTTTGTGGATGGGTCGCTGATGACTGTTGCTGTTCATTTGTGTTATGGAAAGCGTATAACCAGACGAAGTCCGGATATGGTTGGTTTTTTCCCAGAGGTGTTCGAACATGCCAATTTGAATGAAAAATCAATTTGTGTAATAGGAAGCTCTCAAGAACAATTGGATAGAGCGATTCAAAAATTCTCCAGTTGGTATCCCAAGATAGAGTGGAAGTGTTGCAGAAACGGCTTCTTTTCCGATGAACAGGAGATGATGGACTACGCAAAGGAGATAGTACAGAATCATCCAAATATTCTAATCTGTGGATTAGGGAGCATCCTTCAGGAACGCTTTCTTCTGATGTGCAGAGATGCAGGGTTTGATGGAGTCGGATTTAGTTGCGGAGGATTTATTCGTCAAATTGCTGACTATAATTGTGAGAAGTATTATCCCAATTGGATAAACCGTATGAATATTAGATTTATGTATCGTATGTATAAGGAACCTCATACGAGGAAACGTTATTTGGTAGCAGGATTTGTCTTCCCTGTACGTTTTGTATGGGAGAAGTTCTTTGGATAATCAAATTAGAAAAATATGAAAAAGATATTAGTGACCGGTGGTGCCGGGTTTATTGGCTCGCACACCGTAGTGGAATTACAGAATGCAGGCTATGAGCCTGTGATAGTAGATAGCCTTTTCAATGCGTCGGCTGACGTGATAGGTAATATCGCCAAGATTACTGGCAAGAAGCCTGCCTTCGAACAGATAGACTGTTGTGACAAGGAGGCTATGACCGGAATATTCAAGAAGTATGGCGACATCGAGGCGATTATCCACTTTGCGGCCTATAAGGCAGTAGGAGAGTCGACGGAGAAGCCGCGTGAGTACTATAGGAATAATCTTGTGTCGCTGTTGAACCTGCTTGACCTGATGCCAGAGTATGGGGTGAAAGGTATAGTGTTCTCTTCCAGTTGTACTGTGTATGGTCAGCCCGAACATGTGCCAGTGAATGAGCAGAGCCCAATATTACCTGCCAACTGCCCATACGGAAACACGAAGCAGATCTGTGAGGAGATTATCCGCGACACAGTGGCTGCCGGAGTTCCTATCAAGAGTATTTTGCTTCGCTATTTCAATCCTATTGGCGCACATCCCACATCATTGATTGGAGAGCTGCCTATCGGCGTACCCTTGAATCTGGTCCCATATATTACGCAGACAGCTATGGGCATCCGTGAGCAGCTGAGTGTATTCGGTGATGATTATAACACCCGTGACGGTTCCTGCATTCGTGACTATATTGACGTGGTGGACCTGGCCAAGGCACATGTGTTGGCTATCACACGAATCTTGGAGAAGAATGCAGAAAAAGTGGAGGTGTTCAACCTCGGTACCGGAAATGGTGTTTCAGTGCTTGAGTTAGTACACGCCTTTGTAGAGGCTACAGGTGTGAAGTTGAACTACAAGATAGCACCTCGCAGACCAGGCGATGTGGAGCAGGTATACGCTGACTGCACTAAGGCCAATGAAGTGTTGGGCTGGAAGGCTGTGGTGTCTCTGAAGGAGACGCTGCTGAATGCCTGGAACTGGCAGAAGCGTCTGAGAGAAGAAGGAATTATGTAGAAATTGAGAATTCATGAGAATTGATAATTAGATGAAACTGAAATTATTTGTGCCGGGGAGGCTGTGCCTTTTTGGGGAACATACAGATTGGGCTGGTAAGTATCGATCGATGAATGCCGATATCGTGCCGGGCGCATCGATAGTGACAGGTATCGAACAGGGTATCTATGCAGAGGCGGAAAAGAGTACAGTCTTCGAAATGTATAGTGAGGCTCCTGAGATTTTGGATGTATGGCAGGACTTTAGTTGCCAGATGGATGAGCAGGAATTGAAGGGGATTGCCCGTAGCGGGTCATTCTTCAGCTACTGCGCCGGTGTGGCCTCGTATATGTTGGAATGGTATAAGGTGGGCGGTGTGAAGATTACACTGAAGTCGATGACACTGCCCATGAAGAGCGGACTGTCATCGTCTGCCGCTATCTGCGTGCTGGTGGCGCGTGCTTTTAATCAGCTTTATCACCTGAATCTGAACACGATGGGCGAGATGAACATTGCCTATCTTGGGGAGTTGCGCACGAGTTCGCGCTGTGGCCGTCTGGATCAGGCTTGTGCCTTTGGTGTAAGGCCGAACCTGATGACCTTTGACGGTGAGGAGGTGGAGGTGAAGACGATGAAATTGGGTGGATCGTTCTACTGGGTATTTGCTGACCTCTGTGCTGAAAAGGATACCATCAGGATCCTGCGCGACCTAAATAAGGGCTTCCCGTTCGTCTCCAACGAGATGGAGGAGAGGGAACAAAGGGCTTTAGGTGAGCTAAACAAAAAAATAATCGACCGCGCCATAGCGTATATGGAGAAAGGCGATGCACAGGCTCTTGGAAAGTTGATGGTGGAGGCACAGCAGCTGTTTGATAGCAACGTGGCACCGATGTGTCCCGAGGAACTGACCTCGCCGAAACTGCATGAGACGCTGTCAGACCCGGAAATCGGACGACTGACGTATGGCGGCAAAGGGGTAGGTTCGCAGGGTGATGGCTCTGTGCAGTTCCTGGCCAAGGATCAAGAATGCCAGTTCCGGTTGATTGCCTATCTGAATGGGAAGGGCATGAAGGCTTACGCGTTGACGCTGCAACCAGAATCATGCAGCGGACTCTATCCGCAGAACACCTACGTAGAAGAAAAAGGGAAAATAAGTTTAGGTTATCAATATTCAGGAGGAAGCAAGACAATGAAAAGAATTTTAGTGACAGGCGGTGCAGGATTTATCGGATCGCATTTGTGTGAGAGACTGGTAAACGAGGGACATGATGTAATCTGTCTCGATAATTTCTATACGGGTTCGAAGGAGAATGTGTGGCATCTTTTGGGCAGACCCAACTTTGAGATTGTGCGCCACGATGTGTGCCAGCCGTATTGGGCTGAGGTGGATGAGATATATAACCTTGCCTGTCCGGCTTCTCCGATACACTATCAGCATGACCCGATACAGACTACGAAAACGAGTATTTTCGGTGCTTACTATATGCTGGGACTGGCACGTCGTACGAAGTGTAAGATTCTTCAGTCGTCGACAAGCGAGGTATATGGCGATCCATCGGTTCATCCGCAGTATGAAAGCTATTGGGGGAATGTGAACCCGATTGGTATCCGTTCGTGCTATGATGAGGGCAAGCGTTGTGCAGAAACGATGTTCTTTGACTATCATCGTCAGCATAATGTGCGCATCAAGGTGATTCGAATTTTTAATACTTATGGCCCTCGCATGGCGCAGCATGATGGTCGCGTGGTGTCGAACTTCATCATGCAGGCATTGCGTGGTGAGGATATCACTATCTTTGGCGATGGTCAGCAGACGCGCTCCTTCCAATATGTCTCAGACCTCGTGGAGGGCATGGTTCGCATGATGGAGAGTGATGATGATTTCACGGGTCCTGTGAACATCGGCAATCCCGGTGAGTTCACGATGCTGGAGCTGGCAGAGAAGGTGATTGACTTTACTGGCTCGAAGAGCAGGATCGTCTTTCAGCCTCTGCCTCAGGATGACCCAAAGATGCGCCGCCCAGACATCACCTTGGCCAAGGAGAAACTCGACTGGGAACCGAAAGTGAAGCTTGATGAGGGTCTGAAGAAGACTATCGAGTATTTCAAGACCACACTCTAATCAAAAGGAAAGATTATGAAATTTGAAAGGGTATACTGGGGGTATATCATTCTTGCTCTCGAAGTAGCAGTGTTGATGGGTTTCTTTATTTGGTTGTTCGCAAGGCGATGAGAATCGTCAACTATATTATTCTGGCGCATAAGAAACCAAGGCAGGTGAAGAGGCTGGTGGGGAGGTTGGCTGCGGAGGGGGTGCATTGCTATGTGCATGTTGACCAAAAGTGCAGAATGGAGGAGTTTACGGATGCCATACCTGAAAGTGACAGCGTGACATATATCAAAGACAGGGTGGCCTGCCGATGGGGCAACTTATCGATTGTGGATACCATCCTTCATTGCTTCAGGGAGATTGCGGCTGAAGGACAGACGGGACACTGTGTGTTGCTCTCTGGACAGGACTATCCGCTGAGAGGTGGTGAAGAGATCCGGGATTTCTTAACGTCGCATGCTGACAATAATTTCATCAATATCTACCCCATCCCAGACCCGAAGAAAAAATCGGAAGGGGGCGGAAGGGAACGACTGATATCGTACACTTTCGACTGCAGGAACCCGAAGGACGGACGTATGAAGGCTAAGATACAGCCTCGGTCGGTGAAGCCTAAGACCATCTTGGGCTTTTTTCGTTTAGTAAGATACAGACGTGATGTGTTGCCTTTCGCATGCAAGGCATGGCTGCACCGAAGAGAATATCCGAAAGGATTGGCGGTGTGTTTCAACGAGATGTGGATGGCGCTGAATATGAATACGGTGAGGTGGCTCTTGGAGGCGTGGGACGGGCACCCGGAATACAGGGATTACTATCGGTATACGCACGTGCCGGACGAAACGGTTTTTGGGGCTATGCTAATGGCGAATGAAGAGATGAGAGCGTCGATAAGACCTATGCTGCACTATGTGTGCTGGGAAGGTGGTGAAGGCGGGTCGCCGAAGACGCTGGAGATGGAGGATGTGAGATGGTTGATGGGGGATGGTAGATGGAAGATGGAAGAAGGAAGAGAGGTGATGTTTGCAAGGAAGTTTGAGGAGGATAGTCCTGCTCTGGACTATATAGATGATGAGATCGAAGCTGGTAGAGAAGATTGTTGAGACAGATCTCACAGATTTTTTTGCTGGCACCAAAGGAGGGATTTATTCGTTTCTGAATCCGGTGTCGTATCTGGAGGCAATGAGGCATCAGGAGCTGTTCGGGCAGATGGACGGACTGTTCGCTGACGGGGTGCTGCTGGTGTGGGCGATAAGAGTGGTGTATGGTGTGAAGGTGCGCAGGCGTAGCTTTGACATGACATCGCTTGCGCGTGTACTACTGGAGGATGTGGTGGCGCATGGCCGTTCGATATATATCGTGGGTGCCAGAGAGGAACAGCTGGAACGGGCTGTCGGCGTCATCCGCGAACACTACAAAGGCATTGACATCGTGGGATTCAGGAAAGGATATTTTGACAGTGAAAAGGAGGAGCAGCTGGAGGCGCAACATATTGCTGCACTGCAACCTGACTTGCTGATAGTGGGTATGGGGGCTATTAGGCAGGAGCGGTTCTTGTTGAAGGTGAAGGAGGCTGGTTTCAAGGGCGCAGGCTTTACCTGTGGCGGGTTTATCCATCAGGCATCGCAGAACAGACTGGAGTATTATCCGAAGTGGATAGACAGGATGAACCTGCGGTTTGTCTACCGTATTTGGAAGGAACCGCACACACGAAAACGATATATAAAGGCTGGGGTGTTGTTCCCGTTGAAGTTCGCTAGGGAGAAGTGGCTTGGTTGAAATTGTCACACAGAAAACACAGAAATCACAGAAAAATTAAAAAATGGTATGAAAAGTTTAAATCGTTATCATATTCTGGCTTATGCGCAATTTATGGTTCATGGTTCACGATTCATGACCATTAATGGTTCATGGTTCATGATTCATGATTAATGGTTATAGATTGAATATTACATACACAAAATGGAAGAAGAAAAGAAAAAATTAAATCGTTATCATATTTTGGCTTATGTCCTTATCGTGTTAATGATATTGACGATACTTGGCATTTGGGGGGTGATGTACTATTATATTCATGGTTAATGGTTAATGGTTCAGGGTTCATGGATTATGGTTCAGGGTTCATGGTTAATGGTTAATGTTTCATGATTCAAGGTGAATGGTTAATGGTTCACGGATACTTATAGTGAATGACCAATTATGGTTCAGGGTGAAGATGTCAGATGGCTGAAGTAAGGATACTGAATGTTGATATACTGTCTGTCAGAAAACAGGAGCTGCTGGAGAGGCTGAAAAAGGGGGTGGTGTTCACACCGAACGTGGATCATCTGGTAAGACTGCAGAAGGATAGGGAGTTTTATCGGGCGTACCGGCAGGCGGACTGGGTGGTCTGCGACAGTGTGATACTGCACAGGATGTCGCGCCTGCTAAGGCATCGCATCACGGAATCGATACCGGGGAGCACGCTGTTTGAGGATTTCTGTGACTTTCATCGAGAGGATGAGGGTTGCAGGATTTTCATTTTAGGAGGTAAGGAGGGTGTGCCGCAGAAGGCGAAGGAGAATGTCAACAGGAGGATTGGCCGGGAGATGGTGGTGGGGGCTCACAGCCCATCGTTTCAGTTCGTGGAGGATGAAGCTGAAAGTAAGCAACTGGTTGAGATGGTGAGGGCCTCGGGGGCTACGGTGCTGGTGGTGTGTGCAACGTCGCCAAAGCAGGAGGTGTGGATTACCGGGCATCGGCAACAGATGTCAAATGTGAGGCTTTTCATGGCGCTGGGAGCAACCGTGGACTTTGAGGCGGGAACGGTGAAGCGTTGTCCGTTGTGGTTGCAACGTATGGGAATGGAATGGTTCTGGCGGTTCTGCCAGGAACCTCGCAGGCTGTTCCGACGGTACTTCATTCAGGATATGCAGTTCTTCTGGTATTTCGGTAAACAGTTAATGGGACTATACAAGGATCCATTTGCATGACATACCTCCTTTTTCAGTGGTCGCATTGGGATTATGAGTATCTGCAAAGGGCTCTTGGACCAGATTGCAGGGTACTGTTCTCAAAGGACTATAAGCAGCGGGTGCTACGCTACCTGAGTGGGAGCATACCTGTCGTGTGGAGGTCGAAGAAGGACGATACGATAGTCTGCTGGTATGATGTGCAGGCGGTGCTATGCTGGTGGATATGCCATCTGCTACATCTGAAAAGGAATATCATTTGTATCAATATCCTGCTCAAGCAGAAGCCAACACTGAAGAACCGTATGGCTTCGTTCCTGTACAAACGGGCTTTTCTGGCCCAGAACTTCAAGGCAACCGTTACTTCGCGGCACTATGGGGAATGGCTGAACAGCAAGTTAGGCATTGATGTGAAATATACATTGTTGCATGATGTGTATCATGACTATTATGAGATGCCGCAGTTCGCAGAGAGTGAGAAGGACATCGTGTTCTGTGGTGGGTGTTATGGACGTGACTGGCCGTTGATGATGGAAATCGTCAAGGCGACACCTGAGGTGAAGTTCTATATGGTGATGATGGGGAAGATGAAGGAACGGTACTTCGGGAATATGGGCGACAAGGATTTCCCGACGAACGCGAAAGTGCTGACGGATATTCCGTATGAGCGGTTTATGAAGTGCCTGTGTCAGTCGAAGATAGTGTGTATGCCGATTGATTGCGAATCGCCACAGGGATTGATTGTCATGTTCGAGGCTGCTGCCAACAACAAGATGATCCTGACCAGTGACACGCCGACGACACAGGAATACTTTGATGATAGCCAGCGAATAGGCAAGGACGTGAGTCAGTGGCGGGATGCCATCCGCTACTATCTGTCGCACGAAGAAGAAAGACGTGAGAAGGCAACTGCGTTTCACGCATTTCTAAGTGAAAGATGTAACGAAACCGCTTTTGCTGCCACAGTGAAGAAACTAGCCATTTATGGTTAAGGGTGAATGGACATTTATGGTTCATGATTCATGGTTCAGGGTTCATGATTAATGATTAATGGTTCATGGTTCATGATTCATGGTTAAGGGCTATGCGATGAACGCGAAGCTAGTGAAGATTTGGGCGAATTACTTGGAAGTTTAAAAGGAATTTTGTATTTTGGCAGCGGAATAAACAAGATATTACCCCACGAAGCTGACAATCCTTGGTCAGGATGTCGCTGACAGGACTCGTCAGGAGATAGCATGGGAGATGCGTAAATTCGCGCCTACGATTGACCTTGCGGCCCAATACATCGATGTTCCAGACCGGCCAGGCAAGCAGGTGATTGCCATCACTTTGTGCTGAACTTCGTCTGCCTGACCATCAGGTTCAAGAATCACATTGTACCTTACGTCAGTGGGAGTGATGGGCTAAATGATAGTCGAAATGATAAGGTAAATGATAGGCTAAATGATAGTGTAAATGCTACATATCGTGTAGTAAAGGACAATCCGGGAATTCAGCGTAAACGGATTTCAGTACTTACAGGGAAAAGTATTCCGACTATAGATCGTCATATAGCTATTCTTGTGAAAGAGAAACTCATAGAGCACAAAGATTCTGATAAGACTGGTGGATATTATCCGGTATAGTCCATACTTATGTTTAAGGGCTATTAATGGTTCATGGTTAATGATTAATGGTGCATGGTTATTTTTGGTTAAGGGCCATTTGTGGTTCATGGTTATTGGTTCCTGGTGAATGGTTAAGAGAATAGGGGCGCACAGGGGACAGGAACCTCTTTACGCCCTTTACGAACACGAAATGCACGAATAATATGAATATTTTAAGTCCCGCAGAAAGAGCAGAAAGCACATGTTTTTGGGAAAATGCTTAAATGGCTTTGATGCTGAAGGCTTCTTGGAACGGAATCTTTTCATGATTTTCATGATGATTTTTCCATGCTGTCTCATCGTGGCTCAGCCGTGAAATTTCTCGTGATGACTTTGTGCCAAAGCGGTTGCAGACGCAATCGAGTACTTTCATCTCTGTATCTGTGAACATCGACAGGTCTGGCTCTGAGGTGGTAGTCAGTACACTTCCCACAAAATCGCCCGTCTGTCGCAGTTCTTGCTCCACCTCGGGAAATTCGCTGTATACTCTGTCCCATCGCTCCGGAACCGGTCCAAAGTTTATAGCGCGGTATGACAAACCGGTCATCGCCATGCCTCTTTCACGATATGACAGGAAATCGACATAGAAAAGCAGTTTGTTCATTTTCGTACACCACACTTCTTCACACCTGTTTAGCAGATATAGCATGATGTTCTTCAATCTGTCTAATGAAGTCTGGGCATAGCCGTTTTCTGCACTTCGGGGTGTAGTGAATATGCGAAGGGTCTCATATTGCTTCATCTTGTAGGTATCGCTTTGGTCGATGACAATCTTCACCTTGTCTGCTATTTTCCTATACTCGGCCTGGCTCAACTGGTTTCGGGAACTTTCTACCATCTCCAACATCACTTTGGGATTCATGATGGAGCGTATCATTCTGCCATTTGAGACATTGGGAACCTCTCCTTGCTCGTAAAGACGGTATTGGTTTGTGCCTATGCCAAGAATCAGCGACATCTTTGCCGCACTGACTCCATAGCGTTGGCGAACGGCAATGATCTCATCGGTATAGGGTATGCCGTATTTCGCCCGATACTGGTTTGTCACTTGCTCGTAACAAACAGTGTCGCTCTCTGTGGTGGTAAATTGCTCACCCCATTCGTCGTCACGAAATGCAATATGGATGTATGAGAACTTTTCCCCACGAAAATCCCATGTGTCGGGTTCATAGACAACCCGCATGGGCTTACCGGAATATGGACTGCTTACTGTCATGACTCTGAGGATTTAAATGGATACTGCATAGGATGCTCGGCTATGTGGAACGAAATACAGATGGTCTGGCCATTCTGGTAGCCCAGTGTAATCTTGATATACACTTCCCTGCCTTTCACGTCTTTTCCAAATACCCATATTTCGCCCTGTTGATTCAATACATCGATAACGGGTCCCTCTACATAGTCTTGCACCTGTATGCTCTTAACTATCAGCTCACGCTGCATAGGGGTTATATCAAGTTGCTGTAGTGCCTCTTTGTTCTTTTGACGGTCATCTCGGAAGATGATGCCAAAGACCTTTACCTTGGTATTAAATTGTTCTAAGAACTTCTGTACATCTTCTTTCGTAATCATTCCTTTGCTCGTAATTTGGATGCAAAGATATATAAAAATAATGAATTCGGAAAATATTCAACGTTAAAGTTGATTTTTCGCTTTGTTTTTAACTATTTTTGAATAGTCGTGGTTGCAAGCGAGCATAGATTGAGCGTTATCCGGACGTACGGGCAGTCTGGCGAAGGAGCCTCGCAGGGTTACTTATGGTTCAGGGATACTTATGGTTCATGATTCATGGTTCATGAATTATGGTTCAGGGTTCATGGTTAAGGGTTCATGATTAATGGTGAAGGGGTGTGTGCAGGAGCATATGCCTCTTTATGCCTCAAAGAAGGCTGAATGCCTGAATCTACGGAACTACGGATTTGAGGAAGAGTTATTGATGATATGATTGAAGAATCACATAATATAGAGCACAAGGAAAGTTGGCGTGACGAGTATCTGAAATGGATATGCGGCTTTGCGAATGCACAGGGAGGTCGCGTCTATATTGGTGTGGACGACGAACGGAATGTTGTTGGCGTGGAAGACTCGAAACGCTTGATGGAGGATATCCCGAACAAGGTGAGGGATGTGCTGGGAATCATCGTGGATGTAAACCTGCTGAAGGAGGACGAGAAAGAGTATATTGAGATCGTGGTGCCTCCATATAGCAATCCTATCAATTATAAGGGTCAGTACCATTATCGCAGTGGCAGTACGAAACAGGAGATGAAGGGAGCTGCGCTGAACAGGTTTTTGCTGGAGCGAGGCGGTGTGCATTGGGATGAGTTTCTGGTGCCGAATGTAAAGGTGGGGGATTTGTCGGAGACGGCGTTCAATCGTTTCAGGAAAGAAGCCTCAGAAAACGGACGTGTGGATAAAGAGGTATTGGAGGACAGTAATGAGGCGCTCATAGAGAACTTGCACCTAATTGACGAGACAGGTCAGTTGAAGCGCTCGGCAGTGATGTTGTTCCATCCAGATCCTGAGAGATATGTGGCGGGAGCTTATATCAAACTGGGATTCTTTGCGGGCGAGGATGATGACTTGGTATTCCAAGATGAGGTGCATGGACCGCTGATGCTTCAGGTGGATGAGGTCATCAGACTGCTTGAAGAGCGTTATCTGATTCATGCCATTTCGTATGCTGGTCATCATAGACGCGAGGCAATTCAGTATCCTGAGGACTCGCTGCGCGAGAGTGTGCTGAATGCCATAACTAATAAAGACTATACATCGGGCTATCCGATTCAAATAAGTGTATATCCAGATCATTTGTCGGTGTGGAACTATGGTCAGCTGCCGGAAGGATGGACTGTAGGCAAACTGTTTGTGAAGCATCCGTCGATGCCCTTCAATCCATCTTTGGCAGGTGTGTATTTCCGCTCGGGTGACATTGAGTCGTGGGGTCGTGGCTACAGGCGTATCGTTAGGAAGAATGAGGCTGCGGGTATTCTCCCTCCCATTGTGGAAACCGAGGATGGACTGAGAGTGACGCACTATGTGGACGTAAACGCACAGGTTCGTGCCATGGGTACAGAGGAGCGTATGGCCCCTATACTTGAGCAGGTGTTGCATAATCACAGGGTGACGAATGCAGATGTACAGAAGATGCTTGGGGTGAGCAGGGCTACTGCGATGAGGCTTCTAAAGAAGTTGGATAGTATGTTGGAACCCGTGGGACATGGAGCCGGTGGCTATTATAGAATACGCAACTATTAAATGGCTCATAAATGCATCATAAATGCATCATTTGTCAAGGGCATGTTTTATAAGGTGCTTTTGTAACTGTCTGTTAGTCAGTAAAAAGGTCTATATTTTATGTAATGAGGAATTGCATCATAAATGACTCGACTATGGTTCAGGGATATTTGTGGTTCATGAATTATGGTTCAGGGTTCAGGGTTCATGATTAATGGTTCATGGTTAATGGTTAATGGTTAATGGTTCATGGTTAATGGTTAATGGTTCATGATTCATGGTTCATGGTTCATGGTTAAGGGCTATGCGATGAGTGCGAAGCTAGTGAAGATTTGGGTGAATTACTTGGAAGTTTCAGATATAATTCGTATTTTTGCAGCGGATTTTAAAAGATGATTATGGCACAGATACTTTTAGACAAAATTAGTTTTATAGCGATGATTGTAGCTATGTTTGCAAAAAAACATCGCTATAGTGAGCCTGTGGCCTATCAGTATATTAACAAGTATGGTGGTGCGAAGCTCCTTATCGATCATTATGGCTATCTGCATACGCAGGATTATGACCAGGTCGTTGAGGATTTGGGTGAATATTGCCGTCGACAGGGAGGGACGTTATAATGAAATTGTAGGGGGGAACAGGTTGCACTTTTTAAAGGTGGATATATTACAAAAGAACGTTTTCTCCGGAAATTGAAGCTTATGCGCGGCATCACTTTCCAATATGCTTTCTGTACAGAATTGGCCATCAGTAAATTGCGGAGGTTATGACGGAGAAGAAACGAATGGAATTCCTTAAGCTTAAGTTGACGGAGGAGTTGGTGGCTATTCTTGTCGAAGAAACGGGCTGTTCTGTAGAATCTGCTTTCGACAAATTGTATAGGTCGCAGACTTACGCCAAACTGTCTGATCCAAATACTAAGCTATATATCCAAAGTGCAGGGTATATCTATTCTCTACTTGAAGAGGAATTGTCTGCAGTTGGGTGAAGGGGAATACTTATGGTTCACGGTTAATGGTTCATGGTTCATGGTTCATGGTTCATGATTCATGGTTCATGAATTATGGTTCAGGGTTCATGATTCATGGTGAATGACACACAGAAATTACGGAAAGTGCGGAAATATTTAGTGGAACACGAAGATATGAATCGGACGAATAGGCGTAATTTTGGGTGAAAGAGTTGGGGATTCGGAAAAAATGTGTAACTTTGCACCTGAAAAGGTGCGAAGGCACTCATAAATCGTAAATGACTAAGGACAATATAGTAGAAATTAACTTGGAGCGTCTGCACTATCTCTTGAGGTTGTTCAACCTTTCAGAAGAGGAGTTCTTGTCGATGCTTAATAGTGGATACAAACGGCCGTTAAACCGTGAGGAGGTGTTCACTAATGAGATGTCTGTGACTTTATTGAAGCGTATAGATAAAATATTCAATAAGGGTATATACTACTATATTGACTTTACACCTGTATCGCAGGGAAATCATGCGAGCATATTCTTCAGGAAGCAGAGCTTTAATGGTCTGCTCAATTTAGAAGCTAGAAAAATGGTGGACAAATTTGAAACTTTGAAAAATACGCTTGATACTTACAACGCACTGGCGGATGTGTCTTTTGAGCGTCTGTTGCCATCATATACAGTAAAAGACAACCCACGTAAAACGGCCTGCGCAATTAGTGAACTGTTGAAGATGAGGAACCATAAGGACGAGAAGGAGCATCTGAAGTTTATGATTAATCAGTTGGCTAAACTGAATATTTATGTGTTCGAATATATTGAAACCGCCAACAAGAAAGAAAAGAGTAATGTTGAGGGCTTCTTTATTGCGCCGAATGTCATAGTCGTAAAAAGACAGCAGGGCCGACTGAAGAGAGAACTGTTTACCTTGGCACACGAACTGGGACATTGCGTGATTAACGTGGAAGAGGTTGAAAACGTTTCGGATGAGTTGTCATCTGGTCTGTCGGAAATAGAGAAATGGTGCAATGACTTTGCTTTCTACCTTTTGATGGGTGATGAAACAGTCAAATTGGATGGTTTGAAATATGCTAATTCCCAAAACGACTATGCTCACGACATGATAAAAGGCATGTCGGATGTAACGCATGTCAGTATGCTTGCCATTTATACCCGGCTTGTGATAGAAAAGAAGATGACCCAGGATGACTACGCGCTTGTGAGAGGTGGCATCATGGCTAATGTGAAACGGGCAGAGGAGAAACGAAAGCATGAGGTGGCAGACGGTAATTCGGTTATGTCATCTCCACGCCCAATTATTTCGAATCTGTTTCGTGATACCATGCAGTGTGCGCTCTATAGAGGGGTGATTGATGAAGCGACCTTTTGCCAACAGTTGAAGGTGAAACCTGAAAGGATGGAGGCCTACTTGTGATGGAATACTATTTTGATACCAGTTCGCTTGTGGCCCTGGCTCGCTACTATCATCCTTTTGACAAAGATGGACGGCTATTTGAATTTGTGCATAACAGATTCCAGAATAATGAGATCATAGTTCTTGATGCTATTCAGTACCAAGAAGTTTGGTAATATGGTTGACAAGAATTTCGCGGTGGCTGCTTTGGTGAATAACGGAAAGGTGAACTATTCTATCATGAAACAAGGTTTCTTGAACAGCGGTGATGGAAAATTGATACTCACTATGTATAACCGATTGCATGATGACAAGGAGGCCGAGGTGTGTATTGTGACGGAAGAATCGAAGACAGGGAATGATGGCAAGATATTTAAGAAGATTCCTGCTCTTTGTGAAATTTTAGGAGCTAGATGCATAACGTTAGTTGATTTCTTGTCAACAACGTCATTCCATGTAGAGTTGTGATGGGGTGGAGGTGTTTCTTCGTAACTATCTTTTTCATGGTTCAGGGTTCATGGTTCATGATTTATGGTTCATGGTTAATGGTTAAGGGTTAATGGTTAAGGGTTAATGGTTAAATTTTATGAGCAAATATAAAACGTATTTGGAGTTTGTACGGTATTCGCTGAATCCGAAGGATGGGAAGCTGGAGGATGTGGCGGAGATGGACTGGGAGGGGTTTTTCCTGTTTGCGGAGGAGCAGGGGATCCTGGGGATGATGTATGATGGAAGATGGAAGATGGTAGATGGAAGAGGGAAGATGGTAGATGGAAGAGGGAAGGGGGATGATGGCTTTGTTGATGACCTGACCTTGGAATGGGGATTTATTGCCCACCAGATAGAGGATCAGAATAGGGCGGTGAATGTGGCGGCGGTGAAGTTGCTGAGGAGCCTGAGAAAAAGGGGATTCGAGGGGTGTACCCTGAAAGGACAGGGGAATGGCTTGATGTATCCGAATCCATACAGGAGGACACCTGGGGATATTGATGTGTGGGTGCGTAAAGGTGAGAGTTTAGAGGTGAGAGGTGAGAGTTTAGAGGATGATGTCAGAGGGGTGATTCGGTTTGTGAAGAGGAGGAACCCGGAGGCGAGAGCGGTGTATCATCATATAGATGGAGGCGAGATCGGGGGCATTGATGTGGAAGTGCATTACCGGCCGTCGTTTATGAATAATCCGATCCATAACCGCAGATTGCAGCGGTGGTTTGGAGAGAAGGCGCCGGAACAGTTTGGGCACTGGGTGACACTGCCTCACACAGAAATCACAGAAACCACAGAAAATAAGGATTTTAAGATTTGTGTGCCGACGAGGGAGTTTAATGTGGTGTACCAGTTGGTGCATGTTCTCCGGCATTTGCTGCAGGAGGGCATCGGACTGAGACAGATCATTGATTATTATTTCTTGTTGAGAAAAAAAAGGTTAGAGGTTAGTGGTTATGGGTTATTGAGAGGTGAGCAGTGGAAAGAAACCTTGCGATACCTCGGACTGTGGAAGATTGCGGAGGCGATGATGTGGGTGCTGAGTGAGGTGCTGGGACTGGAGGAGGAATACTTGATAGCACCGAAGGATGAGCGGCTGGGCAGGGTGCTGTTAGCAGAAATCCTGAATGGTGGTAACTTCGGCCAGTATGACAGTGATGGAAAACGGAAGGAGGAAGAGGGAAGGGTGATGAAGAACTGGCAGCGCATCCGTCGCGACATCCGCATGATGCGCTACTTCCCGTCGGAGTGCCTCTGGGAGCCTGTGTTCAGGGTGTATCATTTCTTTTGGAGAAGGAGGTATAATTAGGAGTTAAGGAGTTAAGGAGTTAAGGAGTTAAGGAGTTAAGGAGTTAAGGAGTTAAGAAGTTAAGGAGTTAAGGAGTTAAGGAGTTAAGGAGTTAAGGAGTTAAGGAGTTAAG
>CALDLA010000006.1 GCA_937898415.1 uncultured Prevotellaceae bacterium | reverse complement strand
CCGTTTCCGCCGTTTCCGCCGTTCCCGTTTCCGCCGTTTCCGCCGTTTCCGTTTCCGCCGTTTCCGTTTCCGCCGTTTCCGTTTCCGTCGTTGCTGGCTTGGCTGTCCGTGTGGGCGGCGGTTGGCCCGCCGGTGTTGGCGCTGTCGGGCGCGGCGGCGGGCTGGGCGGTAAGAGCCCAGAAACGCTTGTTGCAGCCTTTCTTGAAGCCGGCGATGACCTGGCCCAAGGGGAGGGTCTTGCCGTGGCGGCTGAGGATCTTGTCCTGAACTTCTACGAGGAAGTGGAGATGGTCGGGCATGACGACATAGTCCTGAACGGTAATCATGGGGTAGTAGTCATGGATGCTGTGCAGCAGTTCGTGCTCCACCATCCTGCCGACGGCCGACAGCTGGATGCGGGGCGCATCGGGGCTGCCGTCGGGGGCCGACCCGTCGCCCACAACCCGGCCTAAGGACTGCCCCATCTCCTCTGCTAGATGCAGGGTGACGTGGTAGATACCGGCTCGGGTATATTCATGTGCCATTGCGCGGCGGGTCATCTTCATCGCGTTCATATTATATAATACGGGGGCAAAAATAAGCAATTCTGTCGAAACTTGCAAATTTTTATGATACAAAAATACGAAAAAAGTTTTTTCCTTGATTTTTTCTATTTATTTCACAGAGAGCTTCTTGGTGTACTTACCTTCCTCGTCCTGCACGATATAGACGCCGGCATTGAGGATGCGGGTCTCGATGGTCTCGCCCGGCTTGATGGCGAAGATGGCGAGCGTCTGTCCGGCGGTGTTGAGGATGCGCACGTCGGTAGTGAACTTCAGCGACGAACTGACAATGATCTTATGCTTGCCAGTATGGACACTGAGCGTACCCGTCTCATTGGCCTCATTAGCTTCATGCGACCCAATGGCCTCCCCATTACTTGAGAAGAAGATGCTGCGGGTGGCCTCACGGGCTCCACTGGTGGTAAGCGGTCCTACGAAGTAAGGCCGGAAGGCATCCAGCACAGGCGTATCTTCGGCGGTCTCTACGTAGCTGTCGCCGTCGGCGTTGAGCAGGAAGGCATGCTTGTCTGTCTCCACATCCGGGTTGTTCAGGTAGTTGGGCTTGAAGTTGTAGTTCTTGCTGCTGTAGGTGGCAATGTCACCGCCCATCTCACTGTCGCTTCTCTGGATGGTGGCTCCAGGCACGGAGGCAAACGTGATGGTCTGCTTGTCAAGCTTACCGGGCTTGGTATCATGGGTGGTGGTAGCCTCCCACTCACCGCTCAGGTCGAACTCGTAGAAGGTGGTGCCGGGCAGTCCAATCAGATAGGGTGTGCCGTTGGTCAGCATCGGATAGTTGACATAATTACGCGACTTACTGTAGTACTTCTGATAGATGTCACTGTTCAGGTCTTCCTGGCTGTGGGCGCCCGTGTAATAGTAGTCCCAGAGGAAGGTATTGGTCACTGCGTTGTCGCCCGTCTTCTGGAAGAGTACGGAGCCGTCGGTGGCGTTCGGGTAGGTGAAGTTGGCAATCAGGTCCTTGGTCGAGCCATCCTTCAGCTTCATCTGTTTTTTGGAATCATCTGTCTGATCCAGCCTGCGCAGCCAGTACTCATGGCTGGTCTTCGTGTCGGTGTTCTTGCTCGTCTCGCTACCGTCGTAGAAGTGGGTAATCTCACCCTTCTGGTGGGTGGTGACAAGTTCGGCAGAGAACGGCAGGCTGATGCCCTCCCATCCGGCACTTCTGTCAGTCACCGTCGTTTTCTTGCCACTTACGGGATCTGTCACTGTCTTCTGACCGGCATAGTTCTCTGGTATACGCTGGTACCACATACGCTTGCCGGCGTCGAACGTATAGCTGATAGGCGCGTTGAAGTCCTGCTTGTCAACTAGGAAGTGGTCGCGGGTGGCGGAGCCGTCCTCTACCCAGTGGCCGTGTACGTCGGTAGATGCCTGCTTAGCCACCTTGCGATAGCCGTCGGTGCTCTCGGTATAGACAGGCTCTTCAAGGTAGTTACCCACCACGGTGGCCGTCCTCTCAGCCGCTGTGGTGTTCGTGCCAGCATCAGCCGTGTAGACCAGCAGGTTCTTCGTCAGGTCAACGTTGAGGAAGCCCGTCAGGCCGTCATCGTCGAGCAGCGGCGGGTAGAAGGCACCGCCCGTGATGCCGGCGTAGGGCGCTGTTGTGTCACTTCCTTTCTCGTATACATGAGCCACGTCGCCGTTGCTTCCGGTAAAGTCAATGGCGGTCATGTCCTTGTAGGCCAGGGTGGTGGCATCTCCATTCTTCGTCTGTGCAAAGACGGCGTTGGGATTGAAGTGTGCCACGTTCATCGTGCCTGAGCGGTAGTAGGCCGGAGCACGATAGACGCGGTTGGCGTCTTGGTCTTGCGACAGCCGCTTGTCGCTCTTCACCACAGCCGTGGGCACCTCCTGATGGGCCTCATCGGTGTGACCATAGGTCAGCTTCTGTCCGAAGAACAGGTAGTCGTCGGGCCAGATGGGGTAATAGTGTACCTCGGTGCTCGTCACGCCTGCGTTGGTGACTGTCTCCTGGAAGTAGCGCTCATCCTGGCTGGTGGGATCGGGGATGACACCGCCGATACTGCCGCCGTCATAGATGAAGTCGCCGTCAGCGAAGCGGTTCTCCACGTACTTCAGACCATTGTAGCCCGAGGAGCACAGGTCGGCGTTTGTGGCATAGCTGCCATTCTGCGGAGTGTCCGTTTCGGGATTCACATGGTTGCCATTGGCGGGCGCCCAGTACTTGTAGGTAGTAGTACCGCTGGGTTTGGCATTGTCGTTGTAGCGCTTGTAGAGGTAGAAGTTGTTCAGGTCGTAGGCCACCTCGCCGTTGTAGAACGCGCGGTCGGGCTTCGGCGTGGCCTTACCTGCGGCATAGCTGTTACTCTCCGGGTAGTAGCAGTTCACTGTTTGCTCATGGTTGCTGTCAGTAGGATCGCCGAAGACGGCATTGACATTTGAGGCAGGCGTGGCAGTGGTATTGACCCAGCAGCTCTCCACATAGCCGTCGCCCGTTTCGGCGATGCCGGCACCGGTGAACGAACCGGTGACGCCGAGGTTATAGACCTCGCCGCAGAGGTGGGCGAACAATGAGTGGTCGAGGCCACTGATGGTGTGGCCGTCGCCGTGGAGCACGCCGTCGAAGCAGTTGCCCTTGGTGGTGCCACTAGTAGCCTCATCAATATCCGTCGTTGTGGGGTTATCGCTGATGTCGTTGCCGCCAATGGAGGTCCATACAGAACCGCTATGGTCAATGTCGGTGCGCAGGAAGAACTCCAGATTGCGACCGGCTCGTACCTGGCTGCCGAGCGTGTGATGATCCTTTAAAGGACTTTCTGTATCGGTGATAATACCATTAGCATCAACATCAGAACCGTCATATACGCTCAGGTCGTACAGGTTCTTGAACAGGTCGAGTCCGTTCTTGCCGCTTCCGCTATAGTCCCTGATGTAGATCTTCGGTTCGCGCTTCACCTTCTTGCTATCGATATACATGTGATGACCCTTGTTCTCGTCCGACATCACCTCGGCCAGGTCGTGGTAGTTGGCCACGCTCACGGGCACGAAGTTAGAGTATGTGCGGCCAGCGTAGCTCTTGGCATAGTATGCCACGTAATAGCCGTCCTGATACCAGTAGAGCGGGTCGTCTATCGGGTCGTAGTCGATGCCGTTAGAGTGGCTCTCAGCGTCGCGCTGGTCCTGGAAGAGCTCCCATCCGCCGCCCGTGACTTCGTAGGCTCCCGATGTTACCGTGGGCTTGCCCAGGATGGGGAAGTCGCCGGGCAGGATGATGTCGGGCTTGGAGATGTCGGCGACCATAGGCACGCCGCTCTTGAACGTCAGGTGGATGTTCACCACATGGCGCTCGCTGATAGGCGTGACGTTGCCCTGGCTGTCGGTCTCGTCGTAGTCATACTGATAGATGACGGTGATGATCTTCTCCTTCGAGAGGTCATAGATGTCGCTTTCCCGGCTCACGAACAGCGTGCTGGTCTCAGTGGGCGAGATGCCGTGGATGGTGAAGTTCTTCTGCTGGTTGGGAAGATCGTCATACGTAGACTTGTTGATGACCTCACCTATGTTATGGTCTGAGTAGCTCTCGCGGCAGTAGTAGACTGTCATGGGGTCAACAATATCGCTATATGTCAATTTGGTGACATAGGCCTGTTCATCGGTAGGCAGTCCTGTATAGGTCTCGTAACTAATCGTTTCACCTACGGCGTATGGTGTGCTGCCAATCTGGAATTCAGTGTTCACCACATAGTAATCGCCGCTGCTCGGTATTGAGATGGCCGCGTAGTGGCGCTGCTCGTTGGGAAGCGACTCAAACACCTCGCGGGTGAGTTCTTCGTCGACATACACCTTTCCACTTGCGATAATAGATTCCGAGACTTCCATGTACTTCTTGTCTGTACCAGCCTCAGTCTTGTCGGTATCAGAGCCATTATACGTTGCCGTGTAGTCAACACTCTGTGTGACGGAGTAGCCAGCGGGGTTGCCGGCAATGCCTTCAACTTTGCCCCTCACCTGTGCTTCGCTGGTGTAGTGACCGTCGTACTGGTACTTCTTACCCTCCGCATTGCTGTAGTTGGGATCAATGAGCAGGTCGAGTGCGTCGTAGTTAAAGGTGAACTTGGCGTGGTCGTCTGTCGACAGCGAGCTCCATGCTTCCAAGCCACGGTAGTTCTTTCCGCTCTGGAAGTAGTTGCCACCATACAAGCCGCTCGTCGAGCAGTAATATGCCGGAACGAGATATTTTTTCAAGTCATCTCTCAAGGTTGCCAAAGAAAGCAGTTCCTTCTTCTTCTCGGCAGTAAAGGTGGTGGTAGTTGACAGAGCCTTGATCTCCTCTATCGTTTTTGTACCTGAACCACTATAGAGCGTATTCATCTTACCTTGTACATCTGTGACGTAACCATCGGCTTGTGACTTCGACATCTTAGAGTCCCTGTAGATGACATCCTCCTTCGTGACCTGGATGGTGTTGGTACAGATGTAGGCTCTGTTGCTATCGTCTTCTTCTGTCACCAAGTCATGATTTTCAGCAAACGTCTTGTCCACGGCAGCCCCGGGATAGTAGTGACGCTCAGCATCGCCTTCAGTAACGGTAATCATGCTGGGGACGATGTAGGCCTCTTCGAATTCGGCCTGCCTTTTCTCCTCGTAGTCCTCGGATGAAGGATCCGCTGCGGGTATGGCAGCTTTTGGAATCTCTTTATAGGTGTCGTAAATGCTCTTTGCAATGAGCTCGCCAACCTTGTATGAGCGTTGTCCGAGCAGCATGCCGTCCGACAGGTCGTCATTCAGGCGATAGGTAGGACCGTCGTAGTAGTTGGCCTTGGTATTGACATCCATCTTTTCATACTCTGCCAGTGTCTTTTTGTCCGTGTAGTCACCACTCTTCGGTGTGAACCAGTTGTCCCACTTGCTGGGGTTGTTCACCTCGTAGGTAAGGATGTAGCCTGTGTAGTGACCGACACTGTTCGAGGAACGGAAGATGTACCAGTCGTCGGCGTCATGCTTGTTGGCATCCTGTATGGTGTTGCCTTCGGCGTCGGTGTAGGTATGCGAGGTGCCTGTCAGGGCCGAGTACTCACTGTCAGTCAGGACGTAGGCGCCGGCCTCGTACTCCTTACCGTCAATTTTACAAGCGATGCAGTTCACGTAAGTCTTCTCTATGAACAGTTCTTTCTCCGAAGCACTCAGCAGATACCAGTCCCAGTAGCTGATGGGGTCGTTCATGTAATATTCCTTGTCGTTGATAACCATCTTCTTGCCGTCTGCCAGCTTCACGCCGGGAGCGGAGTAGTAGGCATAGCGGTTGGGCATGACGTTCAACAGCTTCATCTTGCCGTGAGAAGCGGCGGAGATGGTCAGCGGAATGTCCACCGTCTCGCTGAAGGCATTGGGCATGCCGGTGTAGGCCGATATATACTGGTCATAGACATACGTGGAACCCTTGATGTACCAGTAGTGGGCAGGCATCTTGCCCTCACCCATATATTTGTTGCTGACGTTGTAGCAGTCATCGATAATGGTCTGTGTGCTGTGGACGAAATTGCCGGAGGTCTCGAATGCCAATTGATTGGTGTTGTCCTCCGTTGTGCTGTAGTCATAGTCCCACTGGGTGACGGCTCCGCTGTTCAGCAATGTCAGCGTTGTGTTTTTGTGGTTCGTCTTGCGACGCACGCCGTGCTGGTTCTTGGCATAGACGAAACCGCCGCCGATGCCGGTCTGCACGTTAATGAGGTCCAGCTCGATGACACCGGTGATGGGGCCCCACACCTTTTCATACAGGCCGGTGCCCGTACTCTCCTCCGTCGTCAACTCCAAGTAGACGCCCGAGGCCAATGCCACCTTGTTATGGCTGTTACCGTTGTTGCGCTTGCTATCGTTCTTGAAGGCTTTTTTCCAGTCGTAGTAGGTAGCCGTTCCGTAGGCTTTGCCACCTGTACCGGCATCACACTGATACTTAGTCGTTTCGGTGTTGTCGGTAGTTCGCACGGCTCCGCTGGTCTCGTCACCAAAGTCAACGTCGCTGGTCAGTGCTCCGAGATAGTTGACAACGTTATAGATGCCGAAGTAATTGCCATGGAAATCGGTAGTGGTCTCGGGGTCGGAATCCTTGAATTTCTTCTTGTTCAGCGACACCTCGCGTACACGGTTGATGGTGTAGTTGGTGTAGTCAACCTCATCAGGCACACGGTCCTGGGCACCCTGCATCACCATGCGACTACCCCATACGCCGCAGAGGTCGGCACGCTGGATGGAGTTCATCAGGCGGCCGGCATAGACGGGCAGCACACCGCTCTCCTCCCAGTAGGGGTCGTTATTATTGGGATTCGGCACCCATTCACCCTTGGTTTCATCATATTGAAGAATGGCAGGGCCGGTTTCACCATCTGTTATAGAAACCTTTTTGCCAGACGCATCGGTTGTGACGAACAGGCTCTGCAACTCATCGGCTGTGATGGTAGATGCCTTGGTGGTGAATCCGTTGGCATCTGTTGTGGCTCTCTTATACTGGGTGCCGTCCTTGTCCTGACAGTCCTTCTTACAGGTGTATTTCAGCTCGTAATAGTCGGCCTCCCGTTTGGGCAGGGCGTGGTAGGCATCGATGCCTATCTGCTTGGCAATGGAGTAGTAGTCGGTACCGTAATTGGTGATATTCAGCTCGCGGTAGCCGTCGACCAGTGTCAGGTTACCATCACCATAGAGGCCACCGGTATGACGGGTACCCAGCGTAATCATGTCACGGTGGTAGATGTCGTTGATGGATGCGGTGGCATTGCCAAACACCGAGGCGGTGTTGGCAGTGGTCGTCAGCGAACCGGACGGGGTGTTACCCCCGGCAAAGACGGCGTTGTGGATAATGATGCCTGTTTGGTCCAGACATTCCCATATGCTGGCATCTGTCTCCTTGTTCTTTAAAGTGTTGAGGTCGGCTATGGGTACATAGTCGCCTACCTCGTAGTTTGTACCATTGATGGTGACATCGGTCGTGACCTTCATGTGAGGCTCAACAAGCACCTTGCAGTCCTCGGTGAGCATCCTTTCCTCTTTTGTGGTTGACCCCACGGTGACAGTTTCGGTATAGAAGCCCTCGCTGTCGATATTGTCGCCTGTAGAGTTGTCACCCTCCCACTTGTGCTTATAATAATAGCCCTGATAGACATCCTTGTAGCGTTCGCTTCCTGTCGGTTTTACCCCTCTGCCAAACTTACCGTTGGCATCCTCGTAGGCACTGTACACAAAGCCCTCGTCGCCACCGCCGAAGACGTTGCCGTCGCCGTCGGCCAAGCCGGCCACCGTGCCTATCTCACCACCGTGGATATGCACCTCGGTCTGACCGAATACATAGCCGTCGCAGTACAGCGAGCCATGATTGCCCAGGTTGTCGTAGCCACGACCGCCTCCATAGACATTGTGGTAAACATTTCCGCCGTACATCTCGATATTCGTCTTGCCCGGGCGGTAGAGTCCCGACAGGGTGTGTATGGTCTTGCCGCCGCTGGTGGTCTTGGTCATGGTGCCGCGCCCGACAGCCGCAATCTCGCCGCCGCCAAAGACGCTGTTACGTACATGGCCGCCGTACATATTTACTTGGGTCTTGTCAACACTGCTGTTGTCCACATAACCGCCGCCGAACATACAGCCGGCATCCGTCAGTAGCGTGTTGGGCGTGGGTTGGGTATCGTCTTCTATTTTCTCAACATATTGGCCGGTGGCAGCAGCCGCTTCCGGGTCGTCACTGTCTGGGACTTCGTACTGATAGCCGATGTAGCCATTGTTGAGGGTGAGGTGGGCCGTTCCATAGACGGCACCACCCTCGCCGCCACCGTAAGCGTTACGCTGGATGGCGGGAACACCGTCGGTGAAGGTCTCTCCTGACTGGTTGCCGATGACCACGTGAGTCTCGCCGGGAATATCTTTAGCGGGCGAATCGCTGATGCTACCGGTATGCGCACCTACGTTGCCTTCCCATCCGCCGCCATAGACGTTGCGGCATGTGCCGCCCTTGATATAGGCATTGGCACTGGCGGTGAAGCCGGTTTGATTGTCATCTTCATCGTATGGGCCAACACCAAAGAGGTCATGAATGCTGCCGGCAGTACCTGCGGCATAGATGTCTTTCTTCACCTTGCCGCCGAGCAGGGTGATGTAAGTCGTGCCATAGACGTCGCCGCTCAGCGGGTCTTTCTTCTTTCCGTATCCTCCGCCGTAGGCATAGTTTGCCACGTAAGCACCCTCATTGATGACGACGTTGGCGTTGAATTTCTTTTTATCCGACAGCTGGGAGGCCGTCTTGGCATCAGATGCTAACTCAGGCCTCTCGCTTACTTGGTCGAAGTTAGTGGCTTTGTTGTCAACGTAGTCAGTATAAGTATAATTACCGCTTTCGTCTTTTGATGTAGGAATATAGTAGTCGCCCAAGGTCCAGGCATCCGCCCAGTCCTCAGCCCACTTGTCCTTGTAATCGTTGTCCCATGTGCCCGTAACTCCGTCCTTAAGAACCGGCTTATTATCGTCCAAAACCAGACTGCCATTGTTGTCTACCTTAACGATGGTATTCCAATAGGGATTGTCATGCGCTATCTGGGATGACGGGTAGCCCTTATAAAGCTGCATGTACTTCTGAACGCTGTTAGCATTGAGTACATGGCCCATCATGCCGCCGCCATAGACTTCATACACCTGGGCACCGTCCAACAGGTTGACCTCGGTATGTTCGCACCAGGTATCCTTACCTTGGCCTGCCCCATAGACAGTAGACAAGTAGCCTTTTGCCTCTTTGTCCTTGTGCGACCATACCGGCACGTCGATGTTGACATGGGTGAAGAGTGTACGGCGCTCCTTGTTGTTGCCGCCGAAGATGGAGCCGTTCACTATGGCTTTGTCACTATGGTAGTTGACGTTCGACTCATAGACGTCGCAGGGCGGCAGGATCTGCGTACCGTAGGCACCGCCGAAGATGTTTCCGTACTCTTTTTCGTGCTTGGTCTTGGTACCGTCTTCTTCTACGTCTTGGTCGGGTTCTTCCGAGTACAGCCAGATGGTGGATTCCTCGGGTACGTTAACCACCGTGCGGCGGGTGACACCCTCGTTGTGGCTGCCGCCAAAGACGTTGCCAATCTTGCCGCGCAGCAGGTCGATGATGGCTGAAGCATCGTCGAGGTTGAAACCGGTGGCTAAGGTCGCCAAGCTTCCGTCCTCTAATTTCCCATAGCGCATACCCATACCATTGTTACTGCCTGAGCCGAACACCTCGGTGGTTTTAAAGTTATCCAGGTTGTCGTCGATGTCAATCAGCACATAGCTGCGGTCTTGCATCTTGTCGCCTCCACGGAATCCCGGATAGCCCTCACTGGCGCCGAACACCTTCTCGACTTGATTCTTGGCGTTGTTGTCGGGACGGAAGTTGACAAAGGCGTTATGCAGATACGGGACTTTATACTTTTTGTATTCCTTATCGTAGTCATAGTCGCCAAAGCAGCCGCCGAAGATGCTTTTCATGTGGCCCTGTCGGTATTCTACGTATGAATTGGCTTTCAGCACATCGGGAACGCTGTTGTTATCGGCGTCGGTGGCATGAAGCATGCCCTTGACATTGCCATAGTCCCTGACTTTTTCGGCGAAGTCCTTGTCACCCTTAATATCACCTCCCAGGTCGTTGCCGCCGTAGATGTGGTCGCGCAGGTAGGGGAAACCGTTCAAGCCTACATAGGTCTCGGTGTGGCCGAGGATGTCGGCATTACATGAGCCGGTGAAAGTGTTGAAGGCGCGCCCGTTGTCCAGGTGGACGATGGTGTTGCCGATAATCGGACCTTCGAAACTGCCGCCATAGATGAACTCTACGTCGGCCATATCATCGTCCTGGTTATTGTTGTCACGCGGTTTTCCCTGGGAGTCGCCGTCTGGGTTGTTGTAATTGAGGTTGACGTAGGTGCTGTACTTATCGGGTTCTTTGGGGTCGACGCTGTATAGCTTGCCGTTGAAGGCGTAGGTGCTTGGTGAGTTTGCCGAGGTTGAGGCTGTGTAGGTGCCGTCAGGATCAGTCGTCACGCCGGTAGACTTGCCTATGACGCCACTCTCGCTGCCTCCGAAGACTTGGAAGCAGTAGCCTTTATTGATGTTCACCGTGGCATTGCCCCATACCTCGGTACCTTTACCCTTGCCACCGCCAAAGACGGTGAGTGCCTCGCCGAGCACGTCCATGCCCTGCTCACCGAGGATGACACCGGAACGGCGGGTTGAGATGGTGTAGTTTTCATGGTCGTAAAGGATGTCTGCGTCGCCGTCGGTCGGGGTGGCCGAGTCAAACACACCATACCGTCCCTCGCGGTCAACGATGGTGCCGTTGAGGTTGACAACCACATTGCCCTCCACATGGCCGCTCTCACAGCAGCCGCCATAGACGTTGCCGCCAACAAGACGACGGTCGAGGTCGGCGGTTGTGAAACCACCGGACGGAACTTCACATTTTACTCCGTTCATCCATGTATTCCACTCCAGTAATTGTGATTTATCCGCTTCATTAATCCACCGCTTGGGCTGTAATCTCAGCTCTTTAAGGTTAAGCTCGAGCTTGTCGCCCGTAGCTTCATCAGGAGTACCGATGAGGCCGCCATCGAAGGCAGCGTTATAACCGGCGCATTCGGGCACGTATGCCTTGTTGCAGCCACCTACCAATTTGTCGAAGATGATGGCCCTCTTGTCGAAATTAATGGTATTCTTGCCGGTATATTTCATGCTACCCACATTGCCGCCGCAATAGAAGGAGCCAAAGAAGCTGGAATAAGGTTCGTAGGTGTCAGGGTCGCCTGTGGTCTCGTTAATCTTCTGGTCGAATATCACGCGAGGACGCACCGTCATGGCACAGCCGTCCATGTAGGTAGCGAAATCGTCAGCATCAGTCAGAACCATTGAGTTGAATGGTTTTCCACCGCTGCCTGCAAAGTCGGTTCTCTTCATAATATGAAGCACGCCTTCCGGCTTTGTTACGACATTATTGGCATCTTTCTCTTCCGCATCAGCATTCACCATTTTCTCTCCGTTGTTGCCAAGGAACACATTGTCGGCATAGACGTGGGAGCCAATCTTCAATTCAATTAAGGGTTCCTCGCCTTCCTTTATGTTATGTTGGGGCTTCAGCGTGGCACTGTTGCCGCCCACGAAGACGCTGCCGCCGATGATGGTCGGGTTGGTTGCACTTTTTCCCCACAGGCGGAGGGACACCTGCTCGGCATTGGGACGGTAGATGTTCAGGGCCTCTACGGAGGAAAGAGGAGCATTTTCGTTAAAATCCGGATTATATTTCTTCTCTTTCTTTTTTACCTCTTCGATGTCATAATAGAAGTCCTTATACTCATCCATTGCTCCCAAGGCGGCGTTGTCGGTATAGGCATACGAGCCGTTGCCGCCGCCATAGACATCGCCCAGGATGCTGGTGCGGATACCGATGGCATTGCCGCCGAAGACGCGGCCCGAGATGTCGTTACCGCCATAGACATTGGTGATCTGTCCGCCGCGAACAATCGTGCGGGCTGCCAGACCTGCCGGGAAATGATACTCCTTACCATAATTGTCCTTCATGGTACTGGGCAGTTGAATCTCATTGGCTTCCGATGGATTCCCATTAGGTTGAAGCGGATAGACATCGGCCCTGCGGCAGCCGCCATAGACGTTGTTGATGACCAGCTTGTCACTCTCCACGGGGTCGATGTCCAACAGCAGACCCACATAATGGGTCATGTCGCCTTCATTACCGCCGGAATACAGGTCGCGGATGATACCCTTCTGCAGGTTCCACTTCGGCATGATGTTCATCGTGGCCTTGTTGTTGCCACCGTACACACGGGCATGGTTGAAGGCCCAGCTGGTGAGATTCGACTGGAAGGTGGTGAGGGAAACCTTCGACTGGATATAAGTTTGAACCTCTTCGCGAGTCTTACCTTTCGCGTTTGCGTAGACTCCTAACTGCGTCCAGAAGTCCGTGCTTTCATTGTCAATGTTGATAGTGGTGGCCTCTGTCACCGTGGCATTGTTGCCGCCGCCATAGACATGGGCGATGCTGCCACCCTTGATCTCCAGATAGGTCTTGGAAAGCTCGGGATGAGCGTAGCCGGCTCCATTTGCCTCAGTCACCTTGGAGGCAATAGGCGTGTCGCCGGGAGTATATGGCAGGCTATAGACATGATGTTCATTATTTTCCTCACCAGTCGTTTCGTATTTATAGTCACCGTTGCCGCCGCCGAACACGCTGCCAATAGTAATCGTCTTGCCGTCAGCGGTAACTGTATGGGCATCATCGCCTGTTCCTATCGTCACTTCCTGCTTGGCGCTTGCACTAGTGCATACAAAGGTCTTCCAGCTGTCGTCGATGTAGTTCTTAGTCTTGTCTGGATCATTTGGATCAGTTGTGGTGTTTTTCAGTTCTGTCGGGACATTCGTTACGGCATCTGCGTTCTGCCCAATCGTACCGGAAATGTCGTTGCCGCCATAGACGGCCTTAGCAAGGATGTCGTCTGAGGCATGCTTACCATCGATGTTGACGAAGGTGCGCCCGCCCACGTTGGCCACACGGGCGCCGCCGAAGACATTGTTCAGGTTGCCGGCACGTACCGTGACGGTCGTATTGCCCTTCACGTAACCATTGTTGCCGCCGCCGTAGACATGACCGCCGATTACAATGCCGTTCTGGCCAATGGCCATAGTCCATGGAATACTAACGATTACTGTCAGTATTAGCATTCGTATCAATGCATTGCCTCTTATCTTGTCATGTATCATATTCATAAACAAATCTTCTCAATATCAACGTCCTCCGTTCAACATTTATTGTATTGTCACCGTCGGGTTGTCCATGTCGGGTTCAGAGAGCACATACAGGTATGTAGGCTGCACCGTGATGGAGTATGAATAGCAGTGACCGCGCATCACATGGGCCTCATTGCCGAACTTCGAATCCAGGTCGAAGTCGTTCTCGGCCTCACAGCCCTGGCGGATGAGGTTGTTATCGTTGTCATAGACATCGTACGTGCAGCGCAGTTTGAAGTACTTGCAGCCGGGCACGAAGCATCCTAAGAACTCCTCGGGGAGCTCAGGATAGGTGGTCGGAAGCTCCACCTCGCCATCGAAGATAGGCACATCCGATGCGTGGGCACCCGACTCGACAGGAGTAAAGTCAACGTCACCCACAATGGGCGATACTTTGTCGTCGTTCTTCTTCAATTGGATGGTCGCGTTAAATTTGGTATTGACACCCGTCTTCTGGTCGTCTTGATAGGGGGTCAGCTCCAACTTGCGCAGTTTGATGGTGCGCAGGGCGGCATAATCCTTTTGGACGGAGAACCGGAAGCGCAGGGCTGAGTAGATATGGTCGAAGAGCAGGAAGATATAGTTGCTGCCACTTGGTTCGTCTTTGACCACACGTAGGACATCGACTGCAAACTGTCCTGCCTGTAATCGCTCGGGGGACTCGTCGGTTCCTGTGTTGTCATCGGCAACGTCGTGTCCCCTTTTTGCTCCGATGACGACGCAGACGTCACTTGGGGTCACGGCGTTGAGGCCGTTGATGGTGAGTACGGCTCCGTTGCTGTATGTGTCGTTGGGTGAGATGGTGACCCCTTCCGCGTCCTCCTTGGGGATGTAGCCGTAGAGGTAGTAGGTGCCATTGTTCTCAATATCCATATTCAGTTGCCAGGTGTTGTCGGTAGGCCTGTAGAAGAAGATACCCTCCATGGGCGCCTTGTCGTCCTGAGTGAAGAATATGTTGATGGACTTGTTCATCAGATCCTTCTGCTGCTTGAACTTGCCGTTGATGTTGTTATAGGTAACGTAGGGTGAAGGTGGCGTCCAGGTTGTTGGGTCTGGTGTTTCACCCGAGCGGGTCGTACCCCTCTCACCCTCCTCGACGAACATCGGAGCATAGGGCACGCCCTCCACCGTCATGCGGTGCAGGCTCTTCTCCTGGTCCTCAGAGCATCCCATGAGTCCCATGAGTGCTATGAGTCCCATGAGTGCTATGAGTCCCCTGGGTCTACTGAGTCCCCTGGGTCTACTGAGTCCCCTGGGTCTCATGAGTCCCATGAGTCCTATGGGTCCCATGAGCCCCATGAGCCTCATTGGCCTCATCATTCTCCTTATCTCCTTTAACTCCATTAACTCCATTAACTCCTTAACTCCTTAACTCCTTAACTCCTTAACTCCTTAACTCCTTAACTCCATTAACTCCTTAACTCCTTAACTCCTTAACTCCTAAATAATCACCAATTATACACCGTGTGGGTTGTCGAATGAGGCTCCCACTGGGTGAAGGCCGACTGTACTGTTTCAATCTTCACACTGCCATCGACGTGTATCTTGAAGATATAGGTATAGAGATAACCTAACTTCCAGTCCATGAACTCCGCCGGCACCACGGTGGTCTTGGGATCACCGTTTACGCTTACGCTGAGGGTGTATGAGCCCTGATTGCTGACAGGCAGCACCGTATAGATGGTATTAAGCTGATCCTCGAGGGCATCGAAATATGGCTTCACGACGTGACCACTTTCATCATCAATCTCCAAATCCTCCGCCTCGTAGTAGTCCTGCGAGAACTTCGTAATGCCTCCCATCCCGGGGTTATAGGTATACCACTCCTCAGTGGCCGGGCCAGTCAGCGGATAGCTGATGGTGATATCACCTTTCGTCTTGATGATGCTGCCATTCGTCGGACGGAAACTCTTGTCTGTCAACATGGTGGTGGTGGCATCATCAGGATTCTCGAAGGTAAACATAAACCGCACCGTCGACAGGGGTTTCAGAAACTCCAACTGCACCGGCTTTCCGAACTGACGGTCAGGATAGTCAGGCAACCTCCCCGTTGAGAACCACAGGTGGCTGAAGAAGGGTGTTGTGTTGATGGTGCTGGTTGTCGAACCGTCGGCCGTTATCGTCAGTTCGTAGGTCTCGTAAGCCCCATTGGGCCCATAAGTCCCGTATGTCCCTTGAGTGCCGGTTCCAATCCCACTATTCACACTTCCCGTCACCCCAAAGAACCGGTAGGCCGAAGCGCCCCAGTCCCAGTACTTGATGGTCTGTTCAGTGTTTTCGTCCACGTATTCCCAGCTGTTGGTGTTGGTCGTACTGGTGTTGGCACTATTGGCTGTCCAGCTCACCGTGTATCCTGGGAACACCGTCTGTCGGGTAGCGTAGTTGTCATCATTGCCGTAATTCTTATAGCCAAAGACGGTGAAAGCCGTGACTCCCTTCTCATCCAGGCCAGTTCGGGTGATGACCGTCTCCGGCTGTTGGTTGGCGGATAAGGCGATGGGCGTCCCCGTCTCCACGGTCGGCTCCTCGGCCGGGGCATCCGTGCTCTCTGAGGAACAACCCATGAGCCCCATGAGTCCCATGAGTGCTATGAGTCCCCTGGGTCCCATGGGTCCTCTGAGTCCCCTGAGTCCTCTGGGTCCTCTGAGTCTCCTGAGTCCCATGAGTCCCCTGGGTCCCATGAGTCCCATGAGTCCCATGAGTCTCATGAGTCCCATTGGTCCCATTGGCCCCATTAGTCCCATTGGCCCCATTACTCCCATAATCCTCCTCATAGCTCCCCTCCTTTCTGCCTCAGCAGGCTCTCTAACTCCGCAATCCTTGCGCGGAGTTGGGTGTTCTCAGCCTCTAACTCTGCGATGCGCTTCTTCTGCTCATTCCGATAGCCGAGTCGGGCGGCGGTCATCCGTTCGCGGATGCCGCCTTCTTCTACGAAGTCCTTCTGCAGGCGGTCGATGAGGTTACCCATCATGGTGTCATACTGGTGGATGAGGGTGATGGCGATGTTACAGATGGCTTCCGGCGAGCGGCGGTCGATGTCCTTTGTGTAGTCCAGCGGACTGTAGTGCTTCTTACAGTACTCCTGAGTCTGATGGGTTCGCGGGTCATCGACGGACCACTGCTGCAGGCCCCGGGTACGCAGGTAGTCCTCGTAGTCGGCGAGCACCTCCTGCATACTGGCACGGGCCACTCCTAAGAGCCTCAGTTCCATCTCCGACGACGTGGCACCCGCCGAGCACCCCTCCGCAATGTTCTGTTTGCCGGAGCGGGCAGCCTGCACCACCTGGTCCACCGTACGGTCTTTACGTGCCACGAAGTAATTCTTAGCAAAGAAGAACGTGATGTCGTAGAGGCACTCCGCCTTCTGGTAGACCAGCAGGTCACGGTAGTTCCCCTTCTTAGGCAGGAAAGGCTGCGGCTCCAGCGGCTTGCGCTGAGGCCCCTGGGGGGCCTGGGTGTCCTGGGGCTCATGGGTCTCCTGGGACCCCTGAGTCTCCTGGGAACCCTGAGTCTCCTGGGACCCCTGAGTCTCATGAGTCCCATTGGCCTCATTGGCCCCATGAGCCCCATTAGCCTCATAGTCCCCAGAGCCCCCACGGTTCCCCTGGCTCTCTTTCCAATCCTTATCCGACCAGTTCTCGTTCATCGTTCTCTCACTTCTTGTTGATTACTCGCTAACAGGCAGTTTCCTTTTGCGCGTAAATTATTAATAGTTATATGGCGGGGCGCTCCGTCCCATGCTTCCGCTTGCAACGCAAGCGCCCCGCTTAATGAGGATGACTATTTGACAACAATAATCTTATAAACCTTAGTACCAGGTTTGTTAAGGATTTTCTTGTAGTATGTTGTTAAATCATCTACCCAAGATGCTTCTACATCACAAGCGGCAGTAGTATAAAGTACACCTGCTGCATCGAATGCTGCTTCATTTGCGTATGTCTTACCACCATCGGTAGTAAATGCAGCTGGAGTATGGATGTACTCAATGGCATATGCAGTTGTGGTTGTAGTTGCAACTACACCTGTCAGCTTCAAGGCATGAGTTCCCGTGATATTAACTCCGTCCTCACCGGGAACAGTGGTAACTTCAGCAGGAACTGCAGTGAAACAGGTTGAGGCATCAGTGTTCTTATTTACACAACTTATCTTTGCTGTTCCAGTCGGAGATTCCGCAAGAGCTTCTGCGACGGATGCCTCCGTAATCGGGAAGCTTGTCGCATTTGTAGTTGTCACTAAGTAAACATTTACATCTGTACCAAGCGTAAAGTCCTTAACTGAGCTGCCATCCATAATTGTTGCGTAGATGTCACAGCCAGCAGGATAATCATAATAAGGCTCAGCTGTTCCATGTGATGCTACATATTTGCCTCCACTCACACCAAACGTCGTGATACTCGGCTCGCTGACTGTTGTAATGTACTCAGCCAGGCCGTCACCATTCACAATTTCGATAGCATCGAAGGTGATAGGATAAAGGCCAACGACGCCCTGACCAGAAGAACCATTGGTGTTATCACTGATCTTAAACAGATAGGTGTATTTGTAATTCGGCTTCCACTGAAGATACTGATAAGGAACCTCAGCAGTAGCACCAATTATATCAATTTTCTCACCAGAAACAGAGTTGTAGAGCGTATAATTACACTTAACCTTCATGTTAGTGGTATGAGCTCCCTGAAGCATCACAGTAGTAAATGCACCTCCATCAGTATCCCAAGTGGGGGATGCGGCTGTTGTACCAAGAGGTGCGGATGTTGTGACCGTGTTGGTATTGGTACCCAATATGAGGTCTGCAGCCACAGTTCCGCTAGCAGAAACAACGGGCTGATTGAGGGTTGCAGTTTGTTCACTATACGTTACTGTCAAATCACCTGCATAGCCGTTACCCTTGATGTTGGGGCAAATGGCACCAAATGCATCAACTTCTGAAACCTTAGCTTCAACATCACTGGTAACAAAGAAATGGATGTCAGAGATGGCATATCCAGGAATAGTCTCATAGACACCAGCACGAACTTGAGATAGTGCATTACGGAATTTCAAAGTCACATTGCCGCCATAAGCATTAGTAGCATTACGGTCTGTTCCTGCACTTTGAGTGATGATTGTACGGTCACTAAAATACAATTTCGTGAGGTCAGCATTAGCAGTAACAGTGACTTTATAACCCTTCTCAGATGCTTTGTCATTGTCATCAATATTCTTTTGAATCTTGACATAACCATTTTCAATGTCAGTCTTACTGCTACCATCAAGTTTGGAAGCAGATACAGCAGTAAAGGTATAGCTACCAGCACTATAGTCCCAATACTTGATTGTTTGGGCTGCGCTACTTCCTTTTACTGCTTCAGACGCAGAGGCCTTATACGTAATGTTGTTTTGATAACTAGAGCTGTGTGTGTAACCCACATACTCCCAATCCTTAGTATTGGATGTGGTAGTATAAGCGGTGTTATTAGTATAGTTTACCTGATAGTTAGGGAATACAAGGTGACCCGCAGCGGGTGCGGCCTCGGTGTCCGTTGCACCTGTATTTTTTTCACCCCAAACAATGAATTGATTACCAAGATTGGCAGCAGATGTTG
Organism: uncultured Prevotellaceae bacterium; assembly: GCA_937898415.1. Classification (GTDB taxonomy): domain Bacteria; phylum Bacteroidota; class Bacteroidia; order Bacteroidales; family Bacteroidaceae; genus Prevotella. The sequence goes on along the minus strand of CALDLA010000006.1, from coordinate 8,671 downwards.
CATGGTCAGACTCTGCTCTCGTGACTTTCGACAAATCGAAGCCAAAGCTGATCGCCCCATCAATCTGCCCATTGACGCCATTCGGAGACTCTCCGACGAAGTCGTCACTGGAGCAACTGGCAAGCACTGCAAGCGCAGTTGCGAAGATTAAATGCTTTTTCATAATCATTTCCTTTTTATTTGTTATTATTTATTGTTTCACTTCTCACTTCTCACTTCTCACTTCTCACTTTTCACTTTTCACTTCTCACTCCTCACTCCTCACTTTTCACTTCTCTCACTTCTCTCGCTTCCCACTCCTCAATCGTTCCGGTCTTGCTGCTGAAGCTGGCACCGATTTGATAGATGGGGCGGGGGTCAGCCTCGTAGGCCTTGGCATAACCGCGATCGTTGATTTGCTGTAGGGCTTCTGCTGCCGTCCCGTCGAGCTTAAACTCTAAGATGTAGGTGTACTTGGGCGTCTCCACGATACAGTCGGCACGGCCCTCGCTGAGCTGTTTCTCCGTATAGACCGTGTAGCACGAGATGAGGCGCAGGAGCAGGTAGAACGTGTAGTGGAAATACAACTCACGGTCTTTCTCGTCCTTCTTGGGACGCATGGAGTAGGGCGTCTCGGCCAGGAACGACGTGAAGAGGCGGCGCACCAGGTCGGTGTCACCGTCGCGCATGGCGCGGACAATCTTCTGCACCCATGAGGCGGCTTGTCCATTCAGCTGTAGATAGTCGTTGGCCAAGAGGGTGATGACGCCTTGCCTTACTTCATTGTTGGGGAAGTCGAGCTGATACATCTCAAATTCGGGGTCGTAGCCCTTGACGGTGAGGTAGCCTGCCTGGAAAATCATAGGCAAGGGCTTGGCAGAGTCGGCCTTGTAGTTAAGGAATTCATCGAGCGCATGCTCACCGCTGGTGTATGTCATGATGTCTTCCTGGCTATGCCCGAGCAGGCGCACCAGATAGGTTGGTGTGCCAGAAGTGAACCAGTAGTCCTTCATGCTGAGCTTTGAGAAAGTGTTTAGGATACTGAAGGGATTATATACGTCTATCATCCTTTCGCTGAAGTGGTAGCCGTCATACTGCGCTTTCAACTTCGCTTTCACCTCGTCCTCGGTGCATCCCATCTCCTCCGCCATCTCACGTATAGGTTCGGCGAAGACGGTGTGCAGTTCCTGTTCGGTAATGCCGAGGAGCGTGTCATATTGTCTGTCGAGCGTGATGTCGTCGGGCTGGTTGAAGCCGCTGAACATCGAGACCTGCGAGAACTTCGTGATGCCTGTCAGCAGGACGAAGCGCAGGTGGTCGTCAGTGGCCTTGAAGATGGAGAAGAATCCCCTCAGCAGTTCGCGGTTGTCAATCAGTTGCTGTTCGTCCTCGGGATTGCCCGTTTCCAAGAGGTCGAGCAGTGGCTTGTCGTACTCGTCGATGAGCACGACCACCTGTTGGCCCGTCTTTTCGTGGATGGCGGGAATCAGGCGGCGGAAACGCAATCCCAGGTCATCGATGTCCTCGGGGGTGATGCCGTATTTCCGCTCCGCTTCCTTCACCTGGTTGAACAGATAGTTACGCAGGGGGTTACCCTCGCTCTTGAGCAGTCCGTTGAAGTCAAAGGTGACGACGGGGTATTTCGCCCACTCCTGCTCCAGTTCCATGATCTTCAGTCCCTCGAACAGGTCGCGTCGTCCCTCGAAATAGCATTTCAGGGTGCTCAGCAGCAGGCTCTTGCCGAAGCGGCGGGGGCGGGCGAGGAAGTAGACGTGTCCCTGGGCCAACTCATAGATGAAGTCGGTCTTGTCCACATAGACGAATCCTCTCTGCCGTATCGTCTCGAAGCTCTGTATGCCTATCGGGTATCTCATTTCTTCTTTCTTATTCTTCCTTTTACTTTTCACTTCTCACTCATCACTTCCGAGGCTCCAGGCCTCTTTCGCGATTTTCAAATTCTTAATCTGTTAGTCGCGGCGGTTATCTTCTCTTTCCTGTCACACCCCCTCTATGGCCAATTTTTAGGACATGCAGATACTGTAGTTTACGGGTTCTTATGCAATTTGGTCGGAATTTCGTCAGAAATCTTGACAATATCGCACGAAGTCTATTTCCTTGAATTAACTCGTTCGAAGAGTTGAGTCGACTCATTCGATCGATCGAGTCGACTCACTTGATCGAATGAGTCGACTCAACTTTTTGAGGGTGTCTTCAGATGAAAATAAGACCTTTATCCGAATTCTTTACAAGTGTTCAACTTCATTGCAGCAGAACCACCTATATCAGTATAAGTCATCTGGCCCCGATAGGGTGTGTCAGTAAGTCAAAGAACGAAGCCCGGCATTTATTGCCTGAACTGCTTGTGTCGCGGCGGTTATCTTGTCTTTACTGTACACACCCCCTTTAGAGCCAATTTGGGCATTGGCTCGAGCCAAAACCCCTTTTGGCTCGAGCTAAATCCCCTTTTGGCTCGAGCCCAATGGAGGGTTACCTCCTCTGGCCCCGATAGGGTATGTCAGTAAGTCAAAGAACGAAGCCCGGCTTCTCGCGCACGCGCACATTTTTTAATGTAGCCAAGCGGGGAGTCGCGCTTGAGCTTGCTCGCTTCGTTTGCGAAGCTCCCCGGCTTGCTTTGTAACTCATCGGGGAGTCGAACCCCGATGAGTCTATAGAGGTTTATTCTGTTGCAACCTTGATAACCTTCACAGCGTAAGTAGTGTTGGCATTGTTAACCTTCTGGTAATAGGTGGTAGTGCCATTAGCCTTACCATAGGTAACCTGAACGGTGCAGTCACTATCGGTGTAGAATTTCTTCAGTACATCGCCTGCACTTGGTTGCACAGTAACCTTTGTAAAGTATTCTGCGATGCCATTGCCGACAGTAGCAGACTTTGTACAATCTACATCGTGGAAATATGAGGTGAGAGCTGTTTCTGCAGTTACTACCTCAGCTTCAGAGTGATAGTAGAGATTGTCTGCAGCCTTCAGAACTGTAGGAGTAGCTGCAACATCGTAGTCGCTGGTTGTCCAGTAACCAGTGGGATCTGTACCAGCGGCTACTGTTTCTGATACCTTCCTCCAGTAGGTTGCAGCACTAGGTGCTGTAGAAGGTGCAGGGGTTGAGAAAGTATTATCTGTATAATAACCGGCGGGAACAGAAGCACCTACAGCGAAACTGGTGGATACCTTCTTCCAGTAAGTACCGGCGGCCAGACCATTAGCCACAGCAGCTGATGTCAAATCGTCATCGGTGTAATAGTGTGCGGGATCTGTACCTGCAGCAACGGCTACATAAGCTGTGGGCTTCTTGTAGAATGTCTTTACACCATTACCTTTGGTGGCAATCTCTGTGAGAGCAGCATCATGGTAGTAATTCGTAAGGGCATCCCCATCAGCTACTTTTACGTTGTTTATGTAATATACTTCGCCAGTTGTACCTGCTGCAACATAATCCTCGAGTGGGGTATTGCCTTCAGTCTTATAATAGAGTAGTGGGGTGTTGTTTGCAGGAACAACGGCTGTGTTCAATTGTGCAGGAACACCATCATTGACTTTATATACAAATGCATAAGTGCCTGCGGAAGCGTCGACCTTAGCAGCTGTCTTGCGGTAATAATCACCTGCAGTTAGGTAATCACCTGTTTTATTATCTGTCGTGTTCGCTGCTGTTGTGCATGCTTCATCTGTGTAATATGAAGCAATGGCAGCATTGTTAGGTGCAAGTACTTCATCTGCAGCTACAGTCACTTTCTCAACAGTCTTCATATCATTGCCATCCTCACCAGGAACGGCAGCAACATAATCTGTAGTCACAGATGTCAGTTTGATACCATTGCGGCCCTTGAAAGTGCCGGTAGGATATTGTACACATCCGATGTTCAAAGCATCTGATACGGCAGTCTCGCTAAGAACGGTTTGAGCGTTCATGCCACTTGTGTTAATGCTATAGAATTTGCCGTTGGGATCAATGTCCTCCTTGCAGTCTGTACCTTCTGTACCTTCCTGAACCATTGCATAGATGTCGCCTGCAACATACTCATCCTTGCCGTTCGTATTCTTCTGATACGTGGTGATGCTGGGTGTGGCAACAGTTGTAATTGTTTCCTGATTACCGTCAACCTCATCGTTCAGAACAACAGCATCGAAGGTGATGGGATAGAGGCCTGCAGGGTCACCACTAGTTCCTGTAGTACCATTGGTGTTCTTCGAAATCTTGAAGATGTAAGTGTAGGCAAAGCCTGACTTCCACATTGCGTAAATCTGGGGTACCTGAGCTGTTGCACCTGTTACCTTGATGGTCTCACCTGAGCCATCGGTAGAAACAAGTGTATAGTCGCACTTCAGGTTGAGCACAACACCCTCTTCCTTAGGAAGAACGTACTTATAGCCCTTGTCATCTACTGCATCCCTGTAGGTATAAGAGGCTGTTGGTGCTTCACGTCCGAGGTAAATATTACCTGCTGTTTCATTGCCTTCAGCTGCAGCCAGATTTGACAGTACAGAGAACTCTTTCATAGAAGCGGTGCCTGTACCATCAGTGTAAGCCGCAAAATCGGTATGAGCCTGATTAAAGTCAGATTCACCTTTGTTAGGATCACCGATAGTTGGATATTTTACGGTGAAGGTTCCTTTCTCGTTGAAAGCATTTGCACCAGCATAGAGGGTTGCTGTTGTAGAAGGAGAATCATCACTATCAGATGTGTAGAATTTTACATCCTTTACTGAATAGCCCGGAACTGTCTCGTAGAGGGCCATACGTACCTTTGTGGTAATGTTTCGGAACGTAAGAGACACTTCTTTATTATAGTCTCCCTTTACTACGGTCTGCATATTAGCTACATAGAAACCACTGAAATCATCAGCAGAAAGACCTGTAACGGTATATGCATTGCTAACAGCTGTTCCAGGAGTTATAGGGGTTACCACCAGACTACCTGCAGTAAGATCACTTGCATCAAAGACTTCAGTTTTGTTACCTGTAGAGTAAGCGATGAAATCGTATTGAGCTGTAGATAAGTCCCAATACTTGATGGTCTGCGTAGCTGCAATATCTGCACTTGCATTGTGGTGCTTGGCCAAACCTACATACTCCCAGTCAGAAGTGTTGGAGGTGGTAGTCCCTGCCGTGTTTTTTGCCCATTCTACGTTGTAATGGTCAAATACCTTGGTATCTGCGAAGTTGTCAGCCTCGGTTGGATCTGTGTTCTTCGCACCATAAACTACAAAGTGATTGCCCAACTTTTCGGCAGCATCAGCTCCGACAAAATTAGCACGGGTAATTCCCTTAGAAGCTGATGCGAACACAATAGCGTTGGATTCGCTGGGTGAATTGTCCTGGGGAGAAGTGGTAACGTCCCCTACGAATGTCTCGTCTGAGCAGCTGGCTAATGCTACGAGTGCCATGGCTACGAGGAAAAAATACTTTGTTTTCATAACTTAATAAATTTAGAGAGTTAATAATGTGAATTGTTCTAATTTTAAGGGTTTTACATTTCAAATTCATGAGTACCGCCGTCCTTCGTCTCCTCCACCACGGCATTGAAGCCGGAGCCGCCGGAGCGGGAGGGGATAGGGACGGTGTCGAGATTCAGCTCCACAGTGATGACACCACCACGGTAGCGCTGCCGCACTTGCTGGGTGACATCGAAGACGAAAGTGGAGTCCATACCGTTGTTGAACTGCATGTTGACGTCCATGTAGTGACGGTTTTTGTCCGTCACCTCGTTGGCACGGCTGATGGCGTAGGGGCTGTGGCCGGGCAGTCCGAAGGTCATGAGTCGTCCGCCGACGATGTCGACGAGCTCGCCATCCTTGATGCAGTCACGCTTCATTCGGGTGTTAAAGTAGACGGTGATGGCGTCTTCGCCAGCCCGTCCGGTGTTGACGTTGGTCGAGCGGGCCAGTCCTGAGAGGTTGCCTGAGCCGTCGATAGCGGTGATGCGTCCGCGGTTGTTGTGCAGGATGACCTGCGTCAAATATATATAGGTGATGGGGTGCAGCTGGGCTTTCAGCGTCCTGATGTAGACATTACGCTCCGGGTCCCATACGAATCCCCGGAGGTCGCGGTTGATCTCGATGGCCTGCTCATAGGCTGAGAACAGCAGTTCCGGCTCGTAGAACGAGTGGGTATAGCGGGGAGCCTGGTAGCGTGACGGGTGCATCGTCTGGTTGGTATAGGCCACGACGGAGTCGAGGGTCGTCGTCTCATCGAAGACGAGGCTCTGCACACCGTCGAGTGTCTGGATGTCGTTCCAGCAGAGGATGTCCCAGTAGCCCCAGTCGTAGCGGCCCAGGAAGTGGGTGCCCTCCACGGTGTTGGCAATGACGCCGGTATGCTTGGCATAGGGCACGTCGCCGGTATAGTAGCGGCGCAGGTTGAACACCGTCGGTTCGGTGTAGCCCATCTCACCGAAGATGACGCGGTCCGCCTCATCCCATCCGTAGTACCACTCATGCTGCCAGTCGTAGTCGATGTCAATGTCATAGTCCCAGTACACATCCAGGTCGAGGTCGATGACCGGCAGGTTCATGTCTGCCTCCTGGGCATCATAGAGGTGCAGCGGCGGTTCGGGCGAACAGGCCAGCAGCGTTAGGAGTGAAGAGTTCAGCGTGAAGAGCGCCACGAAGGCACGGTGGAGGAATCTGTTATTATTCATAAGCAGCCCTCCTTTCTGTCGATTTGAAGCTCACGCCGCGCTTCTGGATGCGGCGGTAGAGCAGGTCGTAACTCAGGGTGATGCCCACGCGGGTCGGACCAATCCAGTTCCAGCGGTACTGGCGCTTCTTGAAGTATTCGGCCTTGCCCGTCCACTTGTAGTAATAGAGGTCGTCGCGGTAGGCCGGGTTGACGGGGTTCTCATACTGGTAGGGGTCGTACTTGCAGCGGAAGAAGCCTGCCTGCAGTCCGAACTCCAGTCGCCAGTGCCCGTTTCTTGAGATGGGAAGTACGTAGCCGGCGCCCACGCCGCCGCCGATCCCTTCGCCCACCCAGCCCCGGTTGGCGTCGAAGCAGAGGCCGAAGCAGCCGCCGTGGATGTAGGCTTGGAAGTAAAGGCCGGAGTAATGGGGGGAATGGGTCTTATGGGGCGAATGGGTCTCATGGGGCTCATGGGACTCATGGGACTTATGGGCCATAGGATAATAACGGGCCTCTAGTTGGTAGTTCCTTAGCTGGAAGTACTTGTGGGCTTTGTAGTCCTGCCACCAGGGGCAGTCGAAGGAGGCGCCGTAGGTGAAGTGGCCACGGAGGGGGTAGTACTCGATGGCGATGTTGGGGATGGGGCACCAGCGGTCGTAGCCCGGCATGTAGGCGAAGTCAAGCAGCAGGTTGGTCTTCACGGCCAACAGCTCGCGACGGTAGAGCAGGGCGTCCTGCGGCTCTTCGATGACAATCTCGGGCTCAGGGACAACCACCTCTATTTTGGGGACTTCGACCTCAGGCTCCGGCACGACGGTCGGCTCCACCTCGGCGGTGTTGACGGCGACGGCGGGCTTCACCTTACGCAGCACCATGACGAAGCGGGCGGTGCGCAGATCGGGGAAGTAGGTGGTCAGCAGTCGCTGCCACAGCTTGCCGCCCTGGATGGTCTTCAGCATCTGCTTCAGCATGGCCACGTCCTTGTCCATATACTGGTCGCAGAGCAGCTGCACCAAGGGGTAGTCCAGGTCGTTGGCCCGGCGCATCATCAGGCAGAGCGTGCGGTAGTCCTCAATGTCGATGTCGATGGTTGACAGCTTCTCGACAGCGGGGAAATGCATGAGGTTGGTGATGTAGCTGTAGAGCGCCTTCACACGCTGCCGGCCCAGCTGGCGGTTCTTCACGTAGGAACCTTCGGGGGAAGCGGCACCGCGGAACACCATGCGGACCAGTTGCAGACTGTCGGTGTTAATCTGTGGGATGATGCTGCCCGAGAGGGCTTTCAGCAGCGGTGCGTCCTTCGGCAGGTTGCTCTGCGCCACCTGGAACTTCACCTTGGCGGCCATGCTGAAGAACTGCTCGTCGGTCAGCTGGGGCACATCTGCCTCATCCTCAATGATATAGATGAAGGGGTAGGGCTGGTAGAACAGGGAATCAGACAGCGTTGTGGCATGGGATTCCTGTGTGAATACTATCAGTATCCACAGGCAGCCTAAACGAGCTGAAATCCATGAAACACAGTTATTAACCATCATTGTCCCTACTTGTGTCATATTTATTATTGCACTTGTGCCATATTTATTACGGCAAAATTAGAAAAAATTTTGGAATTACGGAAATAATATATTATTTTCCGTAGTGTTTTTAGGATTATTTAACGGTTTGGGCTTAAGGAGTTAAAGGAGTTAAGAAGTTAAGGAGTTAAGGAGATTTTTTAGGAGTCAAGGAGATTTTTTGAGGAGTTAAGGAGTTAAGGAGATTTTTTGAGGAGTTAAGGAGTTAAGGAGTTTTCGTTTTTGGAGTTAAGGAGATTTTTTGAGGAGTCAAGGAGATTTTTTGAGGAGTCAAGGAGATTTTTTGAGGAGTTAAGGAGTTAAGGAGTTAAGGAGTTTTCGTTTTTGGAGTTAAGGAGTTAAAGGAGTCAAGGAGTTAAGACATTACTCTGCGGCAGTTTTGACTCTCAGTTAATTGGCCAACACCGCTAACAAACATACGTCTTGACTCCTTAACTCCTTAACTCCTTAACTCCTTAACTCCTTAACTCCTTAACTCCTT
>CALDLA010000005.1 GCA_937898415.1 uncultured Prevotellaceae bacterium | reverse complement strand
TCCGGCGCCGCCCTCGCCCGCCAGTTGACGGGCTTCAATTTGAATTTCGGTGACGAGAACGAAACGACGGGAATCAGCGCTTCGCTAGTGAAGAGTGAAGAAGTGAAAAGTGAAAAGTTTTATAGCCTTGACGGTCGCCGCCTCGACGGCAAGCCCACCCGCAAGGGACTGTACATCGTTAATGGCCGCAAGGTCGTGATTAAGTGAGAGAAGTGAGAGCTCGCTCGCACTTCCGAACGTGAGCAAGCTCGAGCTTTAGCTCAAGGTCGTGGTGAAGTAAAAAGTGAATTCTTGCGACAATAACCCTGCCTTATTGTCAAATAACCCTGCCTTATTGCGCAATAAGGCAGGGTTATTATTTGCACCCCGACTGAAGACATGCGCTACGCTAACGAAGAGTGAATACCTAATTCAGTGTATTTACATGCTAAATTCAGTGAATTTACAAACCAAATTCAGTGAATTTACATTGTAATTTCAGTGAATTTACCGAGTAAATTCAGTGAATTTAGCTAGTTAATTCAGTGAATTCACCTTGCAAATTCAGTGAATTCACCTTGCAAATTCAGTGAATTTAGCTTGTTTCTTCAGCGAAAGATGCTCACAACTGCGGTTCAGGCGGGCTAAGATGACTACCCAGCCACAGAATCAGAGGGAACTAAGAAAAAAAATACGTTTTTGTGATGCTGTTTCGAAAAAAAAGTGTACCTTTGCACTCAGAAATGTAAATGAATTAATCAATAGTCGATCGATATGAAAAGGAATTATGTAAAACCTTCCATGAGAGAAGTCTTGATGAGACAGCGCTACCATCTTCTCAGTGGTAGTGACCCCACCATCAACAAAGTCACCTCTAACGCCTCTGGACTAAAATTCGGTGGCGCAGCCGATGGAGACGTAATTGTGCGCAGCCGCGAAGATGACTGGGATGACTGGGAGGACGAGGACGAATAAATCCCTGACCGCACAGTTTTTATTTTATTCAAAGACTTTGAACTCATAGCCTTGCTCCTTGAGCCATTCGATGCTCTGGGGCAAGGCTGTACGTAGTTTGTCGATAGATTTTAGGGAGTCGTGGAAGGTGATGATGCTGCCGTTGCGGGCATAGCGCTTCACGTTGTTGACAACATCCTCGGCAGTCAACCATTTGGAGTAGTCGCGGGTGACCAGGTCCCACATCACTACCTTATATTTACGGCTGAGCAGGGCAAACTGCGGCAGCCGCATCCACCCGTGTGGCGGACGGAAGAGGTGGGCGTTGATGTAGGCATTGGCCTTCTCAACGTTGTAACTGTATTCGTGAAGCGAGTGGCGGATGCCGCCGATGTGGTTGTGGGTGTGGTTTCCTATCTGGTGCCCCTCGGTCAGTATGCGCTGGTAGAGTTCCGGATATTTGCGCACATTGTCGCCCACCATGAAGAAGGTGGCGTGGATGCCATACTGGCGGAGCACATCGAGGATGAATGGCGTGGCTTCGGGGATTGGACCGTCGTCGAAGGTCAGATAGACTGACCGTTCGCGACGGTTCATTCTCCAAAGAGCCCGCGGATAGAGCCAACGGAGGTAAATAGCCGGTTGCTCAATAAACATGTATTAATACCCTAAGTTGCCGCCTTTGCTCTGGAACATACGGAAGACGGACTCAAGATCCTTGGCGTACTTGTCGGCAGTCTTCTCGTCAAGCTCCTCCGTCATCTGTGCGAGCATCTGCAGGATGTAGAGGTGCAGCTGGCATTCGCGCTGATAGCTGGCGAAGTGGGTGCCGTCGAGCGAGCAGAACCAGCGCATGTACTGGGCAGACTTCTTCCAGAGTTCCTCGATAGCGGCCTTGCCTTTGTCCTTCTGTCCTACAGAGAGGTAGGCGCGTGCGATGTCAAGCGAACCGCTGGCGAAGTCGGCAGCTACGTTATAGGTAGGAATCTCCTTTTCAGCCAGTGCCAGCACCTGCTTAGCCTTGTCGTTCTGTCCCTCGCTGATGAGGTGGAGGGCCAGCTGCGAGAGCAGTCGACGGTGGGTGTAGCACATACGGGTGACGGTCTCGTCGAGATAGATGCCCTTCTGGCTGACGTTGCCGTACTTATAGCGCTTGGTGACGTTCTCGTAGGTCTTCTCGGTATCGAAGTCCTTCAGGCCGGTGTTCTTCGTCGTGAACGGCGTGATGCGGTTGGCCAGTCCTTCTTGTACGAAGTTGTCGCCGAGGTTCATGTAGTTATCCTGTCCGACGGTGGTAGCCACGTAGATAGGACGTGTCCAGTTACAGCGGTCGATGATTTCGAGCATCATGAGGTCGCCCTTGTAGAGGGCACCCTTACCCTTGAGCGAGATGACCATGCGGTCGGGGATGGAGTCGCCCTGCAGCATCATGCCGCTCTGGCGCACGGCCTCCTTGTCGATGGTCATATAGACGGTGTCAGTAGGTATGACGTGGAAGTCCTTGCTGGTGGAGCGCACCCAGTACTTCAGGATATTGCGGAGTTCGAAGGGCTCGTCGCCGAACTGCTTGCGGGCCTCCTCGGGCTGTTCGCGGTAGAGCTGCAGCACCTGTTCCTTGAGGCTGGGGTCAACCTGCACGTACTCGTTGGTGCCGGCGCAGTACTCGATACGTTCCCACGAGATAGGCAGCGAGGGTGAGTCGTAGGCCGGACGGCGCATCTGGTCGATGTACCAGTCAGTCTGCAGATAGCTGAGGTTGCAGACGCGGGTATCGGTACGTACGCCCTCGGTGTCCTGATTGTACCAGAGTGGGAAGGTGTCGTTGTCGCCGTTGGTGAAGATGATGGGGTTCCCCTTGTCCTGCAGCGTCATGAGGTAGTTCTGTCCGAAGTCGCGGCAGGTGTAGCGGCCTGAGCGGTCGTGGTCGTCCCAGGTCTGGGAGGCCATCTGGATGGGGACGAGGAGTCCAACGAGTCCAATGAGCGCCATGAGCCAGGCGGGTTCTTTCTTCAGTTTACTGCTGATCAGGTCGCAGATGGCTGCCACGCCCATACCGCACCAGATGGCGAAGGCATAGAACGAGCCGGCATAGGCATAGTCGCGCTCACGAGGCTGTACGGGCGTCTGGTTCAGGTAGACGACGATGGCCAGACCCGTCATGAAGAACAGGAAGAAGACCACCCAGAACTGCTGGATACCCTTCTGGCCCTTCTTCAGCGACTGCCAGAACAGGCCGATGAGACCTAACAACAGGGGCAGGCAGTAGAAGACGTTGTGTCCCTTGTTCTCCTTCAGCTCGTCGGGCAGCAGCGACTGGTCGCCGAGGCGGGCATTGTCGATGAACGGAATACCGCTGAGCCAGTTGCCGTGCTCCAGTTCGCCGTGTCCCTGAATGTCGTTCTGGCGACCGGCGAAGTTCCACATGAAGTAGCGCCAGTACATCCAGTTGCACTGGTACGAGAGGAAGAAGCGCAGGTTCTCGAACTGCGACGGCACCTTAACCATCACGGTCTCGCCGCAACGATCGAAGGGCTGCTCCGTGCCGCTGACGCCACCCATCCACGACTCGTAGTCCTGGGTGTGGCCGGCATCATACATACGCGGGAACAGCATATTCTGTGCATACTTGTACTCATCCTTGGTACGGACGATAAAGTAAGAGTCCTTCTCGTCCTTCGAGGCTTTCTCCTTGCGCTGCCAGACGGGCTTGCCCGTTGACATGACGGGGCGGCAGTAGCGGCCGTCGGGCTCGAGGGCCACCTGCGACGAATAGGCCTGACCGTAGAACAGCGGACGCTGACCGTACTGGTCGCGACCGAGATAGTCGCCGAGCGTAAAAATGTCCTCAGGCGAGTTTTGGTCCATGGGCGGGTTGGCGTCAGAGCGGATGACGATGACGGCATACGTGGAGTAGCCAATCATCAGCATCAGCATGCAGAGCAGGGCGGTATTCTTGAAGCGGGCAGGAACGAGCGCCTGCTTGTCCTTGTCGCGACGCTGCAGCACGAACCACAGGGCAGCCAGGACGATGATGCCAATGATGAAGGCCGACCAGCCGTAGCCGTAGAACGGAATACCGAGCAGGGCGACGCTGAGCATGAACGCAATATTCTGACGTTTCTCGGAGCCGTCCGTCTGCGTCTCGTAGATAGCCCAGATGACAGCGGCAGCGAGTAAGACGATATAGACGTAGAGACCCGTGTTAAACGACATGCCGAGGGTGTTGACGAAGAACAGCTCAAACCAGCCGCCGACGGTGATGATGCCCGGTACGACACCGTAGAGCACGATGGCTACCAAAGCAAACGACACCAGCAGCGCTAAGAGTGAACCCTTGGCATTGGCGTTGGGGAAGCGGCGGTAGTAGTAAACCAGCACGATGGCGGGCAGACAGAGCAGGTTCAGCAGGTGGACACCGATGGAGAGTCCCGTCATATACATAATCAGCACCAGCCAGCGGTCGCTGTGAGGCTCGTCGGCATGGTCTTCCCATTTCAGAATCAACCAGAAAACGACGGCGGTGAAGGCCGACGAGTAGGCATAGACCTCGCCCTCGACAGCCGAGAACCAGAACGTGTCGCTGAAGGTGTAGATGAGTGCGCCCACCATGCCCGCAGCCTCAATGGCAATGAGCTTGGCGGTGGTCAGCTCGTCCCACTTATCAATAAGCAGGCGCCGCGTCAGGTGCGTGATGGACCAGAACAGGAACAGGATACACGTGGCCGAGAGCAGGGCGCTCATCGTGTTGACCATGTAAGCCACCTGTGTCGGGTCGCTGGCAAACTGTGAGAAGAGATTGGCCGTCAGCATGAAGAAAGGTGCCCCGGGCGGGTGGCCGACTTCCAGACGATAGCCTGTAGTAATAAACTCCGGACAGTCCCAGAACGAGGCTGTCGGTTCAATAGTGGAGCAGTAGACGATGGCGGCCACTAAAAATGCGAGCCACCCGCAGACATTGTCCACGATTCTAAACTGTTTCATTGAAAATTGTATCTTTTTTAACGTTAAAAATCGAATTCAGCTGCAAAGGTAATGAAAAAAGTGAAGAGTGAAGAGTGAAGAGTGAAGAATTTGCTGCCGCTCTACATTAATTAACGTTCAAAGGAAGAATCCGACACCGTAAATTAAGATAATATAACGGAATATCTTGCCTAAGGTGATGGCGATGAAAGTGATGACAACATTGGCGCGCATCAGTCCCAGGAGGATGGTGATGGCACTGCCGAGGATGGGCAGAAAGGCGAAGAAACCCATCCAGGCTCCCCGGCCGGCCATGAACCGCTCGGCACGGTCGAGGTCCTGCTGCTTGACGTGCAGGTATTTCTCGAACCATTCGACCTTACCTAACCGGCCAACGCCGTAGTTGAGGGCTGAACCGAGCACGTTGCCCACGGTGCCGTAGACGGCCAGGCGGATGGGGTCGAGGCCGGTGGCCATGAGGGCTGCCATGACCATCTCGCTGCTAAAGGGGAAGAAACTGCCAGCCAGGAAGGCAGCCAGCAGCATGCCCATATAGCCGTAGCCGGTCAGAAACTCAATGATGGCATCCATAGGTTGAAGAGCGTCAGCACGACGGCCACGGCACAGATGGCATAGAAGGCGTAGTTGGTGACGCGGGTATAGGTGAGCGACAGGAAGTGGGCGATGAGCGGCGACACGTTGATGATGAGCACACGTATCAGCACGTCGTAGTGATGGGGCTGCAGCAGCATAAAGAGGGCGGTGAACAGCCACATGGTGATGAAGCAGCCGTAGAAGAGACGGATACGGATGTTGTCGGCCGACTTCTTGCGGGCGTAGTGAACGGTGCCCGTGATGCCTAAGGTCACGACAAAGACAAAGAGCAGTAACTGATTGACGGTCAGCTGCGTGAGGTCGTAGTTGAACTCAGCCAAGGCTTCGAAGTGGTGGAGCAGCCAGTCGTATTGCCCTTGGAAGATGAGGATGGGGAGTGCAAACCAGTAGGGCGTCAGCAATCCCACGATGGAGGCAAAGAACGTGCGCCAGCTGAGCGAGGACAGCTGAAAGAACATGAAGCCCCAAAGCAGCGGCACGTAGTAGAACGTCTGCGGAAAAACGATGCTGGCCAGTCCGACGCATAGGAACGAGTAGTAGGTCCAGCCCACTGACTGCTTGTCCTGATAGCAGCGGAAGAGCGAGAAGTAGGTGCCTACGGCACACAGCTGGGCGATGGCTCCGCCCATGGAGGTGAACAGGAAGGCCCCCGAACAAATCAGGACAAGGAACGAACTGGACACCATGCGGCTGTAGATGCGGATGAGGGCATTGCTGTTGTTCAGCTCGACCATGAGGTAGGCCGACACCAGGAAGCAGACAAACTGTGCCCATGCACCTCGCAGCAGTTCGCTGGAGGTAATGGGGACTGAGGGGATGAGCAGACCACTGACAATCCAGATGGCCACGGCGTAGGCTATGACCACCGGCAACGTAAAACGGCTCTCGGCAACCTGGTTCTGTGCTCGTTTAATCACAAGTCTGCTCCGATGTCACGACGGAAATACTTGTCGGTAAACTGTATCTTCTGGGCCTCGGTGAACGATTTCTGTAAAGCCTCGGCCTTATCCTTACCATAAGAAGAGACGGCGATGACGCGACCGCCGTTGGTGACCACCTGACCATCCTTGAGCGCGGTGCCGGCGTGAAAAACGATACTTCCGCTGACCTGGTCAATACCCGTGATGGGATAGCCTTTTTTGTAAGCCTCGGGATAACCACCACTGACCAGCATCACACAGACGGCAGCACGCTCGTCGAAAGCAATCTCCCGCTGGTCGAGGTTCCCCTCGGCCACCCCTTCGAAGAGGTCGATGATGTCCGTCTTCAGGCGCAGCATGACGGTCTCGGTCTCGGGGTCGCCCATGCGGCAGTTATACTCGATGACCATCGGCTCGCCCTTGACGTTGATGAGTCCGAAGAAGATAAAGCCCTTGTAGTCAATGCCTTCGGCAGCCAGCCCCTCGACAGTGGGACGGATAATGCGGTCCTCGACCTTCTGCATCCACTCCTTCGTGGCGAAGGGAACGGGCGAGACGCTGCCCATGCCGCCGGTATTGAGGCCGGTATCGTGCTCGCCAATACGCTTGTAGTCCTTGGCTTCGGGCAGGATCTTGTAGTGCTGACCGTCGGTCAGTACGAAGACAGAGCACTCGATGCCGCTCAGGAACTCTTCGATGACGACGCGGCTTGAAGCGTTGCCGAACATGCCGCCGAGCATTTCCTTCAACTCCTTCTTGGCTTCGTCGAGGGTAGGCAGAATCAGCACACCCTTACCGGCGCAGAGACCGTCGGCCTTCAGCACGTAGGGGGCTTCGAGGGTCTCCAAGAAAGCTAAACCTTCTTGCACGTGTTCGCCGTCGAAGGTCTCGTAGCGGGCCGTGGGGATGTTGTGGCGCTGCATGAAGGCCTTGGCGAAGTCCTTCGAGCCTTCGAGTACGGCACCGGCCTTCGAAGGACCGATGACGGGAACATTCTTCGTACGCTCGTCCTGATTCAGGTCATCATAGATACCCTTTACCAGTGGGTCTTCGGGACCGACGACCACCATATTAATTTGGTTGTCAACGACAAACTGCTTGACGGCCTCGAAGTCGTCGGCCTTCATGGCCACGTTTTCGCCGCAATTGCTGGTACCAGCATTACCTGGGGCAATGTATAGTTTCTCGCACTTCTCTGACTGGGCGATTTTCCAAGCGAGGGCGTGCTCACGGCCGCCGCTGCCTAATAACAAAATCTTCATATTCTTGAACTCTTACCTCTTAATTCTTAACTCTTAACTCTTAATTCTTAACTCTTAACTCTTAACTACTTCAAGTAGTCTTCAAAATATTGCGTGATACGCTCATGCAGGTGTACTGAGGCATGACCACGCATGTTGTGCTCCTCGCCAGGATAGGCGAAGAAGTCGGGCTGGGTGCCGGCCTTGATACAGGCATCAAGGAACGACAGACAATGCTGCGGAACAACGGTACGGTCGTTATAGCCCGTGATAATCTGGAGCTTGCCCTTCAGGTCCTTGGCCTTGGGGATGAGGCTGCACTTCTCGTAGCCCTCGGGATTCTGCTGCGGGGTGTCCATATAGCGTTCGCCGTACATCACCTCGTAGTATTTCCAGTCGATGACGGGACCACCAGCCACGCCCACCTTGAACACATCGGGATAGTTGGTCATCAGCGAGATGGTCATGAAGCCGCCATACGACCAGCCGTGTACGCCGAGGCGGTCGGCATCGACGTAGGACAACGACTTCAGGTACTTCACGCCCTCCATCTGATCCTTCATCTCTATCTGGCCGAGCTGTCGGAAGGTGGCCTGTTCGAAGTCACGGCCACGGTTCTCGGAGCCCCGGTTGTCGAGGATGAAGACAATGTAGCCCTTCTGTGCCATATAGGTCTCCCACGAACGGCTGCCGTAGTGCCAGGAGACTTCCACGTTGTGGGCATGGGGGCCACCGTAGACATAGACCACCGTCGGGTACTTCTTCGTTATGTCGAAGTTGTAAGGCTTCACCATTCGGTAGTAAAGGTCGGTCACGCCGTCGGCCGCCTTGATGCTGCCACACTCGAAGATGGGCTGTTGGTAGCCTGTCCACGGGTCGTCGGCGTCTAAGAGGTGAAGGGTGAAGGGTGAAGGGTGACAGGAGATTACGTCGATGACGCGGGGTCTTGTCGGGGTGGAATAGCGGTCGATGAGCCGATTGCCTGAGGGCGACAGTTCGGCACGGTGAACGCCGTCAGTAGTCTCTAATTCCCTGACCTGACCGTTAGCCACGCTGACGCTGTAGAGACGGCGATGCAGGGGATGCGCCTTGTTGGCGGCAAAGATGATGCTCTTCTGCTTCTTGTTGAAGCCCAGCACCTCCATGACCACCCACGGGCCGCTGGTCAGCTGCTTCAGCTGTTCGCCCTTTATATTAAATAGGTATAGGTGGTTGTAGCCGTCCTTCTGACTCTGCATGATAAAGAGGTTGCTGTCCCACGGCAGGAACTGTATGGGATGCAGCGGTTCCACATACTTCTCATGGGTCTCGCGGTAGAGTTCTGCTTTCCGCTCACCCGTCGCTGCGTCGTAGCTGACAAGGCGGCAGTCGTTCTGGTCGCGGTTCAGTTCCTGCATGTAGACGGTCTTCGAGTCAGGACTCCAGGCGATGTTCGTGAAATAACGGTCGGTGGGGTCGCCTGCCTTCAGATAGACGGTCTTGTCGGTGGCTAAGTCATAGACGCCCACGGTCACCTGATGCGAGGTCATGCCGGCCATGGGGTATTTGTCGGGCTCGTAAGTCGCTTCACGCGGGAAGATGTCCACCTGCGGATAGTCGGCGACCATGCTTTGATCCATGCGATAGAAAGCCAGTCGCTGACCGTCGGGGCTCCAGAAGGTGCCCTTTGTGATGCCGAACTCGTCGCGGTGTACACTCTGTCCGTAAACAATCTCACGGCTGCCGTCGGTCGTCAGC
Organism: uncultured Prevotellaceae bacterium; assembly: GCA_937898415.1. Taxonomy (GTDB): domain Bacteria; phylum Bacteroidota; class Bacteroidia; order Bacteroidales; family Bacteroidaceae; genus Prevotella. The sequence continues at coordinate 18,092 of CALDLA010000005.1, read as the reverse complement.
TGGTGTTTCCCGCCCTGACCGTCCGCGACGCAGAGCTGGTAGTCTTCCACGTAGGCCGTTGCCCGTGAGGTACTGTTCCAGTCGTTGGCCATCTGGCCTGAGATGCTATCCTGCCACACCACCTGCTTCGCCTTGAAGTCCACCAGGATGAAGGCGTGACGGTTGCCGACGGCCACAAGTGGTTTGTCGGGGTAAGGGAAGGTGGCGTTCATCAGGTGGCGCACATAGCGTTCCTCGTCGCTCTTTGCCCATTTGTTGATGTCTTCAAGCGTAAAGAGCAGTTTTTTCTTGCCCGTTTTCGCATCAATGGTGTAACACTCCTCCACGTCCGTCTGTATCAGCTGGTCGCCCCACCATGTCAGCCACATATTCTTGGGTTGCATGGCGTGGAAGTTGGTACCGCCGAAATTCAGGTCTTCCAGTGTGAAGAGCTTGTCTTGTGCCATGATGGGTAATGCGAGTGTTAGCAACAGAATGAGTGTCTTAATCTTCATCGTCATTAAATCGGTTACGTTTCTTGGGGAAGTCGCGTCTGCTAGGTTTGTTCTTCTTCAATTCGTGGCGGTGGAAGGTGAACGAGCGGATGTCGGCCTCTTCGTTCTCCTCCTGCTCCTCTAAGCGCTTCTTGAACTCACGGTTCTTCTTGAAACGGTGCTTCTCGGCCATCTGGCGCTTCTCCTCGTCGCTCTTCACCTGACCGCCTTCAGAGCGGAACACCTTCATCTTGCCGTCGAACATCTGGTACTTGCGGAACTCGCACTCCAAGGAACCATTATAAAGAGGTATCTTGATAGAGGGCTTCAGACCAATCTGGTCGAAGCACTCCTCGCGGTAGCTGAGCACCCAGGCATCATTACCCGTGAACTCATGCTTCAGCCGTTCACCTATCATCTTATAGGTACCCAAGAGGTCGGGCGTCGAGATACGCTCGCCGTAGGGCGGGTTCGTCACCATGATGCTCTTCTCCTTGGGCTGCTTGAAGTCCTTGAAGTCCAGCTGCTCGACGGTAATGCTTTTGGTGAGTCCGGCAGCCTTGACGTTGAGGCGCGCCGTGTTGACGGCCTTCATGTCGATGTCGTAGCCATAGATGTGATGATGGAACTCCCGTTCCTGCGAGTCGTCGTTATAAATGCGGTCGAAGAGGTCAGCATCGAAGTCGGGCCACTTCTCGAAGGCATACTCCTTGCGGAACAGTCCCGGTGCCATGTTATGGGCGATGAGGGCTGCCTCGATGAGCAGTGTGCCTGAGCCGCACATCGGGTCGACGAAGTCCGTCTCGCCCTTCCAGCCCGTCATCAGGATCATGCCGGCTGCCAGCACCTCGTTCAACGGTGCCTCGAGTGTCTCCTGCCGGTAGCCGCGACGGTGCAGCGACTCACCGCTGCTGTCGAGCGACAGCGTACACTGGTCCTCGGCTATGTGCATGTTGAGCCGCAGGTCGGGGTTAGTCACCGAGATGTTAGGACGGCTGCCCGTCTTCTCGCGGAACTGGTCGACGATGGCGTCCTTCACCTTGTAGGACACGAACTTGGAGTGGCGGAACTCCTCGGAGAAGACTACAGAATCGACAGCGAACGTCTTGTCGTTGTCCAGATACTCCGTCCAGTCCATCTTGCGGATTTCCTCATAGACGTCGTCGGCACTCTTAGCCTTGAAATGACGGATAGGTTTCAGAATCTTGATGGCAGTGTGCAACTGGAAGTTAGCGCGGTACAGCATCTCCTTGTCACCCTTGAACGACACCATGCGTCGTCCTATCTGTACGTCGTTAGCCCCCAACTGGGTCAGTTCTTTCGCCAATATGGGTTCCAGCCCCATAAAAGTCTTGGCGATGATGTCAAATGTTTGTTCCATTAAATATAAAACGTGGTAATTAGGCGGCAAAGTTACAATAAAAACGACATAAAAACAAAATATTTCCCAAAATAATTTCCAAATTCAAATTATTTATGTAATTTTGCGGTGATGTTAGAGCTATTCTTGATGTCACTACTGTCAGAGTTCGGCACAGAAGTGCTGATTTGGTGCGTGGGAGTCTTGCTGTTCCTGGGCATGGTGGTGCTGTTCATCTACCAGCGTCGGCAGGGGCGCGAACTGGTGTCGGAGCTGGAGCAGTTGGGGAAGGTCAAGAAGCATAACATCGAGTACGAACTGGTGCTGAAAGCCATGAGGCTCTGCACGTGGCATATCGACGTGGCTGAGCGCACCATCACCTATGATAATGATTACCGCGAGCGTAACGACTATTTCGTTCCTGTGCCCGGAACGTCGCTCGACGACCTGGCGGCTATGATGGCCGATTCCGACCGTTCACGCATCCGGAAGGCCCTTGACGATATCTGCTCAGGCCGCACGGAGGAGTACCATGAAATCAGCCGTGTCAAAGTAGCCCGCAACAACAGTATGTACTGGGCTGAGGCATACGCCACGGTGGCTTCGCGGGATGCCGACGGTCTGCCGAAGACAATCGTGGGCACCTCGATGGTCATTGATGACCGCAAGCGTATGGAGACGGCTCTCGTCGAGGCCCGTAACAAGGCTGAGGAGAGCGACCGCTTGAAGTCGGCCTTCATTGCCAACATGAGTCACGAGATCCGTACGCCGCTCAATGCCATCATCGGTTTCACCAGTGTGCTGCCCGATGTGACGGGCGACGAGGAACGCAAGGAACTCATCAACCTGATACAGGAGAACAACCAGAAACTGCTGCAGATTATCGACGACGTGATGAACATCTCGAAGATAGAATCGGGCAAGGAGCAGTTAGTGATGAGCACCTTCGAGCTGAACGACGTGCTGCGCTCCGTGGCCGATGCCTATACGCCACAGGCCAAGCCCGGTGTGGCCCTCTCCACCATGTTTGCCGCCGAGGCGCAGGAGGTGACGACCGACCTGAGCCGTCTGATGGAGGTGCTGAACCACCTGATGGCCAACGCCACGAAGTTTACCAGTCAGGGCAGCATCATCTTAGGCTATGACCCCTTGGAGGGAAACAGGCTGCGCATCTGGGTACAAGATACGGGCAAGGGCATTGCTCCCGAACATCAGGAGCGGGTGTTCGAACGTTTCTACAAGGTCGACGAGTACATCCCCGGTGCCGGTCTTGGCCTGAGCATCTGCCGCACCATGGCCTACAGCATGGGCGGCAACGTCGGTGTGGAGTCGAAGTTAGGCGAAGGCTCGAAGTTCTGGATTGAGATTCCCGTGTCGTCTTAGCGTCCTGTTTTCCGTCCGTCGAGTAGCATTCGCAGACGGGCAAAATCCTCAGGATATGTCAGCTTTTCGAAATAAGGGGCATCGAAGTCAAGATACACTTTCGATGTCGGCGGCAGTTGCTGTATCGACTCCGTCAAGGGCGAGTCGGCGCGGAAATGCCGGTCGAGGAGGCTGAAGCGGAATCCCTCAGGTGCGTTCATCGTGTAATATTCCTCCCGATTGACTATCCACTCGCCGTAACGTCCCAGACTGTCGGTGATTTTGCGCGCACAGGCCACAGCATCGTATTCGTCGAGCAGGGTGAAAAACTTGTCAAGCAATGCTCCCGTGACCGTCGGACGGACAGCATCGACCACCAACACCTTCTCGCACGCCGAGTGTGTACCGATATAGTCGAGTCCGTGGCGCTTGGTGACATTCAACTCCGGGCCGCTATCGGCTACGTCGACGCCATATCTTCTCGACAGCTCGTCATGATAATGGCTGTCGGCCATGACGACGATGGCATCAGCCTGCCGACACTCGCGGCAAGCCTCGATGACGTAGGAGATGACCTGACGCCCGCCGATCTCTATATACTGCTTGGGAACGGAGTCGCCAAACCGTGCCCCGACGCCCCCAGAGGTGATCATGATGATATTCCTGTCTGTCGTTTTCATACTTGCGTGTATTGATTTAACGGGCAAAATTACATATTTATTTTAAAAAAATGAAAAATAAGAAGGAAAACGACAAGCTATCGCACAAAATACCTACCTTTGCACCCCAAATTCCGAAACAAACACATGGAAAAATCATTCAAGGAACTACTGAAAGTATCGTTTAAGTCGGAGGACACCGAAGAGTGGCTCGACGTGTACTTCACGCGCCCCGTCGGCTTGGTCTTCGCACTTTTCTGGAATAAGCTGGGCGTCCACCCCAATGTCATCACCATCCTGTCGATTATCCTCGGTGCGACGGGTGGCTGCCTGTTCTATTTCACTGACCTGTATCATAATATCTGGGCCGTGGTGCTGTTGATGCTGGCCAACTTCTGCGACTCCACCGACGGGCAGATGGCGCGGCTGACGGGTAAAAAGACGCTCTTGGGACGTGTCCTCGACGGCTTTGCCAGCGACGTCTGGTTCTTCTGCATCTATTGGGCACTGGTGTTCCGTCTGTGGTCACAGCCCATCCCGCTTTTAGGCGTCAACTGGGGCATCTGGGGATTCCTGCTCGCTGCCACGGCGGGCTTCCTGAGTCATGCGCCTCAGGCACGGCTGGCCGACTACTACCGCCAGATACACCTCTATTTCCTCTTGGGCGAGGAGGGAAGCGAACTGAACAGCTACCGCCAGCAGCGAGCCATCCTGGAGTCACTACCCCGAGAAGAATGGTTTGCGCGTGCATACTATTATAACTATGCCAACTACTGTAAGGCTCAGGAGCACAGCACACCGAAGTTCCAGGCCTTCTTTGCCAAATGGCAGCAACAGCCCGACGAGACGGTACGTCAGGAACTGCTGGCTGGCAGTCGCCCGCTGATGAAGTACACCAACCTGTTGACGCATAACCTGCGGGCCTACACGTTGTTTGTCACGGCCCTGCTGGGTTGTCCGTGGGTGTACCTGCTAGTTGAGGTCGTCGTGATGAACCTGATGTATGTCTATATGCACCGCACCCATGAGAAGCTGTGCGAACGGCTAACCGCCAAAATAAGGCCAAAAACATAAAAAATCGCGTAAACGTTTGCGTGGTTCACCTTTTTTTCCTATCTTTGCACCATGCCAAAACGCAGAACATCACTCAAGGACCTGGCGCAGGAATTAGGCGTCAGCATCGCTACCGTCAGCAGGGCGCTCCATTCCTCGCCCGAGATTGGCCAGGACATGCAGCAGCGAGTGAAGGAGTTGGCCAAGCGGTTGAACTACCGTCCCAACCCCTTTGCCCAGAGTTTGCGCAAGGAGGCACCCAAGGTGATCGGCGTGGTGGTGCCCAACCTGGTGACCCATTACTATGCTGCCGTGCTCGACGGTATCGAGGACGAGGCTCGCCGTGCCGGCTACAGCGTCATCAGTGCCAACACCCACGAGGACTGCCTTGACGAGCAGCGCGCCATTGATAACTTCATTGACCTGCATGTTGTCGGCATCATCGCCTGTCTGGCACAGAGCACGACCGACTACAGCCACTTCGAGGAAATCAGCGAGATGGGCATCCCCCTGGTCTTCTTCGGACGTACCTGTCTGCCTGAGAAGTTCTCCAGCGTGATGGCCAACGGCGACGAGGCCGCCCAGGAGGCCACCCAGCACCTCATCGACACCGGCAGCCGCCGCATCGCCTTCGTCGGCGGCCCCAACCACCTCGACATGGTGCGCCGCCGCAAGCATGGCTACTTGGAGGCACTGCGCGACAACCGCATCCCCATCGAGCGCGAACTGGTGGTCTGCGACCGCATCGACTTCGACACGGCCCTGCAGAACACCCTGCGACTGCTGCAGCGCGACGACCGCCCCGATGCCATCGTGGCTTTCAACGACATCATTCTCTTCGCAGCCTTCAATGCCATCAAGCAACAAGGACTGCGCATCCCTGAGGACGTGGCGCTCATTGGCTTCACCGACGATGCCCATGCCCGCTACACCACTCCCTGTCTCTCGGCCATCGAGGACCAGTCACACAAGATGGGGCAGACGGCCTGCCGACTGCTGCTGTCGGCCATCGGCGGCGACACAAAAGTACGCAAGGAGATTGTGCCTCAGAAACTGGTCATCCGCGAGACATCAGCTAAACACCCATAAGACTTTTCATCATGATGCAGAAGAAACTACTATTACTAACCTTGACCTTCTTGCTGCCGATAGCCCTTGCGGCAACGGTCCCCGATATGAAATTCCGACGGCTCGACACCCGCGACGGTCTGTCGAACTCGCAGGTGCTGAGCCTCCTGCGCGACTCAAAGGGCATCGTCTGGATCGGCACGCCCTACGGTCTGAACCGCTACGACGGCTACCGTGTCCATACCTTCTACTCTGACCCCCGCGACAGCACCTCGCTGCGTTCCAACTATGTGGATGCCATCTTCGAGGCTACTGACGGCAAGCTGTGGCTGAGGCAGGGCATGAGCTACTCCATCTTCGACCCCCTCACCGAGCGTTGCGACCGCCACCCGGAGCGGTGGCTCGAAAAGCAGGGCATCAAGGGCGGCATCGAGTTCTTGCACATCGACAGCCAGGGCGACTTCTGGGTCAAGACCTACACGGACGGATTCTACCACTACCGGCCCAAGACCAAGAGCCTCAAGCGCTACCCCTTCGGCTATGGCGAGCAGGAGTTCGTGCCGGACATCGGCGTGTCGTCCATCATTGATTTCGACGAGAAGACCGTAGCCCTGTCCTCTACCAACGGCCACATCATCTTCTTCGACCGCGAGAACGACGTCATCAGCCGCAGGCTGGACTATCTGCCCAAGAACAAGCTGACCAACGACCGGGAGTGCAAGCTACGCACCGACCACGACGGCAACCTCTGGGTCATCACGGTGTCCAGGGTGTACGTCTGGAACCCGAAGACCAACGAGTGGCTTCTCTCGGCGCAGGACGCTGTCCGCAGCATCGGCGTCAGCGAGGTGCCTGAGGAGATGGCCGTCTGGGACATCATGGTGGACGGGAAGAACCGCCTGTGGATAGCGACCGACCACGGCGGCCTCTACATCATCGACCTCACCGACAAGTCGATGCGACAGTTCCTGACCAGCAAGTACGACGAATCGACCATCAGCGACAATACCCTGCGCGTCCTCTACAAGGACCAGCTGGGACGTATGTGGGTGGGCAGCTATATGAACGGCCTGAACATGTACACCGGCAATGCCTCGGGATTCCGTAACCGCGAGTTGGGCGTCATCAACACCATCTGCTACGACCGTCAGGGCTACACCTGGCTGGGCACCAACGACGCGGGCATCATCCGCTACGACAGCCGTACGGGCGAACAGGTGGCCTACAACAAGGCTAACAGCGGCATCGGCTCCAACGTCATGGTGGGCTCGCTGGCCGCCAGCGACGGCTCCGTCTGGTTCGGCACCTATGAGGGCGGTCTCATCCATATCAAGAACGGTGAGGTGACCAACTACCGGGCCACGGGCGACACCCTCGGACTGGTCAACAACAACGTATGGACGGTCTGTGAAGACCAGTGGGGCAACATCTGGATAGGCACCCTCGGCGGCGGCGTACAACGCATAGACAAGCGGACGGGCAAGATGCGCACCTTCCGCATCAGCAACTCCAACCTGCCCAGCGACTATATCTCGACCATCACACGCACCAAGAAGGGCTGGCTGATGGTGGCACACTCGAAGTTCTATTCGCTCATCAATCCCAAGACATTCCGCATCGTCAACCGCGACATCACCAACAACCATAACAACATAGACATCAACGAAATGTCGATACTCGGTCTTGAAGACAGTCGCGGACTGGCCTGGCAGGGCTCCACGTCGGGAGCCACCGTCTGGGATCCCAAGACCAACGAGGTCTATCTGCTCGACATGCGCTCGGGACTGCTCGGCTCGACCGTCAACGGCATTGTCGAGGATGCCAACCACTCCATGTGGCTCGTCACCGACCATGGCATCTCGAACGTCATCGTCCAGCATCAGGACAACGGACGCTACACGTTCATCGTTCGCAGCTACAACAGCCGCGACGGACTACAGGTGGGCCCCTATAACCAGCGCTCTACCTGCTACACGCCCACCGGCATGCTGCTCGTCGGCGGACAGGGCGGTCTCGACGTGCTGAATCCTGGCGGCATTGGCAAGGACCGCGTCAAGGAGGAACCCGTGTTCAGCGGCCTCCAGCTGTTCGACCAGGACGTCATCATCGGTGAGAAGACGACTGACGGCCGCGTGGTGCTCAAGGAGAACATCAACGAGTGCCGGCGGCTGACGCTGCGCTATAACGACCAGTTCACCATCCTGCTGGCCAGTTCCAGCGGCGAGATCCACAACCGCTCACGGTTCCTCTATAAGCTGGAGGGATTCAACGACAACTGGGTGAAGACCTCGGAGACGAACCCCAGTATCAGCTATATGTCGCTACCTTCGGGCTCCTATACCCTCTGTGTCCGTATGTTGAACGACGACGGCACGATGGGCGACGTGGAGCGCAGCATCGACATCACCATCCGCCCGCCGATGTATGCCTCCTGGTGGGCCATCCTGCTCTACATCATCGTGGGCGGCTGCCTGGCCTTCCTGTGGTATCAGCGCACCCTGCGCCGACATGCCGAGCGCGTGGAACTGGAACACCAGCTCCGCGAGTATGAGAAGCAGGAGCTGATGCGCCGCATGAGGGCCGAGATGGAGGCCAAGCAGCCCGAGCCTAAGGAGCGGACGGAGGAGGAATTGACGTACCGCCCCGTCATCAGCGAGCTGGTGGGCTTCGTCAAGCGGACGGCCGAAGAGTTCAAGAGTGCTGACGACAAACCGTTCAGGATGACATTCCAGTCGGCCCTGAACCGGCTGACCATGAAGTTCGACATGGACTTGCTCTACCGCATGCTGAACATCCTGTTGGCCAATGCGGTGAGGTTCTCGCCGGCGGGAAGCCGTGTGAGGGTCAACCTGGCCGAGGTGGGCAACATGGCTGAAATCCGTATCATCGACCGCGGACTGGGAATCCCCGAGGAGTCGCGTGCCAATATGTTCGACCCCAACGTCGAGTCGGTGATTGAATTCGATGTCGTAGCGCGCATTGTCAACCTGCACGGCGGTACGGTTCGTGCCGAGGACAATCCCGAGGGTGGTACCATCGTCATCGTCCAGCTGCCTATCGACATGATGATGAGCGATGACATTCCCGTGGAGGATGCCGTATTAATGGACTAATCAAACTGAAAACCTAAGAATATGAAAACTACGAAGTTATTGCTGGCTTCATCGATGCTGGCCGGCGTACTGACAGCGCAGGCCGCCGATGTGAAGCAGCAGGGAAATATCGTGACCATCCGCCCTGACGGCGGACAGGCCAAAGTCATCCAACTGGAAGTCATCAACGACAACATCATCCGCGTCCGGGCTACCAGCAAGGACGAACTGCCGGTGAAGCCTGCAAGCCTCATGATTGTGCCGCAGTCGCCGTTCAAGGGCGAAGTGAAAGTGGAGCAGCGGGAGGCCTCGCAATCGGAACATATCATTGACGCGGCATGTGTCTTCGTCAAGGCAAAGAACGTGCGGGCAAAGGTGTACCTGAACGACGGTCAGATACGTTTCAGCGACGGCGACGGCAAGCGCCTTTTGGAGGAGGCAAACGCCGGCGGGGAGCCGGGCAAGCAGTTCTGGGACTTTACCGTGCCTGAGCGCGAGTTAGGCGTCAAGGGCGGTGTGCAGCCTACGGAGGAACAACGTCACGGCCTGACGTGGCAGATGAAGTTCAAGTCGTCCTCCGACGAGGCCTTCTACGGCCTGGGCCAGCATCAGTCGGAGGAGTTCAATATGAAGGGAAAGAACGAGGACCTTTTTCAGTATAACACGAAAGTGTCGATACCCTTTGTGCTCTCCACCAAGGGCTACGGCATCCTGTGGGACGCCTACTCCTATTGCCGCTTCGGCAATCCCCACGACTACCTGCAGCTGAACCGTGCCTTCAAACTCTACGACAAGCAGGGTCGGCCCGGCCACCTGACGGGCACCTACGTCGATGCCCATGGCAAGAAGCTGGTGCGCGACGAGGACTCCATCTATTATGAATATGGTACACCCGCGAAGTCGGAGATTGCCAACCGTACGGACAACGGCGGCATCAAGAACCTGCCGCAGGGCTTCAACCTGGCTGGCGCCAACGTCGTGTACGAAGGTTACATAGAGCCTGAAGCCAAGCCCTTTACTCCTCCCACTGGAGTGAAATCTGATGATGTGGAGTGGGCTCCAACCCCTTACCAGTTCATTCTCTATTATGCAGGTTATATCAAGGTTTACATTGATGGCAAGGAAGTGGTGGCTGAGCGCTGGCGCACGGCGTGGAACCCCAATGCATATAAGTTTAATGTGTCCCTGCGGCCAGGCAAACGTGCACACCTGCGCATAGAGTGGCAACCTGACGGCGGCGAGTCGTACTGTGGCCTGCGTGTGGCAGAACCCCGCACTTACCATGACCGCAATGCACTGTCCATCTGGTGCGAGATGGCGAAGGACATGGACTACTACTTCATTGCCGGCGAGAACCTCGATCAGGTCATCTCGGGCTACCGTACGTTGACAGGCCGTGCCTCGCTCTACCCGAAGTGGGCGCTCGGCTTCTGGCAGAGCCGTGAGCGCTATAAGACGCAGGACGAGATAGTATCGACCTTAGGCGAGTTCCGCCGTCGGCAGATACCCATCGACAACATTGTGCAGGACTGGAACTACTGGCCTGAGGACCAGTGGGGCAGCCATGAGTTCGAGGCTTCGCGCTATCCCAATCCGCAGCAGATGCTCGACGATGTCCACCAGATGCACGGTCGCTTCATGATCAGCGTCTGGCCGAAATTCTACGTCAACACCGACCACTACAAGGAGCTCGACGCTAAAGGCTGGATGTACAACCAGTCGCCCACCGACGACATCCACGACTGGGTAGGCCCTGGCTACAAGAACGGTTTCTACGATGCCTACGACCCCGAGGCCCGCAAGACGTTCTGGCGCCAGATGGACGATAAGCTCTATACCGGCCTGGCCAAATTGTCAAATGGCAAATTGTCAAATAGTAAACTAATCGATGCCTGGTGGATGGACGCCTCGGAGCCCAATGTCCGCGACTGTACGCCGATGTGGTATCGCAAGGCCCTCTGCGGCCCCACCGCCCTCGGCACCTCTACCGAATATTTCAACGCCTACTCGACGGTCAATGCAGATGCCATCTACAATGGTCAGCGTGGTGTGTGGAAGGGCAAGAAGGACGAACCTCGCGTCTTCCTGCTCACCCGTAGCGGCTTTGCCGGCGAACAGCGCTACTCGACGGCTACGTGGAGCGGCGACATCGGTACCCGTTGGGAGGATATGCGGGCTCAGATGACCGCCGGACTCAACTACTCGATGTCGGGCATTCCCTTCTGGGGCATGGATCAGGGCGGCTTCTGCGTCGAGAAGCGCTATGAGCAGGCCCAGCGCCTCTACGACCAGACCAAGCAGGAGAACGAGGACCTGCGCGAATGGCGTGAGCTGCAGACGCGCTGGAACCAGTTCGGCGCCTTCATCCCCCTCTTCCGCAGTCACGGCCAGTGGCCGCTGCGCGAGATTTGGAACATCGCCCCCGAGGATCATCCCGCCTACAAGTCGTTCGTCTATTACGACCGCCTGCGCTATCACCTCATGCCCTACCTCTACTCCTTAGCCGGTTGGGCCCACTTCCGTGACTACACTTTGATGCGTGCCCTCGTGATGGACTTCGGCGGCGATCGCGAGGTAGAAAATATCGGCAACCAGTGGATGTTAGGCCCCGCCCTCATGGCCTGTCCCGTAGGCTACTACAAGGCCCGCAACCGCTCCGTCTACTTCCCCAAGCAGTGTGGCTGGTACGACCTCTATACTGGCGAGCAAATCGTCAATCGTCAATCGTCAAATAGTAAATTAATCGTTGATGCTCCTTACGAGCGGATTCCCGTCTTCGTCCGCGAGGGCGCCATCATCCCCTTCGGCCCCGCCATGCAGTGGAGCGACGAGAAGCCCGCCGACCTCATCAACCTCTACGTCTATGCCGGGCAGGACGGTGAGTTCCAGCTCTACGAGGACGAGGGTACCAACTATAATTACGAGCGCGGCCAGTATGCCACTATCGACATCACCTACGACGACGCCTCGCGCACCTTGCGCATCGGCCAGCGCCGAGGCTCATTCCCCGGCATGCTTAAACAGCGCCGCTTCAACGTCGTCCTCATCACCCCCGACGCCCCGAAGCCGCTGAACCTCGACAATCCCGAGGGCAAGATGGTGGACTACAGCGGCAAGCCCGTCACCGTCGCCCTCTGATCATCGCGGAACCGTCCCCTGTTTTTGATTACTTGATATTCAGTACGATGATTGACTTGGCGGGCACCTCAACGGTGAGCATCCCCTTCTTCAGTTTTGCGGCGTTGAAGGGCTTGGGTGCCACCACTTCAGGATGCTGGAAGTCGTTGAAATCATCCACCTTCTTCGAAGTGAGGATTTCGCCGCTGACGCTCTTGGCCTGATAGCCGTCGAGGTTGAAGTCGATGGTCTGTGCCTTGTCGAGACTCACATTGGTGATGGCCAGCACGAGACTGCCGTCAGTAGTCTTGGCGGCTGATGCCGAGAGCATGGGGCAGGGACGGTAGCCAGCATCCTTGGCTCCCTCCTTCTCTTTGAAGTAGGCTTTGCTCACCTGGATGGTCTCCGTGGGCAGGTCAATGGGCAGGTAGGTGGCCTCCTGGAACGGCGTGTACATTTTGAAGACGTGATAGGTCGGCGTAAGCACCATGTGGCCAGTACCCTCCTGGTCGGTCAGGATCATCGACTGCAATACGTTCACGATCTGGGCAATGTTTGCCATCTTTACGCGGTCAGTATATTTATGAAACACGTTCAGCGACAGTGAAGCTACGAAGGCGTCGCGCAAGGCGTTCTGCTGATACAGGTGTCCGGCAATAGTGCCTGGCTCCTCGTCCCACCACGTGCCCCACTCATCGACGAGTAGGCCGACCTCGTTCTTCGGATCTTTTTCGTCCATGATGGCCTTGTGCTTCTTGATGACTTCCTCTATCTCCAGGCACTTGCCGAGTGCCCAGTAGTACTGGTCGTTGTCGAACTTCGTGGCCGAGCCTTTCGAACCCTCCCAGCCTGAGCAGGTATAATAATGTAGGGACACCCCCTGCATGCGGTTACCAATCTTGTCCATCAGCACCTCCGTCCAGTTATAGTCATAGTCCGAGGCACCACTGCCGATGCGGTAGAGCTTGTTGCCCGTGTAGTCGCGCAGGTAGGTGTTGAACTTACGGAACTCGTCCGAGTAGTATTCCGGCGTCATGTTGCCACCGCAGCCCCAGGCCTCGTTGCCGATACCAAAATACTTTACGTGCCAGGCCTTTTCACGGCCGTTCTGCCTGCGCAGACGGGCCATCGGAGTGTCGCCGTCGCTGGTCATGTACTCCACCCACTGGGCCATCTCCTTCACCGTGCCCGAGCCGACATTGCCGCTGATATAGGGTTCGCAGTCGAGCATCTCGCAGAGGTTCAGGAACTCATGCGTGCCAAACGAGTTGTCCTCGATGGTGCCGCCCCAGTTGTTGTTACGCAGTGACGGACGCTGGTCCTTCGGACCGATGCCGTCCATCCAGTGGTAATCGTCGGCAAAGCATCCGCCGGGCCAGCGCAGCACGGGCACTTTCAGCGCCTTCAGCGCCTCGAACACGTCCTTGCGGTAGCCCTTGATGTTGGGAATCTTGGAGTCCTCGCCCACCCAGAGTCCGCCATAGATGCAGGTGCCCAGGTGCTCGGAGAACTGTCCGTAAATCTCACGGTTAATCTTGGCTCCTGCCTGGTCGGCATGAACCGTTGCCTTGATGTTTTCTGCTGCTGAAACAGTAGTGCTAAAAGCCAATGCGATGGCTGTAAAAAGAATAGTTTTCTTCATGTTGTTTTAGGTTTTTATTGTTACTTCGGTGCAAAGTTACACTTTTTTGGGGAAAAGAGTCATACCGTAATCTCGCCCGAGCCATAGCAGCGGTGGTGCTGGGCATCATAGATGACGCAGAACTGGCCAGGGGCGACACCGTGGATGGGGGCATCGGCGCGAACCATGTAGCGACCGTCTCCCTGCGGTTCCAGACAGGCAGGCAGGTATTCGGGGGTGTGGCGTATCTTCAGCGTGATGCGCTCCGGGGGCAGACAGCCGTTGATGCTGTGGAAGTCGTGGATGGGGAACTCCTGACGGTAGGCCGTCTCGGGGTCGTAGCCGTGACTGACGTAGAGAATGTTTGCCGCCACGTCCTTCTTGACCACGAACCACGGTCCGCCGCTGAAGCCCATGCCCTTGCGCTGGCCTATGGTGTGGAACCACAGTCCGCGATGCTCGCCGATGCGGCGCCCGGTCTCCAGCTCGATGACGTCGCCGGGCTGCTCGCCCAGATAGCGGCGGATGTAGTCGTTGTAGTTGATCTTACCTAAGAAGCAGATGCCCTGCGAGTCCTTACGGCGGGCACTCACCAGGTGCTCACGCTCAGCTATCTGGCGCACCTCGTCCTTCATGTAGTGGCCAATAGGAAAGAGTGCCTTCTCCAACTGCCAGTCGTAAATCTGAGCAAGGAAGTCCGTCTGGTCCTTCACGGGGTCGGGACTGGTGCAAAGCCACTTTAATTTACTATTTGACGATTTACAATTTACAATTTCCGTCTGCGCATAATGGCCGGTGGCGATGAGGTCGTAGTCATGGCCGCGCTTCTCATGGAAAGCACCGAACTTGATAAGGCGGTTGCACATCACATCAGGGTTGGGGGTCAGGCCTGCGCGAACCTTATCCATCGTGTATTTCGTCACCTGATCCCAGTATTCGCGGTGACAGTCAACGACTTCCAACAGACAGCCATACTTGGCAGCGACAGCCGTTGCCATCTCCAGATCCTCTTCGCTGGAGCAGTCCCACTCTTCCTGTTCCTCGGGACCAATCTTGATGTAGAAACAGTCGGGCTGGAGCCCCTGACGAACCAGTTCATAGACCACAACCGATGAATCGACACCGCCCGACAGCAGTACGGCGATGCGCTTGTCTTCCAATTCTTTCACGTTCATGGGTGCAAAGTTACGAAGAATCATCGTAATAAGCAAGCGAATGAAGCGAGAAAAAAACGTAAAATACTGCCGAACAGTTACAATTATCAATTATTTTTTGTACCTTTGCCGACAAATAGACCATCATGATAGACCGAGCGACAGTAGATAGGATTATCGACGCGGCGCAGATTGTCGATGTCGTGTCAGAGTTCGTGACGCTCCGCAAGAGCGGCGTGAACTACAAGGGACTGTGCCCGTTCCACGACGACCGCAACCCGTCGTTCATGGTGAGTCCGGCCAAGAACATCTGCCACTGCTTCGTTTGCGGCAAGGGCGGAACGCCCGCCGGTTTCCTGATGGAGCACGAGCAGATTACCTATCCCGAGGCGCTGCGGTGGCTGGCCAAGAAATACAACATTGAAATCGTCGAGAAGGAACTGACGGACGAGGAACGGAAGGAGCAGAACGAGCGCGAGTCAATGTTCATTGTCAACGAGTGGGCCAAGGACTGGTTCCACCAGACGCTGAAGAACGATCCCGACGGCATTGCCATCGGCAAGCAGTACTTCCGCAGCCGCGGCATCCGCGACGATATCATCGAGAAGTTCCAATTAGGCTATGCGCCGAAGAGGCGTGACGCGCTGGCTATGGCGGCGCAGCAGGCGGGTTACAAGGCTGAGTTTCTGGTGAAGACAGGATTATGTGTTGATAATGAGCGGGGGCTATATGACCGCTACTCCGGCCGTGCCATTTTCCCGTGGCTGAACGTTAGCGGCAAGGTGGTAGCCTTCGGTGGACGTGTGCTGGACTCACGGACGAAGGGTGTGGCACAGAAGTACGTGAACTCACCCGACTCGGACATCTACCACAAGGAACGCGAACTCTACGGCATCTATCAGGCTAAGAAACAGATAGTAAAGGACGACCGCGTCTTCATGGTGGAGGGCTATACCGACGTCATCGCCATGCACCAGGCAGGCATCGAGAACGTGGTGGCCAACTCTGGAACAGCACTTAGCATCTACCAAATCAGACTGCTGCGCCGCTTCACGCAGAACATCACCTTATTATATGACGGCGACGAGGCCGGCATCCATGCCGCCATGCGCGGTACGGACATGCTGCTGCAGGAGGGTATGAACATCAAGGTGCTGCTGCTGCCCGACGGCGACGACCCCGACTCCTTCGCCCGTAAGCACTCGACGGAGGAACTGAAACGGTATATCGAGGAGAACCAGCAGGACTTCATCTCGTTCAAGACCCGGTTGACCGTTGAGGGCGTCAGCGACCCCGTGAAGCGCAGCGAGGCCATCAGCGGCATCGTGAAGAGCATCTCACTCATCCCCAACAACATCCTGCGCTCCACCTACCTCAGCGACTTAGCCTCACGCCTGGGACTGAAGGAGCAGACACTGCTGACGACGATGAATGACTTCATCCGGCAGGGGCTCTCGAGAAAGGAGGAAGGAGATAATACGAGTAATGAGAATACTTCGGAGGCGGAAACGCAGGATCAGAATCCCGCACCTCGTACCACGCACCTCGCACCTCGAGAAAGCGCAGTCGAGCCCCTCCTCATCCGCGAGATTGTGCGCCACGGCGAGGAAATTATCTACGACAACATTGAGACGGAGGAAGGTGACGTCATCAGCTTCAACGTGGCGCAGTATGTGGACTACGACTTGGGGCAGGATCATATCCTATTCTCGAATCCGCTATATAACCAGATACTGGCCGAGGCCGTAGCACACAGCGGCGAACAGGGATTCAAGGCCGAGACCTACTTCACGAACCATCCTGACATCGCCATAAGCCAACTGGCCACCCGACTGGCCATCGACCGGCATCCGTTAGGCGGAAGGTTTGTGTTAACGCCGCGCGAAGGGGCATTGCGCCAGCAAGTCATCCACTTGGTGATGGACCTGCGCCTGGAGCTGATGAACCAGCAACTGAAGGAGATACAGTCGGCCATGCGCCAGGCCATGGGCAATAATGAGCGCATCATGCAACTGATGAAGGATTTCCGCGAGACTCAGCAGTTGCGCGATACACTGGCCCGCAAATTAGGAAGTGATGTAATGAAATAAATATGTATTACGTTCAGAAGAAAATAGAGATTTCAGCTTGTCATAGTCTGGAACTGGACTACGAGAGCAAGTGTACGAGGGTACACGGTCATAACTGGATGATTATGATTTACTGCCGTTCGGAGAAGCTCGACCGCAACGGCATGGTGATTGACTTCAGCGAGATCAAGCGGCTCATCAAGGAACCGCTGGACCACCGCATCCTGAACGAGGTGCTGCCCTTCAACCCGACGGCCGAGAACCTGGCCCGCTGGTGCGTGGAGCGTGTGCCTTACTGCTACAAGGCTACGGTGCAGGAGAGCGAGGGAAACATAGCAACCTATGAAAAGGATTAACGACATATTCTACTCGATACAGGGCGAGGGGCACAACACGGGACGGGCGGCTGTGTTCATCCGCTTCGCAGGCTGTAACCTGCGTTGCGGGTTCTGCGACACGGAGTTCGACACCTACCGCGAGATGACCGACGAGGAGATTATGGCAGCCATCGAAGACTATCCCGCCCGCTTCGTAGTGCTGACCGGCGGTGAGCCGACGCTGCAGGCAGACGAGGCTTTCGTGGACCTGCTACACCAGCACGGTTTCGAGGTGGCGATGGAAAGCAACGGCACACGTCCTGCACCACAGAACCTGGACTGGCTGACGGTATCACCGAAGTTGTTTAGAGGAGAGAGGAAAGAGGAAAGAGGAGAGAGGATACCTGATGAGCTGAAGGTAGTGGTTGATGAAAGCACTGACCCTGAAACATTTCTCTCTCCTCTCTCCTCTCTCCTCTCTCCTCTTTTATACCTCCAGCCCTGCGACACGGGCGATGCCAAGCGTAACTCTATTATTATAAACAGGTGTGTCGACTATATCAAGGAGCACCCCCAGTGGCGGCTCTCATTGCAGACTCATAAACTCGTAGGATTCAAATAGGTGAACGAACTGAACCTCATACTGGTCATCATCCACTACGTCATCGCAGTACTGGCGGTTATCCATGTCGTCCCCCCCCCCCCCCCCCCCCCCCCCCCCCCCCCCCCCCCCCCCCCCCCCCCCCC
>CALDLA010000004.1 GCA_937898415.1 uncultured Prevotellaceae bacterium | reverse complement strand
GCCGCCTCTTTGATGACCTTGTCCTGATCGAGCGTCGAATACAGGTCAGGCACCAGTGATGCCGCAGACAATCTGCCCCACGTTTTGGGCGTACTTCAGGATGTCCTCCAGTCGCCCGCGGTCTCTGCTATGCTCTCTCATAAATCAGCTTTTTATCACGGTTTACGCTTTCCACGGCCCACGGACGGAGAGTGCCTTCCTCTACAAGGTCAACCTCGCAATTCAACAGGTCTTCGAGATCCACCTTCATACCGGCAATTTTCAGTAGGCCGATGGGACGGCTGCGGTCGTACTGCACAAGGATGTCGACATCGCTCCACGGCCTCTGTTCATCTCGAGAGTAGGAACCAAAGATCCATGCCTTTACGACGGGCTGGGTCTTGAAGTAGTCGGCAATTCGCTGGTTCATCATCTGGGTGCTCATAAGCGTTATAATTAGGATTATGGCGCAAAGATACAATATTTTCTTTTAATACTCGCACATTCTTCAAAAAAATGCAACGAGAATACCAAAACGAATGTGTAATCAAATACCGGTTCTCCTTTTTTGTAAATTAGGGATAGCCTGTGTACAAAAGAAGCGTATGTCAGGGTTCTTACTTGACCTTCGACGTCATCTCGGAACGTACGCCCTTGTAGTTCTTGAGGAAGGCCTTGGCGGAACCGAAGTTGAGGTTCAGGTCGAGGCGTACGGGGATGTGGTTCTGGTCGTCGGTGACGTAGAAGCGGATCAGCTCGTGGTTCTTGCCGTCCTCACGCTCGATGAAGGAGAAGACGAGGCAGCGGAACTTCTCTTTAGTATCGTCGACCTTGAACGTCTCGCGACCGCGGAACTGCAGCCAGGAGTTGCTCAGTCGGCGGGCATCGCTGATGGGCATGGGGATCTTGTCGCCGGCCTTCATGCCGTCGGCGCTGAAGTTGCGGGCACGGAGGAAGATGCTCATCATGTCGTAGATGCAGTCCTGATAGCGGGCGTCCTTCCAGTGTTCCTCGCCGTCGGCATCGACGCGGTGCATGCGCAGCTTGCAGGTATTGTTGGGATAGGTGTACCACAGCTCGTCGATGTAGTAGCGCTTGCCTTCGCGGGCTCCCTTGCGGAAGTAGAGGGGCGAGAGGTCGGGGCTGCAGTAGCTGAGCAGGGTATCGCGCATGGTGAAGAATTTGTCGAGCTTCTTGTTGCCGCCGGTGACGAGGCTGGAGCGCCAGGCCTGCTTGCCCTCGAAGGTGGTGAGGTCGGTGTTCATGTGGGCCTGGCCTACCTTGAACCATACGAACTTCCAGTTGAAGAAGAGGTCGTAGGTCAGTCGTTCGCCGCTCTTGAAGGCTTTATTCTCGATGCCGCATTGTTGCGCCCCTGCGGGGCTGGAGAATAGTGAGAAGTGAAGCGTGAAGAGTGCTGTGAGCACCATCCACCTTGTCATATTTACGGTACGTTTCATAGTCTCATTCCTGTTTTATCCTGTATATATTCTTTTCCTAATCTCTTGGCCCGCTCCATGTTGCGGTTCTTTAGTTTCTTCTCCTGGTCGGGCTTCTGTTTAGTGATGGCTAAGGGTTTCTGCTTGAAGGGCGGTTGTGCCTTGAGGTCCCAGTCGCGCTTGACGTCCCACTTGGCCTTGCACTCCGTCTCCTGCGGATAGTACCAGACGGTCTCGGGCTGCAGTCCGGCATCGTAGTCGCCGGTGTCCCAGCGGTTGTTGCCGTTGTTGTCGGCAAAGGCGCGGAGATAGTACTTGCCGGGGGCGACGAAGAGGAACTTGGTGGAGCTGCCTCGGACGCGCTGCTGTCGCAGGACGGCGTCGGAGGCGTTGAGCAGCTGAACGACGATGCCGGTGTCGGTAACGTTGCTGAGGTTGACCTCGAGGGTGCTGAAGTCCTCTTCGCTCTTCACCTTGAAGGTCTGCTTCACGGCGTTGTTGATAAGCCCGTAGATGTCCTCGATGGCAGCGGAGTCAATCTCGAGGTTGTATTCGCATCCTAACTGCCAATGTGCCGAGAGCACGTGATAGCGGATGTTGTCAGGGTGCGGCCCGAAGGTATAGGGCATTGGCACCCATGTGGAGTCAACCTTGGTGGTCAGGTGGACGCTGGCGGTGTCGAGCCTCAGCAGGGGCGTCGGCGACTCAATGGTGACGCGGCTGTAGGGGTCGATGCTGGCGGGGGTAATCTTCACCTGCAGGAAGGCGGGCGGCATGATGGAGTCGTAGTCGCGGCCTTTCTTTTTTTTCTTCTCCTGTTCCTTGAACCATTTCTCATATTCCTTCTGCTTGGCCTTCATGCGTTTCTCGTACGACACCTTGGGAGCGAACTCCAGCGTGTCGGTCTTGCTGACGAGGACGCCTGCCGAGTCGGTGTAGTTATAGACGGCCTCGACGGTGAGCGTGTCGCGGTTGACGAGGGTGGTGTCGCGCAGCCAGTAGAAGATGGTGTCGTTGTGAGCCGTCGACTCAACAACGAAGGCGCTGTCCGACTCGAAGTCGAGTCCCCGGAGCACGGGCGGCAGACTGTCGCCGTAGGTGAAGTAGAAGCCCAGCTTCTCAGGTTCGTTGCGCTCGGTCTTGAGGAGGTAGCGGTTGTCCTGGAGGGCGGTGAAGCCCATGAGTGTGATGTCGTCGGGCAGGAAATGCGTATAAGGGACGCGCACGATGTTATCGATGTGGAGGGAGTCGCGCCAGATGGTGTCCTGCCGTGTGTCGGGCTTCCATGAGGGTTCGAAACTGTCAACGTTGAAGGCCATCATCTCGCTCTTCTGGCTGTAGACGTAGTTGTCGTCGGCATCCTGCAGGGCGTAGGCCCGATAGGTGCCGGGGGCTACACCCTTGACGGCGAAGTGTCCGCGGCTGTCAGTCCGCGAGATGCGTATCATCGGCTCGCTGCGGAAGATGGTGTCCGAGAGGTTGTCGTAGAGTCCGACGAGGATACCCTTGACGGGCTCCAGGTTCTCGGCGTTGAGCACGTAACCTGCGGCCTCGAGGGTGTCAATCCGGTCACCGGTAGAAAAGGTGAAGGTATAATTGCCCATGGGGTTGCCCTCGTTGTTGTCGCTGATGGCGTCGCTAAAGTCGATGGTATAGGTGGTGTTCTCCTTCAGCGAGTCCTTCAGCTCGACGATGATGCGCTTGCCTGAGGCCTTGATTTCAGGTGTCTCCAACTGCGGCGGCGAGACGATGACCTTGTTCTGGGCATCCTCCAGCTTGATGTACTCGTTGAAGTTGATGACGATGCGCCGCGTCTTGACGTTGGTGGCCTTGTCGACAGGGTCTGAACCGACAACGCGGGGTGGCGTGTCGTCGAACCATCCGCCGTCGGGGCTGCCCATTCTTGCGCAGCCAATGACCAACAGCCAACAGCTGACCATCATCAGATATAACAGTTTCTTCATGCGTTCAGTTTTAGGAGTTGCTCTATGTGTTCACGGCTGTTGCTCAGTCGCGGCACCTTGTGCTGTCCGCCGAGCTTGCCGTGCTGCCTCAGCCAGTCGTTGAACAGGTCATGACGGGCGACGACCACCTCTAACGGCTGCAGGGTGATGTCCTTGTAACGCTTGGCCTCGTAGTCGCTGTTCACCATCTGCAAGTGCTGGTCGAGGAGGACGGCAAACTGCTGCAGGTCCTGCGGCGGGCGGCTGAACTCGATGAGCCACTGGTGGCGGCACTTGGCGTGGTCGTCCATGAAGACCGGCGCTGCCGTGTACTCGCTGACCTCGGCCCCTGTCTGCTGACAGGCGTAGGCCAGACCCCGTTCGGCGTTGTCGACAATCAGTTCCTCGCCAAAGGCATTGATGAACGACTTGGTGCGGCCGGAGATGACGAACTTATAGGGATTGACGGAGGTGAACCGTACGGTGTCGCCTATCATGTAGCGCCACAGTCCGCACGACGTCGTTATCATCATTGCGTAGTTCTTGCCCGGCTCGACACCCCAGAGGGGGACGATACTGTGCTCTTCGGTTCCCCCGGAGAGCTCCTGGAACTCATAGAACACATCGTAGTCGAGCATCAGCAGCAACGACTTGTCGCTGGGGTCGTCCTGTAGTCCGAAGAAGCCCTCGCTGGCGTTGTAGGTCTCCATGTAGTGCATACGGGGCGACGTGATGAGCCGCTCGTACTGCTGGCGGTAGGGCGTGAAGGCCACGCCGCCGTGGAAGAACACCTCGATATTGGGCCACACCTCCTCCAAGTGCTGCTTGCCGCTGAGCTCCATGACGCGGTCGAGCACCGAGAGCATCCACGAGGGGACGCCCGAGAGGTTGGTCACGTTCTTCGTCAGGGCCTCATGGGCTATGCGGTCGCGCTTCACCTCGAAGTCGCTGAGCAGGGCCGTCTGTTTCTTGGGTACGCGGAAGAGGTTGGCCAGCGGGTTGATGTTCTCAATGAGGATGGCGCTGAGGTCGCCGACCAGCGAACCGGGCAGGTCGTAGTTGGGGGCATGGCTGCCGCCGAGTATCAGGCCGCGGCCATCGAACATACGGCTTTTGGGGTTGTTACGCAGGTAGAGGGCCACCGTGTCGAAGGCTCCCGCATAATGAATATGGTGCAGGCCCTCGTCGGTGACGGGGATGAACTTCGACTTGTCGTTTGTCGTACCGCTCGACTTGGCATACCACTTGGTACGGCCCGGCCACAGCACATTCTCCTCGCCGTGGCGCATACGGTCGATGCTGTCCTTCAGCTCCTCATAGCTGTTGACGGGTACGTTCCTGACGAAATTGTCGTAGTCGGTGATGCCGCCAAAGCCGTGCTGCAGGCCGTACTCCGTTTCCTTGGCACGGCTGACGAGCCGCTCCAGCACCTCGCGCTGCATGGCCTCACCTTCCTTGATATGTCGTTGCAACTCCTTCTGTCGGGGTGCAAAGATTCTGCTTGCTATTCCTGTTAAGCTCATGGGCTTACTGTTATTTTGGCTGCAAAATTAGCCTAAACTTTTGTAACGGCGGCAAAAATAAGCATTTTTTAATGTATCTTATAAGTTAGAAATCCGCCTTTTGCTCGAACACCATGCGCTCTCCCGTGACGGGATGCGTCAGTTCCAACCGCTCGGCATGCAGGTAGAGACGGTCGGCGGGGCGTCCGTAAAGCTCGTCGCCAACGATGGGACAACCCAGACCGTCGGGGTGGGCACAGTGCATCCGTAGCTGGTGGGTGCGGCCGGTATGGGGATAGAGGCGGACGTGGCGGTCGTCTATCATCTCATAGTCGGTGACGGCCTCCTTGCCGTGCACGAAATCCACTACCTGACGGGGACGGTTGATGGGGTCGCAGAGCAGGGGAAGCGAGATGGTGCCTTTTGGGTGAAGGGTGATGGGTGAAGGGTGAAGGGAGGTGTCTAACAAGGCGATGTAGCACTTGCGGATAGTATGGTCGGAGAACTGCTGCTGAAGTGAGCGGTAGATGTCGCGGCTCTTAGTTGCCACCATCAGACCGCTTGTCCCCATGTCCAGGCGATGGGCCAGTAGGCAGCCGGGGTAGCGCTGGCTGAGGATGGTGGCCACGGAATAGCTGCCCACACGACCCGGGACGCTGAGCAGGCCCGACGGCTTGTTGACGATGATCAGGTGGTCGTCCTCATAGACCACCGTGATGTCGAGGCGTGGCTGTCCGAATACTTCCTCGGGGTTGGGGTCGACGTCGAGTCCCTGTAGCATCCATGTCAGTACTGGCTTGCATTTGCCTCGGCAGGCAGGATAGAACTGTCCGTGCTGGCGAACCTCTGTCTTGGGCGACGGTCCCCACCAGAACTCAGCCATGCAGAGGGGCTTCAGTCCCTGACTGTAGGCATACTGCAGCAGCTTCGGCGCACAGCAGTCGCCGGTGCCGCCGGGCGGCAGCGGGTAACGGCGGCGGATGCGCTCAGAGCAATGATAGTCCTGCCACACGTCCACCAGGCGGCGCCGCTTGCCGTGGGCATTCAGGAAGCGGTACTGGTCGAAGAGCCACAGTTGCAGTTGTTGGGAACGGTGTCGCCGTTCCTCGCGCTGACGGTCCTCCCGCATGGCAGAGATAAGCCGCTCCTCTTGCTTGAAGTGCCCGTCGGACTGCTGGGCGTCGAAGACCGGCGGCACGAAATAGGGCCAGTCGTTGCGCCCTTCGAGCAGACCGGAGTAAGCGGCGAGGAAACTGTAGGGGTGAAGGGTGACGGATGAAGGGTGAGGGGAGGGAGGTGACTCCACCACTAACACCCCGAACATCTTACCCTCGGTCAGCGTCATTCGTTGCAGTTCCTGCTGTACCTCGGCAGCGGCCAACCGGCACAGCGGGTGTGGCTCGTAGCAGAAGGGGTAGGTGAATCTGGCCGGTGCCAGTAAGTCTGTGTTTAGCGGATGTATGCTCATATCGTTGCAAAGGTAATAAAAAAATGGAAAAGTGTTTGTTTGTTGATGAAAAAAAATGTACCTTTGCAGCCGTTTTTCAGTAAAAGCTATGGAATCATTCATGTTTTTAGGCTTTAGCCTCGATGCTTGGATCACGATTATCACAGTGTTGGGCATGTTCACCATCCTACTGTTCACCAAGCTACGCTCTGACCTGGTGTTCCTCGGAGCCATCGCAGTCCTTTACGTCACCGGCGTGCTTACCGACAAGGAGGCGTTCGCTGGCATCAGTACGCCGTCAGTCATTACCATCGGTGTGCTGTTCGTGGTCATCGCCGGCCTGATGCATACCGGCGTGCTGCAATGGATCGTAAAAAACCTGCTGGGCCAGCCCAAGAGCTACACCAAGGCGGTGACGCGGTTGATGCTGCCCGTGGCCGTGCTCAGTTCGTTTCTCAGCAATACTGCCGTCGTGGCCCTCTTTGTCAGCATCGTTAAGATGTGGTCAAAGAAACTTGGTGTCTCACCCTCTAAGCTGCTCATTCCCCTGAGTTATGCCTCGGGTATGGGCGGCGTTTGTACCCTTATCGGTACTCCGCCAAACATGATCATCAGCGGCCTCTATGCTGAAAAGACGGGTGTGGCGATGAACGTGCTGACCACGACCATACCGGGCTTGTTCTGTCTCGTCATCGGCGTCCTGTCGGTCATCGCCATGCGTCGTCTGCTGCCTGACCGCAAAGCCCCTGAAGGCTCTGCTGAGGACACGGTGGACTATACCGTCGAACTGCTCGTACCTTCGAATTACAAGAATATCGGCGAGACGATAGACTATGCCGGACTATTCCACATCGAAGGAGGACGACTGATAAAATGGCACCATTTCGACCGTGTGGCTGTGCCCATCAACGAGTATGAGTTCCTGATGGGTGGCGACCATCTGGTCTATGCCGGCGATGTGAAGAAAATCATGGAATTAGCTGAGGAACAAGGACTGGTGGTTGGTGAAGATGTTGTCAACGTTGGCACCAAGACCCTTATTTCCTCTGCCATCATGATCACAATGGTAGTGCTCGCGTCTCTTAATGTCATGTCGCTGTTGCAGAGTGCCTTCATCGCCGCTGCCGCCATGCTGCTGTTCCGCTGCTGCACGCCTGACCAGGCCATGAAGTCCGTCAACTGGGACATTTTGATCGTCTTCGCCGCCAGTGTCGTCCTCGGTTTCTCCATCCAGAAGACAGGCATTGCTGAGCGGATGGCAATGGGCATCCTCGACGTCTGCGGCACTAATCCGCTTGTCGTCATGACTGCTATCTGCTTCGTCGGCACCTTCATCACTGAGTTCATCTCGAACACGGCGGCGGGTGCCATGTTCTTCCCTATCATGTATGAGGCTGCCGAGAAGTTGGGCTACGAACCCTTCCCCTTCCTTGTCGCCCTGATGGTTAGCGTCAGCAGCAGCTTTGCTACGCCCATCGGTTCGCCCACCCACATGTTGGTCTATGGTCCTGGCGGCTATCGCTTCAGCGATTTCATGCGCATCGGTCTGCTGATGAACCTCATCATCCTTGCCGCCAATATCTTTATTGTCAACATAGTCTATCCGCTCACGCCACTTCCGTGAGGCCGTAGTAAAAAAAATACAAAAGAAAGTGGGCCTGCAGTTTTGTAGGTTCATTTTCTTTTGCTATCTTTGCACCGTAAAACAAAAAACGACAAAGATGAAAAAGGTTTTTATGATAGCCGTAGCCGCCATGATGGCTACCATGAGTGCGAAAGCCCAGTTAGCTGAGCATGAGGAAGGCGAGTCCACCATCCAGCCCCGTATCGGTATCACTATGAGTACGCTGACCAACATGGATGGTGCCGAAATGAAAGTGAACCTCACCTACGGTGTGGAGTATGAGTATTTCGTCAACGACCAGTTTAGTCTGGCAGCCGGTGTACTCTTTACCGACCAGGGAGCAAAGATCAAGGACGAGGAAGATGAGTACAAGATGAACATCTACTATGCCGCCGTTCCCCTCATGGCCAACTATTACGTGTTGCCGGGGCTGGCCGTCAAGGCCGGTTTGCAGCCCGCCTTCAGGGCCAAGACCAGGATTGAGGAAGGCGATATGAAAATTGACTTCGACCGGGTCATGGAAATCCTCTTCGAAGACGACGAAGTGGAGATGAACAAGTTCGACCTCTCGATTCCCCTCGGACTGTCGTTTGAGTATAGCCACATCACCCTCGACGTACGGTATAACCTTGGTGTCACCAAGCTGATAAAAGGATGGGAAGACACGGTGCAAAACCGTACACTCGTGATGACGCTTGGCTACAAGCTATAGTGTAAATAGGTTATACGGCTGCGCGTAGATAGCTTCGCATCTGGCGACGTGCCAGACCGAGGCGGTTTTCCACGGTTTTGTATTTTTCGCCTGTCTGCTCTGAAATCTCGCTGACGCGCATTCCGCCGAGGATGTGCATCCGGTAGATTTCGCGGCAGTTGGCTGGTATGCGGGCCATTCCCCGCTCCATGCGCTCCACGATGTCAGCTGCAAAAAACACCGATTCCATCGACATTCCTTCACCCTGCGAACCTTGGATATAATGCTCGTATTCGTGGCGGAAGGCACGGCGACGGAAGTAGTCGCTGACAAGGTTGCGACAGATGGTGAAGACGAGAGCCGGCAGGGTCTGCTCCGACAGCAGCTTATCGGTGGTCAGAATGCGCAGAAAGGCGTTCTGCACCAGGTCTTCGGCCTCGTTAGTATCACCCAGACGAGTGCTGGCATAGGCCAACAGCTCGTCCCGGTGAAGTGCGTAATAGTCAGATATCAGTTGATGCTTATTCATTGACAACAGGCTTGATGGTGCCGTCTTCGTTATAGAAGAGTCGCTGTACCTTCAGTGAACGCAGGTGGGTGATGTCGTTAGAGGGGACACAGTCGTGATAGAACAGATACCACTGTCCTTTATACTCCACAATAGAGTGGTGGGTAGTCCAGCCTACGACAGGCTCCAGGATGACCCCTTGATAGGTGAAGGGACCGTAGGGCGAGTCGCCGATGGCGTAGCATAGGAAGTGGCTGTCGCCGGTGGAGTAGCTGAAGTAGTACTTACCATTATACTTATGCATCCATGAAGCCTCAAAGAAGCGGTGCGGGTCGCCGGCCTTCAGGGGCTGACCGTCCTTGTCGAGAACCAGCACGGGACGCGGAGCCTCGGCAAACTGCAGCACGTCGTCGCTCATACGGACAACGGCGCTGGGCAGAGCGGGGGCATCGGGCTTGGCAAAGAGCTGCGTCTTGTGGTCGGGAGCAGGGCCGAGGTCGATGAGACCATTATCATCGCCATACTTGCCGGGGATGGCCTCAAAACCGTGATAGAGCGAGCGCCACCATTGGAGTTGGCCGCCCCAGAGTCCGCCAAAGAAGCAGTAGATCTGACCGTCGTCGTCCTTGAACATGCAGGGATCGATAGAGAACGAACCGCGGATGGGAGCCTCCTGAGGCACGAAGGGGCCTTCGGGCTTGTCGGCCACTGCCACGCCGAGGTGGAACACGCCGTCGTAGCCTTTGGCCGAGAAGATGAGGTAGTACTTGCCGTCCTTCTCGACGACATCGTTGTCCCACATCTGCTTTTCGGCCCAGGGCACCTGGTCTACATCGAGAATCACACCGTGGTCGGTGGCCTCGTCATTCTCGACATCATTCCACGACAGCACGTGGTAGTCGCGCATCTGGAAGTGTCCGCCGTCGTCGTCGAAGCATTCGC
Organism: uncultured Prevotellaceae bacterium; assembly: GCA_937898415.1. Lineage (GTDB taxonomy): Bacteria > Bacteroidota > Bacteroidia > Bacteroidales > Bacteroidaceae > Prevotella. The sequence goes on along the minus strand of CALDLA010000004.1, from coordinate 19,878 downwards.
CGGCATCCCAGTCATGGCTGGGATAGACGTAGAGGCGTCCGTTAAACACATTAGCCGAGGGGTCGGCCATATAGTCACTGGGGAATAGGTAACGAGGAAGTTTTGCCATAATTCAGTAGTTTTATTGATAGAGTTTAATGATTTCGTTAATGACGGGCTTCTCCTTGTATTGGCGGTCAAAGAGTAGCGGGTAGTTGGTGCGTCCCTTGATGGGCCAGCCGTTGAGCCACGAACCGGCGTCGCTGACCCCCCACAGGTTGATGCGTGAGATCTGCGAACGGTGCTTGTAGTAGATGTTGAACAGTTTCAGCCAGCGCGCATCCACCTCCTTCTGTTTGGCGGCAGGCAGTCCGGCGGTATACGGGTTATACTTCTGCTGTAGTTCGAAGTTCTGGGCGATATCGGCACCGCCGAAGCCCTGCGGGTTGGGCAGCACATTGAGGTCGAGTTCAGTAATCATCACCTTCACGCCACAGGCGGCAAAGGCGTCAATCGACTTCTCGTATTCCTCCAAGTTGGGATAGTCCAGACCGTTGTGGCTCTGCATGCCCACACCGTCGATGCGCAGTCCCTTTGCCTTGAGGTTTTTCACCAGACGGCAGACGGCCTCGCGCTTGGCCTGGCCGGCCATCGAGTAGTCGTTGTAGTAGAGTTCGGCATCGGGGTCGGCCTCATGGGCGGTGCGGAAGGCAATCTCGATGAACTCTTCCCCCAACAGATTATAGTAAGGTGACTTGCGGAACGAGCCGTCATCCTCGATGGCTTCGTTCACCACGTCCCAACCGTGAACCTGACCCTTGTAGTGACCGACGACGGTCTTGATGTGCTTGATGATTCGCTCCTTCAGCACCTCCTTCGAGGCAGGACTGGCGGCATAACCGTTGGTGAACCACCAGTCGGGAGCCTGCGAGTGCCACACTAAGCAATGACCCAGCACCTTCAGCTTGTGCTGCTGGCAGTAGCTGACAAACTTGTCGGCCACGCGGAAGTCGAAGATACCCTCGGCGGGTGCCAACGACTCGGGCTTCATGCAGTTCTCGGCTACGGCGCAGTTGAAGTGGCGGTCCATGATGACATCAGCTTCGGGCACCTGTCCGTCGCTCTGCCACTGGTTAATGGCGGCGCCGATGAGGCAGTATTTGCCGATGGCGTCCTTCAACCCCTGCTGAGCCATAGCCGCCAATGGCATCATGGCTAAGCAGAGGGAAAGTATCTTTGTGGTCTTATTCATGACTGCGCTCCTCAATCTTTTTGTTGATATCGTCAATGACCTCGTCGGTCAGCTCATACTTCGAAATGATAAACATAGCCAGCATCAGCAGGATGGCGGGGATGACACAGACGAGCCACAGGATACCCTCCTCGGCAAAAGGAGTCTGGTCAATAACCTCACTGTTATAGCCTACGTATGCCAAGACAGCCGGGCCGACAATGCTTCCGAAGGTCATACCGGCCTTGAAGAACAGTCCCGTCAGGGCGTTGACGATACCAGAGATACGGCGGCCGGTGGTGTACTCACCGTAGGAAATCACCTCGGGAACCAGTGCCCACATATAACCGGTAGCCACGATGACACCCGTGCTCTTGATAAACTGTGCGACATAAATCATCGTCATACTCGGGCTCTCCATCTTGGAGATGAAGTAGAGCATGGCCATACCGATGATGGCGGCACTCAGGAAGAGGTAGAACATATTCTTCTTTCCCACCATGCGCTTGAACCAAGGAACAAGCGGCATGAACAGGAATGCAGGAATCGAACCCAGCGCCATGAAGATAGACAGTTCCTGGGCCGAACCGTGCAGGTTGCTGTTCATGAAATAGGCACCGGCAGCGTTGCCGACCGACATCATGGCGAAGGCGGTGATGAAGAAGAAGGCGAGAACGCGCAGGGGGCGGTTGCGGAGGAACTCCATCCACAGGTCGCTGACCTTCACATCTTCAGTTGACTTCGCATCCATGACGACACGCTCCTTACACTGCGAGAAGCAGAAGGCGAGCAGACAGAAACCGATGATGGCATAAATGGTCATCGTCGTGAACCATGCCGACGGGTCTTTCGGAAGACTGTCAGAGGGTGCTCCGGCTATCAGGGCGATAAACAGCGGCAGACCGGAGTTGACAGCCAGACCGCCCAGGTTGGCCATGAACATACGCACCGAGGTGAGGATGGTGATCTCGTTGGTATCGCGGGTCAGCGAAGAGTTCAAGGCTCCGTACGGCACATTGATAAACGTATAGAGCAGTTGCATGGAAATATAGGTGACGTACGCATAAATCAGCGACGGTGCGAAACCATTGTAGAAACACAAAATGGCGAAGCCCGAAAGTGGGATACCCACATACAGCAGATAGGAACGGTATTTACCGTACCGGGGATTGCTCTTGTCAATCAGCGCACCCACAATGGGGTCCCAGATGACGTTGGCCACGTTACCTACGAGGAACATGACGGCCACTGCCGACGGCGTCAGTCCATAGATATCGGTGTAGAAGAACAGCAGGTAAGTACAGATTACCTGAAAGATGAGGTTCTGAGCCAGGTCACCTGAGCCGAAGCCGATGCGCTGGATCCACGAAAGCTTGTAAAAGCCTTTCGATTCTTGCGAATTTGCAGTCATTTCCATAATGATATTGATAGTTTTATAGGTTTTCAGACTGCAAAGATAGCTATATTTTTCGGACTTTGCTCTATCTATATGTTACATTTGTGTTTCAAAATATCTCATTTCCGCAAAAAAAAAACGTTTTATACCATTTCATCGCGGAAAATGTGTATATTTGCATCAATAAACACAACGCTATTATGAACAAACGGATTTTCCTCTGGCTGCCATTCCTGGCCTGTGCATTACATCTTGATGCCAAGGTGACACTGCCGCAACTGTTCCAGAACGGCATGGTACTGCAACGTAACAAACTCATTCCCGTATGGGGAAAGGCTGACGCCGGCGAGACGGTCACCGTCACCCTTAATAAGAAAAAGGTGGTGACGACTGCCGACAGCGACGGACGATGGCGGGTGGACCTGCCGCAGATGAAGGCGGGCGGACCGTACACGATGGAAGTGAAAAGTGAAGGAGTGAAAAGTGATGGAGTGAACAGTGAAGGAGTGGTGCTCAGTGATGTGCTCATCGGCGACGTGTGGCTGTTGTCCGGCCAGTCGAACATCGATGTGACCATTGAGCGCGTCTACCCCTGGTACACCAAGGATATCGACAGCTACGAGAACCCGAAGATCCGGTTGTTCCGTGTACAGAATGAGACTGATACGCACGGCGTTCGTGATGACATCCGCCCGACGACCATCAACTGGAAACCGGTTACGAAGCAGAATGCCTGGCTGTTCTCGGCTATGGGTTACTTCCTCGGACAGCGGATGTTCAACAAGAGCGGTGTGCCGCAGGGCGTCATCGTCAACAGCTGGGGTGGTACCCCTATCGAGGCTTGGATCAGTGCTGACTCGCTGAGCAAGGACTATCCCGCCCTTGTGGAGCGTACCCGTCTCTATCAGAATGATGAATATGTTCGTAGCCAGACGCGGGCCAATATGATGATGAACCAGCAGTGGAGCAAACTGCTGGACGAGAAAGACCCGGGTAAGAAGGACGATTTTACAGCCTTGGACTACGATGATTCGGGGTGGCAGAAAGTGGAACAATACTCGATGGAATGGGCGAAAAACGGTAATCGTGGTATTGTTGGCAGCATTTGGCTACGCCAGCATGTCACCGTCGATAAGGCGCATGCCGGCAAGCCCGCCCGACTGCTGCTGGGCACGTTGTTCGACTCTGACGTCACCTACGTCAATGGCCGTCAGGTCGGTAGTACGGGCTACCAGTATCCGCCGCGCCGCTACGACCTGCCCGAAGGACTGCTTCGCGAGGGCGACAATGTCATCACCATCCGCTTTATCAATAAGTATGGCATCGTACACTTCATTCCTGAAAAGCCTTACCTCATTGCTTTTGGCGACGACCGTCAGAGCTTGAACCCGATGCCTGCGGACGTCATTCCCCTGAGTACGACTTGGTTGCACCACGCCGGTGCCGAAATGCCGTCGTGCCCCAGTGCCGACGTCTCGCTGCAGAACTTGCCGACAACACTCTACAACGCCGTGCTTCACCCGCTGGCCCCCTACGCCCTGTCGGGTATTGTGTGGTATCAGGGCGAGTCCAATACCGGCAATCCGCGTCCCTATGAGCGTTACCTGACCATGATGATTAACAACTGGCGCGCCCTCTGGCAGCAGCCCGAACTGCCGTTCGTCGTCGTTCAGCTGGCTAACCACGACGGTCGCCAGCAGACGGGCAACCCGTCGCCCATCCAGCCGCAGCTGACTCCGCAGCCCAACTCTGGCTGGGCCCAGCTGCGCGAAGCCCAGCGGCTTGTTGCCAAGAAGATGGACAACGTGGAATTGGCCTCGGCCATCGACCTGGGCGAGACCGTCGATATCCATCCCCTGCGCAAACGTGAGGTGGCTGAGCGCATCGGCCTCTGCTTCGACCGTACCGTCTATCAGGATAAAAAGGTGAAGCTGATGCCTGAGATTGTCAGTACCCGTGTAGAGGGAACGACCATCACGCTGACCTTCGACCAGCCGCTGCGCCCCCATTTAGCCCTCTCTGAGTTTGAGGTTGCCGGTGCTGACGGACGTTTTTCCAATGCTGCGGCACGTGCCGTGGGTAACACCGTCGTCATCGACTCTCCCATAAAGGATCCCGTCCGCGTCCGCCATGCCTGGAAGGACGACCCCACCCAGTTGAATGCTTACAGCCTGACGGGCCTGCCCGTCGGTCCTTTCGAACAGCAACTCTAATCAGGTAAGAATATGAAGACTTTTGAAGAATTAGGCGTCTGTGGCGAGATTCGCCGCGCCATTGAAGAGATGGGATTTGTACAGCCCATGCCTGTACAAGAGGCAGTAATACCTTACCTGTTAGGTGAGCGTCGCGATGTGATAGCGCTGGCCCAGACGGGAACGGGAAAGACGGCGGCCTTCGGCTTGCCGTTGTTGCAGCGCATTGACTTGGACAAGCGTGAGACGCAGGCCCTTGTCCTCTCGCCGACCCGCGAACTGTGCCTGCAGATAGCCGACGACCTGCGCGACTTCTCCAAGTACATGGACGACATCCATATCGAGGCCGTCTACGGCGGTGCCGCCATCGAGCCTCAGATGCGTGCCCTGAAGAAGGGTGTACAGATTATCGTCGCCACGCCGGGGCGCCTCATCGACCTGAAGAACCGCGGCTTTGCCCACTTGGAGGAGGTGACGAACATCGTGCTCGACGAGGCCGACGAGATGCTGAACATGGGCTTCTCGGACTCCATCAACGAGATCTTCGAGTCGTTGCCCGAAGACCACTCTACGCTGATGTTCTCGGCCACGATGAGCCGCGATGTGGAGCGTGTGGCCAAGAAGTATCTGCGCGACTACGAGGAAATCGTCGTCGGCTCGCGTAATGAGGGTGCCGAGAACGTCAACCATATCTATTATATGGTACACGCTAAGGACAAATACCTGGCCCTGAAGCGCATCGTGGACTACAACCCGAAGATTTTTGCCATCATCTTCTGCCGTACGAAGTTAGAGACGCAGGAGGTGGCCGACAAACTGATACGCGACGGCTACAACGCCGAGTCGTTGCACGGCGACCTCTCGCAACAGCAGCGCGACCTGACGATGCAGAAGTTCCGCCAGCATACCGTTCAGTTGCTGGTGGCAACCGACGTGGCGGCCCGAGGACTCGACGTCGACGACCTGACGCATGTCATCAACTTCGGACTGCCCGACGACATCGAGAACTACACCCACCGCTCAGGCCGTACGGGCCGTGCCGGCAAGAAGGGCACCAGCATCTCGATTGTCCACACGAAGGAGAAGCACAAGATTCGCAACATCGAGAAGGAGATAGGCAAGCAGTTCGTGGAGGGCGAGATTCCCCAAGCAGAGGAAATCTGCAAGAAGCAGCTCTACAAGGTGATGGACGAGATAGTGAAGACCGATGTCGACGATGAGGAGATTGCCCCGTTCATGCAGGACATCAACCGCTACTTCGAGTATATCGACAAGGAGGAAATCATCAAGAAAATCGTCTCCTTGGAGTTCGGCAAGTTCCTGGACTATTACGCCGATGCGCCCGAACTCGAAAAGCCCTTGTCCCCCCAGTCCTCCCAGAAATCCCAGTCGTCCCAGAGGTCCCATTCGCCCCATACCCCCCATACCACCCAGAAAGGCTACAAGCGCCTCTTCATCAACCTTGGCAAGAAGGACGGTTTCTTCCCTGGCGTACTGATGCAGACGCTGAACCGCTACGTCGGCGGTCGTCAGGAGGTGGGACATATCGACCTGCTCGACACCATCAGCTACTTCGAAGTGCCCGAGAAGGATGCCCGCAAGGTGATGCTACAGCTGACGGGCATCCGCTTCAAGAGTCGCACCGTCCGCTGTAATGATGCAGAGGAAGGCGGCAAGAACGAGGCGCAGCCCAAGAAGTCCTTTGGCCGGACGGAGCGCTCCCCGAAAGAACGGCGAGGCGATACCCGCCAGCGGGGCGACCATAAAGGCAAGCGGGACGACTGGCGCAACCTGATGCACCAAGTTCCCCGCGACCTGCGTGGCGAGGAACCTGACTTCAGCGAAGAGGGCTGGGCAAGAAGGAAGCCGAGGAAGAAGTAATTTACTTCACCACGACCTTCCGTCCATTATTGATATAGATACCGCGAGCCGTCGGCTTTCCGTTCAGTCGGCGACCGTCAAGGCTATAAAACTTTTCACTCTTCACTTCTTCACTTTTCACTAGCGAAGCGCTGATTCTCGTGGCATCGCCGTCGCCGAAGTTGAAGTTGAACGCCGTCAACTGGCGGGCGTTGTGAGCCTCGTCCTCGCCAATCTTGAAGTAGGCGCGGAAGGGGTTGATGGTCACGCCGCCGTTCAAGCCGCTGGGGTAGTACAGCGTGTTCTCGGCGCTGAGGAAGAGGATGCTCTGGTCCTCGGTGTCGATGGCCTTCTGGTCGTAGGTGCCGATGAAGCGGACCTGTGTGTCGCCTGAGCCGCTGGTGAAGCTGCGGTCCTTCGCGTCGATGGTCACGCCGCTGAACACGGGGTTGACGATGTCGTCGCCGCTGGCCCACTTAATAATATAAGGTGTACCGGCCACGAGCGTCGAGACGGCGTCGCCGAAGGTCAGGTTGAGCGTCGTGCCCGTGATGCTGGCTGCGCTAAGCGGGCGGGCCTCGGCTCCGGCGAGCGGGCTGTCGGCAATCGTCACGTCGAACGGCAGGACGAGCGTGTTCCACGCGCCGTCCTTCCAGAGCTTGCGGCCGGCGAGTTGCACGGGGTACTTGCCTGCGCCCCATCCCAGGTCAAGGTCGGCGGGCAGACCGGCCAGCAGGGCGAGGGCGGTGCTGTTGTCGGCGTTGTCGCGCAGGGCGGGCACGGCGCAGTCTTCGTTCCCCTCGTCTTCGGTGAGGTCGTAACTGCCCTTGTCGCTGTTGTGGCCAAGGCCTACGCCGATGCCGCTGGCGGTCGGGGTAGCTGTCTGGCCGGAGACGATGGTGCAGGCGGTGTAGTAGTTGTGCTCCAATATACTGTACAAGGAATTGAAACCGGCGATAGCCCCTTGGTATTCTTTGCCGTCGAAGTGGCCGCGGAATTCGTAGTCAGACCTGTCAGAATTATCTTCAGCACGTCCGATGGCCACGAAGTTGTTCTCTTCGCTGTTGGTATCGTTCCAGTCTGTGGTGTGATCGTAGGCGATGTCAGCGCCCAGCTTGAAGTGCTTGCCCTTATATCCTATCTCAGCGTAGTCGTCGTCCCCGCCGTCGCTACAGCCGTTGTTCACTCGTTCTGCCAGCATGTCCAGCTGGTCCTTATTATATATCATGTAGGGATCGGCCTCGGTGCCTTCGTTCTCGGTGGCCCAGTCGATGGGGGCGAGGGCGAGGCTGACGGTGACGTCAGCGTCGGCCATGGTCAGCGTCGAGCCGTCGAGCGTTGCGTCGCCTGAGGCGCTGTAGCCGTACTGGTAGCCAAGGGGTGCGCCGGCGCTGTTCCCGAGCGTCAGGCTCACGGCGTCGCCGCTGCCGGCGTAGAGTACGCCGCCGTATTCGATTCCGGCGGTGAAGCTGTCGCTCTCGTCGCTTTCCTTGTAGGCGGTGATGCCGCTGACGCCATAGGCCTTGGCCACTCCGGCGTGCTCCACGCTGACGTTCTCGCCGGCCATGATGCTGCGGAGCTGCTTGCCCTGCCCGGTTTGGTTCGTGCCGTCGTTGAACTCCTGGGTGTAGTAGCTGTTGGTGATGATAGCGACGCCGTCCTCGCCATGCCCGCCATAGTTGCGGACGAAGGTGGCACTGCGTAAAGTTCCTTCCCATGTCTCGCCCTCGGCGAGGGCGGCGGGGGCATAGACGCAGTTGGTGACGGTGACCGTGCCTTTGTTGTTATCACCCACGAAGCCGCCGCAGGTCCTGCCGTTGGCGGTGGTGAGCAGCTTGCCGTTGAAGAGGCAGCCCTCGAAGTAGAGGTTATCGCCTTCACTTACTTCGCCAACGAAGCCGCCGTTTGAGGCGACGCCCCCGCTTCTGCTGTCGATGATGGTGATGCTGCTGACGCAGTTGATGATGTTGGCGGTCTTATTCAATTCGCCGATGAATCCGCCGGCACCAAAGTTGCTGGTGCGGATGGTGCCGCTGACGGTGCAGCCCTCGATGGTGATGCTCTTTGAGCGTCCGACGAGGCCGCTGGCGTGACGGCGGCCGGTGGTGATGTCGACCACGACGTTAAGGTTGCGGATGGCGGGGGGGCTCACCACGTTGATGTCCGAGGGCTTGGTCTCGATGTAATAGAAGGGGGCGATGCCATCGACATTGTTATCCTCTGTGGTGATGGTGAAGTTCAGCGTGTGACCCTGTCCGTCGAAGTTGCCGTAGAAGACATTCGCCTCGCGGCTGACGCTGATGTCGGCGCCGAGCTTCACCGTCTTGCCGCTGAAGCGGTTGTAGGTCTTGTCGCTGATGCAGTCGCAGAATACATCCCAGCCCTCGGCGCTCCAGATGGTGTACTCGGTGCCCGCAGCGTTGAGGGAGAAGTGCGCCGGGTCGGGCTGATGGGTGAGGGCTATGGTGGCCTTGCTGGCGGGCATGGTGAACGACGTGCCGTCGATGGGCGTGCCGTTCACGGTGTACTGCCAGTCGAGGTAGCCGGCCGCGGCGGCGGGCAGGTCGCTGAGGGTGACGGTGGAACCGGGGGCGTAGTAGTCCACGCCACTGTCGGTGAAGAGGGCGCCGGTGGCTGTCACGCCGTCGGGGAGGCTGAGGGTGCGGGCGGTGGCGGGCTGCAGCGTCTTGCCGGAGAAGGCAGAGAAGCCTCTGGTGTACGTGCCGCCGTAGTAGTTGCCCTCGCCGTCGGTGAAGCACTTGCCGCCCGCGCCGCCGATGTTGACGGTGTTGAAGTCGGGATCGAAATCGCTGATATAGACGCGGTCGCTGGCATTGCGCCAGTTGAGGGTGACGGTCTGGGCAGTGTTGATATTGCACATTACTCCCCAGTAGCCCTCAAGCTTGAGGTTGCCGCCGTTGAAGACGAGGGCACCACAGAACAGACCGCGGCCACCATAGCTGTATGTGCTTTTGGCCTCGACGGTGCCGCCGTTCACGGTGAGGGTATAAGCATCGGCATAGATGGCGTTCTTATTGCTGGCGTTGACCACCAGCTTGCCGCTGTTGTTGGCCTGGCCGTAGATGGTGAGGTCGATTGATGGGTGATCACGCTGGGAAACCAGGGATAACGTTCACAGAGCAGGTCAACGACGATGTTTGCATCAACGAATACGCGCTTCATTTGAATTTCTCGGTTAGGTATTCGTAACGCAGTCGGTCTACCTCCTCGTCGGTGGCATACCAAGGGTTGCCTCGCTTGAAGCGCATCACTCTCGGGGTGAATTCTTCCGTCTCTGTTGTAGTCTTGACCTTTTTTGCAGATGCTATTCTGTTGGGACGAGCATGACGGCGCAGACGCCTAACATAGTGCTGCACGCTCTCCAGCATCTCGACACTCATCTGGTCGAGTTCTGCAACAATGGATGTTCTGAGTTCTAAGGCTGTCATGACTGTAATGTTTGATATCCGCTGCAAAGGTAAGCATTTATTTTGAAATAGCGTACGCTTCGGGCATTAAAAGTATAGAACGTGGGCAAAGAAGCATCGTTTTGCCATATTCGCCCGCCCTGGTGGCAAGCTCAGATTAAAGTGTTGACTGCCTGTCGCCACCCGAACACGCATAATTCACTGAATTTGCACGATGAATTCACTGAATTAACTAGCTAAATTCACTGAAATTACTCGGTAAATTCACTGAAATTACAATGTAAATTCACTGAATTTGGTTTGTAAATTCACTGAATTTAGCATGTAAATACACTGAATTAGGTATTCACTCTTCGTTAGCGTAGCGCATGTTTTCAGTCGGGGCGCAAAAAATAACCCTGCCTTATTGCGCAATAAGGCAGGGTTATTTGACAATAACCCCGGGTTATTGTCACAAGAATTCCGTCCCTTAGTGTACGACCACCTTCCGCCCTCCGTGGACGTAGAGGCCCCTCTTCGTCGGCTTCCCGTCAAGCCTGCGACCGTCGAGCGTGTACCACGCGGCTCTCCCCACCCCTGTAGGGGAAAGGCTACGGGTAGGCGAGCTCTGCTCGGGAATGGGGCTGGGGGCGGGGTTGGTAATCTCCACGATGCCGGTGCTCTCGCTGCTGTCTCCGAAGCTCAGGTTGAACGCCGTCAGCTGCCTTGCCATTGTCTCGTCCTCGCCAATCTTGAAGTAGGCGCGGAAGGGGTTGATGGTCACGCCGCCGTTCAAGCCGCTGGGATAGTACAGCGTGTTACCCGCGCTGAGGAAAAGGATGCTCTGGTCCTCGCCGGCGATGGTCTTCTGGTCGTAGGTGCCGAGGAAGCGCACGCGCTCGTCGCCTGTGCCGCTGTCGTAGCTGCCCGCCGTGGTGCTGCTGACGGTCACGCCCTGGAACACGGGGTTGACGATGTCGTCGCCGAAGGTCAGGTTCAGCGTCGTGCCCGTGATGCTGGCTGCGCTAAGCGGGCGGGCCTCGGCTCCGGCGAGCGGGCTGTCGGCAATCGTCACGTTGAAGGGCAGGACGAGCGTGTTCCACGCCCCGTCCTTGTAGAGCTTGCGGCCGGCGAGCTGCATGGGGTACTTGCCTGCGCCCCAGCCCAGGTCGAGCGGGGAGCCGTCGAGGCCGGCGGTGGCGAGGGCGGCCAGCAGGGCGAGGGCGGTGCTGTTGTCGGCGTTGTCGCGCAGGGCGGGCACGGCGTCGTAGTCGTCGGTCACGTCGGCGCTGTAGTAGTAGTAGGTGAAGTCGCCGATTTTATGGGCAATGCCACAGCCTGCGTCGGTGGCGTTCTCCACGCCCGCTACGGTGCAGGCGAGGTAGTAGTTGTTCTGGAGGGTGCCGTCACGGTTCCAGCCGCAGATGGCGCCGTAGCAGTTGTCTCCGTCGGCGGGCACGACGGCTCCGATGGCGAGGTTATGGCTCAGGGTACCGCCCCAGTTGATGCCCACGATGCCGCCGGATTCGCTGCCGTCGCTACTGGTCTTGGTAAGGGTGGCTGCGCTGGTGCAGTAGCTGACGGTGGCTTGGTTATCGTTGAAGCCCACGATGCCGCCGTAGTCTTTGGCATAGTTCTGGACGGCGTGGATGGCGACGCTGGCTGCAACGTGGCAGTGGCTGACGGTGCTGCTGCCGCTGTTGTAGCCCACGATGCCACCGGTGGCATTGTAGCCGGTGATGCGGGCGTCGGCGAGGGTGATGCCACGGATGGTGGCGCCGTAGTCGGTATAGCCGAAGAGGCCTTGGTAACGGTCAGATTCGTCGGTGCCGCCCTTATAGATGCGGATGCCGCTGACGGTGTGGCCCCGGCCGTCGAAGTTGCCCCTGAAGTAGCTCCAGATGCCGCCGTGCGCGCCGCCGATGGCGGTGTAGTTGCTCTCGTATTTGGCAAGGTTTGCGTCGTCGCCGTGGCTGTAGGTGATGTCGGCGCCCAGCTCGAAGTACTTGCCGAAGTAGCCGTCTTCCTGGGGGGTCTCGCCGTTGGTGCCGTTCACGCGGCTGGCCAGCAGGTCGAGCTGGCTGGGATAGCGGATGACCCAGGGCTTGCTTTGCGTGCCCTCTCCGCTCCATGGGATGACCGTCAGCGTCGCCGAGACGGTGACGGTGGCGTCGGCGGTGCCTACGGTGAGCGTCGAGCCGTCGATGGTGCCGGCGGTGGCGGTGTAGGTGTATTCGTAGCCAGCGGGAGCGTCGCCGAGGGTGTTGCTGAGGGTGTTGCTGAGGGTCAGCTCAGCGCCCTCGCGCCAGTAGTCGGTGCCGCTGTAGCTGAAGCCGAGGTCGTCGGCCATCGCGGTCTGGATGGTGACGTTGTCGCCGAGGGTCACCCTGCGGGCGCGGCCGGAATTGGTGACGGTGCTGCTTTCATACCTTTTGCCATAAAGGCCGTAGTTGTTGGTGGTGCTATAGAAAAGGCTGTTGGTTAGCTTATCAGACGGATAAGACAGCTCTCCAACGATGGCGCCGACGTATTTCTTGTTATTGGAGGCTGAGACGGTGGGGCTGAAAACGAGACAGTTCTCCACTTTGGAGCCATCCTCCGTATAGCCGACTAATGCGCCAGCGTAAGCATAATAGTAACTATCGTTATAATTGCTGTTGACGGTGGGGCTGATGAGGCGGACGTTCTTCACCGTGCCACCATCGACCATACCGAAGAGACCGGCATATTGTTTGTTGGTGCTGACGGTGAGGCCGCTGATGGTCTTGTCGCCACCGTCGTAGGTGCCACTGAACCATTTGCCGTAAGAGCCCTCGGCGCCGATGGGCGTGAAGTTCGTGCTGCTCATGGTGATGGGTGCGGTCTGGCGGAAGGTCTTGCCGCTGCCGGTGATGGCGGTCGTGGCATTAGTGTTCGCATTGATGACGGCGGCGAGGTTGCGCAGGTCCTGCTCGGTGGCGATGGCGTAGGCGGCGGTGCCTCCCTCAGTGGTCACGCCGAAGTGGTAGCTGCCGAAGGCGGTGCGCAATTGCGAGGCAAAGCCGGCATTGACGTAGCCGACGGCATAGTCCAGAGTGGGCACTACAATTATAGTGCTGCTGGCGAGTGCGCTGAAGGGATTGCCACTGATGGTGATGTCGGCACTGCTGACATCGACGCGCGTGATGTTGGCAGCGAAGTCAGTGTTCCAGGGCGAGGTGCTCAGCGTGCCGTTGCCGCTCAGGGTCAGGCGGTCGTAGGTGCCGTTGCTGTCGCTGTCGCTCATGCTCCAGGTCAGGCCGGTGCCGCACGTGCCGCTGATGGTCTGGAGCGTGGCGGTGACGGTGACGTCGCTGCTGCCGAGGGTGACGGTGGCCGAGTGCTTGTCGGTGGCCACGGTGCTGTTGTCGGCTCCCGTGGCGGTGAAGGCGGTGATGGCCTTGTCGGCGTCGGCGGTCAGGGTGACGGTGGCGTTGGCGGCAAAGTAGCGTGTGTCGTTAAACGTCACAGGGGCATTGGTCTCAGCCACGGTCAGGCCGCTGGTCTGGCTGGTGACGGCATAGACAGGGACGGTGTATGTGTTGTCGGCGCCTTGGCCAAAGGCCGTGACACCCGAGCCGTCGGCGTGGTAATGGCTGGTTTTGCTATTAAAGACACTTGGGTCATAAGTCTCAGTGTTTTCACCCCTTCCAAAGAGTTTTCCCTTATAGGTGGCTGTCGCTACGGTGACGTCGGCGAAGCATTGACTCATCTTGACGACATGACCGTTGGTTATAGTCCACAGGTAGCCCGCAATGCCGCCGGCAGACTTATGAGCCTTGACGGTGTCCGACACGCGGCAGTTGTTGATAAAGGTATCGTCGCTTGCATAGCCCACGATGCCGCCGGCATAGCTGTCGGCTGTGCCGCTGACGTCGATGTTGCAGTCCTTCACGATGATGTTCTGCAGAGCACACTGATTACCCATGTTGGATGTATAGCCGAAGAGACCGGCATACTCGTAGCTGCCACTGACGGTGAGGCCGCTGATGGCGTTGCCGCCGCCGTTGTAGTGTCCCTTGAAGCGGTTAGCGTATGCGATGCCGATGGGCGTCCAGTCGCCGGTGAGCGTGATGGGGTAGTTCTGCTGGAAGTAAACACCGGAACAGTCGTGGGCTGTAGTGCGTGCTTGACGATGCCTCGTATCGTGACAGGGCACCGGAGGACTTCACCTTCCCCGATTGAAACAAAAACGAAGAAGTGGCAAAAGGAACCATCCCTTTTGCCACTTCTTCGTTCGTAAACTATTATGGATTAGAGCGGGTATTCGTCGAAGGCGTAGAGCACCGTCGAGAGGTAGCGCTCGCCAGTGTCGGGCAGCAGTACGACAATCTTCTTGCCCTTGTTCTCAGGACGCTTGGCCACTTGGATGGCGGCGTAGAGGGCTGCGCCAGCGCTGATACCTACCAGCAAACCCTCGCTCTGGGCAATCTCACGACCCGTGCGGATGGCGTCATCGTTTTCTACGTCGAATACCTCGTCGATGACGTCAGCGTCGTAGGTCTTAGGCACAAATCCGGCACCGATACCCTGAATCTTGTGGGGACCGCTCTGGCCACCGTTCAACACGGGGCTTGACTTCGGCTCTACGGCAATGACTTTCACGTTGGGGTTCTGCTCCTTCAGATACTTACCAGTGCCGCTGATGGTACCGCCAGTACCTACACCACCGATGAAGATATCTACCTGACCGTCGGCGTCGCGCCAGATCTCAGGACCTGTGGTAGCATAGTGCTTGGCAGGGTTGGCACCGTTCTCAAACTGCTGCAGGATAACTGCGCCGGGGATAGAGTCGCGCAACTCCTCGGCAGCGCGGATGGCACCAGGCATACCGTCCTTTCCAGAGGTGAGGCGTACTTCGGCACCGTATGCCTTAACGAGGTTACGACGCTCAATACTCATGGTTTCGGGCATGGTAAGGATAAGGTGGTAGCCCTTGACGGCTGATACCAGTGCCAGTCCTACGCCCGTATTTCCGCTGGTGGGTTCGATGATGGTGGCTCCGGGTTTCAAGATGCCTTTGGCCTCAGCATCCTCAATCATCGCCAGTGCGATACGGTCCTTCACGCTACCGCCGGGGTTGAAAAACTCTACTTTGGCAATCACTGGGGTCTCCAGACCCTTTGCCGTTGAATACTTGTTGAGCTCTAAGAGTGGGGTGTTGCCGACGAGCTCAGTCAGCTGCTTTGCAATTTTACTCATAACCTTATCCTTTTTATTTGTTAATTGTGAATTGTCAATTGTGAATTATTAATGTTTCTGGGTGCAAAGGTACGGCGGTTTTCGCACTCCCACAATCCCATGTTTTTGGCATTCGCATACCATAAATATGGTATATTGCCCAAAATGGTTAACAATCGTGGTCGACCATCGCTGCCATGACGCAGCCAGACTTATGTCGAGTCGTGACGGATTTCGACAACGTCAAAATCCGGAGCAGCGAGAGCAGAGTCAAGCTCAGGTGCTGCGATCTCCTACTGTTTTATTTGGATGTTTGGCTTTTTTTGTCTACCTTTGCACCCGATGAAGCCTTTTGTGCATTTCCTTTCGGTGGCAGTGCTGTGTGTGGCCTGCCTGCTCGGTGGTTGCGGCGACAATCCCCGCGCCACGGTTCTGTTGTCCCGTGCCGACAGTCTCATGGCCAGCAGGCCCGACTCCGCGCTGCTGTTGCTCGACAGTTGTGAGGCCGAGACGACTCTATGGCCTGAGTCCCAGCAGATGCGTTACCGCCTGCTTCAGGCCAAGGCCCGCAACAAGGCCTACGTCCCCTTTACCTCTGACTCCGTGATGACCGTCGTTGCCGACTACTACGACCGTAACGGAACGGCCAATGAGCAGATGGAAGCCCACTACCTCCTCGGTTGTGTTTACCGCGACCTCGGTGAAGCCCCCAAGGCTCTTGCTGCCTATCACGATGCTGTAGAGTGTGCCGATACCACTGCTGCTGACTGTGACTACGCTCTACTTAGTCGGTTGCATGCGCAGATGTCATCACTTCTACATCGTATGCAATTACCATTCGAAGCATTAGATGAAGCAGGAATAGCGGAGAGAATGAGTGTTCTTGCTGATGATAGTCTAATGCTACTTGATAGTAAGATGTTAAGGGCTGACGCATACTCATTGTTGGGAAATGCTGATAGTATTATTACCATCTGTGAGTTTGTCTGCACAAAATATCTGCAATATGGCGATACGTTGTACTCGCTGATTTCACTTAAGCCTGCTATTGCTGGTTATATCGATAATAGCATGTTGGATTCTGCAAAAACAGCAATGGATGCCTATGAACACCTATTGACTAGCATGCCAAATAACATTATTGACAGCTCCATGAAAAACTATTATGTTCTGAAAGCTCAATATTATCTGCATCGCCATCAGTATGACTCTGCTTTTTATTATAATCAGGAAGCAAACTCATTCGCTGCTACGCCGACAGAGCGGTTGAACGTCTTGAGAGGCTTCTCAAATTATTATATAGGTATAGGAGAAGCAGACTCTGCTTTGAAGTACACAGATTTGTATGTTTCAACTGATGACAGCATTTACCGTACTTCTGTCAGGGAAAATTTCGCAAAGATGCAGGCGCTCTATAACTATGAACGAAACCAACGTAAGGCAGAGCATATGCAACATCAACTATCGAATCTGCGATACAAATTTACGGTTGTCGCATTTGTATTCATTACTCTTGTTGCATCGTTCTTATTCTATGTGAAGAGAAAGAAGGAAAAAATGGGTAGAGAATACCAGGAATTGAATACAAGATATGTTGAAAGCTTGAACCAATATACTGCCAGTAAGAATGAAACAGAACTGCTCAAAGAAGCTAAAGAATCTGACGAATTACTAATTAGTCAATTACGGCAAGAGAAAGCTGTTGATGCAGAAACCATCTCTAAACTTACTCAAAAGGTAGAACGAAACAAAGCCAAAATCAAAAAGAATGAGGAAGAACTAAGGAAACAGGCTTCAGCTATAGCAGAATTCCAAAAAGACAAGAAGCGTCCTGACCAGTGGGATATGGAAGATGGCTTGTTTAATCTGCCACTTCTATCTCGTCTTCATGCAAGCATTGCCAAGGGCAGACAACCCAGTGACAGACAACTCGACGAGATAATAGAATTAACGAATTCTATGCTTCCTATGTTTATACCTCGGATTCAGGAGTTGTACCCTACCATCAATCATGTGAATCTACTGTTTTGCATTTTCACTAAGTTGCGTTTCATCAATTCTGAGCGGGCTGTTATCTTTAATATATCCTACCAGTCGGTTACCAACCGTTGTGCCTTCCTCTACGAAAAACTAACAGGAAAGAAGGGCGGAGCAGGCGATTTTGAGGCAGAAATCCAGAAAATGGGATAAATGTGTATTATATGTACAAATTGAATGTTTTGATATACAACTCATTGAATATGTGTAGCTTAGAGTTGAAGGAATGTAAAATATGTAACACATTCCATTTGCTCTGATAAATAAATGTTTGTAGCTTTGCGGCGTTTTTATTTATCCATAAAAGTTACAAACTATGAAGAGATTTTTTACAATTATCATGTTGTCTGCCGCCATGTGCGGTGTATCAACCGAGGAATCGGAGGGACAGGTTTTTGATTCCTCCCGCAATAAATGTCGATATAAGCCGTAAATATTATGAGAACAAGATCTGATAATTCTTTTATGCCGCGAATTGGAATAGCGCAGATTGCGATAGAATCAAAAACCTGTCCCAGTGATTTAATATCAATGGCATTGACCGCTTTGGTCTTTTTATTTAATTCCTGTGTACTCGAAGAAGATGAAGACCATCATTACAAAATATATTTTGAAAACCATTGGGATAAATCTATTAGAGGATCACGGGGACGGTTCTTCCGATCATTATTCGTCTAAATAATTTGGCAAATCAAGAATATGTTATTACTTTTGCATAGTCTAACAAGAAAACGACGTACGGTGGTATTCGCCAGTTGGCAAGACTGACGGGTGTCTCTTTCGGAGTAATACAGATATTGTTGCAAATGAAAAATGATCACGAGAACCGTATTCCCCATGATAATCATTGCAAGTTTTAAACTCTAAAAAATAGAAAATTGTATGATGAAGAGAATGTTTCTTATTGCATCTGCCTTGATACTCTCCGTAGGGGCTTTTGCTCAGTATGAGGCAGGAACATTGACAGTCCAGCCTAAAATAGGCTTGAACATTGCCAATTATACGGGTTCTGATGACACGGACCCGCGTATCGGTCTGGCGGCGGGAGCTGAGTTTGAATATCAACTGACGAAAAATTTCAGCCTGTCTGCAGGTCTGATTTATTCTATGCAGGGTGCCAAAGAGAGCAATACGACGCAAGGAATGAAAGTGGAAGTTACATCGAAGACGGACTACGTTAATATTCCCATTATGGCCAATATCTATGTGGTTCAGGGGCTTGCATTAAAGTTTGGCATTCAGCCGGCTTTCAATGTGAACGCCACCTATACAACATCGACACAGGGTATGGACATTAGTGTCAGCCTGTCTGATTTCGGTGTGGAAGTTAAAACGTTCGATTTTGCCATTCCTGTAGGTTTGTCGTACGAGTTCGGTAACTTTGTCGTTGACGGTCGCTACAACATTGGTGTGACAAAGATGGTTGAGGATGATGACTCCAAGAACAGCGTGTTTCAGTTTACGTTGGGCTACAAGTTTAGTCTGTAGTTTGCATGAAAGTTCTTAATTACAGGGTTAGAAAGATTGAATTGGCATGAAGAAATTATTTTTTATATCAGCATTATTTGCTCTCATTAGTTTTGTTGCATGTGAAGATGATGAGGCAAACAATGTCTCAGGGCGACAGTATTTATATCAGAACGACACCATGTATTTCAGTGTCTCTTTTGTATCAAGATACAAAGCCAGCGTTGATGTTTATGTCCATGGCAGACAGAGTTATGGAGGGAAGGACCGATGCGATGTCAAAGGGGAATACCCAGTGTTGACGATTTCCTGTCCCGACAACTACAATAAAGTTGCACTAACCATGACCTGTACCTTTAAGGACATTAATTCGTTTGACGCCATAGTCGGCATCAATAATTTGCCGACAATGTGGACTGGGAACAGATATAGGGCAGTGGCACCTGAGCAGATGCACTTTAATTCCTATATTGGATCATTAGATCCCAATCACGACATGATAATAGACGATGCTTCATTTTTTACTACGGATATAGTCAGGGGAAGGTGATGAATCATGGGGACAGGTTTTTGATTTTTCCTGCAATAAATGAACATATAATCCGTTCGTAATATGAGAGCGAGAAGTGCTTATACCTTTATGCCGAGAATCGTAGAATCAAAAACCTGTCCCAGTGATTCAGGGATTCCAAGTTTTATGAGTACATTAGGATTTGGTAGTGGGAAACATGATGATAGATGGTTTGAAATAGATGCCAGCAATAAGGGAGCGAGTTATTTTGATAAGTATTATGGAAAGGAAAGCTATGCATATAAACAGGAGTATATGATGACAGGAGGCCATGTTAATACCTACAATTATTTTAGTAAGGATACCTTTAGAGGATATAAGAATGAATATAACAATCCCAGAGCGTTTGGTGGAGTTCAACCTCCTTTTTCATTGGGCAATGGGGAAATTCAATTATTTGACATTCTTATTCCAGCGACTATTGCTATTATACCTTTTGTCCTTTAAGAACTTCTTTTGTGTCATATAATTTAAACATAAGTAATGAAATGATTAAAAACACCAGAAAAGTAACCATTATGGCTATAATATCTGTTCTG
>CALDLA010000003.1 GCA_937898415.1 uncultured Prevotellaceae bacterium | reverse complement strand
GCACGTTATTTATTAATAAATTGCATGCTATTTATTAATAAACGGTTTTTTCGGAGCAGCAGACCTGAAGTCAATATCCTTATAAGATCTTCCATCACTTACTGGTCCAGAGGTGATCCAGAGTGGTCCAGATTAAATGTAGAAACTGATGATTTTCGGTTCAAACTGCGACAGGTATCAAAATCTTTTCGTAACTTTTGTAAGAATTCTCGGCTTTTCTTTATATAAAGGCAGTCTGGGGAATTGAAGAGAAAGCGGGTTACGAATTGGAGACCGTACTCAATTCCGCATTCTGCTATAAATTGCTCAATGCGCTCGGCTTTGCCGCTTCGCTTGTCGAAGAACACCCGAAGATGGGCCACCAGCCGTTTTATGACTCAACTTCGGGTGCAAAGATAATCAATTTATCTGAATCCTCCAAATGGATAGCCAATTATTCGCCATCAAAAGGTAACTCACCCAAATACTTGTCAAAGTCGCTCTGGAACAAACGATCTTGAACGATGCGGTACTTCTCAAATTCTGTCTCGGCATGTTCTTTGGCTTCTTCAGCTGTTACTGAACCTGCCGTTTGCAGCACTTCATTACCACCAGCCGCCAAGATGGTATCAATCTGTTTGGCCCAATCCTCCATTGTCATAGGAATATGGCGCTTAGCCATACGTTCTGCCAATTCCAGTACACCATTCACCAACTGGCCCATGTCTGCCAGTTCAACCTCTTTTAGGTAGTTCTTGGCAATCGACACATCTGTCTTGACAATTTTGCCATCAGGTGCATTCTCCCAGCTTGTCAACCCCATGTGTTCTTGTTCAGCATCAGCACGCTCCACAATCAACTCAGCGGCAGTTCGGCCATGTACGGCATAGTGCATCTTATTCTGCATCATTTTGAAGAAGAGTCTTGTTGTGGGTGCATCGCGATTGTAATCAATAGCTGTCGCATAGATGTCTGTCAGTTTCTGATAGAACCGTCGTTCTGACAGACGAATTTCGCGAATCTCTGCTAACAGGTGCTCGAAGTAGTCTTCATCCAAGAACGTGCCATTCTCCATACGTTTTCTATCCAGCACATAACCACGAATGGCATATTCTCGCAGTACACTTGTGGCCCACTGGCGGAACTGAGTAGCCCTTATGCTATTGACACGATATCCCACGCTGATGATGGCATCGAGGTTGTAAAACTGAAGCGTACGGTTGACATCTCTGTTACCCTCACGTCGAACTACCGAAATTTTCTCGGTAGTTGCCTCTTTTTTTAATTCATCCGTATCATAGATGTTCTGCAAATGCACACTTATATTGTCTGATGTACAGTCGAACAACATACCCATCGCCTTCTGGGTACACCAAACGGTCTTGTCCTTATAGTATACCTCTACCCCCTGTTCTTTCCCCTCTATCTGAAAGATTAGGAACTCTGCCGTACTGTTTCTTATTTCTCTACGTTTTGCCATATCGCTTGCAAAATTAATGATTATATTCCGTATATTGCTACTTTCTATCCTTTTTATCGCATTTTGTCACTTTTTGTCACTTATAAAACGTAATCCAATTAGTCCGATACTTGTAACTTGTAGCCAGTTTGCTCTCAGGGAAGATCTCTTTTACCTTCCCTTCTTTGTCTTGATACCATGCATAGTTCCAGCCTCTGCCCATATCTAAATAGAGAGCGTGAGTAACCTTATAGGCACTTAGGCACTTCACAAAGAACTCGTATGTCATCACCTTCTTTGACTCAATGATACACAACTTACCATCCTTCTCGCACAATGCCCGATAGATGTTCCTGTTATTCTTCATCTTTGTGCCAATAGCTCTGACTGCGCCATCCTTGATAATCAGCAACTGGCAGAATCCCATATTCCATCCATTTGCTTCTGTGGGATAGTCAGCCTTCCTCATAAACTTCCATTTGCCTTTGCCCCAGACGAATCCTCCTGTATTAGCCTTACAACGATAGCCCTTCTTCATCACCCCATTGCAGATATGGTTATCCGCAATGTTCGAATGCTTGAACTCATTTAGCAACTCTCCAGTAAAAGTCGCCTCGCAACAAAACTCAACATCCTTCTGTGAAGCCTTCGGCATCTGGTCACAAACAAGATCAATCTTCGTGTACTCTGGATAGTACACATTGAGATTGACCGTTGTCTCAACGTTTACTG
Source organism: uncultured Prevotellaceae bacterium (assembly GCA_937898415.1). GTDB lineage: Bacteria > Bacteroidota > Bacteroidia > Bacteroidales > Bacteroidaceae > Prevotella. Next base: position 1,544 of record CALDLA010000003.1, on the reverse strand, counting down.
CAAAACAACTGATTTGCAGAAGTGCCAAAGTTATTAAAGATATTACCTTTTTCATTCTTCGTAGTATCTAGTTATAAATAAATCAAGTACCTGTCCCGATGATTCCTAAATTGCACTCAAAGAACTCCAGACGCCGAGTCATCAGCCGTTTCATGACTCGTTGTCGAGGACAAAAGTACACATTATAATTGAAATGAGCAAATATTTATGCGATTTTTGGTAAAAATCATTGTTTTATAGAAAAAAAGAGCTATATTTGCAACCGATAAGAGACATTATATAATTTGGAGGACGTAGTTATGTTAGGAGTTAATTCACCAAGAGAGCCGATTACCCCTGAGTTTTCTAGGAAAATTCGGGCTGCATTATGGCGTGCAACGACTGGCAACCTGACTCCAGAGGAAAAGGATGCCATTCGCAGGGGACGTGAAGCCCGCAAGAGATGGAAGATTGTATGGGAGGACAAGTAAACTCATTTCTTCAAGAATTGCGGGTTAAGCCACTCCATGATTTCCATTGCCTCGAAACGTTTTGCTCAGGCGTCGAGTCAATGGACATTTTTATTCGTAATGATTTCCGCATGAGCGTTGAGAACCATTATTGTGCCGCTTATGTGGTAACATATCAAGATGAGGTTGTGGCAGTATTTGCCTTAAGCTTTGACTCTCTCGACCTTGATTCAGATGACAAGGAAGAACTTGAGGCGGGAATATCATCTACAGGAACACCAGACGTAGATTGGAACTACAAGGACACATTCTATTCAAAGCCACGGTATCCCGCACTTGATATTGCTTATCTTGCTGTCCAAGAAAAGTGGCGGGGACAAGGTGTGGGACATCTTTTAGTAGATACCATTGCAGAGCAAGCCCGCTCTCAGACATTTGCAGGATGTCAGTTCCTGACTGTTGAGGCTTTAGCTACCAGTGAATACAGTGCAGTAGGCTTTTACCAACGATGTGGATTTACAGCCAACGAGGTTCGCAAACCATATAAAGACACACTTCGTATGTTCCGTACCCTGTATGCCAACGAGGAAGAGTACGTTGGCGAGTAGTGATTAATGAAGCATGATTAGGCTGGCACAATGCAAATTCAAATTCACCTCTAATGGTTACGGGATTGTAAATCCTATAAAGGTTAGGGTATATCATCGCTTTTGGAAGTGGTTACTCCCTGCAAAGGTCAAACTAGACTGGAATGATGATGATGCAATGCCATTTGTCTTCGTCAGCAATAATCAGACCAAGCAACTTGAGTTTGGCAATCTGGTCATCAATGCTTAGTGGCTGTTTTGTATAGATGTTCATAACGTATATAAATAAAAGACCCGCCCTGGTTCGCTGTTCTACGGGAAGCGTGGCGGATTCTGTCGGTGCAAAGATAGGCACGCTCTTTTTTGCCGTTTGATTTTGTGTATAGGCAAAAAACGAATCACCTATATTCTTTGACCCGGCGACATATGTTCATTCACCCGGCAACCCATCATAATTGGAGCAGGATGTCATTTATTAATAAATAGCACGTTATTTATTAATAAATTG
>CALDLA010000002.1 GCA_937898415.1 uncultured Prevotellaceae bacterium | reverse complement strand
GGAGGTACGCTTGGTACCACCTAAGAAGTCATAGACACATGACTGAGTAGTTACGTCGTGAAAACGTTAATATACGACTTTATTTTTTGCAAGACCCTCCATTTTGATGTTTTAGCGTATTTTTGCGGAAAAAATAAAATATCTGCTATGTATAGATTTGAATATGATCCAAAATTCATCAAGCTGTTGGCTAAGGAAGTTGTGAAGGAAATGCGAAAGGTAGAGGAGTAAGAGCCAGAACCCGACTTGATTTCCGTGAAGGCTGCTGCCATGGAACTGAATCTTTCTGAGGATTACGTTCGTAAGATAAAAGATCGCCTGCCCCATGTGAAGCAGGGTAACAAAAAGCAAGGACGCATCCTTTTTGTGCGCGAGGGGCTAAAAGAAGCCTATCTCAATGGTGTAGCAAATGTAAAGTGATTCTATTATGGCACAACGAAACGAAAAAGCGCAGAAAAAGGAGTTCATTCTTCACGATGATAATGTTGAAGTTGCAGTCCTTGGCACTCTTGTCTGGTCATGTGGAACAGGCAACTTTGATGCCTTTTTCGAGGCCCGTTTGACGCGCGACCTCTTCTATGATCAGCAGAACGCCACCCTCTTTGATGTTATTAAAGACATGATAGTGAATGAGCGTAAGGCTCCAGACGCTATCACCATCATGGATAAGGTTAACAGGGATGGTATTCGTGGTATTGAACCTGCTGATGTTATTACCAGAACAAACTGGCACTTCGGTCAGGAAGCCAACTTCTATGAGCATGTGCGCATTCTCCGTGACCTCGCCCTGCGTCGTAAGGCACAGGCAATGGCTCAGATGCTTGCCAATGACTGTACCGATTCTACCGCTGATATAAATGAAGCTATCAGCAGCATCGAACAGTTGAAAGTCGATGCCGATGCAATGGCCTTCAGCTGTTTCTCACCATTTTTCAAGGGAGCCAATAAGGAGCGTATTCGCGAGTTGTTGGTTGCGAGAGGTCAGAACCTCTCCACCGGCTATCACTTTGGAAAAGAAGAACTGATGATTCCTCCGAAAGCTCTCACCTTCATTGTGGCCGCTACAGGTCGCTGTAAGACCACCATCCTCATTAACCTTGCCCTGAGAGTATGTCAGGCATACCCAGAAAAGAAAGTATTGCTTATAAGTTATGAGGAAGCCTTGGAGAGCATATACGTGAATATGCTCAATACCTATGCGAAGGTTCCGCTTGGCGAGAACAACCGCAACATCATCACGAACCACACCATTGCCAACGGTAACCTGACCAATCTGCTGAAGGTCAGCAGGAGCGAGTATGACGACTATCGTCATTTCTTAGAAAACAAGCAGGCAATGGTCGAGTTTACCGAGAAGGAAAACGAGTTCTATAAGTTGGTTGACGAAGGCCGACTCAATATTCAGTATGTTGAATTTTCCGTTGACACATTAGGCTCGTACATTGTCGAAATGCGTCGGAAAGGGCTCTGTGACATTGCATTCATCGACTATGTACAACTGCTCAATGCGCCCATCAGGAGCAAGTACCGCTCCAGAGAGGATGAGTTGAAGGAAATCTGCATCAGCCTGAAGGATCTGGCCGTCGATGAGAAGTATGGTTTGCCCATCATCTTCGGTGCGCAGTTCAACCGTCAGGTAAAGTCTGCAAAGGACTTGCTGCCGACTAAAATCGGCGAGGCCGGTGACATCGAGCGTATTGCTAATACCATTGTTGCCCTTTGGAACTGTCAGAAGACAGAGGATCAAGGCTCTCCAGAGAAAAATAAGGAGATTGCTGACTACCAAGGTACGAAGGAATACAATTCCTCGGCCATCTTCGCCAAGATTCTGAAGCGTCGTGGCTTTGCCAGTGGCTTTACCGCCACATTCCCGTTTGAAGGTAATATCGGCCGTATTCTGGATAGAGGTGATGCAACTTCCGAAGAAATCAATGGTTCTGCAGCACCAAAGAGTTACCAAAATCGTTCATCAATATCATTATTTGGAGAATAAAAGGAAAGTAACATGGAAGAAATGAAAAAGCTCCAAGGATATCAGAGATGCCCCAGGCAAGTAGTAACCAGTCCTTGCACATCTATCGCCATTCTCAATGCTGCCAGAGACAAGGTTTCAACTCTCTTTGATAAACTTGATGAGTCAAGTCGAGACCATTATGTCTCATTGGCGAAAGAGAAAAATTTGAATCCTGTCTGTTTTTACGATAAGCACGGTGAACGTATGCCACTAAATAGGCTTCAATTATTCATTATTATGCACCTTCAGGAAATGTATAATGACGAAGTCGTAAACAATTACGTTATGGAGGATAAGAAAACGTTTATGCTCGATTTTTTTGGACAGGTTGGTCATGTACATGCCAACCCAACACTGTTAGCCCAGCGTATATATGGTAATCCTCACCCTTCAGGCTATCAGGTTACAAGTATAAGTGCTGCCATAAAAGAATTGTGTTATGATGACGAATATAAAGGATTGCTCCTTTATGACGCTTACGACATAACAATAGTTCGGTAAATATAATCTTAAAATATTAACACTGGTCATAAGCCCG
>CALDLA010000001.1 GCA_937898415.1 uncultured Prevotellaceae bacterium | reverse complement strand
TAACGGCATCCAACTGCTGATTACTGAAGCTGTAATGAGGACTGAGTAGTTACCTCGCTTCACAACGATTGCAAAAATGTGCAAAAATCCGTGTTAAAAAGTATAAACGTGCAAAGAACTGGAAAATCGATTTTGCAGATGTTTGCATTTTCTTTTTTTGAAGGCAGTCATATTTCCGTCCCTCCTCCGTCCCTCGGCATAGTATCTGTCCCCTGCAATTGGAGGCATATACACTGATTATCAGCGACTTATATTTGCAGATTTTACATTCTGCGTCGGAAAGTAGATTCTGCGTGGGAAAATAGAAGCATCTAACGTGTTGAAAATCAATTAGTTACAAATTTCTTAAAAAACAAATTTTAAATTATCAACAAAAGTACAACTACCTTATTATCAATGAATTACGCTTTTTAAGTTTATTAAAAAACGTCTAATTTTAGGAACTTTTTCTACCCTCTAGGAAATTAATAATTTGCCTAAAATCCGCAACTAATTGTTTTGGATGCTAAATTTTCCAATCAGCCCCTCCATTTGGCGATTATTTTGCCATTAGCGGTGATGATTTGGGATCACTAGTGTCCATTAAAATCCATTAACATTTTCAAAAGTGACATTTTGATAGTTGGCTCAGTCTTCGAACTCAAGCCATAGTTGCTGGTCATTGCCGTTGGCATCCTCCTCAGGCTCATCCTTCAATAGTTCCCGCAATGGTGTTTTGTCAAATAAAGATACTCCGACGATGCGTAGCAGTTCATAGGTGCTCATCTTCAGATGCAGCTCACAGCCCACGATGGCAACAAGGCAATAGGTGATAATGGCAGAGTATATTTGTATGTTGACGGCATTTTCGCTTGTTCCGTAGAATTCCTTGACATGCAGGTGCTGCTTCAGCCATTTGAAGAAAAGCTCTACGCTCCACCTGTTCTTATACAGCTCAGCAATATCTTCAGCAGAGAGATCAGTGTTGTTGGTATAGAAGATGAAGGTCCTATTGCCAATACTGTCGTAATAGATGATACGTCTGATGGCTTCCGGATATTTGTTCTTTGTCTTCGCCCCCGAGAGCCTTACAATTTGGTCTGCCATAATGCCCGTAGCAGGATTGTTGTAGTGTTTGTCTTCAATGACGTCGAACTTCATCTTATGCTTTTCCCTGACCACGAAGAATGCCTTCAGCAGGGCTATTGCATAAAGCTGCCCTGTGTCCATATAGGCACGGTCGAAAATGTATATGGCATCGGCTTCGTAGGGTATATCACCCATTACCTGAGAGTCATGGACACTGGCATCCGTGACGATTACAAACGCAGGAACATCCGTCTTCACGTCATACAGGGTATGAGCCTTCACACCGCCTTTGCCGTGATGCAGCTTCGTCCACCAATAGACGGACAGGCAGAGCGAAATGGTGGTGGAATCAAACGCAAACACCTTGTTCTTGACAAAGAACTCCTTCAGACCGTCACGCTTCCTGCGAGCTATGTCAATGAGCCTGTCAGCATACTCTTTGAATATCCTGGCCTCGCGCATTTCGTTCGCTTTGGAAAGATTGCTGCGCGTGACGCTCTTGCCAAGACCGAGGCGGTAGAATTTGGAGCGGTGCGCATTGAGGGTGACAATGAGGTCACGCATGCTCTTGCGATTTGACAACTGACCGAACACCATTATGAGAAGATGATGCCAGCATGTAAAGGATTTTACCCACTTGTTTCCCTCGTACTTGTCTACCAGACAGTCGAAGATACGCTTTGGAAGGAAACTGCATAACTGAGTGAACACGTATTGGCCTTGTGACATTTTGTAAACCGTATACTTACATTTTGATAGTAGCCCCCAAAGGTACTAAAATAAATGTACACGTAACTCAAAATGCTCAAAAGCCTTCTATTTATTGGTATTTCAGAGAATTGTTAATGGATTTTCGTGGACACTAGTGAAGCGCAATGAAAATGGCACTTCCGTAGGCTGTACCCCCCTATGTCTTACCTTCTTAGAACAGGCTGATTCTAATTGAATGAATAATAAAATGTACTGAAAGACAGCCGGTTAGATGCTTCTGGATGCTGTTGCCCGCATCATAAGACTATTCCTTATCCGATGCCCATTAGCTTTTATTAACGGCATCCAACTGCTGATTACTGAAGCTGTAATGAGGACTGAGTAGTTACGCCCAAACAATCTGGAGATTCTCTCAAAGTCAATAAAAACCATAGTCACTTTATCGAGATAAAGATTATATCTACGAACAAGGTCGTGCCAAAGATGTCGGTCTGACGACACGTTAACATTGGCACGATTGACAGCGGTCAAAACATCTGTCCCATAAATATAATAAGGTGGGACAGCAGTTTTGTGAGATGTCATTGTATGAGAATACTGAAGAATTATTTGGTGATTTCGAGGAAAATGATTACCTTTGCATCAGATATTTGACATATTGAAACAAAGCAGAACGACGCAGACAGGAAGTTTCTAAACCGTTACCTATTAAAGTTTTGCTTATCTGTAAGTGATTGATAATTAAAGGAGTAGTCATTAGACTCGAAGATACAAATGGTACTAATTTTATTTATTTAAAAACTAAACTGATATGAAAAGATTTATTGTAAGCCTCATGGCAATGATGGGCGTGCTGACCATTTCGGCACAGAGCATTTATGATTTCAAGGTAAAGGATGACGTAGGACAGGAGGTCTCGCTCTCTGATTACAAGGGCAAGGTATTGCTGATAGTGAACACCGCTACCCGATGCGGATTCACGCCACAGTATAAAGACTTGGAGCCACTCTACCAGAAGTATCACGCTCAGGGCTTCGAGATTCTCGACTTCCCTTGCAACCAGTTCGGAGAGCAGGCTCCTGGCACGATTCAGGAGATTCACTCGTTCTGTACAGCCAACTTCGACATCCAATTCCCACAATTCGACAAGATTGATGTGAATGGATCCAACGAGCATCCACTCTACACCTTCTTGAAAGCACAGAAGGGTTTCGGCGGATTTGACACCAACGACCAGCAAGGCAAGTTCATGGACGACATGCTCCGTAAGCGTGATGCCGATTTCGATAAGAAGAGTGACATCAAGTGGAACTTCACCAAGTTCCTCGTCAGTCGCGATGGTCGTGTATTAAAACGCTATGAGCCGACGGACAAAATGAGTGATATTGAGGCCGCTATCCAGATGGAGGTGAATCCCGTACTGAGCAGTATCATGACGCGCACCAGCATCCGACAGTACACCAATGAGTCCGTTTCAAAGGCTGATATTGAGACGATGCTTCGTGCAGGCATGGCTGCTCCCACAGCTGCAAACAAGCAACCTTGGCATTTCGTAGCAGTCACCAACAAGGAGAAACTGGCAGAACTTGCTGGTCGCAGAGGCATGATTAAGCAGGCAGGTGTGGCCATTATAGTATGTGGCAATCTGGATAAGGCGATGCAGGGCAAGGCGCAAGACTATTGGATTCAGGACTGCTCGGCAGCCACTGAGAACATTCTCCTTGCAGCCCATGCCCTCGGACTCGGAGCCGTATGGACAGGCTGCTATCCGACCGATGACCGCGTGGCTGAAGTTTCTAAGGTGTTGAAGTTGCCTGAGGCCATCGTTCCTCTGTGCGTCATCGCCGTAGGCCATCCAGCAGAACAACCTACACCAAAGGACAAGTGGAAGCCTGAGAACTTGTCATATAATGAGTTTGGTGGTAAGGCTGAATAATAACACAAAACTAAAATAAAAAAGATTATGGATTTCTTAGAATTAGCAAGAAGCAGGTACTCCTGCAAGAAGTTTGACTCGCGTCAGATCAGTAAGGAACAGCTTGACAGCATTCTGGAGGCAGGACGTTTGGCTCCGACAGCCAAGAACCTGCAGGAACAGCACGTCTACGTGGTGCAGTCGGCAGAAGGACTGGCCAAAGTCGATGCGCTGACACCTTGTCGATACGGTGCGCCAACCATGCTCATCGTGGCCTTCGACAAGAACAACGTGTTTACCTATCCCGGCCAGAAGTACGACTCTGGCATTGAGGACGCCACCATTGTGACCACTCACATGATGCTCTGCGCAAAGAGTGTGGATGTGGATAGCTGCTGGGTGAACTTCTTCGACCCCGACAAGATGGCTGAAGCATTCCAGTTGCCAGCGAACGAAGAGATTCTGACCTGTCTCGCCCTCGGCTATCCAGCAGAAGGTGCAGGGCCGCTTGCCAATCACAACAGCCGCAAGCCGATAGAGGAAACTGTAACGTACCTGTAAGGGAAATATGGTATGAAAATAAGAGAAGCTGAAGTGGCTGATGCAAAGGCTATTCAGGCCATTTATGCTCCATACGTGGAGCGGACGGCGGTGACATTCGAATATAAAGTGCCGTCGGAAGAGGAGTTTCGCAGACGTATCGAGACCGTCAAGCAGAAATATCCTTGGATTGTGGCTGAGGCAGATGGAAAAATCATTGGTTATACCTATGCCAGTGCATTCAAGCCGAGGGATGCCTATCAATGGGCGGTTGAGACATCCATCTATGTTGACCAGAGTATGAAGCGTTGCGGAATTGGCCGCCAGCTCCATGAAGCCCTCGAACAACGGCTGAAAGCTCAGGGCATCCTCAATATGAATGCCTGTATCTCTTTCATCGAGACCGAGGATGAATATCTGACGCAGGACAGCGTCCGCTTCCATGAGCAACTTGGCTACAAAAAGGTGGCACATTTCCACCTATGCGGAAAGAAATTCGGACGTTGGTACGATATGATTTGGATGGAGAAGATCATCGGTGAACATAAGTGACTTCGTGCATCATGGTGACGGGCTTGGAGGTAATCTTCGCCACAATCTAAACAATCATAAATAACGCCACAAATAATAAGCTGATAGTTTATATCATCTTCTTAGCCTGCTCTTGCGCCTCGATGACCTTGTCGCACCACTGGTCGAACTCGGGGTCTTCCACTTGCAGTTCCGGATGCGCGAGGATATAGTTGACGCAGCGGCGGACGCCCTCGTCGAAGCGCGTCGTAGCCTGGAATCCGGGGACGGCGCGCTTCAGTTTCGTGCAGTCGAAGATAACCGTTGCCGCTTTGTCGCCGATGAGGTTGCCCTCCAGGTCGTAGTCGGCGGGGCAGACGGCGGCCAGGAAGTCGGAGGCGACGTGATAGAGCCTCGGCGGGAAAACCGCCGAGCACGAGCTGGCGGCAGATGGAGAGGCGGCGGCGAGGGCTTGGCCGACGCACTCATAGATCTGGTCCCACGTCAGCTGCTCGTCGCTCATAATCTGGAAAGCCTCGCCGATGGCCTTCGGATTGCCCAGCAGGCCGATGAAGCCGCGGGCGAAGTCCTCGTTCCACGTCAGCGTCCACAGCGAAGAGCCGTCGCCATGCACCAGCACGGGCTTGCCCTCCAGCATCCGCTTCAGCACAGGCCAGCTGCCTTTCGGGCCGTGGATACTGACGGGCACGCCGCGCTCGCAGTAGGTGTGCGATGGACGGACGATGGTCACGGGGAATCCGTTGTCGCGGTACTCCCGCATCAGCAGCTCCTCGCAGGCAATCTTGTTGCGCGAGTACTGCCAGTGGGGATTCGCCAGCGCGGTGCCCTCGGTGATGTACGGGCTGCGCACCGGCTTCGCGTACGCCGAGGCCGACGAGATATAGACGTACTGCCGCGTGCGTCCGCGGAACAGCCGGATGTCGCGCTCCACCTGCTCCGGCACGAAGCCGATGAACTCGCAGACGGCGTCGAAGGTCTCGCCAGCCAGACCGGCGAGCACGCTGTCCGTGTCGTCGATGTCGGCAATCACTTGTTTCACACTCCCTGGCACTTCTTGCTTGCGCGTGCCACGGTTCAGCAGCCACAGCTCGTGTCCGCTCTCCGCCAACTGTCGGGTAATGGCACTGCTGATCGTGCCGGTGCCCCCAATCATGAGAATCTTCAATCCTTCCATAAGTATAGCTATTCAATCGTTTCACTGTTGCCGCCGCCCGAGCCGCCCTTGCGAGCCAGAATCTGGCGGTAGTCTCTTAATTTTTCTTCCTCGCAAGCGGCTGATCTGGCCGTCGCAGTCTGGAGGCAGTATCTTTTTACTCCTCGTCGTCGTCCCAGCCGCTGGTGCCACGGCTCCAGGCGCTGCTTACCTCACCGCTTTGCAGCTGCTTGTTCACGCCGTACTGGTTCTTGCTTACGCAGATGATATGCTGCTGCTGAATCCTTACCACCCGCATCGCGGGCTCCATATATGCTTTCTTTGCCATAGTTGTGTCCTCCTTTCATTACTTGATGATTACCTTCTTTCCCTTTACAATATACAGACCCTTCGCAGGCTGGCTGACGCGGCGGCCCTGCAGGTCGTAGACCACAGCGTCAGCGTCGTCGTTGCTCTCAACCGTCGGCATCTCGATGCCCGTAGCGTCGTCGAAGCCGAAGAATCCGCGGGCGGGAACGGGGCCGTCATACGTCAGGTAAGCCTTGTTGGCGCCGATGGTTACGCCCGAAAGCTTGTAGAAGCCCACGCCCGCATCTTCCTTATAGCCCAGCACGTAGGCATTGCCCGGATTCGGGATGCTGATTGTCGTGCCCTTCAGGCTGTTGGTGCTGAAGTTGCCAGTAGCTTCCAACGACAGCGTCATTTCGATAGTGGTGGTGGCGGCGACGCTTTCCGTTGCTTGCCTCAGCACCACGCCCTCGCCTTTCTTCGCGATGCGGTCAGGGATTTCGGTCATCGTAATCTCCTTGCCATTGAGGTTGACAGCAAACACCTGCGTTCCCTCGGGAGCCTGATAATTGCCTGATTCGCTGTAGAACGTACTCCAGTAGGCGCCATCTGCCAGATTGGCCGTCACGTCGTAGAGGTCGCGCGTCAGTATCCAAACCGTGGACGTGGATATGAAATCGGACTTAAAATGCGTGAACGTGCTATTCTCGTCTGCATTCTTCACACCGTCGATAGTCACCGTGCCGCAGTTGCCACCAATGAAATCGTGAGTATGATTATTGCTATTCGTTAGGCGGAATGAGCCGTCGGTAATGGTGATTGCGCCACACGTAGAATACTGACCACTTCCGATGCAAACCGCACCTTTGTCGGTAACGGAGACTAAGCCGCCGTTGATGGTGATGTTGCCGCAATTTCCATTATTAGTACTCGTCTGGCCTTGGCCGCCGCCGATGCCAGCGGCATTAGAGCCGGCCTTTGCGTAGACGGTGCCGCCGTTGATGGTGATGTTGTTACATTGTCCAATATTACCAGCTCCGATGCCAGCGCCATATAGGCCGCCCTTTGCGTCGACGGTGCCGCCGCTGATGGTGATGTTGCCACAATATCCATTTGCATTTGTATCAGGTTGACCGCCGCCGATGCCTGCGGCACCCTCACCGCCCTTTGCGTAGACGGTGCCGCCGCTGATGGTGATGTTGCCGCAATGTCCAATAACAGTCGCGCCGATGCCAGCGGCATATTGGCCGCCCTTTGCGTCGACGGTGCCACCGCTGATGGTGATGTTGCCACAACTTCCATAATTACCGGCACCGATGCCAGCGCCATATTGGCTGCCCGTAGCGGTGATGTCGCCGCCCAGAATCACGATATTACCGCAGGTGGTTGAACCATTGCTGCCGATGCCGGCGCCATAAGTGCCGCCCGTTGCATTCAAACTGCCAGAGCCTTGGATGGTCAGCTTCGATTCGTGGTCGTTGGTGCCGCAGCCAACTTGGATGGCGGCACACCATTTACCCGTGCTGGTCAGTGTGTTCGTCGTTCCGTCGGCCAGGATGATGGTGGCGTTGCTGTAGATTTCACACTGGATGCAGGAGTTGCTGCTGCTGTTGATATTCACGCCGCTCAACGTCACCGTGGCGTTTGGGCCAATAGTGATGGTGTTCGTCGTTCCAACGCCAGTACCCGTGATGAGCCAGTGCTTACCTTCCGGCACCACCACATCGCCTTCATGGGTGTTGATGTTCACCGTATTGTCATACGTCTGTGCCCATGCGCCTGTAACTGCCGTCAAGAGCAGCACGAGCAATGAAAGTAATTTTCTTTTGACCTGCGGTCGAAAATTGGCTTTCCCTCCGGCCGCCGACCTTTGGTTCTCACGTTCGGCAAAGCTCAAGCCCGCTTGGCTTTGCTCTCTCTTAATCGAATTGTTCATCATTTTTTAGTTTAGATTTATTATCACCTTATTCTTTCTCATGCCTGATATTTCTAAAACAGCTGTAAAGGTACGAATAATTTCGCACATTCACAGCAATTGTTCTGAAAAAATCTACAAGAATTAACGCTATGCCTTTATTATAATACCATTTTAGATTGCAAAGTTTGAAAATAAATGAGGAAGAATCCAAATATTATCGTAACTTTGCACCACTATTTCAAACATTATTAATATGAAGAGTATTAGATTAAAGCCGTGGATTCTTCCACCGCTCGCTTTCGCTGCCATGATTATTGTGGCAGCATGTGGAAACAAACAAGCAGTCGCTCCTGCTGAGGGCGACGAAGCAAGTAATGAGGTGGCCTTTGAGGTGGCCAAGAACTACTTCTATAAAAATGATCAGGAGATTCCTGCGAGTCCGAAGATTACGACGGCGGAGGAGTTCGGCAAGCTATTCGGCATGGCTACGACGATGGGCAACGATGGAAAGCCAACGGAGATTGACTTCACCAAGCAGTTCGTGCTGGCCGTCGTCCTGCCTGTAACGAATCTCGCCACGGAGATCACTCCAGACAGACTTGAAGAGAAGGGCGACACGCTTTTCTACTTCTATGATGCCAAAGAGGGCGAAGCACAATCATACAGCATACAACCCCTCTCGCTCATCATCCTCGACAAGAAGTTTGCCGACAAGACCATTGTGATGGTGAACGAGGAGGTGAAAGATTACTACGCAGCCGTCGAGCGCTATTTGGCAGAACAGATTGCCGGCCACTATGCTAAGGGCGAATTCAGCGTACCCGTCTATCAAGAGGTGGCCGTCGATGGCAGTGATTCCACAGACATCCGTATCTGGGGCGATTTCTGGGTGTACAACTACAAACAGGAAGGCGACACGCTGAAATGCGTCTCTGGCGGCAGTCATCCCGGCCTGATGCACATTTGCCAGATGGGTGAATACTTCTATGTGTCAGACTTCGGACAGGTTGAGGACGGCTCCCGTTTCCAGCCCAGTGCCAAGCGCATCTTCGGAGAATATTTCGAAGCGTTCCAGATCCACCACAGCGATGGCGATGAGCATGAGAGCCTCAGGCATGATGTGCTTCGGGCATTCGTACGCGACCACAATCTTTCTGCCACCAAGTACCAAGATCACGGGTGGCCTGCAAAAGAACTGAAATAAATGATGATACTTCAGGTATAAAGCTTCGGATATATTCTCAATTTGGATAG